>MVZM01000001.1 GCA_002068415.1 Tenericutes bacterium ADurb.BinA124
TACAGGGGGAACACATTTCCCCCTAACCCCCTTTGTTCTTTAAATCTTTTTTCTATTTTCATTTTACAATATTCAGATGAATTTAAAAGTTATTCTGTACAAAATGGATTTGAGGAAAGTTTCTCTACATTGTCTAGTATTTATGTAGATTATGATAATAATGGTAATTTTTTTATTATGGATGATGTCAAGTTTTGGGACCAAATTGTAAGTAAAAACAAATCTGAAAAAGATACAAAAATTAAAATGAAGAAAAATAAAATCAGCAGCATCGTGTGGGAGTTTAGAAAAGATGTTCTTGGTAATAACCCGATGTTTATAATTTCGGATATTTATGGTAATGATTTTGTTGTTAAACCCAAAAAGGAGGATAATTAATGATGAAAGATAAACATACTTATCAACAAAAAGATTTAATTTTAAATGTAAATTCATCATATGATCCACAAAAATTAAACCTTGATGATTGGTCGGCCTATCTTGATGTTTTGTGTGGAAACAGAGAATATCAAAAGGAAGCAATAAAGGCAGCAATAATTTTTTTAGCTTCAGGCTTGTATGAAAGTACTGAGGATTTGGCAAAAGAAAATTATAATAAAAACATGCACTTACAACAAAAATATCCTAGAATTGAACAACTATTTAATAAATTTCAAATAAGAAACAAACTTCATGCAAATATTGATCTTGCCACAGGCACAGGTAAATCATATGTTATTTATGGTATTGCTCAAATTATGTTAGCCTTAGGCTTAGTGAAACGAGTTCTTGTTTTATGCCCGTCTTTGACTATAGAGAAAGGATTGACCGAAAAATTCAAATTACTGGCTTCTGACACAGATTTAAGAAATGCAATACCCAAAAATGCTGTTATTTCAAACCCAAGTATCATTGATGCCAATAGGACCATTAGTGAAGGAGATATTTGCGTTGAAAATATACATGCAGTGTATTCTGGTACAGGCTCGTCTATAGACGATAGTTTTAGATTAGGTGGAGAGGACACCCTTGTTTTAAATGATGAATCGCATCATATTTATAACGAATTACAAGGAATTAGTTTGCGTAGTACTGAAGGACAAAATATAAAAAAATGGAAAGAATTTTTAATTTCTAAAAATTATAATTTTAAATATATTTTAGGTTTCACTGGAACCGCATATATTGATAACGAATATTTTGTTGATGTTATATATAGGTATTCTTTAAGACAAGCAATTGATGATAGGGTAGTAAAAACTATTTCTTATGTTGCAGAAGATCAAGGGACTAATAAAGATTACGAAAAATTTCAAAAAATATATGCTAACCATCTAGAAAACAAAAAAACATATAGTAAAATAAAGCCATTAACTATAATGATTACTAAAGATATAGAAGCTGCTGATGAGCTTTATAAAAAACTATGTGACTTTTTAATTGAGTGGGAAAACCTTTCTGAAAATTTTGTTAAAGACAAAGTATTAATTGTTACATCTCATTCTAATCATGCAGCAAATATTCCTAAGTTAGATTATGTCGATGACTTTAATAATCCTATTGAATGGATTATTTCTGTGAGTATGTTGACAGAGGGTTGGGATGTTAAAAATGTGTTCCAAATAGTGCCTTGGGAAGATAGAGCATTTAATTCCAAATTATTGATTGCGCAGGTTTTAGGAAGAGGGCTTAGAATTCCAAACGAATATCTCGGGGTACATCCAACAGTTACTATATCTAATCACGCTAATTGGAGTAAAAATATTAAATATTTAGTAGATGAAGTTTTGGAAATTGAAAAAAGAATAACAAGTTCAGTTAAATATATAGGAGAAAGAAATAAATATAATTTTACTATATATAACTTGTTATATTTGAGAGAAGAAAAAGAAGTTGAGCATCCAGAAAAAGATAAAAATATGGATTATTCAAAATCTTGGCGTGAAGGGATAAATTTAGAAAGCCAAGCCGCACACATTAAAAGAGAAGTCATATACGAAAGTTTTTCGACTGGATACTTGACGCAAAGAGAATATCAATTAAAATATGAAATCAGTAGTGTAGATGAAATTGTTGGTAGGATAATGAATGGGTTTAGAACTCGTGAGTGGGAAGGTGGAATATTAGGTTTAGGAGATAATGAAATATATGATAAGGATAATCTTCCTCCGCAAGAAAAAATAAAGGAACTCATCATAAAGTCAATGCGAAAAGTAGGTATTGAAGGAGAAAATCTGTCAAATGAAAATACACAAAGAGTTTTAAGAGCATTTTCGACATTAATTCGGAAATCTAGCAAAACAGTGATACCCGAAATCAAGCCTGATAATATTATAGAGATAAACACAGAAAATATGCCTGATGAAAGTCTAGGACTATCTTCGTTGAGAAGGAGTGGGACAGTTTTTTATTCTGATGATTATTCTGAGGTAGCAATTAATGATGAACAAAAGGATATTTTTGGTAAATTCATTAATGATGATGAAAATCCAAAACGAACAAGTCATCATGTGAACAAATATACATTCAAGACACCGTTGAATTTTGTTTTTACATCTGAATCGCCTGAAAATCTTTTTACAAAAGAACTGATAAAAAATGAAAATGCTAAATTTATAAGCAAATGGATAAAATCAAGAGATAGAGGTTTTTATCAAATAGAATATAGTATTAGAATATCTAATCATCAAAAAAATCTTAATTTTAATCCAGATTATTTTATCTTATGCGAGTATAATGATACGGAATATATAATAGTAGTTGAAATTAAATCCGACAAAGATAATTCTGATGAAAATAAAGCTAAATATAAATACGCTCTTGATCATTTCAAAAAGTTGAATGTTAAACTTGAAGAGGTAAATATCAATCAAAAATATATATTTCATTTTCTTAGCCCTAGCAATTACCAGACTTTTTTTGAATATCTTTCAGATGGAAGATTATTTAATGGCGAATTTAAAAGCGAGTTAGAAATTTTATTAGAAAACGGGCAAAAGTAAGAGGTTTTAATTAACAGGTGCAATGTTTTTATAGATAGATTTATTTTCCTCTAAAATACCTCAAAATACTCCATTTCCCCTTTGATGGACAAAAAGCACCAGTTAAGGTAAAATACCCAATTGTCCGTTGGAATGCCTCAAAAGTATATGGAAATGCCTTATTTTCCCTTTGTCGGTCAAATGTTAGTAGTTTTGCACAGTTAGGGCATTAACCAGCGATCCCTTAGTTGTAAAAGACAGCTCTAACAATAGGATTTGAACTCTAAAGAGTTTATGCAATAAGGTGTCTGAAATAAGGCATCTTTTTATTTGTTAAGAAAAAACAAATTTATGATTGATCTTTTTTATTTCCTCCAGATAATGTGATATAGTACAATTAACTGGAGGTAATTATGGTATATACGACTCAAGATTTAATAAAAATTAATAAGAATTATTCTGATATTATGGGTAAAATTTCAAGATATTTAAGAGATGAGAAGATAATTCAACTTAAAAGAGGACTATATGAAAGTGACAAAAACACTCCTGGACATTATCTTGCAGGATATATTTATGGACCATCATATTTATCTTTTGACTATGTTTTATCTATAAGCGGTCTAATACCACATTTAAAAAAATAGAAAAAAGATGCCAATGCCAAGTTGAAATTGACTCCCCTCAGCAATTTGAAATTGACCACCTAGCGGTCTAAGCACTCCTTGGTTTCTTTTAATCGATATGATTCTCCTTTGATTGCAATAACATGAGATTTGTATTCATCCATGTATGACAACTTTATACCTAAGAATAATGAAATTTAGTTATAAACCAATTCTAAATGTGGACAAAGTGAATTCTATTTTTCTTTTAGTTACAAACGCAGCAAGGCACGCAATTATTGCGTTAATATAAATAATGTGGCATTATTTAGTTGAGGTGCTATTATGTCGTTAAAAGAATTAAGAATTAGCAAAAAATTAACCCAGGTTGAAAGTGCTAAATATCTTGGAATACCCATTAGGACTTATCAAAATTATGAAAATGATGAATCCAAACGAAACTCAATGAAATATTTATATATGATGGAAAAACTAGAAAAATATGATTATATTGATGAGACAACTGGTATCCTTTCCATTGAACAAATTAAAGAAGCTTGTGAACAAGTTTTTAATAATTTGGATGTTGATTATTGTTACTTATTCGGATCATATGCTGAAGGAAATCCGAGTGAAAAAAGTGATATCGACCTATTAATATCAACAAGTATAACCGGTTTAGATTATTATAATTTAATTGAAACATTGAGAAATAAATTATTTAATAAAAAAATAGATTTATTAACTGTGAAACAATTAGAAAATAATTTTGATTTATTATATGAAATACTAAAAAAAGGAATAAAGATATATGGCTAATATTAAAAATGATGGATATTATTTAAAAAAGATTGTTACTGACATAGAATTTGTTATGAAACATGTGGAAAAACATCGATGAAAATTCATTTAACAAAATGAACTGCTTATTGATTCAGTAATGTTTCGTTTAATTCAAATATCTGAAAATTCAAATAGACTTAGTAATCAATTCAAACAAAATAACGCAAATGTTCCTTAGGTAGCAATTAAAGGTTTAAGAAATAGAGTTATACATGATTATGGTAATGTTGATTTATCTATAATTTACAATACTGTAAAAAATGATGTGCCTTTATTATATCAATCGTTAATCGGTATAATGTAGCCTATAGACGGTAAATGGGTTGTTTTAAAGCGACAAGCAATTTAAATAAACATTGAACCACTCAATGAGGAATGGACTTAAAAAGGGAAAACAAGAGACCAAAGAATGTTAAAGTATTCCCTTTGTCAAGGAGACAATAAAAAAAGGACATAGTCTTGTAAATCTGTTTGATTTATAAGGCTATTTTTTTATTGTGCCCGATTTACAGGGTATTAAAGCAGTTTTTTGTTTTAAAAAATCATGTAATTTTATTTAGCAAGAGTGCGAAACAATTTAATCAAAAAATAAGGAATACTGTTTATAATAAACTGAAATGAACCAGGTTTTAAGAAAACAGCAGTTGGAAATTAATAAGCTAAAGTACTTTCTTTGTTAATAACACAATAAAAATGAGTCTTTTTAATTATTTAAAAAGTATGGTAAAATATAAACGAAAAAAGATGTTTTTTATTGCTTGTTATGAATAAGCCATTTAAAGAAGGTGAACTATGAAAAAAATTCTTAGTTTGTTAATTTTGCTTGTAAGCATGGTTACTGCACCATTAACTGTTAGTGCGACACCTGATGATGTTGATTTCAAGGAGCTGTTTGATAACCACCAAAGTATCATGCTCATTATTCACCCCATCACGGGTGTTATTTACTATGCCAATCCGGCGGCCGCATCATTTTATGGTTATTCATTAGATACCTTAATCTCCATGAACATCAGCAATATTAATACCTTATCACCCGAGGAGGTAGCTGCTGAAAGACTACGAGCCCTCAATGAAGAACGCGATTTCTTCATTTTTAAGCATCGTTTAGCTAATGGTGACATTAAAACGGTGCATGTTTATTCCTATCCGATTGACATCAAGGGTGAAACCTATCTTTTTTCCATCATCATCGACCAAACAGAATTCATATTATTTGTAAACCGTCAGCACAACTCGACATTGATTATCATTGTTTTGTTGGTTATAGTGGTAATAACGACTTCATTGGGTTTAATTCTCATCAGCCAAAAGAATAAAAGACTTAAAGAGAGTGAAAGATTTAAAGCTTTACATGATATATCCTTTGGCGGATTTGTTATTCACAATCAAGGTCTCATCTTAGATTGCAATAAAGGAATCTTTGATATCACCGGCTATACTTATAATGAGTTAATGGGAATGCAAGGGGTGTTATTAATTGCCCCGGAACAGCGAGATTTTGTAACAAGTCAAATCAAATCAGGTTATGAATTGCCATTTGAAACACAAGGAATAAGAAAAAACGGTGAGATTTACCCATTAAGAATTGAATCTAAAAGCACTCCATATCGAGGTAAACAAGTCCTAATCACCGAGTTTAGAGATATTACGGAAATCAAAAAAGTTGAAGAAGAAAGCCTACGAATGGAAATGCAATGGGATAAGTTAATCCAAGAGATGCCACTGGGCTTTAATTTAAGAGAAATGATTTGGGATGAAAAGAAAAACCCGGTGGACTACCGGTTTCTTGACATCAATGATGCTTACCAAGCGATGACGGGCTTAAAAAAAGCGGATATCATTGGTAAACGAGCAACCGAGATTCTTCCGGAAATTGAGTTTTCGTGGATTGAAAGCTATGCACAAGTCGTGTTAAAAAAACAAACCACAGCGATTGAGTCTTATTCGCGGGCTTTAAAAAAATATTTTCGGGTGGTTTCATATCCATATATTGATGATAAGTTCATTGTGATTGCGGAAGACATTACGGATAGAAAGCATCAGGAAAAAGCCCTCATTGAGAAAGAAAGCGAAAAAGGGCGGATTATTGACAACCTCCCCGGAGTTTATTATCAATGTAAGTTCGATAACAATAGGACAATGCTCCATATGACTGAGCAATGGGAAAGAATCACCGGCTATAAACCTGTGGATTTGATAAACAATAAAAGAATATCATTTAATGATTTAGTCCTTCCTAAGTATCGGACTCATTTGATGAAAACTTGGTTGGAATCAAAGAAACATAATCGAACAAATACCCTTGAGTATGAAATCCTCAAGAAAGACGGAACAACAGCTTGGATTTGGGAAAAAGGGAAAGCCTTTAGTCGAGATGGAGAATGGTTTATTGAAGGCTTCTTAATGGATAATACGGATCAAAAACAAAATGAAGAAAAAGTGATTTATGCAAGTAAACATGATTTTTTAACGGGCTTACCCAATAGACGCTATTTTGATGACAAAATTAAAGAATTTGATAAACCGGAAAACTATCCCTTATTGATTGCTGTGATTGATATTGATGGCTTGAAGTTGATTAACGATACCTATGGGCATCATGTCGGTGATCAAACCATCAAACAAGTTGCTAACTTGCTTGCCGAGTCGTGGTTACCCCCCGCCATTATTTCAAGGATTGGTGGGGATGAGTTTCTAATTTTATCGCCAAAAACCACCATGGAAGCATATAAACAAAGCCTAAACGATTTGATTGCCAAGGTATCTCAAATCAAGATTAAGGAGATTCAACTGTCACTTTCCTTTGGTTCAGCTGTAAAAACAGATCAATCTATAGATATTGATGATGTCATTACGGAAGCCGAAAACAGTATGTATTCCAATAAAGTTCTTCGCAGCCAAAGTTCAAGAAATCAAACTATTAATGCCCTCTTCAATTCATTAAGAGAAAAATACGATGAAGAAAGAGACCATTCCGATCGTGTCAGTCGATATTGTGCTTTGATGGGTGAAAAGTTAAATCTCTCCGATCATGAGAAATTAGAATTGGAATTTGCCGGCCGCATGCATGACATCGGTAAAATAACCATCCCTGATTATATCTTAAAGAAACCGGGTAAACTCACTGAATATGAATGGGAGATTATGAAAGCCCATACGACCAATGGCTACCAAATCCTACGTTCAGCGGATAAATATTCCAAACTGGCTGAATATGCCTTAACACATCATGAACGCATTGACGGTAAAGGTTATCCCCAAGGACTAAAGGGAGATGAAATCCCCTTATTTTCTCGGATTATTAATATTTGCGATGCCTATGAAGCTATGACAGCCGATAGACCTTACCGAAAAGCGCTTAGCAAAGAGTTTGCGATTAACGAACTAAAACGCTGTGCGGGGACACAGTTTGATGCGAAGTTAGTCAAGGTGTTTATTAACGAAGTAATCGTTAATGAATGATTTCAACTGGAAATGGGGAGGAAAATTTATGGACATAAAATATCACGATAATCTTATTCCTTATCTTTATGAAGGAGTATATGTGGTCGATCAAAAAAGAAGAATCATTTATTGGAATGAAGGTAGCGAACGCATTACCGGATATTCGCAAGCGGAAGTAACCAACAGTTTTTGTTACCAAAACATTTTACAACATGTGGACGAAAACGGAAAACAGCTGTGCCTTGAAGGCTGTCCCCTTAATGAAACCCTAAAAGACGGTATCATTAGGGAAGCTCGCGTGTTTCTAAAACACAAAGAAGGCCATCGTATCCCCATCATGGTCAAAACCTTGCCGATTTATGATTCGGAACAAACAATTGTTGCCGCTATTGAAGTGTTTACGGACGAACGATTTCAAAAGCAGATTTATCATGAAAACATCGAGTTAAAAGATAAACTACGGATTGACCCATTAACCCAAGTAGCGAATCGGCATTACTTTGATTTTGAAATAGCCAAGAGGTTGGAAGAAGCGAAATTGTTTTCCAACACCTTTGGCATTATGATTATGGATATCGATTTTTTCAAAAAAGTCAATGACACTTATGGGCATTTAATAGGCGATGAAATCTTGAAAATTGTTGCCCACACTCTTTCATCGAATGTGAAAAAAACGGATTTGGTCAGCCGTTGGGGTGGGGAAGAGTTTATTGCTATTGTTGATGTTGCCAATAATGACGATTTAATTAATATCGCTGAACGATTACGATTGTTGGTTGCGGCTTCCAGTTATCAATTTGAGGACGGGAAAACGATTCAAGTAACAATTTCTATCGGCGGAACCATGGTTACAAAAACTGATACCATCAAAACAGCGATAACAAGAGCAGATGAAAATCTCTATTATGCAAAACAAAACGGCAGAAATCAATCCAAGATTACTGATAACAAAATGTAGCAGTTACCAATAAAAAAAGCCAAGTATTTTAGATAAATTCTAAGTTTTACTTGGCTTGTTTTTATAAAAGCGGACACTTAAAAAAATAATATTCTCTTTGAAGGTGGGCTTAAAAAATATGTAATCAAGGTATGATTCAAGGTCTAAGGCTCTTTTTTATCTAGATGATAAGGGATTGATTCTTCGAAAGCAAAGGTTATTGTAAACAATATTGTAAACACATTTGTTGACTTATTGTAAACAATATTGTAAACTATTAATGAGGTGATGATTTGTGTCTACTATGGATATTTATGAAAAATATAAAAACATATGTTATCAACTTGATCATTATCCTGTTGATTCCGAACTAATTTATAAGTATGGATTTACTCGCGAAGCCATAAATTTTGTTCGATTAGCCAAACTAAAAGATAGTGAATATTTGAAATTGAATTTGCCAGATGAATTAGCTAATCCATTATTGTATTGGAAACATGACAAGATAATCGCTAATTTTTTAGGTAGTCATGATTTGATTCGAAATTCAATTATGAATCAGTTTGCTGATTGGCGTGAATCAGAAATGCTAAATGGTTTTCTATTCTCTGAAATTGAATCTAGTTTAGCTGTCGAGGGCATTAGAAGTACAAGAGCGCAAATTGAAAAGTTGAATAAAGTTGATTATGATGATCTAACGGAAACTAATGATATTATCATTAAAAACATGTTGTTAGGCTATGAGTTTGTTAAGAACAACGATATAACGGAAGAGAATATTTTTAAGCTTTATTCGCTATTATCTAAAAGATGTTTAAAGGGTGATGAACAATTATTACCAGGATATAAGTATCGTCATGACGAAGTAAGCATTGTCGATGCTGTCAAGGTCGTAGTGGACAAAGGTATTAATTGGAAGTTACTGCCTAAGTTAATGAATGAATTAATGGTCTATATAAACCAAGAAAAAACCCACGAAGAACATCTTCTTGCCTCCCATGTCATTCATTTTTACATGGTTTACCTCCATCCTTATTTTGATTACAATGGTCGAATGGCTCGAGTTATGTCATTTTGGTATAATATTAAGCATGCACCATCTTTGAGTCTATTGTTGGTTAGTGAAGCCATTAATAATAAAATTCATAAGCAGGGTTATTATAACGCCATTATGAATTCCAGAAAAGCAGGCCATGACATTACTTATTTTCTTGAGTACATGGGAAAAATCATCCTAAAATTTTCTAAAATATATATTAATTTTTATACTATTCAAAACAAATTGAAAAGAAGTGGACAATTTTTGAATCGCTCTCATGAAATTGCTTTAAAAAATGTTTTGGCCATTCCGGTGACTGATGATGGTTATTTCGATTGGAAGGATTATAAAAATTTCTCACATGATGATTTTAGTAAGCAATATTATTTAAAACTGCTGAACGTTTTAGTTGATTTAGAAATATTACTTGTTCGTGAACATAAAAAAGCCAAGCTATTTAAGTTAAATATTAATCACTGGGATTTATTATAAATAATATTTAGATGATTTTAAAATAACAAAAAAACATGTGAATCAAGGATTTAAGGTTAAAGAAAAAAAGAGAAGCTTTTCCTAGATTCTCTTTTTAAAGAGGTTTTGTAATTTTACATTGCCTCTTTTTTATTTAGAAAGATTATATCATATTTTAAGAAACATGATTTACAAGACCATTGTTTTGAATGTAGTCCATAAAAGTGGTGATTTCTTGATTAATTGCTATTTTAGCTACATATTTCGCAAGGGCTTGATTATTTTCAATGGTGTATATTTCGCTTTCAAGTTTGTTTTCCGCATTCACTTTAAAGCGTAACACTAGTGTTAGGATTCCCTGATTAGCAATTTTTGTTCATACCATCCAATCGGAATGCCTAAAATAATTGTTCGCTGGTCATATTCACTTTGCTTGGCTTGCTTGATTAAATTTTGAAAAACTGGATATTCGCATAACTGCTCACCGGTCATCGTTAATTGTAAAGTATCATAATGACTTAAACTTTGATCAGTGCTTAATTTTTCGTAATAAATCACTTCAATTTCTGCATCATTCTCGATATTATATTCGAGTTTTTTAGTTTGGGTTTTCGTTTGACAGCCCACAAGCAAAATAAATGGAATCATTAGGAAAAGGATTAGATACTTTTTCATGTTTTCCTCCTGTTTTTTATGCCTTTGGTTTTATCATCTACCTGCTAAAGTGATTTATTAAAATAAACAATCATTAAATAAAGTTTTCTTAATTACCGAATATGTAAAATAATAACCGAATAAGCTAGATGCCTTGATTATATAAAAAAGATAGATAAAATGAAACAGTAGCGAGCGAAATATTGTAAAAGAAATATGGTGCCTAGTTAAGTTTAAACTGGTTTAATATTGGCAAGTTTTTCTCAATAATACAAATTACAAAAAGAATGAGGAGATTTTATGAAAAAAACACTGTTTCTAATGCTGGCCTTATTTATGGTAGCCTTTTGTTTTGTTGCTTGTAAAAAGGGGGCGGATGATGATAATCCCGATCCCGACATTGTCGATCCCGATGGTAATGGCGAAGATCCTAATGGTGGTGGTGATACGACACCGACAGCAAGCAAGGCGGAAGATTTTGTTTTTGTTGATGATGGAGTTGGGTATTTTATTAAAGCCTATGTTGGCAACGAAAAAACGGTTGTTATTCCTTCAACATATAAAGGAAAACCGGTGATTGCTATAGAAAAATGGGCCTTCTTTGAAAATGAAACCATGGAGTCATTAACAATCCCTAGCAGTATCAAAACGATTGGCGAAGATGTTTTTAACGGCTGTACGGCTTTAAAAACACTTACTATTGAAAACGGTGTCGAAAGTATCGGTTTCAATGGCTTTTCTTACTGCACTTCCTTAGAGACCATTGTTTTACCAGATAGTTTAACTTATGTTGGTCCACTAACTTTTGAAGGCTGTACGGCCCTAAAGTCGGTAACTTTTGGAAAAAACTTGCAATCAATTTCTCCTTTTACTTTTAAGGACTGTGAGAATTTAACCAGTGTCATCATTCCGGACAGTATTGAAGTGGTAGGAAGAGGAGCCTTTGAAGGCTGTAAAAATTTAAGTTATAATCTTTCCGAAAACGGTCAATATTTAGGAAATGACATTAATAAATATGTTTTGTTGGTAGGGGTCAGTGATTTAAGCGCCACGACTTTTAAAGTGCACGATGATTGCCAAGTGTTGATTGGTGGCGTCTTTCAAGGAAACAAGCTTTTAACAACTGTTACTTTAGGAAATAAGTTAAAAAATATTAGTAATCGGGCTTTTTACGATTGTTCGGGTTTAACTTCCGTCACTGTTCCCAAGAGCGTTCAATTCATCGGCGATAATGCGTTTAGTAAATGTAGCGAATTAAAAACGGTTACCTTGGGGGCGGGAGTGAAAGAAATTAGAAGTAATGCCTTTGAAAGATGCACTAAACTGGAGACGATTAATCTTCCTGAAGGCCTCACTTTAATTAACGACAATGCTTTTTATAATTGCTCGGGTCTTACAAGTATTAATCTTCCCCATAGTCTTGAAACAATTAGTAAGTATGCTTTTTATTCTTGTAATAATTCCATCTTCAGTGTCGATGGAAGTAGCGGGAATCAATATTTAGGAAATGCAAACAATCCTTATTTGGTGTTTATGGAAGCAAATCAATACGCTACTAATGTTAATGTTCATCCTGATTGTAAGATTATTGCCGGTGGAGCTTTTTACTATCATAATAAGTTGGAAAGTGTTACCTTCCCTGAAGGGCTGATGCATATTGGTGATGAAGCATTAGGTTGGTGTCATAATTTAAAAACGAAAGTAATCATCCCCAAGAGTGTGAAAACAATCGGTTCCAAGTTATTAAGTGCTTGTTCCAATTTAACAGAACTTGAAGTTGCCGCCGGGAATACTGTCTATGATTCGAGAGATAATTGCAATGCCATTATTGAAACAGCTACCAATAAGCTAATTGCAGGAATCAAGACATCAACGATTCCGGAAGGGGTTGTGGAGATTGCGGAAAATGCTTTTGAATATGCTCGCTTTAAAACAATTACGATTCCTAACACCGTTACAAGTATTGGCGATGGCGCCTTTGCTTATTCTTCGGCTTTGGAAGATATTACCATCCCCGACAGTGTCACAAACTTAGGAGCTGATGCTTTTAGAAGTTGTTCGGCTCTTAAAACAGTTACCCTTGGCAGTGGTCTTAAATCAATTAAAACATGGACCTTCAATTGGTGTGAAAACTTAACATCAGTAACGATGACGGATTCAATTACCTATATTGGGGACAGCGCCTTTACCGGATGTGTTTTATTAGCATCAATTACACTTCCTGATAGCCTTGTTTTGATTGATGATTCGGCTTTTGCCGGTTGTGCCGTTTTAGCAACAATTAAACTCCCCAGCAGTGTGGAGTCGATTGGCAGTGGTGCTTTCAATGGCTGTGATGCTCTAATGTCCTTGCTTATTCCCTCCAGCGTCAAACATATTTTTGGAAAAATATCCTATAGTAAAAATAATTTAGAAACATTTTATTGTGAAGCAACATCTACACCACAGGGCTTCTTTGCTGATTGGCATAACGAAAAAACTGTTTATTGGTATAGCGAAACAGAAAACAAAGACGGTGCTCATTGGCGTTATGTTGATGGTGAACCAAGCATTTGGTCTTAAAACTGTTATCGTAAAATAAGTGATTTGTCCTTCAGGTAGTAACTACAAACAAATTATTTAATTAAGTTTGCTTATTTTCTCAATTCCCATTATAATAAGCTTACTACAAATGAATGAGGGACTCACAAATGTCATTTAAATTAAAGTTTATCCATGATGAGAGCGTTAAGGAAACCGAAGTTATCATCAAGGCCAAAGCCCAAACAGAAGAAGTAAATAAAATTCTTGAGCTTCTAGGTGGTGAGAAACTTTCTTGCCATCTCCTTTCCGACAAACAATTGATTGATATGAATGATATCGTCATTCTATCAAAGAGTGGACGATTTATATCGATAAAAACCATTAATGGTGAATTTGTTTTAAGCGAACCTTTATATCAAATTGAACCAAAACTTAATCCTACATGGTTTGTTAAGATTTCCCAATCGGAGATTGTCAATCTTAGATATGTTAAGCAATGGAGTTTTGAAGGAGGAGGAACCATTAAAATTGAGATGATCAACGGGATTAGGTCCTATACTTCAAGGCGCTACACGAAAGCAATTAGAGAAATATTAAGAGGAGGAAAGCCTCTAAAATGAAAAAAATGTTAATTATTAGAATCGTTATCGGTTTCATTGTCGGTGTCGTGATGGGGAACCTCATTACTTTAATGGTTAATCTTGCTTATGGGGAAGGGGCAATCCTCGTACCTCCGCATCAGGTAGAAGCCATGGGATATGGATTAGCCCTCATTTTCCAAACGGTACTATCAGGCTTACTGGGGGTCGTTTGTATCGGTGGTATTAGTTTTTATGACATTGAAACATGGAGTTTGTTGCAAGCGACCATCGCTCATTCACTGTCCATGATGATTAGCTTTATTGTTGTCTTTTCCGCGCTCCAATGGGTCCCCTTTACTTTGGTCAATTGTTTGGTGATTGCGGCTCTTGTTCTTGTTACCTATGCCCTCATTTGGGTAATTATGTATTGGATGTGGAAAAAAGAAGTGGAAAAAATGAATGAGGATTTAAAAGCTTTTCGAGTAAAGGAAGGAAAATAAACTTAAAAATGGCTGCTCCTAACAAAATAGTTGGGAGCAGTTTTTAATGTAAAAACCATCCCCATTAGTTTTACATAAAAACATGATATAATAAAACTAATAAAAAAAGATATTTTCAAATAAATTAAGATGGATGATAGGAGATAATAATGTTTAAGTGGCTATTTTTAATGTTGTCATTACTGTTTTTGATTAATTTATCCGCTTGTACAAATGAAAACAAAATAACGGATGCTATCAAAATAGCAAAAGAGCAAATGGGAATAAACGAAGTCTTAGTTGCCTCGGTTGGCTCTTCGGATAGCGAAATCAAAAGGGAAGATACGAGGCGATTTTGTTATTATGTTCTTGGTTTAAATAGTGACAATGAAGAAATATTTGTTGTTGTTCCGGCTTTAAAGTCGCAAGCCGCTTATCTAGTTAACTGGCCTTTTAATAAAACATTCACTAAAATCGTTGCTGATTTAAACGCATCTTCCGAAGGTGATATTTTAATAAAAGATGATTATCATCAAGTAGCACTAATTGATTCCATCGCAATAATGAGGCAGTATGATAGTAGTTTGGAAGTAGAGAAACTAGATTTTAAATTGATGATTGTTTATCGAGGATATACCATAACGCAAGCAAACAAAGCCATCGTTATCAAAGGAAAAGGTTTTTCATAATAGTAAGAATAGGAAACAAAAAAACGACATCTTTTAAGGTGTCGTTTTCCATAGATCTTAATCGTGGGGATTGTTGATAATGATGACATCTTCGACATCATTAGATGAGATAAAATAGGATGAACTGTTTTTCTCAACATCAATGGCAATCTTTCCTGATTCAATGAATGGTTCGGAAGAGATATTCTTGCCATCACCCTCATTCATATACGGTTCATAACTAATTGGTGTTGCCACCGCAATCGTATAATCAATATCAAAGGTGTTTTCCTTTGAAGCATAGATTTTGAAAGTTGCCGTTTTTTCCAGCAAGTTTTCTAAAGTTGCATATATCTCTTGGCCATTCGTTAAGGATAATTTACTTTCATTTAGCACTAAACCGTCTTTCACAACCACAAATTCGTATTCATCTAAGCCAACATTTAAGTTTTTGGAGACTCGAACATAATCTTTCGTTGAATCTTCATTGATGTAATAAGTCATTTGGAGGATGGTTTTTTGGTTTTGGATTTCTTTGCTGCCTTTTAAAGTGTAAGTTTTAGCTTCAGCACGAACAAAACCATTTATTTCCAAGCGATTGTTGGCGACTAAATACTCATTGTAATAAATGTCATAATGGAGATTTTCATCCAATAAACCGATGCCGTCGTAAACAATTTTGTTAGTATAATAACGATTATCACTGGCTTGCCGGTAAAAGTGGTTGTGGTCGTAGGCCAGCATGATTTCAATCGGTGATAGATAACGATTAAGGAAACTAAGTTCGTTAAAAACTAATAAATCACTATTTCCTTGTTTATCTAAGTTTTCACCGGCAAATACATCATTGGTGCTGTAAATCATGGCGACAACGGAAGTTGCAATAAATCCATAGACTTCATCGGATGAATCATATAAGGCCTGGCTTTCAGCAAGCGGATAGTCTTCATCGGAAGACATTTTTAAGGCAATCGCTAAGGGAATGGCAAGGGCAATCACCAAGATAGAGCTTAGGGCTACTCGCCAAGAGAAGGTAAAAGCCATTTTTTTGGGAACTAGCGGAAGTGAAGGTTCGATAACAGCGGTGTTTAAGATATGTGAAGAATTGGGGGTTGGAATTTCCGCCATCAACTCTTCGCGGATTAATTGGATTTTATCTTTGGTTCGCATGGTTTTCACTTCCTTTCTGCTCGGATTTTTTTCATGGCCCGGCTAAAATGCCAAAGGCTTGTCCCCAAAGGGAGATTGACGATTTTCGCAATCTCCCGATGGGGTAAGTTTTGCATAATCCGTAACAAAAAGATTTGTCGTTCAATATCGGTGAGGAGTGCCAATAATTCATCGACTAAAACCCTTCTTTCACCTTGGGCTTGTTCGGTGGGCATCAAGCTTTCGCTTTCCGCAACATCAACTAAAGTTTCTTTTTGTTTACGGCGGTAATAATCAATCGCTTTATTTCTGGCAATGGTCGCAAGCCAGCTTAAAAAATTACGACCTACTTGGTATTGATTAATCTTTTCCAGCATCGTGATATAAGTATCTTGCATGAGGTCCTGACAAGCATCGCGGTCTTTCACAATCCCGACGATAACGGCATAAACAGTTGCTTTGGTTTCATGATAGATAAATTCAAAGGCCTGTTCATCTTTTTGTCTTAAGGCTTCAATATAAGCATCATAATTAGCCATAAACTCACTCCTTTAGGAAGGGTTATGTTAATTATATCATTTTGCTCATTCCTAATCAATTATGAGGTGGGATTAACGATAATTTGGTTTATTCTTATTTAGCATCAACGAAGGCTTTTTCGAAAATGATATCATCAACAACGGATAAATCACCAAGCAAATTATGCGAAGTTGCGACTTCACCACTAATGACATAGAGATAATCGTCGACACGGAAAGCGCGTTTGATAGCGAAATCATAACGCCAGTAGTAGCCTTCATACATGCTCTTATTTTGTTGGAAATAATTGATATGGCTGAAAGAATACTTAAGTGTAATCGGTGTTTCTTTAGTTTCATCAACGGAGAAAATCACATAGTCATTCGTGCTTGAGTAATAATAATTATCCCAGTTTGAACGCCATAATGTAAAGCCGAAGCAGTTACGGGTTTTATCAATCATAATCGCTTTATGGTTCCAGGTGGCTTCACTGTAGGACCAAGAATTTTGACCGTTGCTTAAAATTAAGGGTTTACCGACTTCAACCGGGTTTTCTTGGTCAGTGATATCATAAAGTGCTAACTTCATGCCAGTGGTCCTGCCATCAACAGCATCAAAGCCAATTCCTAAAATTAAAGTATCGGTCCAAGGATGTTGGTAGGTGCTGAAACCGGGGATTTCTAAAGCACCAATAATTTTCGGATTATAGGGATCCTTTAAATCAACGGTGTAGAAGGGATCGGTTCTTAAGAAGGTAACGATGGTAGCGATATCTTTATTGAAACGAACGGATTGGATGCTTTCGCCCGGTTTTCCAAGTCCGGAGTCAATTTTACCGACAACTTCTAATTTATAGGCTTCATCAACTAACTTTCGTTCAAAAACATATAGACGGTTAACGACATCTTCGCCCCAACCATCGGTGGTAGCTAAACGCATATAGCCATTGTATTCATCCATAGCAAATTGGTTAATGACTATGCCTTCAAATTCACCGGCACCGCCGAAGGAAACTTCGCCCGTTTTGCTGTTGATTTGGAAAGAAAATAATAAGCCCTTTTGTTTCCAAGTGCCAAATAAATCGTTGATAAAACTTCTTGTATAATAATTGGCGGCGAAATAAATGGCCGTTGGTGACACATAAATTTGTCCCCAATAAGATGCTGATAAGAAAACATCATTAGCAATGCTTCTTTCTTTACCTAAATTAATGGTTGTAATAATGTTAAAGGCTTGATAAAACGAATCAGGCAAATATTTGATTTCCGAATAATCAAAGTATTTGGCTTCACCGTTATGAATATACCATGGTCGGATATCGGTTTCTTCATTTTTTAAATCATAATAATTGGGCTGATAATTGGAAATTAAATATAAATTATCTTTAATTAAGCGAGAACCTTCAATATAGCCGGTAATTTGATAACTGTCGACTTTCACAAGCGTTTCAATATCATAAATATCAACAATACTCATGTGAATGTAATTATAATAATACGGATAATAATCGAGTACCGGTTCTGTTGCTTCTTCGTTATCAGCATCGTCCTTATTTTTTTCTAAAATATGGTAGGAATATTCCATTTTTTGGCCGGTAACAACTAAGTATTTATCGGTCACATATAAATCGGAATAATAAGTGTAGGAATTATAGTTCTCACCGGTGACGGGAGTGATTTTTTCATTGAGAACCAGTTCCATTTGGCCCTTTCCTAACAGTTTAATGACTTGTAGACGGTTCCAACTGACAATATAAATGCGGGAGCCATCGGTTTTAATAATGTCACCTTCATCGACTCCTTCCACCTGCACATTTGTTTTTGTATAATCGGTGCTGGTGTAGTCAGTTTCGCGGTCACTAGACTTGGGAGAGGCGCTGTCGTCTTCCAACCAACTGTTGACGCCATCGAATAGGGGGCGGTTTTTCGTTTCTTTAACCAAACTCTTTAAGTTTTCACTATCGGTAACCGTATTTAGACCTAAATCTTTAGCGTTTTGCTTGTTACCGACGGTACAGCCACTAACAAATAAACTGAGGATTACGAGCATTAATAATAAAAATTTTTTCATAAAATTAAGACACCTGCCTTTTCACTTATAATACGAACCATCTTCTTATTTTATTGGTAAAACTTTTATTTATCATTTTAGCTATTTATGCTATAATTTAAGTGCTACATGAAACAAAAGAAAGAGAAGGAAAGATATGACAAAATTATCCGATGACGAAGACACGATCACGATGATGGCGGTTGTGAAAGATCAACCGCACAAAGGCTTTAGTTATGTGAAAAAACAAATTTCGACGGCCCTTTTGCCGCATGAAGTTTTAGTAAAAGTTGCCATGACTTCGTTTTGTGGGACGGATTACCACATTTACAGCTATGATGCTTGGGCCCAAAAACGTTTAAAATTACCTTTAACGGTTGGCCACGAATTCAGTGGCGAGATTGTGAAAGTGGGGGATAAAGTAACGAGGGTCAAAATTGGCGATTTGGTTAGTGCCGAAACCCATATTATTTGTCATGAATGTGAGTTTTGTTTGCGGGGGGAAGGCCATATTTGTGAAAACACGAAAGTTATCGGTGTTGATACTGACGGCTGTTTTGCTCGTTATGTGAAAATTCCGGAACATAATTGTTTCATTAATAGTCCCACGATGAATCCTTTGCATTTGTCTGTGCAAGAACCTTTGGGAAATGCGGTCCACACGATAGCTCATTTTGATGTGAACAACAAAGATGTTGTGATTTTAGGTTGTGGGCCGATAGGTTTAATGGGGGTTGATGTTGCGAAAGCCCTTGGCGCTAAAAAAGTCATCGCTATTGAAGTGAAACCTTATCGAGCGCAATTGGCCCAAGCTATTGGGGCCGATGTCGTTATCAATCCGCTTCAAGAAGATGTCATTGCCCGGGTTTTTGCGGAAACCAATGGTCGGGGAGCCGATGTTATCGGTGAATTTAGCGGTAATAAAGTCGCAATTGAACAGGCCTTTAAATATCTTAAAGCCGGTGGGGGGATGTCGATGTTAGGGATTCCTTCCCAAAAAATTGAACTGGATTTTGCGACCGAGGTGGTTTTTAAAGGCATCAGCATTTATGGAGTCACCGGTCGTCGCATCTATGATACTTGGTATCAAGTGCGTGATTTATTAGAGAAAAACCTTTTACATTTAGATAAAATCATTACCCACATCTTCCCCTTACGGGAAATTAACCAAGCTGCGGAAATCATGGGCAGTGGCAACAGTGGGAAAATCGTCTTAATTCCGGAGGACAGTATTGATGAATAATTTACAATTTTTAGAAGATAAAATTGCGGAACTAAAGGAACAAGGTGTCTATCGGCAACTACCGGTGAATACGGGTCCCTGTGCCAATGTCATTTACTTAAAGGGCCAAGAAATTGTCAATTTATCAAGTAATAATTATCTAGGTTTTGCCAATCATCCGCGGCTTATTCAAGCTGCTAAAGCGGCTACTGATAAATATGGCGCTGGCGCCGGCAGTGTTCGCACCATTGTTGGCAATCAAGATTTGTTGGAAGAACTGGAAAACCTCTTAGCTTTGTTTAAACAAGAAGAAGCGGTAACTTGCTTTCAGTCCGGTTTCAACTGTAATTTAGGAACGATTCCTGCCATCACCGAGGCCGGTGATTTAATCGTCAGTGATGAAAAAAACCATGCCTCGATTATTGACGGCACCCGTTTATCAAAAGCGGAACGGACAATCTACCGCCACAACGACATGGATGATTTAGAGCGAATCTTAAAAGAAAAACGTTCTCAATACCGTAATGTGTTAATTATCACTGACGGTGTCTTTTCCATGGATGGCGATTTAGCCAAATTGCCTAACATTGTTGCTCTGGCCAAAAAATACCAAGCTTTAACTTATGTTGATGATGCCCACGGTAGTGGGGTTTTAGGAAGAAGTGGCCGTGGAACCGTCGACCATTTCCATTTACATGGTCAAGTAGATTTCATTATCGGAACTCTCAGCAAAGCCATCGGTGTTGTCGGTGGGTATGTCGCATCCAAACAGATTGTGAAGGATTGGTTATTACATCGTGCTCGCACCTTGCTTTTTTCCACTGCCCTACCACCGGCGGCCATCGGTGCCACCATTGAATCTGTTAAGATGCTGATGGAAAGCGAAACCTACACTCAAAAACTATGGGAAAATGCCCGTTACTTTAAAAAGGCTCTCGGCAATCTCGGCTTTGATCTAGGGCACAGTGAAACCCCGATTACCCCCGTTATGGTGGGAAAAGAAAGCCTAACGATGGAATTATCGCGCGGTTTATTGGCGGAAGGCGTCTTTGTTTCTGGGATTGTTTTTCCGACAGTTCCCGCTGGACAAGGACGGTTACGCGTGATGCTGTCAGCTAGTCATACCAAGGCTAATTTGGATTTCGCCATTGCCGCTTTTGCGAAGGTGGGGAAAAAATTGAGGATTATCAATTAATGAAAGCTTTCCCTAAACAATATATTGTGGCACACCGCGGTGCCTCGGGTTTAGTACCACATGAAAATACCTTAGAAGCCTTCCAAAAAGCGATTGATGTCGGGGCCGATTGCATTGAACTTGATGTGCGAAAAACGAAGGATCAGCAGATTATCGTCATCCATGATGACCATCTTTTGGAAGCAGTGGTAAAAGAGACCAATTATGCTGATTTATTAGCCATTAGTAATGGTTTGGGTTATCATCTTCCCTTGCTTTCGGAAGCGTTAAAATTAGTAAAAGGAAAAATTCTCGTTGATATTGAAATCAAAGAAGCCGGTTATGAAGAGGAAATCGTCGATTTAATTCATCAGTATTTGAGTAATGATGAATTTATGATTCGTTCTTTTGAAGATCAATCCGTTTTAGCCGTCAAAAAATATGATCCACAAATTATTACGGCCTTATTACTGGGGAAAGATAAACCGAAACATGTGGTTTTAACGCGGTTGTCGGAGTTGTTTCCTGGGTTTAGGTTACGCCGGTGCCGTGCTGACTATGTTTCCCCCCATTATAGATTGTTGCGTTTTGGGTTTATCAAGCGGATGAAATGGCTTAAAAAAGCGGTTTCGGTTTGGACGCTTAATGATGAAAACCTAATCCGCAAATATTTAAAAATGGGTGTAGATTCATTAGTCACTGATTATCCGAATTTAGGTTTGAAATTAAGAGATGAATTATCAAAAAAGGGTTAACTATTTTAAAGCTAACCCTTTTAGTATTAAAGATTGTAGATTTGTGAATATTTCTCGATTAAGTAATTGATATAATATTGGGGCTGGAATTTCTCCTTAACGACATTTTCAAATAAGGCTTTTGGATGTTGGGTAGCCCCATAGCGGTGGAGTCGCTCTTTAAACCAAGAATTGATGGCTTTAGTAGTACCTTGTTTTAGAGATTTAAAAACGGGGAAATCTTTTTTCATCGTTGCTAACATTTGGGCGGCATAAGCCGAACCTAAAGCATAGGAAGGGAAATAACCGAACCCGCCAAACGCCCAATGAACATCTTGTAAGACGCCTTCTTTGTCATTAGGAACATCTAAATCTAAATATTCTTTCATTTTTTCATTCCAAACCCGCGGTAAATCATTAACCGTAATTTCGTTATTGAAAAGTGCTTTTTCGATGTCATAGCGTAGCATAATATGGATAGCATAGGTTAATTCATCGGCCTCAATGCGAATCAATGAAGCTTGACCACGATTGATGGACTGATGGAAATCATTTAGAGTAATACCTTTTAGTTGTTTTGGAAAGGTTTTTTTAAGTTTTGGAAAATGAACTTTCCAAAATTCTTTACTACGGCCGATGATGTTTTCATAGAAGCGGGATTGGGATTCATGCAAGGCCATGGAAGCACCACCGCCGGAATTGGTTTGTTCTAAAGCCGAATCAACTTGTTGTTCATAAATGGCATGACCCATTTCATGGATGGCGGAAAAGATTGCTGAAGTGAGGTTGTTTTCATAATAGTGGACGGTGAAGCGAACATCGCTGGACCCAAAACCCGATGTAAACGGATGCTCACTTTCTTTCATCAAGCCGCGGTTGCGGTCAAAACCCATCACATCTTGTAAATAGTATATAAACTGTTTTTGTTTTTCGACGGGGTAGGTCGCATTTTCAAAATGGTTTTGGTAAACGAGGGGTTTTTTAAGCACTTTTTTCACAAACGGCACTAAATCGCGTTTTAAGGCATCAAAGAATAAATCACAATCTTCCATCAAGAAGTCACGTTCAAAATCGTTCAGTAAAACATCATAACCTTTTAAACGGTCAGTTTCTAGATACTGCACATATTTTTTTAAATAGGCCACGATTTTTTCCAAAGTGGGAGCAAATTTAGACCAATCGGCAGCCTTTTTGGCTTCTGCCCAAATTTGTTGACTATCAGATAAAATTGTCATGAACTCTACATATTCATTCATGGGAATTTTTTTCATATTATCTAGACTGCGTTTTGTTTCCTCAATTTCATGTTTTAAAATCGGCTCCAACTGTTCTTTCTTGGCAAACAGTTCATCAACAATGTTACTGGTTTCTTCTGAAGTTTGTAGTTTATAAGCTTCTTCGCTCAAAACCCCCATTTGGATGGAGCGGTTAGCAAAACAGCCCTTGGGGGCTTCGGTGCTGGCATCCCAACTGGCAAGATAATTGGCAAATTGGTAGGCTTTCATCTTTTTTCGTAGGTTTTCATATTGCTTAATTAAGTTTTCCATATTTTCCTCCGCTCATTATTATATCATAATTCTTTTGATTGCTTTAAAAAAACTGAAAATTGGTTGTAAATGAAAGTTATAATCAGTATAATAATTAATAGGTGTGATTATGAAAGATATTGTTTTTGCCTTTAAATCATTGGGATTGCTCATAAAAAAATATCCGATTACTTTATTAAGCGAAATCTTGATTACTTTAAGCAGTTTAGCAATGACCTTAATTCCGATTTATGTTGTACAAACAATCGTTACCGATTATCAGGCGGGTGCAAGTATTTCCACCATTTTGGGGAAAATCGGGCTGTACTTAGTCGCTTTAATTGGCCTTTCGCTGATTCAATTACTTCTCTCCTTCGTTACTATTTATGTCGCTCGCAACTTTCGGGTAACAGTAGCAACGATGTTGTTTCAGAAATTAAAGCATATTGATTATGATTTTCATGAAAACACCACTTTCTTGAATAATTATACGCGGTCCTTAGAAGAAGGCCCGGACCGGATTTATTTTTGTGCTTACCATCAAATTACCTTAATTAGAACGATTATTCAGAGTTTCGGCGTGTTTGCGGTCATTTCGCAGATGCATCCCTATGCGGTTTTTTATGCCGTTGTCATCGGTCTCATCTTCGTGATCCTTAGATATCGAGTTGGTAAGATTGGTTATCAGCAACGGTCGATTGAGCGTCCATTATATCGAAAACGAAATTACTTAAATCGAGTGTTCTTTTTAAAGGATGCGATGGCGGATTTAAAAACAACTGCCATTGAGGCTTTGCTCCTTAAAAATCATCATCTTGTCAGTCAAGAATTAGTTAAAGTCTATGACCATTATGCCCTTAGGAAAACAATTTGGGAGTTTTTAGGAAGTGTTTTAATTGCCTTTATTTATCCTGGTGTGCTAGGGATTGTTGCTTACTATGCTTTTATTGATTTACAGATTGCCGCTTTTGCTTCACTGACGGTGGCAGCGACGACGATTGCCAATTTAATTTCCCGTTTAGTCAATATTTTAGCAAACATTCAAAGTGAAATGATTGAAAGCCGAGTACCCTTTATTTTTTTATCAATGACATCGAAAATTGAAGGCCGGGGTGGTCAAAGGGTTGGTGATTTTCAAAGTTTAAAAATCAAGCATCTTGATTTTGGCTATGATGAAAAGATTGTCCTTCACGATCTCAATATGGAAATTAAACAAGGGGATAAAATTGCCATTGTTGGGGCTAATGGCGCCGGGAAAACGACGCTTGTGAAGTTGTTGCTGCGCTTATACGATTGCAGCAAGGGTGAAATCGTTTATAATGGTGAACCATATCCTTCTCTTGATCCTTCATCACTACGCAAAAAAGTCGGCGCTGTTTTTCAAAATCCAGAAGTTTATAGTGTGACAATCGGCGAAAATGTTCTTTTGAAACCGGTGGAAACGAAAGAAGAAGAACAATTAGTTATTGATGCTTTAAAGTTCAGCGGTCTTTATGATGATGTTATGCGTTATGAAGAGGGCATTCAAACTTTGGTAACACGAGAATTTCAAATTAAAGGCGCTATTTTTTCCGGCGGTCAAATGCAAAAACTGGCAATTGCCCGTGGGTTTGCGCAAAACTATCAACTGTTTATTCTTGATGAACCCTCAAGTTCTTTGGACCCCTTGGCGGAAGCCAAACTTTACCAAAATATGTTGGAATTAGGTAAAGACAAAACCCTATTATTCATTTCTCATCGTCTCAGCACAACGATTAATTGTGACTATATCTACTTGTTTGAAAACGGGATAATTGTGGAAGCGGGGAAGCATGATGATTTAATGAAATTAAAAGGACAATATTGGGCCATGTTTAACTCCCAGTCCGAAAAGTATTTGGGAGGTGAACAAATTGATTAAATCCTTTTTTAAGAATGTGAAAATCATCCGTTATGTCTTTTCCTTTTGTCCGCTTTATGTCGTTATTTCGCTTTTTTATATTGCTGCTAATGCCCTCAGTGCGGTTTTTAAAATCTTTTTAATCCGCAAAGTGATTGATTTAGTCGTTAATGCTCAAAGTTTTGCTTTAGTTTTAAAAGAATTAATCATTTATGCAGCGATTATTTTGGGGACATCGCTTGTTAAAGTCGTTTATGATGGTTATTTTTTTGGTCGCTATCGCACCATTTATGTTGGCAAAATGCAAAACTTAATGTATTCAATGACGAAAACCATTGATTATGAAGATTTCGACAATCCGGAATTTTATGACAAATATGCACGGGCTTTGCGGGACGGTTCTTATCGCGGGATTCGGGTGTATGAGGATTTAGTGCGCTTTGCTTCCTCAATGACAAACTCGATTGCCATCGGGTCCATCATTTTAATTAGTGATGCCTGGTTGCTCCTCATTATTTTGCTTTCCTCAATTATTGTCATTATCTGTGATAATTTAATCAATAAAAAATGGTATGACCTAGATAAGCGCACGGAAACTAATCGCCGTATGTACCGTTATGTGAATCGGGTTTTTTACCAACAAAAATATGCTGCCGAAATTAAAACGACCAGTATGAGTGATTTGCTGGTGCAAAGATATCAGGACCATGCAAAAATCATCAATGGCGAATACTTACGCACACAACGAAAAGTTGCTTCCATTGATTTCATCAGCCAATTTTCGAGTGTTTTTATTGAGCAAGGTGGCACCTATATTTATATGACCATTAAACTGTTTAAGAATCTTGTGCAATTGGGGGAATTCACTTCCGTCCTTAATGCCGGTTTATCGTTGTCGGGCAACTTTGTGGAGGCCATCAATTTCTTAACCCGGATTAAATTAAATGCCTTATACATTGATGACTTTTTATGGTATATGAATTATCAAGCTAAATTAGAAACAACGGGCAAAGAACTTGTTAAGGAACCCTTGCAAGTGCTTGCGATTGATGATTTATCTTTTAAATACCCGAATAATGCGACTTACACCTTAGAAAACTTGACCTTAAAAATTAAACAAGGTGAGAAATTAGCGATTGTTGGTTTAAACGGGGCCGGCAAGACGACGATTGTAAAACTGTTGCTTAAGTTTTATGAGTATGAACAAGGTCGCATGTTCTTTAATCGTTATGATTACCGGGATTTGGCAGAAGACGAGTTACGAAAACAATTTTCAATTGTCTTTCAGGATTTTCAAATTTATGCCGTCACCATTGGTGAAAATGTCTTAATGCGAGAAATTAAAACTTTAGAAGATGAAAATTTAGTTTGGGAAGCTTTAGATAAGGTCGGCTTAAGAAATTTTGTAGAGAATTTACCCGATGGTTTAAATACCTTGGTAACTAGAGAATTCGTTCAAGACGGCGTCGTTTTTAGTGGCGGTGATCGCCAAAAATTAGCGATTGCCCGTGTTTTCGCTTCCGATGCCCAAATTTATATTTTGGATGAACCAACATCTGCGCTTGATCCTTATTCCGAAAAAGCCATCAACGATCTTATCATCACCAATGCGGCTAATAAAACCATCATCATCATCGCCCACCGCCTATCAACAGTGGTTGATGTTGACCACATCATTTTAATTGAACATGGGCAAATCGTTGAAAGTGGCACTCACGAACAATTAATTAATCTACAGCAACGCTATTATCACTTATTTTCTACCCAAGCGTCGATGTATAAGAAGAACAATGATAATCAAATCATTGAAAGCGATATGGAAGACACCATCTAAGGATGGTGTTTTTTGCTTAGGACTAATTTACACATTTACTATTTTATACAATCAAACTTAATAAAAGAAAGAAAACTTGAATCTTTAATAAGTTGTGCAAAGATAATAAAAGTGGTATAATTTGTTCATCTTAATAAAGGAGGAATTATGCGTAAATTTCTTAAAGAATTTGGTCAATTTATACAAAGAGGAAATGTTTTGGATTTGGCCGTTGGTGTTATTATCGGTGGAGCTTTCGGAAAAATCGTTTCCAGTTTGGTCAAAGATGTGTTAATGCCCTTAATCGGTTTGTTTGTTGGTGGTAATTTAGCTGAAATGTCTTGGGAATTAACGCCGGCAGTCATGAACGGTGCCGAGATTGTGAAACCGGCGACCACCTTAAATTATGGCTTATTTATTCAAACAGTTATTGATTTTCTTATTATTTCTTTAGTCATTTTCACGCTTCTTAAAGCCATCATGAAAGCGAGAAAGATTGCGGAAAAGGCTAAGGCTGACCGTGAAGCCAAAGCTGCACATGAGAAGGCCCAAGTCGAAGCCGTAGCGGAACCGGTTCCTGCCAAACCAACAACGGAAGAATTACTTACCGAAATTCGTGATTTATTGGCTAAGCCTAAACCAAAACCAAAGGCGTAAATCATTAGGCCACCGCTTGGTGGCTTTTTACTTGCATTTTAAGCATTGTTTCTTTATAATTAATTAAGGTGAAAAAGATGAAAACGATAGTTATTACTGGTGCTTCTTCAGGAATTGGTTTAGTAACGGGGGAATACCTTGCTAAGCAAGGTTACTTGGTCTATGGTTTGTCCCGCACTAAAGGAAGTAGCACTTTAATTAAATACTTAAGTTGTGATGTTACTGACTCCGAACAAGTTAAGTCGGCTTTTGGTCAAATTAAGGAACCAATCGATGTTGTTATCAATAATGCCGGTATGGGCATCAGCGGACCGGTGGAATTTACCCCCAAAGAGGAGATTGACCAAATTTTATCAGTTAATCTAATGGGGGTTGTTAATGTTTGTCAGGAAGCGATTCCCCGTTTACGCATAACAAAAGGCAAAATCATCAATCTTGGCAGTATTGCCGGGGAGTTGGCCATTCCTTTTCAAAGCTTTTATTCACTTGTAAAAGCGGCTGTTGCTAGTTTTTCCGAAGGTTTAAATAATGAATTAAGACCCTTTGGCATTAAAGTTACGGTCGTTTTACCGGGTGATACCAAAACATCGTTTACCCAAAACCGCCAAAAACCAAAAGTCATTGATGAACTTTATGCCAGACGTTTCCAGCGGTCGCTTGCGAAAATGGAAGAAGACGAACAAAAAGGGAAAAACCCCTTGACGGTTGCGAAAACCATTTCCCGCATTATTAAAAGAAAACACCCACCACTGAAAGTGGCAGTGGGCTGGGAATATAAACTCTTCGTCTTTTTAAAACGATTATTACCGACAAAATTTGTGAATTGGTTGCTTTATCAACTATATGGTCGCTAACATGAATAAAAAATGGGAATTGTTTTTTACTTTTTTTAAAATCGGTCTCTTTACTTTCGGTGGCGGTTATGCGATGATCCCTTTAATTCACCATGAACTGGTGGAAAAAAAACAGTGGATAAACGATGATGAAATGGTCAATATGATTGCGATTGCGGAGTCCACTCCGGGGGTCATTGCCGTTAATTCCGCAACCTTTGTGGGCTATAAAATTGCTAAGTTTTGGGGCGGTTTGTTGGCAACCATTGGCGTTGTTCTGCCTTCTTTTATTATCATTAGTTTAATTGCCCTCTTTTTTGAAAACTTTCTCGCCATTCCTTTAGTGGCGGCCGCTTTTAAAGGTATTCGAGCCGGAGTTGTAGTCCTCATTTTAAATGCTTGTTTGAAACTTTATAAGAAATCGCCGAAAACGGCTTTGGCTTATTTGTTAATGGCTCTTGCTTTAGGGCTTAGTTTATTTGTGGACTTCCAGTATTTATCTTTTCTTCTCATTGTGTTTGGGATGGTGGTTGGTATCACTTCGCAAATGATTAAAAGAAAGAAGGAAATAAAATGATTTATGTAGAATTGTTTTTTGTTTTCTTTTTGATTGGTTTATTCACCATTGGCGGCGGTTATGCCATGATTCCCCTCATTGAAGATCAAGTGGTCAGCCGGGGCTGGTTGACTTATGAAAAAATGTTGAATTTCTTTGCGATTGCGGAATCAACCCCCGGTCCCTTTGCGGTTAATACTGCGACTTTAGTCGGTTTTGAGCAAGGAGGGTGGTTGGGAGCGTTTGTGGCAACCTTGGGGGTTATTCTCCCTTCCTTTATCATTATTTTGATTATTGCTAAGTTCATCCAAAACTTTATGAAGTATGAAAAGTTCCAGTGGGCTTTACAAGGCGTCAAACCGATTGTTGTCGGGATGATTGCTGCCGTTGTGGTAAATCTTGTGTTTAAAAATATTTTTGGTGGTCTTTTTGCTTTTTCATATTTTGATTATATTGCCCTAAGTATCATGGTAATTATTGTTGTTTTAAGGTGGCGGTTTAAAAAGCTGAACCCGATTTATTTAATCATTATTTCAGGACTCTTAGGCATGTTAGCCTATACTTTCTTTCCCATCTAACTAAGCTATTTTCCCCAATAGCTTTTATTTTTTCGGTCTGTTTAGCACTTAATACTTGACAGTGCTAAAAAAATATTGTATAATTTCTAATAGATACTAAGAGGAGGATTTTTATGAGTGAAATAAAAGAATTTAAAACCGAATCAAAACGGTTGCTGGAATTAATGATTAATTCAATCTATACAAACCGAGAAATTTTCTTACGAGAATTAATTTCTAATGCTTCCGATGCCCTCGACAAATTCCATTATTTGTCGTTAACGGATCAAAAACTGGAAAAACGGGATTATGAAATTTTCTTGGAAATCAACAAAAAAGCCCGGACTTTAACCATCACCGATAATGGTATCGGTATGACTTACGAGGAATTGGAGAACGGCTTAGGCACGATTGCGCGAAGCGGTTCCGCAGAATTTATTAAGAATCTAAAAAACAAAAGTGATCAAGAAACTATAGACATTATCGGTCAGTTTGGGGTCGGCTTTTATTCGGCCTTCATGGTGGCTTCCAAAGTCGAAGTGCGGACGAAATCACCCTACAGTGACAAAGCTTATTTGTTTAAGTCGGCCGGCGTCGATACCTATGAAGTTGAAGAAGTCGAAGGTTTAAAAGAAGGAACAGCGGTAACGGTGTTCTTCCGCAAAAGTACAAAAGAAAACGACTTTGATGAATTCTTGGAAGAATATACCATTAAACGCTTAATCAAGAAATATTCCGATTATGTTCGTTATCCCATCAAAATGAACGTGAAGAAATCTGTCCCCAAAAAAGACAAAGAAGGTAAGGATATAGCCGGCAAATATGAAGATGTTTGGGAAATCGAAACCTTAAACTCGATGATTCCGCTTTGGAAAAAGCGCAAAAAAGATGTCACCGATGAAGAATTAGCCGAGTTCTACAAACAAAAATTCTATGACTATCAAGACCCGCAAGTTAATATTTTCTTTAATGTGGAAGGAGCCCTTAATTATACGGCTTTAATCTTCATTCCGAAGAAAGCTCCCTATAATCTCTATTCCGAAAAATATGAAAAAGGCTTGCAACTCTATTCCAAGGGTGTTTTCGTTATGGAAAAATGCAAGGAACTGGTTCCGGATTACTTAAGGTTTGTCAAGGGATTGGTGGATTCCAGTGATTTGTCTTTAAATATCAGCCGCGAGATTTTACAAAAGAACAAAGATTTAGAAAATATTGCTAAGAATGTTGAGAAGAAAATTCTCTCTAAGCTTGAGAGCATGTTGAAAAATGACCGTGACAAATACATTGAATTCTTTAAGAGTTTTGGCGTTAATTTAAAATTCGGGGTTTATGACCAATTTGGGGAAAAGAAAGACTTGTTAAAGGATTTATTGCTTTACCGTTCGGTTAACCAAGATAACTACATCACCTTAAAAGAATATGTAGAAACAATGCCTAAAGCCCAAGAATATATTTATTATGCTTCGGGAAAGACGAAGGAACAGGTTTTAGCCCTGCCCCAAATGGATTTAATTAAAAAGCAAGGTTTTGATGTCTTAATTCTTGATGAAGAAATTGATGAATTTGCCATCCAAATGTTGCAAGAATATGACAAGAAGAAATTTAAGTCCATTAACCAAGGCGATTTAGATTTATTATCCAAAGATGAAGAAAAAAAGATTGCAGAATTAAGTGAAGACAAGAAGTCAATGCTGGAAAAAATCAAAGAGATTTTAAAAGATGAAGTTTCGGATGTCATTTTATCCAAGCGCTTAACTGATTCTCCTGTTTGTTTAGTCAGTGCGGAAGGCTTATCCTTTGAGATGGAAAAAGTCATTGCCAATATGCCGCATGAAGAAAAACCGAAAGCCACCAAAATTTTAGAAATCAATCCTAATCACCCCTTGTTTAAAGCTTTGGAAAATCTTTATAACGACAACAATGACTTATTGAATGACTATGCTTCGCTTTTATATTCACAAGCCTTATTGATTGAAGGCTTTACCTTAAAGGACCCCGTTGCTTTTTCCAAACAAATGAGTGATTTAATGATTAAGGTTGCTAAATACTAATTTAATGAAATTGTCCCCCTTGGGGACTTTTTCTTTTGTTTACATAATTGTCCCAAAATGATATAATTTAAGCATCGAGGTCACTAAAATGAATAAAAAACGGCTTTTAAAATATGTTCCCTTACCGGATTTTCAAACTTTCAAAACGGTTTTGTTTGTTGGCCCTCATCCCGATGATATTGAAATATCTTCCGGAGCCTTAGTCAAACAAATGACGAAAAGAGGCGTTGTTGTTCACTTTTTGATTGCGACGGATGGCGGAGCGGGAACATTTGATCCGAAAGCCCAAGCTAAAGACATCATTGCAATAAGAAAAAAAGAAAGCGAACAAGCGGCCGCCTTTTTAGGTGTTAGCAGTTTAGAGATATTGCCCTTTGAAGATGGCGGTGTTTATTCTTTAGAAGCGATGACCGTGGCGATTGCGAAAAAAATCATTGCTATTAAACCGGATGCTATTTTTGCTCCCGATCCATTACTGCCAACGGAAGTTCATCCCGATCACCTCAATGTCGGCATTGCGGCTAGGAATGCCCTGACGATAGCAAGATTTCCGCTTGTTGCTGCTCGCCATGGTATTGATATTAGTAAAATCAAACAATTTCCCCAAGGCATGAACTTGGTATATTTTTATACGCATCGTGCTAATGTTTTTATTCCTATTTCCGAGCAAGAATTGGCGGATAAAATTACTGCCATCCGTTTCCATGCCAGCCAAATCGATCATACCATGGAGATAGTGATGCAATATTTGCAGTTTAAAGCCTTGGAATATGGCAAAAAAGCGCGGAGCAAATTTGGTGAAGGTTTTTTTGCTTTAGCCCCCGCTCATCAGCATTGTTTTTTAGAAAATATCTAATAAGGAGGACTTATGCGTTTAAAAGTAAAAGTCCCCGCTACTTTTGGTCGTTTGGGATGGGAAGTAGAAGGACTGGGTTTAGCTGTTACTTTGTATAATGAACTGTTTTTCGAAAGAGCCAAACAATGGGAGTTTGTAGGCTTCCCAGAACCCCAAGATGTTTATGAAAACCTAATCAAAAAGAGCATGGAAAAAGTCTTTTGGTTTGCGAAAATGGCAATGATGCCCTTTAAAGTCAGCTTGCTTCAATGTATTCCGGTTGGTAGAGGCCTAGGTTTTAATCCCTCTTTAATTGTGGCCACGGTGGTTGCCGCCAATTACTTTTTGGATCGTCGTTTTTCTTCAAATAATTTATTGAACATCGCCTCAGCAGTCAAAGGTTCATATGAATCAATTGCTCCCGCTTTATTGGGAAATTTATGTTCCAGTTATCAATTTGATGGTGAAGTCAAAAATATCATTTATCCGGTTTACGATGATTTAGTGATAACTCATTTAATTACAAAAAAAGAAAATAAAAAATTGGCACCGTTTAAAACCAATATCCAAGATTTCAGTTATCGTTTTTCGAAAGCCATCAATTTACCGAAAGCTTTTGCAACAGGAGATTTAGTTTTATTACGTGAATTGCTGGCAAACCAAGCTAATGAAGCGAGTTTTTTTAAAACCATCGGTAGTCAATCACCCTTAATGGCTTTTTGCCAACAGCAAGCCTGGCCTTATTTTCTCAACGATCGAGCCAAAACGATTACTTTTCTTTCCCAAAAACCATTGGGACCATTATTAAGAGAAAACCACCTTGGTGATGATTGGGAAATCGTCACTCTATCCGTTGATAAAAAAGGGACAACCTTGGAAGCAATCCTTTAGATTCTTGAAAATAAAAGCTTGTAATAAGCTTTTTTATCAAGTATAATGAGACTAATTAGATAATTATTGATTCGCAAAAAATACTTAAAGGAAAGAATTTATGAAATTAAACACCAAAAAAACTATTTTTGTCGGCTTAGCTTTTTTAATTATTTGTATGTTTTGGCAGGTTTATGACAATATTATTGTAAAAATGCTTAATAACAACTTTGGTTTCAATCAAACATGGTCTGGTGTGATTATGTCCCTTGATAATATTTTGGCCTTGTTTTTATTGCCCTTATTTGGAGTTATCTCGGACCGCACCGTTTCTAAAAGAGGTCGCCGAACACCCTTTATTTTCTGGGGAATTATCATTTCTTCCATTTTATTTATCGGCGTTGCGGTTATTGACCATTTTCAACTTCAACTAATTAAGGAAGCCAATATCCCCCTTGTGGAAGCGATTGGTAATACTGGTGATTATACATACCGTGGTGTTATTTATGCTTCCAGTGAAGCAGCGACGATTGCGAGAGCCGCTGATGTTATGGCGATTACTAAAGCTAATGTCGGAATCTTGATTGCGTTTATTCTCGTTTTATTAATTGTTTTAGTCGTTATGGCGACATATCGAACGCCGGCCGTTTCTTTAATGCCGGATGTGACGCCGAAACCCTTACGCAGTAAAGCTAATGCAATTATTAATTTAATGGGGGCCGCGGGAGGAATCTTTTCCTTAGGACTGATGGCTTTTTTAGCTAAAGACCATCATAGTTATATTCTATTGTTTGCGGTTCTTGCCCTAGCGATGAATCTATTACTTGGTTTGTTTATGACGACGGTCAAAGAACCAGAATTGGTAGCAATGATGCATGAACAATCCCAAAAATATGGTATTGAAGAAATTTCGGTTACAGAAGAAGTAGCCATGGCGCCGGAAAAAATGGCTCCGGAAGTCAAAAAAAGTTTCTTATTAATCATGATTTCCATTGTTTTTTGGTTCATGGCTTATAATGCGGCGACCACTAAATTTTCCATTTATTCGCAAGTTATGCTCAACATGGGTTTTACCCTTCCCTTATTGATTGCTCAAGGGGCAGCGATTGCCGTCTTTATTCCAATCGGCATCATCGCCAGTAAAGTGGGACGTAAAAAAACAATTTTAACGGGCATTATCATCTTGTTTGTGGCGTTTACACTTGGTTTTGTGGCGACTGCGGCTACCAAAGTGTTGATTTATTTTACTATGAGTTTAGCCGGCATCGGCTGGGCCGCCATCAATGTCAACTCCTATCCGATGATTGTGGAAATGTCCAAGGGCCGAAATGTTGGAAAATATACCGGTTATTACTATACGGCTTCGATGGCTGCCCAAATTGTCACGCCCATTTTATCCGGAGCGATGATGGATTTAATTGGGATGAAGTCCTTGTTTGCTTATAGTGCGGTTTTCTGTGTCTTGGCTTTTATAACGATGTTGTTTGTAAAACATGGTGATTCAAAACCAATTCCCACTAAGACCATTGAAGCTTATGAAAGCTTAGATGAATAAATGAATATTTAGAAAAGGAGGAGCACAAATGGAATATGTAAAAGCATTTAATGGTTTAAGCAAGTTAGCTAAATTTTTATTAACCTTATTCCTTGACCCGATTATTGCCGGAATTTACCGACTTATAAAAGGCAGATATTTGATTGGTGCTATTTGGATTTTTACTCTTGGTCTTTTTGGAATCGGTTGGATTATTGATCTTGTGACGGTAGTTCTTGATAACAAGTACTCTTTTCTTGTATAATTTTCTAAAGCCGGCTTGGCCGGTTTTTTTAATTTAAGCATTCAAAACCTTTCCCAAATATGGTATAATCATTAAAAAAAGGAGCTTACCATGAACAAAATTAATGATGCCTTAATGTGTGACTTTTATGAATTTACTATGAGCAATGGTTATTTTAAATTTGGCTTAAAGGATCGCATTTGCTATTTTGATGTCTTTTTTCGTTCTGTTCCGGATGGCGGTGGTTTTGCTCTTGCTTGCGGGCTTGAACAAGTCATCAAATACATTCAGGAATTGCATTTTTCAAAGGATGATATCGAATATTTACGAAAGAAGAAGATTTTTTCGGAAGAGTTTTTAGCATATTTATTATCATTTAAATTCAGTGGAGATATTTGGGCTGTTCCCGAAGGAACTCCCATTTTCCCGAATGAACCAATTATGACGGTTAGAGCTAAAGCCATTGAAGCTCAGTTAATAGAAACCTTTGTTTTAACAACTCTCAATCATCAATCCTTAATTGCTACCAAGGCTTCCCGCATTGTTCGGGCTGCTAATGGGCGTGCCGTTTTTGAATTTGGCGCTCGCCGGGCTCATGGACCGATGGCGGCGACTTTAGGAGCCCGTGCCGCCTATATTGCTGGTGCTTCCGGGTCTTCATGTACTTTAACTGATTACTTATTCAAGACGCAGGCTGTAGGGACAATGGGCCATTCTTGGATTCAGATGTTCCCTGATGAATTAACAGCTTTTAAGCGTTATTGTGAACTATATCCCGATGGTGCACTATTATTAGTTGATACTTATAATGTTTTACAAAGCGGGATTCCCAATGCTATTCGTGCTTTTAATGAAGTCTTAATTCCTTTAGGCAAACGTCCCAAAGGCATTCGTTTAGACTCCGGGGATATTGCCTATCAATCTAAAAAAGCCCGCATCATGCTTGATGAAGCGGGGTATAGCGACTGTAAGATTTTCGCCAGTAATTCTCTCGATGAATATTTGATTCGTGATTTAATCTTTCAAGGTGCTAAAGTTGATTACTTCGGTGTTGGCGAAAGGCTGATTACCGCCAAAAGCAATCCTGTTTTTGATGGTGTTTATAAATTAGTCGCCATTGAAGACAATAAACAAATAATTCCGAAAATAAAAATTTCGGAAAACATTAGTAAAATTACCAATCCCCATTATAAAAAACTGTATCGCTTATATGATAAAGAAAACCATAAAGCGATTGCGGATTTAATTACTGTTTATGATGAAATCGTCCCGACTGACGAATATGAATTGTTTGATCCGGTCGCTGTTTGGAAACGCAAAACCATCAACCATTTTGAAAAGCGGGAGTTGTTGGTGCCGATTTTTATCAATGGCAAGTTGGTTTATCCACTTCCGGATATTGAAGAAATTAGAGCTTATTGCCAAGCGGAACTGGAAACTTTATGGGATGAAGTTAAGCGTTTTGAAAACCCGCATAATTATTATGTGGATTTATCGCAAAAATTATGGGATATCAAAAACACCATGATTGAACAAGCAAAACGATAAAAAAAGCCTAGCATCTTTTTTTGATGTTAGGCCTCTTTTTTATTAAAAAGTTCATTTTCGTATAAGCGGACTTGCTCGACCATATGCCCAATATTGCCTTCACCCGCATATTGCGGACCAAAGAAGTTTTGCTTTAAATCACTCCAAAACAAGTGATTTTTTTCTTCGACTAATTGAACGGGATGATTAAGTTTGCCCACATGGACTTCCACATAGCAATTTTGATAATAGTAAGTAAAATCAAAGAAATGATGCAGTAAAATATCCTGCTTGGTAATGCCGGTTTCTTCAAATAATTCGCGGTAAGCCGCTTCTTCACTACTTTCATGGGCTTCAATTTTTCCGCCCACAAGGTTATACAAACCTTGATAGGGCTCATTTGTGCGCTTACACATCAAAAGATGTTTTAAGTCCGGAGAATAAACCATGATGACATTATAACCTTGCATTATTAAAACAATTCTTTCCTTATGATGGTTTGCGTTTTGTCCGGACCGACGGAAAAAATTTGGACATCTAAGCCGGTAATTTGTTCAATCCGGCGAATATAGTTTTTCGCATTCTCCGGTAATTCATCAAAACTCTTGACTTGAGTAATGTCTTCCTTCCATCCCGGCAATTCTTCATAAATGGGCACACATTTTTCCAATTCGCGAATGGAAGCGGGGATGGTATGAATTGTTTTACCTCTAATTTTATATGCTGAACAAACTTTGATGGTTTCAAGGCCGGTTAAAACATCAAGAAGCATGAGCGAGATTCCCGTTAGGCCGTTAATCATTTTGCTATATTGGACGACTACGCCATCAAACCAGCCAATCCGTCGCGGTCGTCTAGTGGTTGTACCATATTCATTGCCGGTTTCCCGGATATATTGGGCCGTTTCGTCCTCAAATTCGGTGGGGAAGTAACCACTGCCGACTCTTGTGGAATAGGCTTTCACTACCCCGATAACGGCATCAATTTTAGTTGGACCGAGGCCTGAACCACTGCACACTCCACATGCGGAGGCATTGGAAGAAGTGACAAAGGGATAAGAACCAAAATCAACATCCAATAAGGCCCCTTGGGCTCCTTCAAAGAGGATTTTTTTACCTTGAGAATAAGCTTGGTTTAGTAAACTGATTGTATCAATCACAAAAGGCGCGATTTTTTCCGCAATCTTTTGATATTCTTGATATAGTGGTAAAAAAGGAAGGGGTTCTTTTTTGAGGGCGATTAATTCTTTGTTTTTATTTTGGATTTTTTCTTTAAAGATGGTGAAAAAATCATCCGAAATAAAATCAATCATGCGAATGCCGTCCCGAGCGACTTTATCAGTATAGGCCGGTCCAATGCCTTTTTTAGTGGTGCCGACGAGATTAGCCCCAAGGCTTTCTTCTTTAATGCCGTCAAGCAAAACATGATAATCAAAGAGGACATGGGCACGGTCGCTAATAAACACATTTTTACACTTAAAGCCCTGGTCTTGCAAACGGGCGATTTCCGTTAAAAAGTTGCGGACATTAACCACCATGCCGTTTCCTAAAATATTAGTTACTTGGGGATTAAAGACACCGGAAGGAATTAAATGGAGTTTGTAAGTTGTTCCGTCAAATTTGATGGTGTGGCCGGCATTGTCGCCACCTTGGTAACGAACAACAAAATCGGCTTTTTCGCTTAAATAATTGGTGATTTTGCCTTTTCCTTCGTCGCCCCATTGGGAGCCAACGACGACAAGAGTTTTATTCATAAGAATCTCCTAAATGTAATTGTTGATAAATATAATCGGTATTTTTTAAATATGGTTCAATCGTAAAGCAAGCTTGTAATTCGGCTGGCGTAAGCCATTTGTTAATACCTTGTTCTTTTAAAACCGCCATTAAGGCCTTTTTAGTCGTTAGGGCTAATTGGGAAGCTTGTTGCACAAAGTCATAACTTTGTTCACGGCTCAAGCCTTTTTCAATCAGCAGGGAAACGACTTGACCCGAGAAAATAAGGCCCTTGGTTAAATGGATATTTTCCATCATGCGCTGGGGATTGATTTGTAGTTTTTCTAAAGTGGGGCGGTAACGCTCTAACATGTAAAACAGTAAACCGGTGGCATCGGGAAGCATCAATCGTTCCGTTGAGGAATGAGAAATATCTCGTTCGTGCCATAAGGCATTGTTCTCTAAAGCCACTTGGAGATAACTGCGCATCATCCGTGCTAAGCCACAGATGTTTTCGCTGGCAATCGGATTCTTTTTATGGGGCATGGCACTGGAGCCTTTTTGGGTTTGACTAAAAAATTCTTGGACTTCACCGATTTCGGTCCTGCTTAAGTGCCGAACTTCCAGGGCGATTTTTTCGATTCCGGAAGCAATGAGAGCCAAAACCATCAAATAATGAGCATGTCGATCCCTTGATAAAACTTGCGTGGCAATCGCTGCGGGTGTTAATTTCAGTTGTTCGCAGGCTAATCTTTCTATTTCGGGATCGAAATTGGCAAAATTGCCGACAGCACCACTTAATTTACCGACTTCAATTTCTTGCCGGACTTGACGAAAACGGTTTAAATTACGCTTGGTTTCATCAAAATACAAAGCCCATTTTAGACCAAAGGAAGTTATTTCCGCATGCATGCCGTGAGTTCGCCCGATGCATGGCGTCCATTGATATTTCAGGGCTAATTTTTGTAATAAATTAAGCATTTTTAAAAGGGACTGTTCAATTAAATCATTGGCTTGTTTAATTAAGAGGGAGTTCGCGGTGTCAACTACATCGGTGGAAGTCAGTCCATAATGAACCCATTTCTTTTCTTCACCCAATGTTTCACTAATTTGCCTTGTAAAGGCAATGACATCATGATGTAAAATCGCTTCCAGTTCCTTAATCCTTTGTTCATTGATGCGAGCATGAAGCTTAATTTGCTCGTAATCAGATTGGGGAATGAGACCTTTTTGCACATAAGCCGCTAAAACGGCCAGTTCGACTTGCCACCAAGTGGCGTATTTATGAGAATCAGTCCAAATTTGTTTCATTGCTTCTGTTTGATAGCGTTCAATCATCATCATCACCCAAAACTCATTATACCAAACCCCACCCCATAAATAAAGAAAAATATTGATTATTGGCTTGATAACGAGTAAAATTAAGAGAGCAAAAAAGAGAAACAAAAGTTTTGTTTAGAGAAAGGATTACGATGTTAGTTTTAATTGGCCCCTCAGCCAGCGGTAAAACCGAGCTTGCGAAAATCTTGATTAATCGCTATCAAATGAAAAAACTGGTGACTTGTACGACTCGCTTGATTCGTCCTCACGAAATAGATGGGATTGACTATTATTTTTTAACGGTTCAAGAGTTTTTAAAGCGCCAAGAACAAGGTGAGTTTGTAGAAACAACCTTTTATAATAATCATTTTTATGGTACTTTAAAAAAAGAAATCAGTGATGAAAAAGTAGTTGTCTTAGATCCTAGCGGCTGGCAAGCCTTGTTAGCCAAGATGCCCGACAAAATCATCTCCGTTTTTTTAAAAACCCCCAAGGAAGTTAGAAAACAACGGATGATTATGCGCCAAGATGCGATGGACGATATTGAGCGCCGCTTAGCTAATGATGATATTGTTTTTGATGAAAGCAAACTGGGAAAAGTCGACTTTATTATCAATAGTTATGATATTAGCTTGGAAGATTTAGCAACCCAAATCTATCAACTCTATCACAGTAGTTGTCAAGAGCGGAGAAGATAATTTTGACCTATTTTTTAATAGATATGATATAATAATTGTGGAGGACAAAAAACATGAAAGGTCTTTTCAAATTTCTTTTTGGATTATTTATTTTTTTAATAATTACCGTGGTTGTTCCTATTGGGATTCTTTATTATCAAGTTTCCGATTCCCGCGATTTAGCTCCGGTTGAATTATATGCTGATGATATTACGGTGCAATCGCAAATCTCAAAAATGATGGCTCGTGCCTTGGAGTCCGAAGAAGACGAAATCTATTTAGCTTTTTCGGAAGAAGAACTCAATTTGTTGTTGTTTGCCGTCATTCGCGAAAGTGTCAATCCGGATTATTATAAAACGACTTCGGAAGCGGATACTGTGATTCAAAGCATGGATATTCCTACGGAAGTTCCCCTTGTGGGAGGAAAAAAAGCAGTTTTAAAACATGCTTATGCGAAAATCAATGGCAATGAAGTTTCCGTTTATATGACCGCTAGGGCTTTGGGAATTAAAACGAGCCTTAACTTTGGCTTAAGCATAACTGAAAGCGAAGGCGTGTTTAAATTAACAATTACCCGTTTAGGTGTCGGTAAGTTCAATTTGTTAGGAACTTTAGGGAAAATGATTTTAAAACCGATTATGAAAAGTATGCAAATCACCGACAAGATTAATGAAGAAATTAACTATAACAAATTACCGATTGTCTTTGATGAAAGTGATTTCTCCTTTTCCTTATCAAAAGCCGATTTAGGCGATTTATTAGTTAATTTAACGGCCGGTGATGAAGAAACACCCAACGAACTGCTTGGCCAATTGCTTGGTGTTTTAACCGGTACGGACAATGATTTATTTGGAATGGGGGTTTTTGATGCCGGCGAGCCGGTCTTCGGGGTTCGTTTAAATTTAACGGAATTGAAATATAATGCTGTGCTGGATGGGGCACCCGTTTATCGCTTAGATTATCAAGACTATAAAACCAAAATGAATCTTTTGTTGGCTGCCAATCCCACAGAACATTTTGCGGCCATGAATCAATTCTTAATCAATGGTTTTGATAAGTTAAGTCCGGCCGACCAAATGACGGTTTCCAGTTTGGATTTTTCCAGTGTTGGGATTGCCGCCAATACCATTAGTAGTTTTAAAGGTTTGGTTAATGTTCCGGCTGTGGACTTAGAAGCGGCCATATCCACGGATTTATATGCGGAGTTAGCCGATTTAAGTGATGCTCTTATTTCTTTGGAGATTAAAGAAGATTTAATTAACCAATTACTTTTTACCAACGGCTTAATTGGCTTAGGATATCATTCCTTCTATGATGATGAAGGCACTAAAAAAGTTATTTATGCCGGTGTGGAAGCGGTTTGGTTAGATATCATTGATGATCAACTTGGGTTTAAACTCATCTTTAACTTTAACGGTCGTCAAATCAGTTTATTTACCAATTTTACCAATACATCAACGGACAAAACAAAAATCGAAGCGGAATTTAATGAATTGCGCATGGGCACAATTGCTTTTTCCGACGATATGAAAGCGACCATTCTTAAGCTCTTACAAGATTCCCTTGGAGGCTCGGAGATGAGCATTATTGGGGTTGTGGACAATCGTTTAGTGATTGATAGCAATGCTTTCTTGGAAGAGTTTGGAACGGAAGGGTCACTAGCAGCCTTGTTAGATATTATCAGAGAAGAACAAATGTTGGCTCTAGACTTGATTAGGCCTGATTTAGCCACTGGCGGTGCAATTTCCTTTAGGATTGATTTAAGTAAAATCAAAACGAACGAAGATGTTGCCGCCAAACTCCAGGAAACATCAACACCTTTTAATACGACAACTTTCATTGAAAATAAAACCCAAAGTTTGTTAATCAGCGGTTTAGGGGGTGGCGAACAAAAAATTAGTTTCTCGAATACGGACTTTAATCGTTTGGTTTATCAAAAAACCAATGGTTATGATGGTTTTTCCAATGTCACCACCTTACCGGATGGAGTGACTAACTTCACTTACCAAGTTACCGGCATCTTTTTTGAATTTGGTCCCACCACGACAACGATGAAGTTTGTTGTGGAAATCAACGGTTTACAAACCGTCATCACTTTACCGACAACTGTTCAAACGACGGCGCTGGAAGATCAAATCATCTTAGTTTTAGGTGATGCCATCGGTTTAGGTCAAACCAGCGTTGATAGCGACTTCTTGCTTGATATGTTGGGCGATAATTTTTCCAATTTAGAACTTTTGACTTATGATAGCACTAACAAAAGCTTGATTATCGATAAAGAAGTCTTTAACTCTTTTATGGCTGTTGGTGGAGCATCGACACCCTTAACAGTGGAAAAAATTCGTATTGTTCAAGGAGCTTTTGATGTCATAGTTTCTTACACTGACCCGTTCTTGGGGAATCTAATTGATTCAGCATCGGGGAGTTTGGAAACAGTTTTAGGCTCGGACTTTGTTGATTATAATGCTTTTGATACGACCAACCCCGAACAACAACAGGCTGTTGAAGAATTAAACCAAACCCTAGATGATATTCAAAACGTCTTAAATGACCCAGAACAAGAATTAACCATGGAAGATACGACCGCTTTAATTGAAGCAATCAATAATTTAGATGAAGCCAATCAACAAATTTTCCTTGATCAATTGGAAAATTCGAGTGGTTCGGCCGATTTATTAGCTTTATATGATGATTTATTTGGAAATTAAGAGGAGAAGAAAATGGAAAAGAAGATTTTAGTAGAGACATCGGCTCGCCATGTCCATGTGTCGGATGCCGATTTAAAGACTTTATTTGGCCCCAATGCTCAATTGACCCCCAAAAAAATGTTGTCCCAACCTGGGCAGTTTGCTGCTGAAGAAAAGGTAACGATTGTTGGTCCCAAGAAAAGCATCCCTAATGTTTCAATATTAGGACCAAGCCGTAAAAAAACCCAAGTGGAAGTATCGGCTACCGATGCCAGAACATTGGGATTTGAAATTGTCATTCGTGAATCGGGTGATATTGAGAAAACTCCCGGCTGTACTCTTGTTGGTCCCTATGGGCAAGTGGAAATCCCTGAAGGTGTTATTGTTGCTAAGCGGCATATCCACTTAAACCTTGAAGAAGCTAAGGCTTTTGGTTTACAGGACAAACAAGTTGTCATGGTGAAAGTTAACACTCCTGACCGTTCGCTTATTTTTGGTGATGTCGTTGTTCGTGTTCGCAGTGATTTTGCGGCGGCGATGCACATTGATACCGATGAATCCAATGCGGGCTGTGTCGGAATGTCTACTTGGGGCGAAATTATTGAATAAGCTTTTGGTTCTAAGCACATCGATGCTTAGAACCTTTTTCGTTTATGTCCTTGAATCAAACTCTATATTTGAGTATAATTAAAGCAAGGTAAAAAATATGAATTTAAAAAAATTAGTTTTACGCGCCGAAGCTAAATTTATGAAAACTTCCATGTTGCTCTTTTTTGCTCCGGGGCGGGTTAATTTAATTGGTGAACATTTGGATTATAACGGTGGATTAGTGTTACCTTGTGCCATCGACTTAGGAATTTATGGAGTCGTGGCCCCAAGGGATGATGCCCTTGTGCGCTGTTTTTCGGAAAATGTGCCTTTTTTAGGAGTTATTGAGTTTTCGCTTTCACAACTGATGTATGAAAAAAAACACGGTTGGGCCAATTATGTGAAAGGAATGCTAAAGGAAACCAAGGCCACTTGCGGTTTTGATTTATATGTTCGAGGTAACCTTCCCAATGGGGCAGGACTTTCATCTAGTGCTGCTTTGGAAATATTGGTGGGAACCATTGTTAACCGGCTTGAGAACCGCCAAATGTCGGCGACCGCCATCGCTTTATGCGGACAAAAAGCCGAGAATAACTTTATTGGTGTGCAGTGTGGCATTATGGATCAATTTGTGATTGCTCATGCTCAAGAAGGCCATGCGATGCTTTTGGATACCAGCAATTTATCTTTTTCTTTAGTTGAGGCGAACTTTTTGGATTATTGCTTAGTCATCGGTAATACCAACAAAAGACGGGCCTTAAGTGATTCTAAATATAATGAAAGAAGAAGTGAATGTGAACAAGGTCTTAGGGATTTAAATACGGTTTTGGATATTCCTTATTTATGTGCTTTAAAGGCAGCTGATTTGGATAAATATGCTTATTTAATTGATAACCCCGTTGTTTTTAAACGGGTTAGGCATGTGGTGACGGAAAACGAACGCGTCAAAAAAGCTTTTGAAGCTTTGAAATTACGCAATTTACAAGAATTTGGAAAACTTTTAAACGCTTCCCATTTATCATTAAAACATGATTATCAAGTAACGGGTTTAGAACTGGATACCTTGGTGGCCTTGCATCAAGCCTATGGAGCAATTGGCGCTCGGATGACCGGTGCCGGTTTTGGTGGTTGTATGATAGCTTTAATGCCTAAAGCTCATTTAAATGAAGTCTTAAGAGAAATCAGTCAAGAGTATCAACAAATAACCCATTTAGTCCCTGATTTCTATCTTGTGACTGCCGGAAAAGGAGCTAATCAATATGGATATTAATTATCATATTAATGAATTATTAAATTACGGTTTGAGTAAAGCCTTGATGACTAAATGTGATTATACCTATAATGCCAATGTTTTAATTGCTTTGTTCAATCGTAAGGAGTTTATCGCTATCGATACTCCACCCCGTGACTTAAGCCTTATTCTTGATGATTTGGCCCATTTTGCCTTTCACAATCACCTCATCCCCAGTAATGACGTCGTTACGATGGATAATTTTAAAGCGGCTATCATGGATGCCATTATGGAAAAACCGCAAACGGTTATTAACCGTTTTCAGGAACTGTATCAACAAAAACCGTCCTTAGCAACGGATTACTTATACCAATTATCCAAAGACAGCAATTATATCCAGACCAAACGGATTTCGCAAAATGTTCATTGGCAAGAAAAACTTGAATATGGTGAACTAGCAATGACGATTAATTTATCGAAACCGGAAAAAGATCCGAAATTAATCGCCCTTCAAAAAACAAATAAATCATCAAGCTATCCCAAATGTCAATTATGTGTCGAAAATGAGGGCTACCGCGGTCATCTTTCCTATGATGCTCGCAGCAATATGCGCATTATTCCTATTACTCTGAACAAAGAACCATGGTATTTTCAATATTCCCCTTATTCCTATTTTAATGAACATGCCATTGTTTTACATGAAGAACATAAACCGATGATTGTTGATGGAAGTACTTTTCGAAAATTACTGGATTTTTTAGATTTGTTTCCGACTTATTTCATCGGTTCCAATGCCGGCTTGCCCATTGTTGGAGGTTCGATTTTAAACCATGAACATTACCAAGCCGGTAAACATCATTTTCCGATTGAAAAAGCCCAAGCTAGTTTTGTGAGAAGAGTTGGGGATGTGACGGTTGAAAGGCTAATTTGGCCGCTTAGTACGATTCGTTTGCTTTCGCCCAATAAAGAGCAAATTATCACCATGGCCACGCATATTTTGGAAAAATGGCAGAGTTACCAAAATCCCGCTCTTTCCTTGCTTAATCCCTCATTTGGTTTTCATCACACCTTAACTCCGATTGCCCGCCTTGAACAAAAACAATATGTTTTTGATTTGATTTTACGTTCAAATTATGTCAACCAAGAATATCCCGATGGCGTTTTTCATCCGCACCCCGATTGCCATCATATTAAAAAAGAAAATATCGGTTTGATTGAAGCTATGGGCATGGGCATTTTGCCACCAAGGTTGAAGTTTGAACTGGATTTAGTTGGAAAAGTTCTCCAGGGAAAAGATGAATTAAGAAGGGACGAAGGGCTTCAGAAGCATGCCGATTGGCTCAACTATTTACAAACAATCTATGATGGAAAAGAAGATGTCCAAACCTTCATTTATAAACAAACGGGGATTGTTTTTTCTAAAGCCCTTAAAGATGCCGGTGTCTTCAAGATGGATGAACAGGGTCAAACGGCTTTTGGTGAATTTATTAATGATTGTCTTAGCTAATAAGAGCCCCCAAGCGGGGCTTTTTTTTGTGCAAAAAAAATTGACTTTAAACGAAAATTATGTATAATATAATAGGTTATAAATGCACCCTTAGCTCAGCTGGTAGAGCAATTGACTCTTAATCAATGGGTCTGGGGTTCGAGTCCCCAAGGGTGTACCAAAGAAAATAATTTGGGATTTGCCCCATTTTATACCTAGAAATAGCAATAAATCGCTATTTTTAATCTAAAAAGCAGTTGGAAATGAGTGTTTTGGCCCACGATTTTTAGCTGTTTTTTATTTTTACTAATTTTTATGGTGTCAAATATGGTGTCAAATATGGTGTCAAATATGGTGTCAAGTCCGATAGTTCATTAATCCTTTAGCAGTGAAAAACTTTTTCATTTGCTCGATCACCTCTTTATTTGTTTGGTCCAGGATATGCGTATAAATATTTAGGCTTGTAGAAATGTCTTCATGCCCTAGTATTTGTTGCATTATTTTTGGGTCTAAACCTGCAGCATAACACCTGGATGCGAATGTATGCCTTAACATATGCGGTGTAACGGCAATCCCAGTTATTTTAGCATAATAACTTAATTGTTGCGACAATCGATTAACTTCAGTAAAAATAAAATCGTCATTGTTGTTAGATCTATTATGCGAAGAAAGTTCCAATAAAACCTCCATGGCCTGTGGTAACAATGGTATTTCCCGGTAAGCTGCTTTCGTCTTTGGGGATGTAATCTTCTTAGTTGTTAAGGCAATTTGTCTTTGAATAGTAATTTGTTCTTTCTCCCAGTCAACATCTTTCCACATCAAGCCTAATGCTTCACCTCGTCTTATTCCGGTATATAAAATAAATTTAGTTGCATAGTAACATTTAGCTCCTTTCAGTTGTGGAAGGAGCTTTTTTTCATTTTCATATGTCAAGATGTTGTTGTGCTTGGAAAAATCAAGCGGGCGGTCATCTAGGTTTTGTTTCGGCAAGACTACCAAGGCCATTGGGTCGGCCTTTATCTTCCCGGATTTATACGCTGTAGCAAATAAATCTCTCAACTGTGAAGTGATTTTCTTCCGGATTGAATGCGAAACAAGATTATTGATTAAATCTTGTAATATCTCCGGAGTGATGGAACCTAATAATTTATCGCCGATTATACCCTTTAAATTGCGGTTGTAGTATTCCTCCACCCGAATCCAGGTTGATTCTTTAACTTGTTGTTTTTTAAATGTTGCCCAGTATAAAAACCAAGCATTCAAAGTTGTTTTATTATTGTTAGTGATGAGATTGTTTTGTTTGGTTTGTTCTTTCGCTTGATTTTTTAGCTCCTTTCTTTTCGATCTTGCTTTAGTCTTGCACTTGTATTCTGTCTTACCATATACACAAATTCGCTTACCTTGAAAAGAAAAGCGTTGCATATAACGGCCATCTTTTCTCAAAATAGGCTTCTCCATAATAACCTCTTCCTCCTCATCGATGATTGCCGGCCCCTCGACTTTAGATGTTGTAACGGAGATTTTGCTATTTTGCCGGTCAATGGCATAAATAAAAGTGCTTCCGTTTTGCTGGAGGCACTTATAATTTTTCAGTTCTTCGCTATCTTTTTTTAGAGTTTTGATAACTAAAGCAATGTCCATTATTTCGTTTGCTTTAGCCATTAAGATTTTTATTGCCTCGTCACTTGTCATATTTTCTAACCATCCTCCTCTCTTCTTTTAGGTTTAGCAAAAATAATCAAGTTTGGCGAGGCTCGGCAGAAATAAAATCTTACTTTGTTTTAAGCCCTCTTCCTTTCCTTTTTAGTTTTAAGTTGTTGAACGCTTTGCTTTTCTAGTAAACTCTCGATTAGCATTTTTAAAATCCCTAAATCCTTTTCCGTTAATTTTTAATGAATTCATATTTGGAACCTTAATTTAATTAAACATTAGGCTCTTTTTCTTTCTTCAACTTTTGTTTCATTTTGTTTTTCTAAAAGATTATCAATCAACATTTGAACAAGTTCTAAGTCTCTTTTATCAAGCAGTTTGAGCTTTTCAATTATTGGGTCATATATTGGGTCATATGGTATAACCTGTTTTGGATTGATTGAATCGTCAACTCCCATTAAATAATCAGTTGAAACACGATAAAATTCTGCTAATTGTTTAACAGTAGTTGCATTGGGAATGCGCTGCCCTGACTCTAGTCTTGATATTGTTCCATTTGAAATACCTAATCTTTGGGCAACCGCTCGTTGGCTTAACCCCCTTATTTCCCTTAATTCAATTAATCGTTTAGTAACAATGGATGCCATTTTTATCACCATTTTTGCCATTATGTATCTAAAATTATATCATGGTGTTTTTTAAAAACAACATTTTATAAAAAAAATACAACAAAGTGTTGACAGAACTAAACTATTATGATACATTATTAGTGTCTAGACTAAACAGGCAAAAAAAATAAGGAGGAAAAAATGGGGAAAATCAAATGCGTTTGGAGGCGCATTGAGAAATTTATTCACGCGACCATGTTCTGGCCATCTGGTAAAGTGGCGGAATATATGTTTAATGAATCAGCATTTTCTAGGTATGAAAAAGACCTTGAGATGAGAGGATGGAAATTAGCTAAGAAGGAGGAAATAAAATGAAAGCGTTTAAAAATATAAAAACTTACGAAGGAGCTAAACGCTTCTTCGTAAGTTGTGGCTTTGATAAACCATTCTCTTCCTTCATTGAAGGAAGAGAAGAAGAACCGCTGATCCGTCTGGTAAGCATAATGTTCTTTGGGGACGATGTCCACAAAGAACTAGAAGTCATAGGCAAGCGCTATTTGGCGTTTGCATTGAGTTGTTTCCACAAGTCCGCCAATTCGGCGGTTCGTGCAGCAATTCATAGAGAATTGCTGGGTCCTCGTATTGGAATAAAATACGAGGACTACAGTAACGATAGGCTAGTCCCGCTAGCTTTTATAGTCAGTCTGGAAACAGGAGTAGCCTATGGCCATAAGGTCATAGGAGAAAGATATTAGATTTTTTAAAAATAATAACCCGCTGTATATGTGGTTATGGAACTTTTTATTCCATGGCCACATTTTTTTATAAAAAAAAGGAGGATTAAAAAAATGAAAAAATATGGAGTCCTGATAGGATGCCACCACCATTTTGTAGTGGAGATCCCGAGAGGTGTTACCGTGAACAAGCGTCAGTTTAACCCCACTAGTTTTAGAGGCAGCGCCGGGTTCCCCGAATGAAAGAATTAAAAGTAGGCTTAGTAGCTGGTCGCCACGAAATGCCGGTTCAAGAATACATATTTAATTCGATCCCTGACGTGTTGGATTTTGAAGCCTTATCGGAAAGAGCGATTCAGTTTTGGAGCAAGCATTGGAACTGCGATAAGGTAGTTATTTACGTAACTGGATTAACTTCTGCCGTATTAGCAGTTGTTGACGCCTGGTTAGAATTAAATGTGGGGTCTCTTTTATCGTTTATGCATTACGATAGAGAGACAGCCACTTACAAAGAACAAGCATTCTACGGTTCTGACTTACTTGAAATGCGGCGATTCTGTTGTGAGGAAGAAGCATGAAAATCAACTTTTTTGATGAAATACTAAAAATCGTTGAGAAAAACAAAGAAGCATTAACAATTATCATGATACCACCGCCAAAGGTTGAGAAAAAACTGATGATTGTTGACGGAAACAACGAAGTAAAAATCCAATTAGTTACAGAGGAGTAAGTTATGAAAAAGAGCAAACGCGAGAGGATCATTAAAGAAATTTGTAGAATTAGAGGGTTTTGGGTTCCTGACCTTTCAAAATATTCGATGAGAGAATTAAAAAAGGAACTAAAGTTAAGAACAAAAATCCGAGACGGTAAAATAATTTTATTCTAGGAGGTGAGAAAATGGAAGATATTGCATTGAATTTAAAATTAGTTGGTTATCGGAAAATGGCGAATCTATCGCAAAATGACATGGCAAAGTTATTAAAAATTAGTCGTTCAACTTATCTAAAAAAAGAAAACGAACCTAATCTATTTACTTATAGTGAGCAAAAAACAATTCAAGAAATTCTTAGCTCAAAAATCCCTGAAATGCCAAGAATTTTTTTATAGTCACAGTGTTGTCAAAACTACACGAAAAATCAAAAAAATGTTTAGTTATTACAACCACAATCTACTTTCGCAAAAAACAGCACTAATTACTCGAATGAATGTTTAAAACGATTGTAGGCGAAATTTTAGGGTTGAGTAATGATTAAGATTTTGAAAAAAGATAAGGAGGAAAAAATGGAAATTAAAATTAAGAAAATGACGATTGAGAACTTCAAAAAAATTAAGAAATTTGAATTGGAATTCCCCGAAGATTTGAAAATCTACGGGCGGAACGCGACAGGTAAAACCACATTATTAGACGCGTTCACTTGGTGTTTGTTTGAAAAAGATTCGTTGGGCGCAACGAAATTTAACTGGAAACCGTTAAATAAGGACGGCACAGAAATGCACAACCTTGACACGAGTGTTGAGGTTATTTTGTGCGTGGATGGCACGGAACGCAGTTACAAGCGTCTAGTGCGCGAGGTCTACACCAAAAAACGCGGCGAAGCGGAGGCGACATTCGCTGGCCACGAAACGGTTTGCTCAATCGATGGTATCGATAAGAGCGTCGGCGACTACAAAAAAGCTATCAACGACCTAATCAAAGAGGACTTGTTCCGGATGTTGACTACGGTTACTTATTTCACAAGCCTTAACTGGGACAAACAACGCGAAATTATTTTTTCTCTGGTTACGAGCGTCTCGGACAAAGAAATTGCGGTCGATAATCCGGAATTTGAGAGGTTGTTGGATTATCTAAACAAAGGCATCACGGTCGCGGACTTACTGAAACAAACCAAGCTAGAAAAACAAAAACTGAACGTGCAGGCTAACGACCTAGCAACCAGAATCAGTACGCTCAATAATATGAGCTTTAATCTCCCGGACGGTTACAACAACGCCGACGCGGAGATGGAACTAAAACGCTGCTACACAAGACAGCGAGAAATAGCAGCAATGCCAAAAAAAGGTAAACAACTCGAGCTTGAGGACACGGTGTATACCATCGAATCCAAAATCCGCGAGCTGCAAAACGAAAAAGCTACGTCGATTGCTAAAGCTAAGCAAGAGCACGAGCTAAGAGTGAGCGAATTAGCGGCTAAGGCACGCCAACTTGGGCTAGAGCTGGCACGGCTTGATGAAGAAAAGAGCTCAACCCGATTAAGAATCAAGCACGCGGAAGAACAAATAGCCGCGCATAAAACCAAAAAAGAAGGCTTATACGCAAAATACGACGAGATAAATGCGAAAAAGTTTGCTGAAGGAAATTGTGCGTTTTGCGGGCAACCGCTCCCGGCTGATAAACGCAAAGAAGCTGAAGACAGATTCAACCTCGCAAAAGCCGAAGAGTTAGAAACGGTGGTTAATGACGGCAAAATCATTAACCAACTAGTCAATGATTTGGAAAAAACCATCGCAACATTAACAGCGCAGCAAGAGACCGCGTCCGATACAGCAAAAAAACGGACGGAAGAGTTGTATCAAGCCCAACAAGAAGTGAACAAAATAACCGAATCCGCGTCGGTGCTCGATACCGCTAAACTTGACGCAGAAATCGAGAAACAACAAGAACGGTTAAATACCGTAAAACGGGTTAGCGATAAACAAGATAATCGAGAAGACCCGTTTAAAGACGAATTAAACCGCCTTGAAAACGAAGTAAAGCGGCTTAACGAGCAAATCGCGGAATATAAGCAATCTGTTAACAACGCCGCGCGAGTTGAAGATTTTAAAAGTGATTTACAGCGCGTGAATGTTGCCTCCGCAGCTAATGAGACGCTACAAACACTTTGCGAGAAATTTTTAGCGCACAAAGCCGGATTTTTGGAGACGAAAATCAATGCGTATTTTGGCATTGTTAAGTTCCAGTTATTCCAAACGCAAATTAACGGCGGGATTACCGAAACTTGCGTTGCAACGGTGGATGGTGTGCCGTTCCCGTCCATCAACAGCGCAGCCAAAATCAATGCAGGACTAGATATTATTAAAACCTTGCAGATGATTTATGGCGTTAAAGCACCAATTTGGATTGATAATGCGGAGTCGGTCACTGATATTTTGGTGTTACCTTGTCAGATGATTAAATTATATGTTACGGATGATGACCGGGTAATGCGGTTTGAGGGTGGTATCGATTGGATGGTCGATAACATAATTAAAAGCGAAGAAAAAATTGAAAAGGAGGAAAGATTATGAACCAGAAACAACAAGGAACAACGGCTGTGAAACAACAGCAAGAAACGAAACAAATGTCATTGATCCAGTTTGAAAAAACGCTCGGCGATAGCGTGCAAAACCGTATTGCCGAGCTAACAAAACAAGGCAGGTTAGATCTACCAACAACTTACTCGGTTGGTAACGCGTTACAAAGCGCGTGGCTAAAAATCTTACAGACAAAAACGAAGGACGGACGTCCGGTCATTGAGGTGTGCACCAAAGAGTCCATCGCAAACTCGTTGTTAGACATGGCGATTTTGGGGCTTAACCCGGCAAAAGACCAGTGTTATTTTATTCCTTACGGCCAAACTTTAACGTGTTTTGTGTCGTATTTTGGCAAATGCGCAGCATTAAAACGGATTAAAGGTATCGAGACCGAGCCGATTGCGACCCTGATTTACGACGGCGACGCGTTGAAACTAGGTTACACAGAACTAGGCGAAGAACTTGTGACAGAACACGAAACCTCGTGGGAAAACAAATTTAGAGGCGTGATTGTCGGCGGTTATGCAACGGTTATGTATCAAGGCGTTAAGCGCTCAGCGGTCATGACGATGCCAGAAATCAAAGAAGCGTGGACAAAATCAATCAGCGACCCAAACCACAAACAGTTTACCGGCGAGTTCGCGAAACGCACGCTCATCAACCGGTTGGTTAAGATGATTTTAAAAACTACTAACGACGATGATTTGTTAGCAGAAACCGTCATCAAGACCGAGCAAGAGCATTACGATTTTGAGCCGGAAGTGATTGCGGAAGAAAAGGCTAAGCTAGAGATTGCGGCTAATGCTAACAGCGGCGCAGTAATCGATATTGTTACAACCCCAGAACCGGCCAAGGCTGAAGAACGTCACGCTAAAGCGGAAGAAGCGGTTAAGGCTGAACCACAAGAAAAAACACAATCATCGGTAGCGCGCTCGATGTTTTAACCAAAAAAATTATGAACATCAGGACATTAGCCTCGTCATCAAAGGGGAATTGCTATCTAATTTCGGATGGCAGTTCCCGGCTGATGATTGAGTGCGGGATTCAATTTAAAAAAATCCAACAAGAAATAGATTTACCCAGCTTAACGGGCTGCTTGATTTCGCACGAGCACAAAGACCATGCAAAATCGTGCAAAGAGATTGCGCGATACGCCAAAGTTTATGGTTCGCTCGGGACGCTACAAGCACTGGATTTTGGTGCATATGCTTTCAATACGGGCGTTTTAACAGCAGAAAAACAGCACCAGATTGGGACTTTTACGGTCGTGCCGTTTGGCACCGAACACGACGCGAAAGAACCGATGGGATTTTTGGTCTATTCAAAAGTTTTGGATGAAAAATTATTATTCGCGACGGACACTTATTACATCCGTCCGACATTTCGCGGACTTGACTACATTATGATTGAGTGCAATTACCAGACCGAGTTACTTAAGCACAATTTAGCAGCCGGTTCTGTGTCATCGAGCACAGCAACCCGATTATTTAGCAGTCATTTCGAGCTGCAAAATGTTAAAAAGTTTTTAAGTTCACTAGATTTAACAAGGACAAAACGGATTTATTTGTTGCACTTGAGCGAAAAAAACGCGAATGCAGAACAAATGAAACGAGAAATAATGGAATTGACCGGAAAACCGGTTGAAATTTGTAAGGAGTAGAATATGGCAATTTATAGACAAGTACACATTTCGTTTTGGGAAGACACAAAAGTTACTGATGATTTTACAGCTGAAGATAAATACTTTATGCTTTATCTTTTAACAAACACAAAAACGAATTTGCTTGGATGTTATGAAATCAGCCCAAAACAGATAGCGTATGACATGGGCTACTCAATCGATACAGTCCGGGCTTTGATTGAGCGGTTTGAAAATGTTCATAAAATCATTTGTTATGACCATACAACAAAAGAAATTTTAATTAAAAATTGGTCTAAATACAATTGGAATGAGTCTCCAAAACTGGCGAAAGCTCTAACAAAAAGCTTGGAATCTATAAAAACACCAAGATTTAAAGAGATGTTAGCGGATGTTTTACAAACGATACCCTATACATACCCTATGGATACCCTATCCGAAAAAGAAGAAAAAAAACGATACCCTATGGATACAACTGTTACTGTTACTGATACTGTATCTGATACTGATACTGATATTAGTACTAACAGTTCGAAATCTAGTACTGATCAATCGTATCAATTTGATACGTTTTGGTACGAATACCCTCGTAAAGAGAGTAAAGCAAAAACAAAAACTTGGTTTGAGAAGAACAAACCAAGCGATGAGCTGATGAAAAAAATACTTGCCGCTTTAACCAAAGCCAAAGCGACACGCCAGTGGCAAGATAAAAACTTTATTCCACACCCAATAACTTGGCTCAATCAAAGACGGTGGGAGGATGAAGTTATAGTATCAAATACTAAAAAAGAAAAAGCGCTGCCAGCATGGTATGAAAAATATCAAGAACAATTAGCAGCACAAGTAGCGATGCAAAACGAAGAAACATTATCGAATGCCGAAATTGAAGCCATTTTAAAAATGGCAAAAGAAAAATATAACTAGGAGGAGAAGGAAAGATGAAAACATTTGAAAATGATTTAACCAGTAGACAATATGATTTGTATGAATACTTAAAAGAGCAAGAAACATACAAGCATTTATCGGAAATTATCGCTGAGACTGGGATGTATGGGAATGACACTGAAACCCACAATTCAAAAGGCTCGCGGGCATTAAGGAAAGATTTACGGGCGCTTAAAAGTTCCGGCATTATTCAAACAACAATTATTTCTAATACCAAAAAAGGCGTTAAGATTGCAACAAAGGTAGAATATCAAACGCATGCCAAGCGGAAGTGGAACGCAATTATAAGAACTATTAACTTGCAAAAGTTACAAGATACAAAAGCCGGATTAGACCAACAATTAAGGCTAGTATTTAATCAAGAGAAAGGAATTATTGAGGCGTTTAAAAATCCTGAAGTTAATGCGTAGGTTATGAAATATACAAAAGAACAAAAGGCATATCTTAAAACAATCATTCCTGGAAGATTAGTGAGCGAAATTCGGGTAATGTTTAATGCAAAATTCAACAGCGACTTGACGGATAGACAAATCCGTTGTTTTAAACAACACGAAAAAATCCCAAGCGGAGTAGTAACTAGGTTTTTCAAGGGACAAGTATCCTGGAACAAAGGCAGAAAAGGTGGTCATTACAGTCCAGCAACGGAGTTCAAAAAAGGGCATGTTCCGGCGAATGAAAGACCTATTGGCTCTGAACGAATTGGTAAAGATGGCTATGTTCTTATCAAAGTAATGGAACATAAATGGCGAGCAAAGCACAGAGTTGTATGGGAACAAGCAAACGGGCCAATACCAAAAAACCATGTTGTAGCATTCAAAGACCAGAACAAGGAAAACATAACGATTGATAATCTTGTGCTTGTATCTTTGCAAGAACATTTTATCATGAATAAAAAAGGATTGTATCGAATGGATTCAAAATTAACTGAAAGCGGTGCAATTTTGGCAAAACTGATAAATAAAACTTTTAACAAGAAAAGAGGGAAATATGCCAAGAAATAGTTTAGTTGATTTAAACAACCATTTATTTGAACAGTTGGAACGCTTGAATGATGAGGAATTAAAGGGCGAAAAACTAGACGAAGAAATAAAAAGAGCTAAAACAATCACAGGCGTTGCTAACTCAATTATAAACAATGCTGCAACAATCTTAGCAGCACAAAAACATATTGACGAATATGGCAGAAATAAAGACGAAATGCCTAAATTATTAAGTGTTGGAGGAAAAACGGAATAATTATGGAACGAGTTATTGAAAAGTTTAAAGAAGTAAGTGGAATTGAAAAAACCATAGTTGATCATTTGATTGGTTTTGCGAAAGCAGAACCAAAGTTTATAGACAAATTATTATCCGAGAAAAAAACTATTGGAGATTGTATAGACTATATTACCGCCCAAGCTAAAAAAGAAGTTGTAAAAGGTGTTGCGAGGATTGAAGATGAGAGAGTATTCGGATGGGCAGTGCATTATTTTGATGAGGAACATTTAGTAGATTGGGAAAAAACATCTGCGAGAATCTCGTCGACGGTAGAGCCAAAGCAAACAACATCCCAAAATACTAAAGCTATACATGCGAAACCTAATAAAAACATTCACGAAGGACAAATTAGTTTGTTTGACGAATTGATTTAGAGAAATGGGTATGAAAATAAGTGATTTTTGGCAAAAAGATAACGAATTAATGAAGCGGCTAAAGGAGGCTGATTTACCAATCCCGTATAAAGTCATACAAAAAATAAAGGTAATTGGTCCACCAAAACGCGGCGAAAGAAAAGACCGGTTTGTTACATTTTATGAGTTGTTTGAGGGAAAGTTCCTAGAAAGGACAGTTGCTTTTCGGTTTGATAAACGCATAAAAGAACTTCCGTTCAAATACATGGAAGTATCGCGAAAACTGGAAGGGCAAAGCAATAAAATCTTAAGGAATGTAGATTTTACATATATGGGGCTACCTTATGTTAATTGGTTTTATGAACCAAAAAAAACGAAAACATGTTGGTGGTATTTTGAAAGTAAAAGGGATGATATTTGGTATCTATGGTCAAGCCACAATTATAATCTGCACGATAATACTTTTCAATCATTTGCAGATTTGGTAGAGCTTGATCCCAGCATTAAGTATTGCGGCTATGATTATTTGCGTGAAGGTTTTGATGAGTTTATTAAATATGTAACTATTTTTCGTAAGCTTCCAGAAGTTGAGATGTATGCAAAAAAAAGGATCTATCATTTGATAACGGATTCTAGGTTTTACAAAAAGATGAAAAAATCAAAAGAATTTGTAAAGTATGTAAAGGATAATTTAGAAGAAATACAAGTTCAAAAATATAATTATCCTACGATTTTGAAAGCGTTTAAAGCAAAAACGACTATAAGACGATTCTACAATAGGGAAAGAATATTAAAATCAAACAATTTCAAAGGCAATGAAACAATTTTAACGCCGGAAAAAATTGATAAAATTCTTGACTTGTATTCTGACGTTGAAATGTATTTAGATTATTTCAACGCAGCAAAACATTTTATCTATATGGACAATAATAAAGCTTTATACCCATCAAACTTAAAAGAAGCTCATGATCACTATGTTAATTTATACAGTGCAAAAAAGAAAGACATTGAAACCGCAGCATTTTTACAAGTTGTTTCAAAATGGGGATGGCTTAATTGGAAAAGCAAAGGCATTTGTATAATCATTGCACCGAACCCTGAATCATTAGTAATCGAAGGGCAATCACTTGGGCATTGTGTTGGGAAAATGGGCTATGGCGAACGAATGGCTCAAGGCAAGAATTTAATTTTATTTATTCGTAAAGCTGAAGAACAAGACATCCCCTATTACACAATGGAGTTTGACAAAGAAAAAAGAGAAGTCATCCAATGTAGAGGGGAACACCAGGCACTTCCAACGGAAGAAATTAAAGTATTCATAGGTAGGTGGATTAAGAAAATCTCACAATTAGAATCAAGGGTTATATTATCGAAAGGATGAGACCAACAATGAAACGATTTCTTAAAATCTTTGCTTATACTGGGATTAGCGTTTTATTATGTATCGGACTTTTAATAGGTTTTACAGACCTTGAGATTACCAAACCCATTACCAATTCCATCGCATTGAAATTATTAGCTTATTGGTTTTTGATAACTACAATGATTAGTAGTGTAGTTTACAGTAACGAAACTGATGAAGACGAAAAGGAGGAAAAGAAATGATTAAATATGCAAAAGTGCCGGGCTTTGTAAATCGTGGAGAATGGGGCATGATGACTCATATATATATATGGCTTGAACCGAAAGAACACGGCGAAATATTGTTAATTAGAGCCTATGATATTGCCGTGCCGATGTATTGGATTGGAAAAGTTGATTTTGATAAGTCAATAATAACAAACATGCCACATCGCAAAATTGACCTTACCGATGTTAAAACTTGTTTAGGTGAAAAAATTAAACAAGTTGAGTCATTAACCAAATTTTTGAAAGGAAGTTGTTTTGAAAACCAATTTAGTGGTTATACCGAAACTTGTCAAACAGCGTTAGAGTTGAAAAGCATACTAATTTCAATAAAGCCTAAATATGTAGAAAAAATATTAACTGGCGAAAAAAAGTATGAGTTTAGAAGAAAAATTCCCCAAAAACCAATTAAATCAATTATTGTTTATTGCACAGCTCCTTATAAAAAAGTTGTAGCTGAGATTCAAGTATTGCGGATTTTAGAAAAAAAGCCCGAAACTCTTTGGGGTCTAACAAAAGATAATTCAGGAATGCAAAAAGATGACTTTTTCAAATATTTTGATGGTTGTGATGTCGGTTATGCTTATGAACTTGGCGACATTAAAAGATATGAAGAAGACTTAAACTTAGAAGATATAGGAATAACTTATCCACCACAATCTTTTGTTTATGTTTCATCTAATGAATTTTTGGGTGTTATTCAAAGAAAAATGCGTGAAAAGAAGGAGAGAAACAATGACGAACCAACTAAGCACAAAAATTGTTAAGTTAGACCTTGATGTTATCTTGGCTAACTACAACAAGCCGGCGTTTTGGAAAAAGTCGTGGACGATTTTCAAAAGTGACACATTGACACTGGTTGCGGAAATCGTTCAAATTGATGTTAGAAGTAGTCTTATCACGATGAACATAAAAAGTGCGTCGAGTAAATATTATGATAAAAAGGCGCGAAAGCAAGCGAATATCTCTTGGGTTAATGCAAGTCTTACCATCCCATTCGCTGAAGGAAACGAATATACCAAAGAGAAGTTCCAAAGCGATTTAGTGCAGTGTTGTATACGCGTTATTCGGTCTATAGAAACAGAACTAATAGAAAAATTTGCAGAATATAGAAACGCAAAAACACTTGCGTATGTTGAGGCGGAAAAACTTCGTGAAATTGCGGAAGCCTATTTAGACGCAAACAATGTGACCAATTCAGAAATCCGGGAAGGATATATTGAATACTATATAGCAAATGCCAGTATTCCCCGTTACGAATTAGAGGTTATAAAAAATTATCTTCACACGGTAATTCCACATCAATACTTGATGTGCGCTGCATTTATAGGCACGAAAGAGCATTATGATAATATTGCCAAGTCGTGTCATAAAACCAGAAAGTCAACCAAAATCAAACTTTGGTTGAAAATGCAAGAATTAAATACCGATGAATATGTCGAGGAAATGAAATCAGCTTTACCCGCTATTCTCGGTTAAACATCAAAAATTATTAACGGAGGCATAAAAAATGAATAAAACAATCGAAGATGTAGCTAACGAATATGTTACACAAGACACAAGATACACAGCATTACCTTACGCTCTTCTGGTCATAGAAGAAGATTTTGTGCGAAATGATGACGAAGGCGATATAGTTGGTATTGTTTCGCCTTGTTATGACAATGTATATGCTTATGATAGTTTACGCGATAAAAGGATTTTTGAAATAGCTATTGATGGTCTGGACGAGTCAAGCGAAGAAGATAAAAACATCATTGAGGAAATAAAAAAAGATTTCCTCAAAATTGAATTACTTGATGACTTAGAGGAGTTTTGGCATAAATATATAGATGATGACGCAAAAGTTTATATGTTTAGTAGTTATTATACTTACAAAGGTCGGCAAATGTTTCTAACCGAGTCGAGCGCAAAGGCGTATATCAAGGCGAATGAAGACAATTTACAGAACCCTAAAACCTATGGGATTCACATTTCGCAAAACAGAGACATGGAACTAGTCATTCAAGATTTAATGAAAAAAGCAACAGCTCCGTTTGATGAATGGAACCCAGAAGCACAACGATATTACAAACATAATGTGTTATTGGGGCTGGAACAAGCTAATAAACCAGAAGTGGCATTATTAGAAAAATATCGCGAGTTTGTGAAATCAATTCAAAGAATTAGTAAGGTTTGTTGTAGCGATACAGAAGGCTTTAAAGAAATCGTTGATTTAACGCCAAGCGCTAATGATAAGGAGTTTGTATTTGTTGGGAATGCTAAATTATTTAACGAAATCAAAAAAATGGAGAAGGAATTATAATGGAAGTAAAAAATTATCGTAAAAAGCCGTTGGTTATTGAAGCGGTGCAATTAACTGAAGGTAATTTTGGCGAAGTGAATCATTGGATAACCGGCAAAAAAGCTTCATACACAACCAATCGAGCTATTCGTTATGCATATGGCGGGCTGCCGATTGATACATTGGAGGGACGAGTAATTGCTAAAATTGGCGATTATGTTATCAAAGGAATCAAGGGCGAATTTTACCCTTGCAAAACGGAAATCTTTGAGGAAAGTTATGAAGAAAATGGAAATTGAAAAACAAGCAATAACTTGTCCTAAATGTGGTCAATCTTTTTTTCAAGAAATTAGCAGTTTTTCAACGCTTGTTTACTACCCGCCTATTTTTAAAGACGGAGTAAACATAAATCCCGATAGGAACAAAATTACCACAACCTATGAATGTCAATATTGTGGTAATAAATGGACAATTAGCAATATAAATGAGGTGAAATAATGAAATTAACTATTGAACTAAAAATGGTTTGTGATATACCGCTTGCAGGAGAACAAGACTTAAATGTCCTTGCTAAAGAAGTCAGTAACGCAATATTAACTGAATTTGATAACAAGGATTATGTTATGGTTGAAGTAAAAGTAACTTCAGAAGATGGTCGTGTATTTGAATTGAGGAAACAATAATGTATTACTGTAGAATATGTGGCAAGAAAATGGAAAATACCGGCGACGATCGCTTGCAAGGGATTTGCTCTAGTTGTAGACCAAAAATAACATCCGTAGCAAACAGCGAAACAAAGAAAACACCGCACGAAAAGTTATTGGACTTGGGTTGGTATTGCATAGAAGATTATGGGCATGCAATGGTGTATGGTTGGGACAAAGATAACGAAAGTAGACTTGTAGTCCATAAACAAGCAAAATGGTTTTATGCTAAATGTCGAATAGATTTAGAACTCGCCAAAATCTTGGTTGAGTATTTGGAGGAACTATGACATTAGCAGAGTTAATCGAAGTTTTGGATTGTGGCTATCGGGTGCAGAACAGCAAAACAAAAAAAGGTATCCCTTTAAACAAGGACACCGAATCAAGCAAGTATCAAATTACTAGTATTTATGCCAAACATGATGATTTAATAATCATCGAAGTAGAGGAGGGAGAATTATGAACCTAGTAATCATCATAGGTAGAATTGTGAAAGACCCGGAACTCGTATTCATCAACGAGTTTAGGAAATGCGATTTCACTGTTGCAATTAACAGCTATTCATCTAAAACGGACAAAAAAGTTGATTTTATCGATTGCACAGTTTGGGGCAAGCAAGCGGAAAATTTCGCAAAATATATGCGTAAAGGTTCGCAGGTCGCGGTCAAGGGTGCGCTATCAACCAATATTTACGAGACTAAGAACGGGGTCAAGGTCAAGCAAGTAAAAGTAAGCGTTGACCAGATAGAGTATATCGATAGCCCATCAAACAGGACCAAAGACCACGAGCACTACGAGCAACCGGAAGCGCCGGAACAACAACCAACGACGCCGTATAGTTTTATGCCTAGCAATGACGAATTACCGTTTTAGGTATTAGTGGTAATTTAATATGACTGAAAAGGAAGAATTGGTTTACCAAAAGCTTAAGGACATCCTTAAAAAGTTATCAAAGAAAGAGGGGGTAAAAGTTATTGATGAATCAACAAACAAACCTAAACAATATACAAGATAACAATATATATAATTTATATAATAATTTAGATGATAATAATCTAGATAATATTAATATATATTATATATATAATAATTTAAGGGTTAATATAAATAAGTTATCTAAAGAATTAAAAGAAACAGATAAAGCGCTTATTAAGTTAATCCAGGATGGTGGGCCAAAGCCGGTTAAAGCACAAGCGTTTGAACCAACAGGAATAAGGGGTTCCGCAAAAATCACACCGGAAAGAATTTATTTCCAAGCCATAACGGACTTAATGCAGCGCATAGCTAATATTGAACTTCAGTTACAGTTAGAAAAAAACAAACTGAAGGATCTAATTGATCTTATTAATCAAGCTTCGGCAAGAGACCGGAAAAACCTAGAATTACAAGTTTTTATCGAGTGTCACATCAAGCATGAGAGTCTTTACAATCTATCCAAAAGGCTATACCGGACCAACGAGGGCGGGAAGAAGGTTTTTTATAATTACGGATATTTAAGGCAAATTAATATGGCAATTTTAAAGAAAATGCAAAAAAAGTGAAACAAAATTTGCAAAATCTAACAATTTGCTATTGAAATCTAACAGCGGGTTGTGATATGGTATAAAATGTAGATTACTATGCTTAGTAGTTTACGCTTTCCTTCTTATCTACCCCATACAGCCACTAAGTAGCCTCCACTACTATGTGGCCCTCCTAAACATTCAATATATAACTTTAGTATTTGTATCTAATTAAGTAGTTAATATAATATATATATATTATTAACTACTTTTTTATTTATAATTATATATATAATAATATTTATGGTTATATATTTATAATATAATATATATATAGTATAATAATAAATAGACTAGAGAGGATTATTAAACATTATGAAAAATCAAATTGCAAAACTATTGGACATTACTATCGATGGCGGAAAGTCTTATTATGTTGCTGGAGTTTACACATCTGAGTATCATGTTAAAAAGGCAGTAATGAAGTTCATTGATGACTACAACAAAACTCGTGATGTTAAAAAGGGTGATGTTGAGTATCATTACAGTGATGAGCTTTGGGTAGGTGTTGATGAGAATACTTTGGTTCTTCCTTTTGGCCCTGGAGCAGAATATCGTATTCGGCAAATAAAGATGAATAAACCTTTTTTTATACAAAAAGGATGATGGATTATGGGAAGACCTGGAAGCCAAATCCCAGAAACCAAGAGGAAAGAAATTGCCCTTCATTACTCGACTACTAATAACCAACAGCAAACAGCAACTCATTTTGGGATAGCAGTTTCAACAGTCCGGAAGATAATCAAGGAAAATCGGAAGTTACTCGACACCATCAATAATAAAAAAAAGAAGACGGTTGAAAGTTTTATCAAAGCGATGTCCGAAGACGCGGAAAAAGCGCTTGATGTTGCGAATTTATATTTCGACGAATTAGCAAGGCCAAGCAAGGTTAAAACAACAAGTCCGAGAGATGCAGCTGTCGTTTATGGTGTAATAGTTGATAAACAAGTCAAGATTGAAGAAATCCGGTTGAGGAAGATGGAAATTGATTTAAAGAAAAAAGAGATCGCCGCAATGGAAAAAGGGGTAACGATTAACATTGCTCCTAGTTTAAGCAGTTTTGCAAACAATCCTCCAACAAAAGAAGGAGAGGGTTAAAAAATGAATTTTCAAGTTGTGCCTTTAGTTCCCGTTCCATTTCACGCAATATACTCGACCAACCAAGAAAATGGTTTTACTGGGCATGGTGAATATGTATCCGATTCGGGGCGAATATCCGGCAAGACAACAGCAATCGGTGAATATTGCTTCACGCGATTGATGAGCCAAAAAGGAGCGAACGTTGTTGTATGTCGAGCAGAAGAAAACGACATTCGATTAACAGTATTCTCGTTCTTTCAAAAATGCATTTCCAAGTTTAAGATGGAAAAGTTTTTCAAGGTGACTTATTCGCCTTTCGAAGTTAAGTTTTTGCCTTTCGGTAACCGAGTCATTTTTATGGCAATCAATGGCGATATTAACAGAACTAAAGGTTTTGAATTTACACGAGAAGTTGATTATATCGATTGTGTATGGTTTGAGGAAATCAACGAATGTGATAGCCCCGAATTTGTTGACGCAGCAAGGTTAACCTTTTTGCGATTCTTTCAAAATTGTTCAAAGGTTTTTTATGTTTACAATCCGCCCGAAGGCAGAATGCACTGGGCAAATTCATATTTCCCAGACATGTACAAACGCGGTCTTGCAAGACGGCTTTATTCAACGTGGGAAGATATCAGAGGTCTATTAAACCAAGCGAGCATCCAAAAAATCGAAGATGACAAAGTAAAGGACTATGATTATTATCGGTATTGGTATTTAGGTCATATAATCAGTCTTAAAGGGCTAGTTTTTAAACAGTTTACACGTGAACGTAACACTGTTAAAAATCTTGATAAAGAGGCGATTGTTTCCTGGATCTCTTGGTTGATTATCTCCGGAGACGGTGCAATCAAAAACGATGCAACTTGCTTTGGAGCTTTGGCGGTGCTAAACACTGGTGCTATCCTAGTTCTGGATAGTTACTATTACGACCCGCTTGTAGAAAACGCACAGTTAGCTGATACGGAACAGGCAAGGCGGATTTGTAAGTGGTTTGTGAATTTCTTTAAGAAATATCCGGGCATCGAACGGAAAAGGATTGTCGGAACTGTTGATAATGCCAATTATAACTTGTTATGTGTCTTACAAGGCACAGAAGAGATGGGGTATTTTAAATGGATCCCCGCAACGGATAAGTCCATTTTAAGAGATACGCACAGGCTTCAAAACTTATTCCATGAAGGTTTGATAATCATTAACGATGATCCATCAACACATAATAATCACGGGATAGACGAAATAGAAAGCTATGTTTACGACGAAAAAACACAAGAAATTAAGAAAAATCAAAAGGATCATTATATCGATATGCTGAAATACGGGTCATTCATTTACTCGAACCCGTATGCGTTCAGTATTATGATGGAAAGGAATAAGTAATGGCAACACTAGACGAAACAGTCCAACAACAGTTACCGGCCTTAGGGTTTCAGAACCTAAGCCCACTTTCAGAAGATGTTTCAAGTTTATATAGACCGTTTTGTAGCGAAGCATTTAGGAATTACGACGAATTATATTTAGACAATGGCTTTTTTCTGTTTGCTCCAGAAATGTACCGAGTGTATTTGTGGAAAGTTGTTCGTCGCAATATGTGGTGGTGGCGTGGGTTTGTTCCTGGTATTCACGATAAAGGGGTTTTGCCATCGAAGTTAGGTAGCCGGATTTGCAAACGAATCGGCGAGTTAATCATGCTAGGTGGGTTTAGGGTTGAGGGGTTTGATGTCGGCGAAAAGTTTTTAGAAACATTTATCGATAATAGCCAGGTAAGACTTAAGTTGACAAAACATTTACCTAGACTAAACGCCATTGGCAACATGCTTGCAAAACTTGATTTTAAAGCCGATAACAAAATTGGGATGAATTTTGTATCCGGCAACAAGTATTTTGCAATCGTAGATGAGGACCAAGTTGTGCATCAATTTAGAGCGTTGATCGAATATATCGGTCCGGAACCGGTTAATGATGTTAACCTATCAACTAAACAAGAAGAAGGATATTTCCTTTGCGAGGAACGCAAGCTTGAGGGGACAAAAGCATATCAGCGTTATGCTTTGTATAAAGCGCCGGCTTCGATGACAACGGCTGCATTTATGAATTACAAAGAAGCAAGAGGAGTCCCCAAAAGAATCCAATCACGAGTTGAGAAAGTCCTTGGCGATTGTAAACTAGGGGAAGTGTATTTATTGCCGTTCAAAAACTACATCGGCGCTGAGGTGATCCTTAACTCTTCTGTTGTTACAGGTATTGATTTCAATGGTTTTTCTGATAGCACGCTTGCTGATTGTCATACACAATTATTTCAGTATGATATTACAAACACCCAAAAAGAAGGCAATAAATATTTTGCACAAACTGGAGTTTTAATTCCGGACAATATGATCCCGCCCGAGATTACTAACAACCCGAGCGGTAATGCGCAACAAAAGTTTTTACAAAATCAACAAACGCTCGATGGGAGGATTTATAAAAAAGTTCCATATCTCGACAGCAAACAACAACAACATCCGGAGTTCTTTCAAGCTCAGAATCAATCCTCAATTTATAACGAGGACTTAAAAGAAATTGAAGCAACTATAGCTACAATGTGCGGATTAACTCCCACAGCTTTAGCTGGTAATCTGATGGCCAACGGTGATAGAACAGCAACGGAAGTATTAAACAATGACGATATTACAAGAGCAACCATTGAACAAAAACGTGATTTAATCCGTGAACCAATGACGAGGTTATTCAAAGAAGTTTTAAAATACTATGAGATCTACAACGATGGTTCGGTAGAAGACATTGAAATGGTGTTTAACTCAAGTGTTATGGGGAATCCGGAACGAGAAACGAACGACATCACCGCCCAAATCAATGGTGGGATTATGTCGAGAAAAACCGGTATTGCTAGAAAGAACCGCAGCTATTCCAAGAAAGAAGTTGAAGAAGAATTGAAACAAATTGAAGAAGAAGCTGAGAAAAAGTTGCAAATCGGAACTGATGGATTATGGAACGGTATTTAAAGATTTCTGAAGCAGTTGAAAAAAGCCAAGAACTAAAAGAAACTTTAACTTTAATCCAGGACGCAGAAACGAGAATAAAAAGTATAGTTTTTCATTCTTTTTTGACTTCTGACAATGGTGTGGAAGTTATCATTCTACGGATTATTGATGAAGCTATTAATAAACTCCCGGACAGCGAAGACAAGGAACATTACAAAAACGACTTGCTTGCTAATGCGAATCACTGGCTGATGATTGCGAGAATTGGGAATATCAAGGCGCAAGAACTTAGAATGCCAACAATTAAAATAGAGTTACGAGATAATGGAACAATAAACGAATGGGCTTACAAGCAGTTTTCTACAATGTTCGAAAAGGGTCAACCACGCCAAGCAGATTATAGTTCTGAAGTATTACGATTAACTAAAACGATGTTAAACGGCATAGTGAATGACCCTCTTAAAGCTTTTACGGTTAATTATGAAGGCTTAGTCATGAAAACCAATATAAGCATTCGAGCGGCGGCTGAAAGAAGAATTCGTGATAAAATCCATCAAGAAGACATCAATGCGATCAACAAAGAAAATCCTTTAGTTTGGATTTCATCTCATGCGGATTGCTCCGAAAGATGCGAGCCTTGGCAAGGTCGTTTATACTCAACCGACGGTACAAGTGGCGAAATTGAAGGGCATAAGTTCATCCCCATTGAAGTGGCGACTAATTCAAATATGATTATAACTAGCTTAGGAAAGCAATGGAATAATTCAGTTTTAGTCGGGTTTAATTGTAGACATTATACGATTCCGTTTGTTCCTGGAACAGTTCCGGTAATTCGCTATGATGAAAAAATTGTTGCACGTGAACGCGAGATAACCAAAACTATGCGCGAAATGGAACGGGAAATCATCAAAGAAAAGACCCGTCACAAACTTTTGGTTGAAGCAGAGAAAAATAATAATTTGAATTTGCCGAAGCACAGTATTACAAGGCTCATACGCGAAGCTGCAACCAAATATCGAACTTTAAGTGCCAAATATCAAAACTTTTGTAATTCCCGAGGTAGAGCATATCATACATGGCGAACACAGATATTAGTTGACAGGCAAGAAATTGTAAAAACTATTGAAGAAAAATTAATTTATATTGACTCCAAATATCAAAGCATTTATAATGATAACGGGGAGTCTTTTATTGCAAAACCTTTTATAGACCAAAAAAAGCTGGACAAACATATTGAAAAGCATCTACATGATTTTCCTGGATTGAAAGCGGAGAATTATGAGAAGTTTGCCATGAGTTTTTTATCTAGAAGAGTAGATGGTGAAGAATTATTAGGCTTTACAGATAAAGAAGGCTCCAAATATAGATACGATAAAAAGAGGAATCTTTTTGCAACAGCAGACCCTGATGGGATTACAGAAACAATATTTAAACCAAGCAATGGATTTTTATATTGGGAAAAGCAAATGGAGAAACATGGAAAAACAAAGAATTAAAGACGGAATGAAAGAATGTATGGTTTGTCATAATTTCACTTTGCCAAAAAAAAGCAAGTTCGAAATTTGTGAAATTTGTAAATGGCAAAACGATGAAGTTGCCCATGATAACCCCGATGAACCAAGCGGTGGACCAAACGAAATGAGCCTTAACGAAGCCCGTAAGGCTTGGCGTGAGGGACGACCTGTTAAATAATTAACAACATAATTAAGTCATAAAGCACCTGTTAAAGGTGCTTTTCTTATGCCTAAAATTGGTTTAAATATCGCTCACAATGCAATAAATGTATTCACAAGACCTATTTAATGGGTCTTTTTTTATACAGACTGGAGGTGAAAAAATGACATTTAGCGAAGCTTTAGAAGCAGTAAAAAACGGGAAAGCCATTACACGAAAAGGATGGAACGGCAAAAATCAATTTGTCTTTATGACGCCAGGACGCACATTAGAACTGGGGAAGCATGACATTTGGACTAAACATGTCCAAGAGGTTGCAAGACAAAACGGCGGTAAGGTTGTAATTCAACCTTACTTGAATATTAAAACGGTAAAAAACGAAATCCAAATCGGGTGGCTAGCAACTCAAAGCGACATGTTAGCTAATGACTGGGAAATTGTTGAGACATTTTAAGACTGGAGGAATGAAAATGATTAAGTGGTTGAAGAAACTATTTAATAAAAAACAAAAAAAATCATCAAAGAAAGGAGGCACCAATTTGGATGTAAAAGAAATTGTAAAGCTAATTTTGGAAGGTAAACAACCAAATGAAGAGCAGTTGCAAGCTTTAAAAGATTTTGTTGGTAAGGATGAACAAGAGCAACCATCGACCGAAGATAATCCAGGAGAAACAAACCCCGATGAAACAAAGCCGGATGAAGAAACCAAGCCAAGCGAAACAGAAGAAGTAAGCAACGAAGAGACACCTCAAGAAGAAGCAACGGAAAAGAAAGATAATCCGGACGGCGAAGAAACTGAAGATGGAAAAGAAGGTGGAGAAGCTGAAGAAACAGGGCAACCACCGGCTCAAGTGCAAACTGAACCTACCAATACCCCACCCGCAGTTCAACCAAACTTTGATGAACAAATGCGCGAACTTCGTAATTTGGTCGCTTCGCTTCGGGGCGAAGTTGAAAATGTAAGAATGCTTGTAATCGAAAACACCAAGAAAAGACAAGAGGTTAACGAGGTACAACCTTCAGGCCCTCGACAAAATGTTATAAAAGAAGGTAAATTTTTTGATTTCTAGAAAGGAGAAGAAATAACAAAATGGCTTTTGTTCCTAAATCAGTATCAGAAGCAATCGTTAATGCTGAATTAACCAATCGTGCTGCGGAAGCAATTTCGACAAACGATAAAGGATTCCAGTATATCGATGGCACTATGACCCAAAATCTCATTTCACCAATTTTAGCAAGATGTATTGCAGTTGGTCGTATCGTGCGTCCTGGCGTTGGCGCAACCGAAGAATTTGTAAATGTAATCGACATTGATAAGGTGTTGAATGTTACCGTTCAATTACCGAACATGATCGGTGTAACTACTCGGACCGTTGGAACTAATGGTACACCAGGTAACAGCGGATTAATCAATCGTGCAAAGAAAATCATTCCTTCAACCACTCCGTTTAACATCCCGCTTACTCAATACAATGATCAAGCGTTGTTTTTCCCGAAATTGATGGTTACAATGGCACTTTATGATGTTTTTGTGGAAACATTAGCATCCTATGCCGATTCAATCATCATCGCGATGGACTCTTATCATATTTCCAAAGCGATCAGTTATGCAGGTTATCGTGTTGGCCAAGAAATTAAGGCTCAAGTTGAATTTGGTGTTGCTTTCGCCAATATTACTGAATCCAATATTATTCGAGTTGATTTATCCAAGGTCTATGAAGATAATTACATGATTAAAATTTGGAATGAATTGATTAACAAAATGGCCAAAGGCGACCCATCACGTCAAGCATTAACCTTTACTGGCCCCCGAGAAGTTACAGCAAGAATCGAATTGATTAACTACTTGACAACTCCTAAAACTGGGTTTGTTAATAATGCATCTGATATTGGCCAAAAAATTGTATTTGAACCGAACTTTGACATGAACCTTGCAACACGTCAAGGCTCAATGCTTCGAGTATCTAGTCAAGCAGGAAAAGGTTTCGATTTGTACGAAGCAAATCAAATTTTATTCTCGCATGCTGAAAAATGGCTTGGCTTAACAGCCGGAGCATTTGATAAAGTTTTGGGTGTTGTTTTCACGCCTCAAGCTTATGCAATGGGCGGAGCAGCTAATGCTCAAACCAATATTGTTCAATCAAGCGAATATGACGGAACCGTTTGCTTTACTTACCAAAAATTTGGTGGTACAGCCTACCGTAAAACATTCATAATCGTTGAAAGCGATTTTGTAATGCCGGAAGCTTTACAAGGTGTTCATGTTGCAAACGGTGTTAAGGGCGTTCAAACCTTAACAATTACCAATAAAGGTGCAGCAACCGATACGATTAAAATTAACGGTGTAACCTATACCCAAGTTGCTTCGGGTGCAGTAGCAGCAGAAGCTAAATTTAATGTTGGAACAGATACTTCTGAAACGGCCGCTAGTTTATCACTTGCACTTAAAGCGAACGCCGCATTGATGGCAAAGTTTGATGTTTCGGTTAATGCTGCAGTAATCACTTTCACGCAAAAAACATTCCTAATTGATGATACTATCCCGGCAATCGAAATCGGAACCGGTGACAGTTTAGCCGCAACTTTAGCAACAACAGTTACTAGGGTTGCAGGATCATTCACCGCATTATCAGTGGCAAAAAGCGCAGTTGCTCCTGCTGAATGGGGAATCGTTACCTATACCGACCTCGAGGATACGCTTAATAATGGCGGGTCTACTTTTGCAGTAGTTAATCCAGGTTTAGGATTACCGACGACTTAAACAATCTAATTATTCAAAAATAAAAATGGCTTCTTCGGGGGCCATTTCTTTGGACAAGGGTTCAAGTTCTACCTCTAGTCTCTTGAACTCTTGCTCAAGGAAGAAAAGCAAAAGGAGGAAACCATGCTAACAGTTAATGTTTATGATGATAATTTGTTGAAATATGATTATGATTTACATCAATATGTTTTAAATGCTGATGCCGCATCAAAGTATCTTGGACGCGATATTTACGCGGAGTACCAATCTCAACAAATAGCGAACGCAGAATTAATCAATCAATCGAACCAAGTCTATGCTTTTTTATATTCTCGGATAGCAGTGGGCGCTGAACGGCAAGTTGAGTATTTAATCGCAACGGGCGGAAAATATCGTGATGCTATGTTTAAAGCATTGCTTGGTCAATGCCAATATGCACTTGAATCACGTGGAACAGATGTCCCATTGCAACACGGTGTTTTACTTTCGAAGGGCGTTGTTATTCCTCAAGAAGCTTTAAGAGGCAGTGTACAAGTAAGTTTAGCAACGGAACAAGCTTTATCCAAAAGTGGATTGTTATACTGTGGTGCGTATAAATTTACTGTTCCTAACAGTGTTTATCGGGTAGGTTATTAGCAGTATGGCACTACGAGAATTTGAGCCAATTCCGGCAAAATACTATCCTAAAAATCCAAACGAATTAACGCATCAGCAAAAGTTCATTCCTTTTTGGTGTAATGCTTTAAGTCCGGATTCCGCAATCAAGATTAACCCGGTGAAGGGAATAATTACCGGAGCAACTAAAGCAGTTATTTATACAAGCGATAGATATATCGATTTTAAAGTTGGTGGGCTGGTTGAGTATAACGATAAAAAACTAAAGATTGCGGAAATAACGGTAGACACTACCGATACAAATATGTTAGGTGCAGCAAAGTTAAAGAATATAACTCGTCTTGTGCCAAAATGGATGGCTTTAGAATGATTTTAAATAATCAAACTCAACAACATGCTATGAACGCTTTTCGGCAATCTACACCATTACGGACGGGGAACTTAAGGTTTAATGCTGTGAAACTAATCCCGATTGTTAACTATGACAAATTTTTAATCTATGTAGATGCTAAAATCGCACATTATGGGCATATCTTAGAGGTTGCGGAAAAAATAAAATACTATGTTGGGCCAAGAAAAATTAACGGGGTAGTAATCCCGAAGGAACAGCGGAGATTTATTTATAAACCCAATAAGCATTATCATTGGATAACCGAAAGAGCAGTGCCGAACACAGCACAGCAAATAGCCACAATACTTGACGGGAAGGTGATTTATTGATGGACAGACGAACATATATTGCACAAAAGCTAGAGAACATGTTGAATGTTTACCCAACATTAAAGTTTAAAATTGTTGATAATGTTGCTAATGCTGACGATTTTTACGATAAAATGTTGAAAGATTTTCAAGGAGAATCGCCTTATTTTTGGGGTATTCTTACGGATTATAATGGCGAATATGTCCCAATCAAAGATGCGACAACAATCGATGAAAATGTAAATTGTTATTTACATGTTCCGTTTAATTTCATCGATGAAACTATGATTTATTTAAAGGGTGCATTTGCGAGCTCTGTTGTTGCTCACGAGTTCATTGATGACCAAGAAAGAAAAAACTTAATGACTATGAGCGTGCCGACGCTATTTGATACCCAAACCAAAGACGGCATCGATTATGGTATTATTAGCTTTAATTTATTCTTGAAATCAAGTTCCAGGTTTATCTTTGGGAATAATGTGCGTTTTTTTATCGATGGCGTAGAGGTAATCCCTTTTGACAATCGCCAACTTGATAACATTAAATCTAATGTTACAACTCATTATCGTGGTCAACAAACAGCTAAAAGCCACACCCAAGAAAACGGATTAAAGATTCCAATGTCAATTTATTATGAAGATAAAGCACCAATAAATAAATTGTTGGATGAAATCCTGGATGGCAAACAAAACATTAAGTACGGATTAAGAATAGTCTTTCCGAAAGGAAAAGTAAAAGAATGGAATGTTATTCTGGAAGATGGTGCAGTATCTTACCCGTTAGGTAATTTTATACGTTTAACTTGCTCTTTTGCAATTGCCAATGAGGTGGTTTTATGAACAGCAAAGTAGACCATGTTATTGAGGTTCGAGCTGTTAATGAAGAAGGTGAGGTAAATAAAAAGAATCCGTTTAATCCTTCAGAAATCGGAGATAGAAAGTTAGAACCAAAAGATAATGACCAGGTTAAAACAGCAGCTATTACAACAACCTTGCAGCAAGCAGGTAAAAGTATGTTTTTACAAGGCTTAGGTAGTTATGGGACTTTAACGGGCGACTACTTAACTCAAAATAAGATTAACCAGGCTTCATCAATCGCATTAAAACTTGCAGCAATCGCTATTAATCCAGTGGCCGGTTTAATTTATGCCGGCGTTGATGCAGCTACACAAGGAGCAATGTATTTTATAAACAAAGAAATTCATGACACAAGAGCGGCAGCTATGCGAGAACGCAGAGGTATAATTGCTAAATCTGGAGGCCGTTTATGAGTATAAGAATTTTAAAAAACGGAACAATGGAATTGCTACCTTATGTGCTACATGATGAAACCGGGAGAAAATCACTAGATGGGGAATTATTTACCAAAACAATCGTGTTTGATACAAAAACCAAGCCTAATTATGCACCATACTCCATTGTGGAAGTAGATGGCGAAAAATGGCTATTGAGTGATCACAATCACAATTCTGAAATAAAACCTATTGGGGAACAACTCTATCGCTGCCCAATACTTCTTGTAGAACTAACAAAGATTTTAGAATATTTTACACTTTCAGCTTGTTCTTTTTGCAACCAGGAGAACACGCTTTATCAACAATTCCAAAAAGCATTATACAAGGCAGAGGTAAAGTATATTGGTGAAAATCACCGTTTCATTATTGATGACGAACTAAAAACGATGCTTGAATCAAAACCAGCTGAAGATTTTAGATATCCGACAGAATCGACTTTAAGAGAAGTTTTAGACGATATGCTTTCAGGATTGAATTATAGGATTTTTGTTGCTGATATTTCTAACGACTACGACGTCATTACTCTTGGGTACCTTGATTTAGCAAGAAAAAATCCAATCCAGTATAACAACTCATTTGAATTCCAAGAGAAAGGCAATCAATTTGCCGAGTATTATGCTGCGAATTATGAAACTAACATCCGGAACGCTATTACCAAAAATCGAGTCCCAGTAAATGAAAAGTGGACAACATTAAAGCCAATTGATGGAACTTTAGCGGATACAAACAGCGTAAGGCTTTTAACTCAATTCCCGATAGAAGAATTAACCCAAATAATTGTTAGGTATCAAGCCAATATAAAGCACCAATTACGAAATCCCCTTAATGGGTCTATGATCTATGGAACAGATTTAACCGAAGAAGATATAATGCTTAATGTAGATGTAACCGATATTTTTGTAGAACGAGAGATCTACGATGCGATGGATTATACTGAACAACAAAAGCATATCCCGTTTGCTCGAGGCAGCAAAGATATTGGTGTTATCTCTACATATAAAAAACTTTTCTTTACGCGAGAAAAGTTTAGAGAAAGATTATTAGAATTATCGGTTGAAGTTGCTGAAGAAATTTTACAAAATTTAGGTGTGTGGCGAGATAACGATGTAGTAGTAGAAATATTTTTTGATAATCCTTATCTAGATATCTATCAACAAGTATTGTTTTCTGTTTCTTATGTTCCATATCTTGATTTGCATTTTAAAGTCGGGAAGTTAGTGAATGATGTCGCTTTTCAAGGCTCAATAATTTCTAACCAAATCGATAGAACTATTGATGTGAATAGATATTCGAATCATTTGCAAGCTTTAGCAAACAAACTAGGCAATAAAGAATTAATAAAAAGCGTTGAACAAAATAGAAACCAGCCGCTTCTAGAGCTGGGCGACCTGATAGATGATAATTATTCTTTAATTAACATTGATTATGTAAAAGATAATGTTGCAGTTAAAGCAAATTATACTTTTGTGCAAAATTACGATGTTGTACTCAACACCCGAATATCAAGAGAACGAAGATTGTTTAATATTCCGGCGGAGGAATTAATCGAACGCGATGTGTTAATTAAGAATTATTTAATTGCAAGTTTAGAGAAAGCGCCAATAAATAATGGGTTATTGAATGATGAAACGGCGACTAAATATTTTCTTAAAACATTTAAAAATAATGATAGCGAAAACAAACCAATAAACCGTGTTATATTTCAAACAACGGACGGTTCCAATAATTATGGCTTGTTTAGTTTACCATTATTAGGGACGGCGATTGGTAGATCCATGCACTGGAAGTTTAAAATGCTAGATAATTACTCGGTTGGGTTGTCGCTTAATACCCAAGTTATTGGTGGGAAAAGCGTATTTTTGAACCCTTATGTTAATGAAAACGGCGAGTTCGCCTCTATAACTCTAAGCTTAATAAGGGATGATATTGAAGGTGCATCGTATGAAAACCAGCTAATTATTGGGAAGTCATTACCTAAAATACCATTCCAGATGCACGAAGTTTACATCGATGTTGATTATTCAGCCGGCGGTAAATCCCTCATTATATCTAAAGACAAGTTCGAAGCATTGAGCTTTAGCTATCAACTTGAAACAAAGCCAAGCGATATTCAAAGAATTGTTATAGGCGATTATCTTGTGAAATACAGCACTTTACTTTTTGGCCTCTGTGATGTGGCCTTTTTTGTTTACGGGAGCGAGACCCAAACCTATAAACCAAATGAAAATCAATCTTGTAAAGGTAATATTTTAACTTACCCGATTTCAATCGATACAAGTGATATGAGCATTAAGGTTAACGGAGAATTAAGAGGTTTGAAATCTTGGGCGATTGGCGACCCTTATAGGAATTTGGTTATTGCAGTAAATAACAATAATCAACAAACAGACGAAGTTTTTTTCACAATCTCAAGAGAATAAGGAGGAAAAATGAAACGATTTATCAAGTTTTATTTAGTTTTGTTGGTGTTAATCGCCAACATATTCACCATATCAGCATTGAACAAAACAGGAGTGAAAGGAGAGCAATGCATGAATTACATTTATTTTAATGATCGAGGTAGGTTACAAAGCTACCACATTGATGACCTGTATCAAGGCAGCAATCTAAGCGATAAACTGTATGTCTTTGCTGATTTTGATTTAGAAGACGAGACGCCGTACACACTTGCTTTAATGTTTCGCCGAAAAGATGGAATCGAAATCGGGGAAGTGGAAGGCATACGAGAACTTAATGTTATTAACCCGAAAACCCAAACAGCAATGCCTGCATTTACTTACTTAGTCGGGCATGATGTTTTAAATTGTGCTGGCGAGCTTCAAATTTCAGCAAGATACTATTATCATTATGACATCGATAATGACGGAACGCTCGACCACGTCATTAAAGGCACAGCAATGATTGTTGCGACTGTTAACGAAGCGGTGCCAACCAATAACGCACAATCAACTGTCTTTCTCAACATCAACCGAAAAATTAAAGCATTACAAGACTCTTTGGCCGGCCATGATCATGATGAGGAATACTACACCAAAACTGAGATTGACGCTCACAAACACAACGATGATTATTTCACAAAAAACGAATCAAATTCTAGGTATGGTGTAAGCATAGAGATTGACCAAAATAAGAACCTGGTATTAAAAAATGCTCTAGGTGAAATCTTATCAACAGTGTTTATTCCAGACGAACCGGGAACGCCGGTATTTTTTGGGGCAGGCACATTTATCATGGATACTAATAAGAACTATGTTGTTGTCCCTATCGGCTCGCCAACCATTCACCTTGATGTTTATAAAGCCGCTCAAAGCGGCGAAACCGGAGATATTGTTTATACAAAATTAACGAATGGTCTTGAAAACGACATTGAACAGCTAGACCTGACCCAAAGCATTGTTTTTAAGGTCGTGCCGAATGAAACAACAGCTCATGATCCGTTCGATGGAACTTATTGCATCTCCGGTTATGTTTATGGCGACGGCCGCCAAATGCTATACGAAACGGGATATTTAGACTTTGGAATGATTAATTCTGATTGTTGGCCGGCTTACGGCTTTAACTCAATTGGGTATTACAAAGTATACGAACTGGGGTTGTAACCCGCTATGAAAATTTATTTTGACGAAAAAGGGCGAATTCGACCACCGACTATTCCGGATGGTTCGATTACTCAAGGCGACCACAACGCAATTAAAATTGAGGCGTATGCGGACTTTGATGTTTCGCCCTATTTTGTTTCTATTACGCTTCAAAGAGCGGATGGGGTTGTTTTAGGCCCATATGCCATGACCCCTATTGCTAGTTTAGGCGGTGGACTAGTCGCCTATCATGAGTATTATTTGCAAAGCACTGACACCGCTGTTGCTGGGGCTTTGGGCATGACAATCCGATATGAAGTCTATCAACAAGACCCGGATACAAGCGAACTAGTGCCAACCTATTCAAAAGCAACTGGGAAGATAGTTGCTAATATTGGTCAAGCCGTAACTGGTGGTGATAATGTGATACTAAACATCCAGTATCGTATATCACAGCTTGAAAAAGATGTTATGGACTTAGAAGCTGCAGAAGGCAGATATGACCAAATCACCGTATCAACGGAAGAGCCGGTAAATAAACCTACAAACCATATTTGGTTTAAAATAGAATAAGAAAATTTAAGGAAGGAAATCGTATGACAAAAGACGAATTAAGCAAAGAAAACAAATTGCGAAAGGAGAAGATTCAAGAACAAAAGCACTTATCTAGTGCGGTTGAAGCCAAAGACAATGAGATTACGGAATTGAAAGACCGTATTACTGATTTACAAACACAACTAAAAGAAGCCTTGTCCACGCTTAATAAACAAAAGCACTTATCTAGTGCGGTTGAAGCCAAAGACAATGAGATTACGGAATTGAAAGACCGTATTACTGATTTACAAACACAACTAAAAGAAGCCTTGTCCACGCTTAATAAACAAAAGCACTTATCTAGTGCGGTTGAAGCCAAAGACAATGAGATTACGGAATTGAAAGACCGTATTACTGATTTACAAACACAACTAAAAGAAGCCTTGTCCACGCTTAATAAACAAAAGCACTTATCTAGTGCGGTTGAAGCCAAAGACAATGAGATTACGGAATTGAAAAAAACTTACGAAGAAAAATTAGCAAATCAAAGCAAGACGCTTGCAAAAATAAACGATGATACTGTAAAACAACACACTGAAATTATTGAAGGTTATCGTCGTGAAAACATCCGTCGTGTTAATCAGCTTAATAAAGTCTTTATAGCACACGGTAATCTATTAAAAAGTTTGCAAGGAACACTAGACACTGCATTACTTGCCAATGAATATCTTGGCGAAGAAATATCAAAGAAAGAAGGAGAATAAACGATGGCGGCACAATATTACAATGTTGAAATTAGAGTATCAAATGGACTTAATTATGATGATGTAATTAGACCGAAAACTATAACGCAAAACATTACGGACTTATTAGATAACAACAAAATTAAGTTATCTTGGTTACCGATTGCAGCGCTTGGCAATCATTCATCTGTAGGAACTATCGTAGCTGCTAAAAATACTTCTGACTTATTATTAACTTTAGATACATGGCTTACAAATATTGGTTATGACAAACAAAATCACGAGGACGATTTCAGACTAGCTCGTAGTGGGAAGTATTTTTCTGTATTTGCAGAATCTATTATTATTACTTGTGGTGATGACCATCGAATTTATTATTCTGAACAAGGGGGAATAATTGAACCTAGTGGGACTGTTACTCTAGAAAATGGCGACAGACTAGAATACAGCCATTATAATGATGGTATTGGTTGTCATGTTTGGGGCATTGTCAATAATACTTATGCTGACGCAACCGCAACTGAAAAAGGTGTTGTAAAACTAGCGGTTGAATCTGAAATAAAAGCTGGAACAGATACAACAAAAGCCGTTACTCCTGCAGGAGCAAAGAAAGCAGCTTCAGAACATCACCCGAACTCCAATGTTGCAGCTGGCACATATAAATCAGTCACAGTTGATAGTCGTGGTCATGTTACCGCTGGTTCAAACCCTACCACATTAGCTGGTTACGGAATTACTGATGCTGCTCCAGCAAGTCATGTTACCTCAAGGGGTAATGCACATAGTGATGCAACACCAAGTGAATCGGGTTTTATGAGTAGTGCTGATAAAAACAAACTTGATGGAATTGCATCAGGTGCTAATAATTATACCCATCCTACATATACACAAAAATCACTTGATTTAGGAACAAATGAAACCATTGACGCTTTAACAGTTGACGGAACTGGACATGTAACAGCAGCAACGAAACAAACAATTAGAGCAGGAACTGAAAATTTAGATGGTTTATTACAACTTGCAACAGAAGCTGAAGCGAAACAAGGTATGTTACAACTAAAAGCAATTTCACCGTTACGGGTTCGTAATTTATTAAGCGTGTTTGGCCCAATGATTCCGATGGGTAACATATTGCCTGATATGACAACTGAAGCAAATCGTGCATTAAATCCGGCAGGTAAATTATTCTTATACACAGGGTGATAATTTATGGCAATCAATGTTGAATTAAGACGCTCAAACGGGCTTAATTATAACGACAGCCTAGCATTTCCATCTGATTGGTCTAAAATCCAAAACAAGCCCACAACATACACGCCGACAAGCCATCAACACACAGTAAAAGACATCACGGACGGCAATGTGCCATACTTTGTCAACGGCAACACCACTGGCACTGCAGGTGTATGGACTGGAACAATTAACGGGCTTACGGAATACAAAGAAGGACTACGCATTGATTATAAGATTGGTGTTGCGGGTGCGGCTCAAGTCACATTAAACATCAACAACATCGGCGCAAAGGTATGTTATCGGTATTCTACAAGTAAAGTAACCACGCATTTTGGTCTTAATTACATCATCCCGTTTGTCTACACGACCCTAAACGGTGGTTGCTGGATGGTAGTTGGCGACCCGTATGATGATATTGGTGATTATACTTTAAGAATGCAGAACGCATTTACCGCTGGGGAAACAATTTACGCTTGGAAAATTGTTATGCAAGGCGTTGATGGCAAGTTATACCCGCTAACACTAGAAAGCGGGACAGGCACAACTAAAACCGTTGCGACAACAAGTTTTCTATTAAACGGTGTAATATTCTGGCATACCAATGGGCCTCAAATCACAAAAAACACAAGCGGTGGTGCTTATTATTTCTATGAAGCGTATAGATACACTCATTTACACTACACCGCCAATGCTTCGTCGGGGTTTATAGCATTTCAACCACTATATTTAAAAGGCACAATAGATGCAAATGGCGGTTTTGTTTTAGATAACTCCACATATACATCTTGGTTGACACAAACACTTCCGACAAGCGAAGATGGCAAAGTATATATTTTGTTGGGGTATATGAACAACACTACCACAGACTTTAGGCTAATTGTCCATCATCCAGTATACCAGTTCAAAAATGGTAAACTACGCCTATATGAAACCGATGACCCACGCCCAGCAAGTGATGTATATGCTTGGGCAAAAGCGGCAAATAAACCGAGTTATTCGGCAGCGGAAGTTGGGGCTGCTCCTGAAATACATTCTCACACTACATTAAAATCAGATACAGATAATCGTAGTTCTAATACTGTTCCTAATGATTATAATTATAAGTTTGATATAAAAGGTTTAAAGGGAAAAAATGCTATTGGGCTACCAGATACTCATGCTTATGCTGCTCTTTTAGGTATACGAGGATGGGGAGATGCGAGTGGTGGAGATGCTCACGAGTTTGCTTTTGCAGGAAGTGGGAATATATATCACAGGCATGGTTCAACAACAAGTTGGAATACTTGGAAAAAGTTAGCTTATGTTACTGATATACCCACCGATTATGTTCCTACTACACGCAAAGTAAACAATAAGGCGTTGTCAAGCGATATTACACTTGGTGCTTCTGATGTTAGTGCTGTCCCAACCACAAGAAAGATTAACGGTAAAGCACTTTCTGCTGATATTAGTTTAGTGCCTAGTGACATCGGTGCTGCACCGACACACAATCATCCTTATGAACCAGCCAACGCTAACATTCAGCAACATATAAGTTCAGCCCACGCACCATCAAACGCACAAAAAAACTCTGACATTACCAAAGCCGAGATTGAAGCAAAGTTGACTGGAGAAATCTCAACGCATACGCACTCTGGGTCAAGTATTGCAAATAGTTCAATCGCTTTAAGCAAATTAAGTAACATCTCTAATAACCGTATTCTTGGTAGATATGCAGATTCCAATGGCGTCCCCCAAGAATTAACCACCGATAATGTTAAGGCAATGCTTGGGTTAGGTTCAGCGGCGTATAAGGCAGAAAGTTATTTTGCCCAAAGCAGTCATACTCACCCATATGCGTCAAATACGCATACACATCAATACTCCGCTATTGTTGAAGCATTAAAAAACTTAACTGACCCAAGTGCTGCCAGTTACATTAAAGTTGATACTGATAGTAGTGTTTCATATAAAACACCTGCTCAAGTATTGACTGATATAGGCGGTGCTCCATCACATAGTCATCCATATTTATCTAACACACACGCTGCAGCAGGTGTAACATCTACTAGAATAACTAATTGGGACAATGCTTACAATTGGGGCAACCATGCTAGTCAAGGTTATTTAAAGAGCATTACCAAAGCAATGGTTACAGGGACAGGATTAACTTACAGTGATGTAAGTGCGGCACAAAATGTGCATGCGCATGGCAATATTTCTAGTGCAGGAACAATTGCTAACACTATTATTCCACCTGCAAGCGGGGATTACATTTTGGTATCAGATGGTTCTAACCAAAATAAAATCATTCGTTCCATTGGCATTGGCACGGGAACAACTAAATATTTGCGGGAAGATGGCACTTGGCAAACACCAGCAGGTGGTGGTAGCGGTGGCTTATCAAAGTTTTTATTAGCTTGGTCAAATACTGCTACTGCAAACGGGCAATATTTACAAGGTATGACAAGCGATATTCCCGGTGGGACTGTTTTGTTAGTGGAAGGTGTAAGTGCTGACGGAAGTGGTATAGCAGTTAGTTCAGTTTTTATTTTTCCAACTAAATCAAGTGGAAGTGGTCTTTATAATGTTCCCGGTTCCAGCATTGAAGTTAGTTTTGATTTTTTTACTTCCACAGCAAATGATATTATTTTTTCAGCAACAAGTGCTTACAATTTATGGAAAATAAATCTCTATAAATTATACTAATTAAGCAAAAGGAGATAAAAAGATTATGACTAAACTTGAACAGAAACAACTTTCTTTCCGCAAATACCGTGAACGCCAATTTAGAGCTTTTGATTTGTGGGAGAAAGCAATTGTGCGGGGTAGGGAAACCGATAACACGAATGTGATGGCTTGGTATCAAGCGATGAAAGATTTCCCGACCTTGATTACCGAGAACACCACCGTTGAAAACTACCCGATTACCCCCGAAGTAATCAAAAAGTATTTATGATAATAATAACTAAATTATGGCGATTTATAAAGGGCGTGTTTTTGTCCATTTGGGAGCTGATAAAATCATTTTTCAAGTCCTACAAGGGACTAATCGCCCTTTTTATTTCTTTTAGCATTTTTGTTGGTTGGGCGTTAGCATTTATTGTTATCGGTTTTGTAAGCAAAAATTATTGGTTTACGGGTATTGGGACAACGGTTGTAATGTTTTGGGCTGCACCGATAACACCAATGTGGGGGTTTATTGTTGTAACCGCATATTGTATTCAGAGATTTATATTCCGTGACAGGTTTTCGCTAACTTGGGCGGAAGTGAAACAAATATATTTAAAATCATTAAGAGGAGAGTAAAAAGAAAATGGATGATAAACGGAAAATAGGGAATGTTTATTGTATCGTCAAGGTTGACCAGTTCCAAAAAGTCCATCACGGATTTAGTCCGCTGGGCGAAATCCCGATTAAAGATGAAACGAAATTAGCTGAGTATTTGGAAGCTAAAGAAAACCAAATCAAAGCACTAGAACAAAAAGTCGACGCTTTAGCAAAATCTTTTGCTTCGATACTCACTGCCATAGGAGGAGGAACAATAGAAAATGAATAATAAAAAACTTAATAATCAAATCTTTAAAATTGTTTTAATCGTCCTATTGGTGGGGGTTATTTTAAGCCCGTCGCTAGTCGTTTTTGCTACTGAAACTTCATCGTTACCGGAAACGGGGCAGACATGGCTTGCACAAAAGTTAGAAACTTACGGGGTTCCGGCAGCAATCGCAACTTCAATCGGTATTGTAATTGGTATGGGGGTTACTTGGCTGATTTCAAAGGGAATCAGAAAAACAGCCGGAGTTTTAACCAAAGTCTTTTCATCTGGAACATCGACGTTGGAAGTTGCTAATAATCATGCGAAAAAACTTGTTGATTCAGTCAATACTTTTTCGAACAAAACCGAAGTTTTAATCGCAAGCTTAGAAAGCAAGGTGCTAAAGCTAGGCGATAATGTAGATGTATTAACCGATGAAAACCGAGCAATGAACAAACAAATTGAAATCATGCAGCAAGAAAGAGCCGAATTATTAAATGCTTATAAAAAAATAATTAAAACGCTCACAGAAGGCTATCAAACGGTAAGTGATGAACCTAACAACGAAGCAAAAGCGGAGGTATAAGCTATGCCTAAAACAAAAAAGAAATTGCGAGCTTTACGCTTCTGGTCTTGGTTTTGTTTGCTTGCTCCTATTGTTGGCGTTTTGGGGTTCAATGCGAAAGATTATTTCACTTGGCAAACTGGGTTCGTCTTTCCGCAAGCCGTTGAGGTCAGCCTTGGCATTGTTTTTTCTGCAGCCGCCGGTGTTTTGTTGGCACTCGGTAAAACATCCGCCTTAAAAGGTTCAAAAGGTTTTTGGGCAGCCCTAATTATTGCGATTTTGCTGAAGTCAATCCTTAATGATCTAATTTTAATCTTGACCGCAGTTGCTGTTGGTAGCACCATGTATGGTGCATTTCAGCCGGCTATCACCGAAACTTTAGAAACATATAAGTTTGAAAAACAAGCCACAATTCAAGCGAATGCAATGAGTAATGTTATGCAAGCGACAAGTGAGAAAGCGATTGAGAGTGAAAAAATAAAGACTGTAAGGCGAGGTAGAGTATAATGGGTAGATTCAAATACTGGACTGTTGCTTTTATCAGCAGCCTACTTCTAGCGGTTGGGTTCATCTATGCTGCAAGAGGATTGACTGATATTTACGACAAAGGCACCAATATAAAAACCTTAATCGCTGACGGCGGTCTAGCAACATTAGTTGGATTTATTGTAGTTATCTTGCTTTGCGAGCTTGCGATCGCTATGACATTAACCCATAAAAGTATCGAGGATGCTAAAGATGAAAAAGCGGAAATTCTAACTAAAATAAATCCAAACATGGGGAAGGGGCATATTTTTTGCAAGATCAGGAATGACGCTGAACGAGTAGTCAGACACGAAAAAGTTAAGCGTAGATTTTTCATCTCGTTAGACGATTATCAAGAATATATCGACAAAGGCGGATTGAAGAATAAAAAACTAACACTTTGGGAAAGACTTTATTATTCTCGAATGGAGCGAAAACTTAAAAAAGTTAATTTTGATGATTTTAATTTCGCAGAAATTGTAAACGGGATTAGTAAACCGGAAATCAAAAAGAAAAAACGAGAAACATTATCTCGCTTCCGAACAAAAAAATATCTAAGTAAAACCTTTTCTACAATCGGGCTTGGTGTCGTGTTTGGTTATTATGGATTAAAGCTTGCCGAAAATCCGAACTGGGGAATGGTCATCTATTTAGCAATCCAGTTCATTACATTTATTGCGAACGGTATGATCCAATACTTCTTTACTCGGTCGTATATTTTAACTGAATATCGTGACCAGATTATAGAAGATACTAACTTTTTATACGAGTTTGAAGGGTCATTGGCCGAACATCCGGAATACTATACCGAGAAGAAAAAAGAAATGGTTATAAAACAAGAAGAACCGGTCAAAGTAGAAACATTAAAAAAAGAACCGATTAAAGTTCCTCAACCTCCGTTGGTAATTGATAATACTACTTGTTCTCCCTTGACACCCCACCGCGAACTAATATAATTATTTATTTTGTAACTAACGAGCCTCTAGGTTTTTAATCCTGGAGGCTTTTTTGTTTGGTGTCATTGTTGGTGTCAAAAGGTGTCGCTAAAAACGACGAAATAAAAAAGACCATGAATAATCGAGATAAACGGCTAAAATGTCCGTTTCAAGCCCAAATTCATGGTAAAATCGAAGGTCCGGCGTGTTGTAATTTGTTGTTTGATAATCCCCCAAGGGTGTACCAAAGAAAATAATTTGGGATTTGCCCCATTTTATACCTAGAAATAGCAATAAATCGCTATTTTTAATCTAAAAAGCAGTTGGAAATGAGTGTTTTGGCCCACGATTTTTAGCTGTTTTTTATTTTTACTAATTTTTATGGTGTCAAGCAAATCTATTTTGTTAAAAGAGGCATCAATTTATTCTCATTAGTAATCGTTTTACTTTCTTTTTTTGGTTTTAAATAATATAATAAACGCGATATGAGGTTCTTATGAAGATGAAATGGCTTTATTTTCTTTTATTGTTAATAACAATACCGCTATTAACCGGCTGTCAACCAGATCGCAAACCAAAGGAGTATGTGGTTAGTTTTTCTATAGCTAACGAAAACTATGAATCCCTTCAATATGCTGAAGGAACGTTATTAACTTTATCAATGCTCCCGCTTGTCGTTAGTAGTGATGATGATTTGGTTTTTGGGGGCTGGTTTTTTGATGAACAATTTACTGATCCTTTTTTCGATTGGAAAGTGGTAAGCAATTTGACGCTCTACGGAAAATACGAACAAAAACCGATTAAAGCGGAAGTTTTGGCTTTAGATAGTCTAAGCTTACCAAAAACCGTCAGTGAATCAATTTCCTTACCAACGGAAATTGGGGGTTTTTTGGTCCAGTGGGAAACGAGTGATGAAGCGTATTTAACGGCGGAAGGGAAGTATGTGAATACGACTAAAGCGGATGTTAGTGTTTTAATGAGGGCTTTAATTACGACTACCGAAACTTTTCAAAAAGAATTTACGGTGCTTGTGAAAGGATATCCCTTTGATGAAGTCTTTTCCCAAGCTTTAACTGAGTTCGAAATCCCGACTATTACCAACCAAAACCTCATCTTACCGGTTCATTTTGCTAACGCTGTAGTTGGTTCTTGGGAATCTAACAAACCGGATATTATTTCCACCAGTGGGGAAGTAAACTTAAGCAAAGCCCAAGAAGAAGTCCTTTTAACATTAAGACTTGTGAAATACGATGAGGTTTATGAACAAACATTTAGGGTTGTAACAGCTATTCGTCCTTATACCGTCAATGATTATGAATATTTTGTCAATCAACTTAAGCTTGATGTTCAAGCTCTGATTATGGATGAAGCGGAAATTAACTTTTTCAACCATCAAGTTTTAAGTACGCCAGCAACAAAAACCGTTAATTTGGAGACGATTGCGGAAACGCAAAGCAAGACAAGCATTTATAATTTAATCACCAGTTATAATCATTTTACTAAATACCCCATCTATCAACCATCGGGGGCATTAGCTACCGATAGTGAAAAAAACAGCATTTTGGAAAATCGTAATTTAAATGGTTTAGCGGATGAAATCGCCATTCAGTATGCCGTCTCAACGACCCATGTCAATTTACGAAGCTATCCAACGGACTTTTATTCATCGAATTATTCAACCGATCGCTTTCAAGAAACTGGTTTTGGTTTAGGCATCCCGATGGTTATTTATCATACTAGTTTGGACGGGCAGTGGTTTTTTGTACAGATGCTTAATTATTATGGTTGGGTGCGGGCCAAGCAAGTTGCTTTTTGTACAAGGGAACAATTTCTAAGCTATGTTAATCCGGAGCAATTCGTCGTTGTTATCGATAGTGATTTTGTCCTTGGGGAAGAATATCTTCGCATGGGCACGCGGTTACCGTATTTTTCCAAAACGGATAAGGATTATTTGCTTGCCTTTCCTGTTCGTAGTTGCTTAGGATTTTTGCAGATTGTTGATTTTAGTTTTACCAATCAAGGTGAATTAAGTGATGGTTATCTTCCTTATAATTATGAAAACTTATTATCCCAAGCTTTTAAAATGTTGGGAGTTAGTTACAGTTGGGGGGACAAACAAGTTAAGGGTTTTGACTGCTCTTCCACGCAAGCGGCTATTTATCAATGCTTTGGGTTTTTCTTGGGGCGCAACACTTCCAACCAACGGGTAACTAAACAATATGGCGGCACCTTAAGCAATTTAAGCAATGAATCATTAAAAGACATGAAGGTTGGAACACTTCTTTATACCAGCGGTCATGTATTAATGTTTATTGGTGTCGATGAGGCTGGTCAATGCTGGTTATTACATAATACTTCGCTTGGTAATAAAACCATCCTTCAAACTTTGAATGATTATGGGACAACGAATATCAAGTATTACTTATCTTTTCATAATTAATTGTAAGCTCTTTAAACGGAGCTTTTTTTACCTTTTCATAATAAAATTTGTTTTTGCATGCGACCATTGAAAACGCTTGGAAATTGTGATAGAATAACATTAGTTTTCACAAAAAGGAGTTTAATGAATGGACAAATTTTTTATTTTTAGTACAATCGGTATCGCTGTCATTGCCTTTGTCTTTGCTTTTTGGCTGTATATTTGGGTTTCCAAACAACCATCAAGCAATAAGAAAGTTGCTAGCATTGGTGAACTTATTAGAAACGGCGCCAATGTCTTTTTAAGAAAAGAATATCTCGTTCTGGCTAAATTTTCTGGCGTAATCGCTATTTTAATCTTTATCTTTTTGCCGGAACCGATTTGGAAGGGAAAAATTCTTGAGAACTTAACCATGTTTATTGCTTATCTATTTGGCACCGGGCTAAGTGCTTTGGCCGGTAAAATCGGGATTCAAGTTGCGACTATTGCGAATGTGAAAACTGCTGAAGCCGCACAAAAAGGAATTAAGCCTAGCTTCTTAAGTGGATTCCGTGGTGGAGCGGTCATGGGAATGGCCGTTGTCGGTGCCTCATTGTTAGGTGTGGCCCTAGTCTTTTTAATTACTAAAAACGGCACGGCTTTATTAGGCTTTAGTTTTGGAGCTTCCAGTTTAGCTTTGTTTGCGAAAGCAGGCGGAGGGATTTTTACCAAAACGGCGGACATTAGTGCGGATTTAGTCGGCAAAGTGGAATTCGGAATTCCCGAAGATGATCCCCGTAACCCCGCTGTCATTGCGGATAATGTTGGTGACAATGTCGGTGATGTGGCTGGCATGGGTGCCGATTTGTTTGACTCCAATGTCGCTTCCTTAGCAGCAGCCTTAGTGATGGCCGTGGCTTTGGGCGGTGTGGAAGGCAAAAATGTGATGATGGTTTTCTGCTTTGCAGCCATCGGTTTATTAGCCTCGTTGATTGGGGTTGGTTTTGCGAGAATGGGTAAAACCGGCAATCCGACCCATGCTTTAAATATGAGTACTTATATTACCACGGGCATCTTTACCGTTTTAACCGCCTTAGCAACATTATTATTTAAATTTGAATGGCGGATTTGGATTGCTTCCGTTGTCGGTTTATTTGTTGGTGTCATCATTGGGATTACTACCGATTACTTTACCAACGATGAACGCAAGCCGGTGCGTAATGTTGCGAAAGCCAGTAAATCAGGTCCGGCTTTCACCATTATCAATGGTATCAGCTATGGTTTCTTAAGTGTTTTACCGGCAATTGTCGGGATTGCTATTTCCGCTCTAGTGGCTTATAAAATTGCTGCTCCTTTGGGCGTGACCCCGGAAGATCAAACTCAATTTGGAATGTTCGGTATTTCGATGGCTGCCGTCGGCATGTTATCGATTGTCGGGATGATTATCAGCAATGATGCTTATGGACCAATTGTTGATAATGCCCGTGGGCTTGTGGAAATGGGCAATTTAGGCGAAACAGCATTAGAGATTACCGACAGTTTAGACTCTGCCGGCAATACCGTTAAAGCTGTCACTAAAGGTTTCTCCATTGGAGCGGCCGGTTTAACCGTTATTGCTTTATTAGGAGCTTTCATGAGTGAAGTCAATGTGAAAGCGGCGGAAATCGGTCATGCTTTAATTACCGGTTTTGATGTTATGGATCCGGTGGTTTTCTTCGGTCTCTTGGTCGGATCAGCTGTTCCAGCCGTCTTCAGTGCTTTGTTAATGCTCGGTGTTAACCGCAATGCGGAACGAATGGTTGGCGAAATTCATCGTCAATTCCAAGAAATTCCGGGTCTATTAGAAGGAAAAGATGGTGTTTCTCCGGAATATGACAAATGTATCGCTATTGCGACAACGGGCGCTTTACGGGAATTAATTCCGGCCGGATTGTTTGCGATTGTCATTACGATTTTGGTTGGTTTTGTTGGTGGTGTGGCTGCCGTGGGCGGTTTCTTAGTTGGTAATATCGTCAGCGGTTTATTGCTTGCCCTCTTTATGAGTAATAGTGGTGGTTTATGGGATAACGGTAAAAAATATGTGGAAGCCGGCAATTTTGGTGGCAAGGGAAGTCCGGCTCACAAAGCTGCTGTTGTTGGTGATACCGTTGGTGATCCATTTAAGGATACTGCGGGCCCAAGCATCAATACCCAAATTACCGTGGTTAGTTTACTGGCCAGCTTATTAAGCACGATTTTCTTAACCTTATCGATTTTCTAAACATTTTAATATAAAAATGAAAGTCTCCATTAGTGATATGATGGAGACTTTTATTTAGCGGAAAAAATTAGATTTTATTGGCTGCTTCGACTTACAAAAGACCAAAAAAAGGGTCTTTTTTGTTTATGAAAACAATGAAAATAACTGCAGGGATTTTGTCTTGAAAAAAATCATGATAAGTTGTATAATTTGTTATCATTTACCAAGGATTTGTTTAGAAAAGGATAAAATATGGTCGCGACGTTAATTATTTCCCTATTAACGATTATCTTATTAGTCTTAGCAATCATGTTTAAACAAAGCATCAAAATTCGTAATCATTATTTTGAAACATTTTGGATGGTTGCGGTTTTCGGGGTTGTGCTTTTGTTGCTGTTTGGCCGGATTTCTTTTAAAGAAATCTTTTTAGGGATTACGGAAGCTTCCTCCATTAATCCGCTGAAAATATTGGTATTGTTTTTATCCATGACGATTTTATCCGTTATTCTTGATGAACTGGGCTTTTTTAAAAAACTGGCTTATTTGGCTTTAAAGAAAGCTCAAGGAAAGCAAATGCGGATTTTTATGTATCTATATCTAACGGTCTCAATACTAACAATATTTACTTCCAATGATATTATTATATTAACATTCACGCCCTTTATTTGTTATTTTTCCAAGAATGCGAAAATAAATCCGCTCCCCTATTTAATCAGTGAATTTGTAGCGGCGAACACTTGGAGTATGATGTTAGTCATCGGTAATCCGACGAATATCTATTTAGCTTCATCCTATGGGATTAATTTTTTGCAATATTTTCAAATCATGTTTATTCCAACCCTTGCCTCTTCGTTAGCTGCTTTAGGCATTTTGTTATTGCTGTTTAGAAAACAACTGACCAATAAAACCTTAGAAACGAGTGACTATGAATATTGTTTAGAAAACCCTGTTCTTGTTGGTATTATTCTTGGGCATTTAGTTGCTTGCATGATTCTTTTAGCTGTTTCCTCATATTTGGGATGGGAAATGTGGCTGATTAGCTTAAGTTTTTGTTTAAGCGCCTTAATCGTTCTCTTGGTTTATGAAATGTTATTTATTTCGCGTCAACCGCAATTAATTTTTACCAGTTTACGTAGAACGCCTTGGAGTTTAGTCCCTTTTGTCGTATCTATGTTTGCTTTTGTTTTGGTTCTCAATCGTGATGGGATTACCACTAGTATTGCAGGGTGGTTGGGGAAGATGAACCCGATTATGGGTTTTGGATTGACATCGTTTTTGGCCGCCAACATTATCAACAATATCCCCATGACGATTTTATATACCGATATTTTAGAATCGGTGCTGCCGATTGCGCAAACTCCGGCTTTATATGCGGCGGTAATTGGTTCCAACATTGGTGCTTACCTAACACCTATTGGGGCTCTTGCAGGAATCATGTGGATGCAAATTTTGAAAAAGCAAGAGATTAATTTTAGTTTTCCCAAGTTTATTAAATATGGCTTGATGATTTCCATTCCGACAATTTTAATTGCTTTACTGTTTTTAATGTGGCAATTCTAAAGCACCTTAAAGTGTGCTTTTTTTATGAAATGCTCAAGTTCTTATTTGTTTTTAATACTGATCTATGGTAGAATAAACAAGCAAAGGAGATAGCCATGAGCATTCTCGAAATCAAAGACTTAAAATTTAGTTATGGCGATAAAAACTTGTTCAACAGTTTGCAAATGCGCTTGTTTCCAAACGACCATCTTGGTTTAATCGGCGCCAATGGGGTCGGCAAAACCACTTTGATGAAATTAATGGCTCATCGTCTTGACCCTGATGAGGGAAAAGTCGTGTGGAGGGAAGGAGTTACTTATTCCTACCTTGATCAACATTTACAAGTGGATTCATCCCTTACGATTGCTCAATATTTATATGATGTTTACACCGATTTATTTGCCATGGAAGAGCAAATGAATAAATATTATGATTCGTTGGTAGACGCCGATCCATCCCAATATGATAAAATCTTAAAAAGTGCCGAATTCCTTCAAACCACGCTGGAAGAAAAAGGTTTTTATTTAATCAAGTCGAAAATCGCTAATGTCTTAAACGGCTTAGGAATTAGTTATGAAGTTTCCTGGCCGATGATGCAATTAAGCAGTGGTCAACGGGTTAAAGTATTTCTTGCGAAAATGTTATTGGAAGAAAAAGATATTTTGTTGCTTGATGAACCGACTAACTTTTTAGATAGTATTCATGTTGATTGGCTGGCTAAGTATTTGAATAGTTATAAAAAAGCGTTTGTGGTTATTTCCCATAACTTGGATTTTATTAAGGCCATTGCTAATGTGGTTGTGGAAATCACGAATAAGAAAGTGGAAATTTATAAAGGCGATTATCAATCTTATTTAGTCCAAAAAAAGCTTCGAGAAGATTTATATAAAACACAGTACGAAGCGCAGCAGAAGTATATTAAAAAAACCCAAGAGTTTATTGATAAAAATATCGTTCGCGCTTCCACAACAAAACGAGCGCAAAGCCGTCGTAAAGCTTTAGAAAAAATCGATGTCTTAGAAAAACCGCTTATGCAAAAGCGGATTACTTTTTCTTTTCCCTTCACAAATGCTTACCATATGGAAGCTTTAACGACCAAGAAATTAGTAATTGGTTACACGCACCCCTTGTTGCCGGCGCTTTCTTTAAAAATTCGTTTTGGGGAAAAAATAGCGATTGTTGGCAAAAACGGTGTTGGTAAGACGACATTTTTAAAAACAATTTTAGCCCAAATTCCTTGTTTGGCGGGTGAGTTTTGGCTTAATCCCCTAAATAAGATTACTTATTATTCACAAGAAATCCTTACTGATAAAACAAAAACCGCAGTTCAATATATTCAAGATGATTATCCACTTATGGATGATGGGATGATTCGTAATTTGTTGAGCCAATTTGGGATTATCGGTGAATTGGCAGTCAAAGAAATGAATAAATTATCCGGTGGTGAACAAACAAAGGTGCGGTTTGCGAAACTGAGTTTGGAAAAGTCCAATATGTTGATTCTCGATGAACCAACAAACCATTTGGACCGCCAAGCCAAAGACAGTTTGTTTAAAGCTTTAGCCCTTTATCCGGGAACGGTTTTATTAGTTACTCACGAACGAAGTTTTTATCGTCATTTGAAAATGAAAGAGATTATCTTTGGTTAGGAAAAAATATGAATATTCGCAATATTGCTATTATTGCCCATGTTGATCATGGAAAAACGACTTTGGTCGATCAATTACTTAAAAAATCACAAACATTGGCGGCGCGTGAACAAATCGAAGACCGTGCCATGGATAGTAATGATTTGGAACGGGAACGGGGCATTACCATTCTTTCTAAAAACACTGCGATTAATTATCAAGATTACAAAATCAACATTCTTGATACTCCGGGCCATGCTGATTTTTCCGGAGAAGTCGAAAGAATCATTAAGATGGTTGATGGCGTGCTTTTAGTAGTGGATGCTGTTGAGGGCACGATGCCACAAACACGCTTTGTTTTAAAGAAAGCCTTGGAAGCAAATTTAAAGCCGATTGTGGTCATTAATAAAGTTGATCGCAGTGCTGCTCGGCCGGAAGCTGTTGTTGATATGGTTTTGGATTTGTTTATTGAACTAGGTGCAAGCGATGAACAAGCGGACTTTAAGGTCGTTTATTGCAGTGCTACTCATGGGACTTCCAGTCTTTCTCCGGAAATATCAACACAAAAAGCGACAATGGAACCCTTGTTTCAAATGATTATTTCCGAAATCCCTGAACCCAAAGTATCCATTTCCGGGCCATTGCAATTTCAAGGCACTTTACTAGATTATAATGAATATGTCGGCCGAATGGCCATCGGTCGGATTGCACGCGGGTCAATTAAACAAAATCAAATGGTTTCATGCTTACGCAATGATGGTTCGATTAAACAATTCCGGATTCAAAAACTCTTTGGTTTTTTGGGATTGCATAAATTAGAGATAGAAGAAGCTTTCGCCGGTGATATTGTTGCCATTAGCGGACTTTCTGATATTAATGTCGGTGAAACGGTTTGTGAACTTGCTTATGAAGAAGCCCTACCGCCGATAAAAATTAGTGAACCGACCGTCGAAATGTATTTCAGCACCAATTCATCACCTTTTTCCGGTTGCGAAGGAAAGTATGTGACTTCTACAAAAATCGATGAACGTTTATATCGAGAAGTCCAAAAAGATGTCAGCTTGCGTGTTTCCCGGGTGGGAGCAGGCGAAGAATGGATTGTTGCCGGCCGTGGTGAGTTGCATTTAGGCATCCTTATTGAAAACATGCGACGGGAAGGTTATGAATTCCAAGTGGCGCGCCCAAAACCGATTATTAAAGAAATCAATGGCAAATTATGCGAACCTTTTGAATATACGCAAATTGATTGCCCCAATGACACCGTTGGTAGTGTCATTGAGTTAATGGGCCGACGGGGCGGAATTTTAGAATCAATGGAAAACAATCCGAGCCAAACGAGATTAATTTATGCGATGCCCTCCCGTGGTTTGATTGGTTTAACAACGGATTTTTTGACCGTTACCAAAGGTTATGGCATTTTATCCCATATGTTTTTGGATTATCGACCCTTGGAATTAGTGTCTTCCGGTAATCGAAAACTGGGCGTTTTGGTGGCGACTGAACAAGGAAAAACCACCGCTTATGGCATTGGTCAAATTGAAGACCGTGGAATTTTGTTTGTGGAGCCGAATACGGAAGTCTATGAAGGCCAAATTGTCGGTGAATGCAACAAAGAAGAGGATTTAGCCGTCAATGTTGTGAAAGCCAAACAACAAACCAATATGCGTTCTTCCAACAAAGATTTTACGGTTGTGTTAAAACGACCGAAGGTTTTGAGTTTAGAGGCTTGTTTGGAATATATCAATGATGATGAACTTGTGGAAATCACACCAAGGTCAATTCGTTTACGCAAAAAGATTTTAAACACGAACGAACGTAAAAAATATGACAGTCGAAAGGATCGCCAATGAAAAAAATAACTATCTTTTTAATGTTAATATTCTTGTTGATGTTGGGAGGATGCACGGGAAGAGTTCATCCGACAGCAGAAATCATTGTTGATAAGCAAAATATTAATTTACAAGTCAATCAAAGCTACAGCCTTGGGGCCAAAGTTATTAATGCGGAAAGTACCCTTGATTTAAGTTATCGAACTTCTGATCAAGCAGTAGCTACAGTCGCTAACAATGGCTTAATTGTTGCTAAAAAGGTGGGAGTTGCGGAAATAACGATTTTTTTGACTAAATATACGAAAACGAAGACCGTCATTTCCGTCAATGTTCTTGAAGAAACCACCAGTAATACCCTCAATATTTTCACATTAAATGATTTTCACGGGGCTGTGTTTTTAGATGATGATGAAGCGGGGATTTCTCGAATTGGGAAATATTTGCTTGACCAAAAGACAAATTACCCTCATCAAACCATTTTGATTTCGGCGGGAGATATGTTCCAAGGTTCAGCCGTATCGAGTTTGACACGAGGTGGCTTAGTCGTTGATGCTATGAATGCGATTGGCTTTGATGCGATGACAATTGGTAATCATGAATTTGATTGGGGGGTTGAAGGTATCCTTCGCTTTATTGATGGCGATCCCAGCAACAAGGAAGCGTCTTTCCCGATGTTAGGTGCTAATATTTATCAAATATCGAAAAACGGCTTGGCTCCATGGGCGCAACCATATACCGTTATTACTAGGGGGAATGTGAAGATTGGTATCATTGGCTTGATGGGTGAATCGCAAAAACGCGATATCTTAGCTTCGTTTGTTGAGGATTACCTCTTTACTGATAAAATGGAGGCTATCAAAAAATACACCAAGATTTTACGAAACGAAGAAGATTGTGATATTGTCATTGTTTCCATTCACGATGATTCCAGTGCTATTAATTCACAAATCGCTAATTTAAGCGGCGAATATCATGTTGATGCGGTTATTAATGGTCATACTCACCGCTATTATGCGGCCGAAGAAAGTCGTCAAAATGGTGTGCCTCTCCCCTATGTTCAAGCCGGTGACAATGGCCGGTATATCGGTAAAATCACTCTAACGATAGATCCAAATACTAAAAAAGTGATTGATGTCAGTGCTGAAAATATTCGTACGATTACCAACTGTCCAACCGAAAGCCCGTTGATTAATGAGATTATCAACAATTATCCGAATGAAATTGCCATTGCTAATGAAGTTTTGGGAACGGCCGGGCAGGATATTTATAAGGAAGAAGCTATTACTTGGGCGGCTACGGCTTTAGCCAAACAGGGGGATAGTCAAATCGGGATTATCAATTCCGGAGGCATCCGTTCGGGGGCATTTCCTATCAATAATGGCAGCACCGTTACTTACGGCCATATTTTTAAGATGATGCCGTTTGAAAACAAAGTCGTAACCCTAAAGATGACGGGGGATGAACTATTTAATTTGTTTAGGTCGGGATTACGCTTTAGCAAAAATGTTGATACTTATAACCGCACGATTGATGGGATAGCGATTGTTGGGAGTCAAAGTTATCAAGTAGCAACGATTGATTTTGTTTATGAAAACTATGCCGGTTATTTTTCTTTAGGAACAAATGTCGTTATTACCGATGATTTATTTAGGGATTGTTTAGCTCAAGAAGTAAAAGCGACTGTCCTAGCTTTAGGCAAGTGGTATTTACAAAGACCGATTAATGATTAGTAGTCATAAAAAAAGCATTTCGCCATCAAGGTGAAATGCTTTTGTTGTTAATAAGAGTTTATCTTGACTTTATTTTATATTCTCAATAAAAACCGATTGCTGTTAAGTTTTTTAATTATCTTTCCGTTCCTAAAAAGAACAAAGCGACGGTTCCGGGTCCGGAATGAGCGCCGATAATGGCGCCGATTTCACCAATTACAATCTGGGCTTGCGGGAAGCGAGCTAAAATGAGATTTTTTAAATTGGTGGCATCAGTTAAAGCATCACCGTGGCTAATGAAAATAGTTTGTTTATTGGGATTGATTCCTGTTTCTACAAGCTTTTGGAATAATTCCTCGAGTGCTCTATTTTTACCGATGGCTTTTTTGACGGAAACTAAACGCCCGTCGTTATCAACATGTAAAATTGGTTTGATTTTCAATAAACGCCCGATGAAGGCAATACTGCCCGATAAGCGGCCTCCACGCCTTAGAAAATCAAGATCATCGACGATGAACCAATGGCAAAGGTGTAAATAGTTGGCGCTTAACCAAGCGGCCACTTCGGTGATCGTTTTGCCTTTTTGTTTTTCCAAAAGGGCTAAATAGACCAATAAGCCTTCGCCCATGGACGCTGCTTTGGAATCAAAAATGATTAATTGGCGCTGCGGATATTTTTCGTCCAGCGTTCTTTTCGCAATATTCAAAGAATTGAAACTACCGCTTAAGGCTGAAGAAAAATTAATCACTAAGACATCAATCCCTTGAGCAAGGTATTTTTCAATGACTTCTTCATATTGATGAGCATTGATTTGCGTCGTTGTTGCCATTTGCCCTTGACGCAATTTGGCATAAAATTCGCTTAAATTAAAGTTAGGATTGGTGATATCGATTTGGAAGTCTTTTCCTTCCATTTGATAGACCATGGGGATTACTTCTAAAGCAAATTTCTTGCTTATCCAGATGGGAAGATCGCAGGTTGCATCCGTGATAATGACATAATTTTGCATGTTGAACTCCTTTTTTTTGATTATAACGATTTTATAAGGCTAATGCAAAGTAAATGTCGGGATAATAATTGTCAATTAATGTAAATTTGTCACTTTTTTTAAGAAAACATCTAAATTTAATGGGATTGATGTTATAATTAACAAAAAGAGAGATGGAGCTGGCGTATGAAAAAATGTTTTACCATTAATACTCTTCGAAATACGAGTGATTTTCATAGTTATTATCCCTTGATTCAAGACCGCTTATTTGCTGCTGTTGAGATATTCTATCCTGAACAGCCGGAAATTAGAGCTATTTATGCGCAAAATGTTAGGGATTTATTGAAGACTTTTCCCTTTTTAGAAATTGTTTTTCATCTGCCTTTTAATCGAACCCATGATTTGTGTTTCATAGAAACCAGTGATGTTCTCATCGAAAAGTTTCAAAACATCATGGTTTTTGCAAAGGATTTGAGAGTTAAAAAACTGACGATGCATTTAGGATATGTTAATGTTGAGCTTGCTCGTGACCAATATATAAAACATATTTTATCGGTATTAAAGAAACTATGTACATTTGCAGCGTCCTTGGGATTAGCTTTAATGATTGAGAATATGCCTAGTAATAGTGAACTTGGCTATGCTCCGGAAGAAATTCGAACGATTATCGAACAAGTTGGTGCTGATAATTTGGGCTTTATTTATGATACCGGTCATGCTCATGTTAGTGAATTTCCGGATTTAAGTTATTTAGATGTCTTAGGAAAATATTTGTGGCATTGTCATTTAAATGACAATCATGGACAAAAAGATGAACATTTAGCCTTCGGGAAAGGTAATTTTGATTTTTCTTCTTTCTTTAAGAAGACCATTAATCTTGGTTATCAAGGTCTTTACTGTTTAGAAATCTTGTTTAATGACGCTAATGACTTGCGTTCATATGCCAATAGTTTTGATGCCATCGCAAAAACTTTAATTCTTCAATAATTAAAGTTGAGAAAACAAAAAGAATATTGTATAATTATTTTGTATGTGAGGTGAAAGTGATGGTAAAAATAATTACCGATTGTACTAGTGATTTAAGCACAGAAATGTATCAACAATTAGACATCGAAGTCATTCCTCTTTATGTGACTATTGGGGGAAAAACTTATCAGGATGGTGTCGATTTAACTATGGAAGAACTTTACCAAAAAATTCAGCAATTTGGTGAATTGCCGAAGTCATCCGCTGTTAGTCCGGCCGTTATGCTTGAGCATTTTAAAAAGCATTATGACAAGGGCGATGATGTCTTATTCATGGGCATTGGTGGTCAACTTTCTTCAACTTATCAAACAGCGCGATTAGCCGCTTCCGAATTCCCCAGCAACCGTGTACGGGTTGTGGATTCGCAAAACCTTTCCACCGGCATTGGTTTGTTGTTATTAAAAGCGGCTAAATTCCGCGATCAAGGTGATGATTTAGAAACGATTGTGAATAAAGTTGAAAAAATCGTTCCCTTTGTTCGGACCCAATTTGCGATTAACACCCTTGAATACCTTCACAAAGGGGGTCGATGCTCGGGGACAGCCCGTATTTTTGGAACTTGGTTAAAAATTAAACCCATCATCACGGTAATTGAAGGTCAATTGTATGTTGCGAAAAAACCTCGTGGGAAGTTTACCGTTGCTTTAGAAGTTTTGCTGGATTATTTGCGGGCAGACAAAGACCGTGTTGATGAAGATTGTCTCTTTATTACGCATTCATTGGCCACGGAAGATGCCCAATATTTGCGAGCGAAAATCCAAGAAATTGTGAAGGTCAAACAAATTTATGAAACCCAAGCCAGTGGGGTTATTTCCACCCACTGCGGACCACGGACGATTGGTATCTTATACATCGTCAATAAGTAGTTGGCGCTAATAGAGTTAAGTCGAAAAAAGTGCACAAAGCACTTTTTTAATTGAGAGGTTTTTTATGAAACATCATTTATATTTTGATTACGGCTATGATTCAAGTGATCAAAGAAAAATTACCTTAATTAAACAAAATCATTTTGATGGTGTCTTTTTATTTTGGCGTGAATACTTGGATGAAGTGGTTGCGGATATTAGAAAGGCGCAATTAGCCATTGAAACATTACATTTGCCGTTTGAAAATTGTAATGATTTGTGGTTAACAAAAATGACATCCTCGTATTGGGATTTAGTCCATCGTGGTGTTGAAGATGCTCATCGTTTAGACATTCCGACAGTTATTTTTCATGTTTCCAGTACTTCAACCCCACCGGAAATAAGTGATATCGGCTTAAAGAGATTTTCTGAGTTGTTGAAAAAATGTGAAGTCTATCGCATCAATTTAGCTTTGGAAAATCTGCGGCGCTTGGATTATTTAGATGCTTTGTTTGCTAAATTTTCGTCGCCTTATTTAAAGTTTTGTTTTGACAGTGGTCATGCCAATGCTTTTACCAAAAACATTGAGCAATTCCCTTGGGAAAAATACCAAAGCTATTTACATTGCCTTCATCTTCATGATAATAACGGTTTAAGAGATCAACACTTGCCGCCTTTTTTAGGAACGATTAATTGGACGCTGTTAATTAGCAATTTAAAGCGTTGTCAATATCAAGGACCGTTAACGGTTGAAAGCGTTAAACATCCGAGTTTGGATTTGACTGAAGAAGCTTTTCTTGAACAAATCAAAAAAGCACATGTCCAAATGGAAAATTTGTGGTTGGGTAATGAAAACTGAATTATTAGCCCCAGTTGGCAGTTGGGATGCTTTTTACGCCGCCATTTACAATCGTGCGGATGCCGTCTATTTAGGGGGAAAAGCCTTTGGGGCCCGCGCTTATGCCGATAATTTCACCAACGAAGAAATCAAAGATATCATTGTTATGGCTCATCTTCATGGTGTTAAGGTCTATGTAACCATTAATACCCTTGTTTATGATCATGAATTTGCCCAACTTATTGATTTTTTGGATTTCTTATATCTTCATGATTGTGATGCCGTCATCGTTCAAGATTTAGGCGTTGCACAACTAATCTTACACCGTTATCCTAAAATGGCTCTTCATGCTTCCACGCAAATGAATATTCACAGTTTAGCTCAAGTGCAAGCTTTAAAAGCTAGGGGCTTTAAACGGGTTATTTTAGCACGTGAAGTTTCGCTTACTGAGATTATCGCTATTAAAAAAGCCGTTGATATTGAATTGGAAGTTTTTGTGCATGGGGCTTTATGTATTTCTTGTTCCGGCCATTGTTATTTAAGTTCCATCATTGGCAAAAGAAGTGGTAACCGCGGGCGCTGTGCTCAACCCTGCCGCTTAAAGTATGAATTTCAGGGGGGAAACAAATATTTTATCAGTCCGAAGGACTTAAACACGCTTGCGTATTTACCACAATTGCTGGATGCGCAAATTGATTCCTTTAAGATTGAAGGACGGATGAAACGTCCGGAATATGTCGCCGCCGTTGTGCAAAGCTATCGCCAAGCAATGGATGCGTATCAAGATGGAAGCGAAATTGACCTTGTTCAAACCCAAGAGAATCTTAAAAAAATCTTTAACCGCCAGTTTACCAAAGGTTGGTTGTTAGATGAAAAAAATGACAACTTAATTAATGAAGACTTTTCCAATCATATTGGGATTGAAATTGGGCAGGTTATTAAAAGTCATAAGCATTATGTCGATATTAAGTTATCACATCCGTTAAATTATGGCGATGCCCTTCGCATTAAAGGTCAAAATGAAGATGCTCTAGTTGTTAATCAAATGTATTGTGAGGGAAAAATCATTAAACAAGCCCAAGCCGGACAAATTGTTTCGCTTAAAGCCCACATGGATGGTTTAAACCAAGGCATAGTTTATTTAACAACGGACCAACAACAGATTATTGATTTACAAGCCAGTTTTCGAAACCAAAATCGACAATTTCCGATTGAAGGCGTTCTCTTCTTGCAAGAGCAGCATTTAATGCTCCGCTTGGAATATAAAAACCATTCGGTGCAAGTGGCCTCAACAGAAGCATACCAATTAGCTAAGAGTTTATCAAGTAATGAACGTTTGCTAAGCCAAATCCAAAAAACCGGGTCTTCGCCGTTTTACTTTGATAATTTACAGTGTACATTTTCCGAAAATATTTATTTACCCATTAAAGTCATTAACGAGTTACGGCGGAGCGGTTTGGAAGAATTAACCCAGGTGGTGGCGAACAAACATGGCCATCGTTTCCCTAATGAACGAGCCTTACCGAGCCTTCCGTCGATAAGTTTAAGCCAAGGTTTAGTGGCCAAAGTTCGAACCGAACAACAATTACATGTAGTAGCGGGCTATCCTTTTCAAGAAATCTATGTCACCGATGAAGGCTTAATGAAATGGCAGAGCTTTTACCCGCAGCACCGATTTTTATATGTTATTCCGCGCATTAACCATCACCAATTTACGGATGGCGTTTTCGTAAGCAGTGATATTGGTAATTTAAACAACAATCATAGCTCGATTTATCTTCCGGTTACGAATGCTTATTCTTTATATCATCTCTTTAGCCAAGGAGTTAAACGGGTCGGGCTATCTTTAGAACTGTCATGGTCGCAAATTAAGCAATTGCTTACCACCTTTCAATCATTGTTTTCACAAAAACCCAATTTGGAAATGATGGTTTATGGCCGTTATGAATTAATGATGATGAAATATTGTTTGCTTAAGAAACATGGCGGATGTGAACATTGTGATGCTGAAACCACCCAATATTTAATCGATCGTCGTGGTTTTTCATTTCCCATCTTTAAAGATGAGCAATGTTGTGTTAAAATATTAAATAGCAAGAGATTGCATTTAGGGGATTATCTTAAGTCTTTGATAGAAAACGGGGTAACGAATCTATTACTTGATTTCACAATCGAAAATGCCGATGAAACTAAAATGGTTTGTGAGATTTATTGTAACAACAAGCAAGAAATGTCTCTCAATGATGTGACTTTTGGACATTTTAAAGAAGGAGTATTATGAATAAATGGTATCGTTTAGATAATGCCGCCAAAGTGTTTCCCTCGGTTACGAGTCGGAGAAGGTCAAATATTTTTCGTTTATCAATTACCTTAAAAGAAGAAGTTGACCCCAATATTTTACAGACGGCCTTGGAGGAAACTATTAATCGCTTTCCCTCTTTTAAAGTAAAATTAAAACGAGGTTTTTTTTGGTTTTACTTTGAGGAAAATGGTGAAATTCCGAAAGTTTCAGAGGAAACACCATATGTTTGTGAAAAACTCAATTTCCGCGCTCAGCAAAGATATTTGTTTAGGTTAACTTACTACCATCAACGCATTAGCTTGGAAATTTTTCATGCTTTAACTGACGGTAGTGGGGCGATGGAATTTTTGAAGGCCATTGTCTATAAATATTTATTATTAAAAGGTAAACCGGTTAAACCAGAAAAAATTATTTTAACCGATATCGAAACGAGAAATGAAGAAGCTCAGGATAGTTTTGTACAAAACTATTCGTCGAAAGTGAAAGCCAACCGCAAAGAAGTTAAAGCTTTAAAATTGAAAGGAACACGCTATCAACAGGACTGGATTACTGTTGTTAAGGGCAGTGTCGATGTTGATAAATTAAAGGAAGTTGCGAAAAAACACCAAATGACAATTACGGAATTTATTGCCACTTGCTTAAATTGGGCCGCTTCCCGTTCCCTTCATTTATTTGAAGATAAGCATCGTCCTTTTCAATTGTTTATTCCTGTTAACATGCGTCGCTTTTTTCCCTCGAAAACATTACGGAATTTCTCATTGTATATTCGGACATCGATGTTTTTAAAGGACGATATGACTTTTGCAGAAATTGGAGATCTCGTTAAACAAGCCTTTGCCAAGCAACTGCAAAAAGAAACTCTTCATCAATTAATGATGGCCAATGTGAAAATTGAAAAGAATATTGTTTTGCGATTAGTTCCGCTTTTTCTTAAGGAAATTGTCTTAAAAATCGGTTATAAAGTTTGGGGAGATTCGCCCAACAGCATCTGTTATTCCAATTTGGGAGTTTGTGATTTGCCGCAATCAATGCATGAATATATTGACGAAGTAGTTTTTACGAATGGTGCTTCTTTTTCCACCCCAATTAATATTTCCAGTATTAGTTTCGGGAAGAAGATGGTTTTTTCGGTTGCCAGTTTACTGCTGGAACGCAATATTCAAAGGGATTTTTTTCGCTTGTTGGCGCAATTTGGCCTCGATGTACTAATTGAAACCAACGAGCTTGAGGTGTGAAGATGAAAAGATGTCAGCAATGTCAAGTCAATGTTAATACGGAAAGAAAATCCTGTCCCTTGTGTAATGAAATATTAGAAGATCTTGATCAAACAATCTTGCCGTTTCCAGTTTATCCGAAACCAAGTCAAATGCCGAAAAAACAAAACCGTTTAATTCAAAGCCTAAGTTTTTTATCGATTATGGCCATTATCATCACCGTTGTTGTCAATGTCCTTACTTTTAAAAAACATTCCTATTATTGGTCCGCTTTGGTGGCGGTTTCCGTGTTTTATTTTTGGATTCTTTTAAAATCGACTTTTAAAAACAAAGGCAATATTCCTTTAAAATTAATCGTTCAAATGTTGGCTTTGTCGGCTACGACTTTTGCCATCGATTATTTTAGTGATTTTAAGGGTTGGGCCCTTAATTATGTCATTCCTTTTTTGTCAATGGCCGCTTTAATTGCCATTATTTTCATGCTGATTTTTAATTTCAAAAAAATCAACGATTATTTGATGTATTTACTAGCATCCAATTTGTTAGGAATTATTCCTTTCATCCTCTGGATTTTTCGGATTGTTGAGGTGCTTTGGCCGTCTTTGGCGGCGGCCGGTTTATCTTTTACGGTCTTAGTTGGTTTTTTAGTGTTTGCAAGAAAAGAGTTGAAGGACGAATTTAAACGTCGTTTCCATGTTTAGGAGGTAATCATGAGTAAGAAAACGGTCAAAAAGACAGTTAAAGTTGGAAAAAAAGTAAAGAAAACTTCCTCAAAAGCTAAAGTTTGGTTTGGTCTTTTTTCGTTTTTAATCGCTTTAGCTGTGGGTGGAACCGGTATTTACTATCATCAGGTGGCTGATACCGAAAACGAGCAAGTTGAGTTAATGATTGAAGAATTAAAAACTAGTTTGCCTACGCAAACAACGAACAATCTGACCCTTCCTAATCGTCTTTCCGGTTATCCGAATGTTGCTATTTCGTGGGTTTCCAGCAATCCCGCCGTCATTAGTGATGACGGTCAAGTATTTCGACCTCTTTATGCCACTGGGAATAAAACGATTCGCTTAACAGCCACCTTTATCATCAAACCCGATGATGCTTTAGCACAAACATTTTTTACAACCTTCGGGATTTCCCCGCTTCAAGAAAGCTTTACAGTTAAAGTCATTTGTTTACCGATGACTAATGAAGAAAAAGTTACTCAAGCCTTAGCTTCATTATATGTTCCTTCCAAAACGGTTTCCGACATTGGCTTAACTACACAACTAGTTGAAGATGATGCCATGACAATCACTTGGTCAAGTGCTAATGATACGATTATCTCTGCAACCGGGAATGTTTTAGGCTTAGGCTCAACTTCTTTAACAGCGACAGTAACGCTGGGCAGTACAAGCGAACAGAAAACTTTTCCGATTGAAGTTGTTTCCGCTTATGATGACATCGTTTATACAAACCCGAATCTTTCAGAAATTAGTTCCGGGACTTATGCTAATGTTTGGAACAGCGATAATCTTGCTTTTAACCAAGCCATTATTGCCGAGGCCAACAATCAAAAAGTTGTCCGGATGAAGGCCAATTTACAAGCGACGATAACAACTTTGACGCTCATTGAAAATCCCGCTTCTATTAGTTTGCACTATCAAATATATGCGACCGATGCTAATAAACTAAACAAAGTTAGTACGCTTAACATTCGTTATTCCCAGGATCAAACGCTTTGGACGACAGTGGCGACGGAAACGATTGTTGATGGTCTTGCTCATCAAATCAATCTTGATTTATCCGCTTATCATAATGTCTATTTACAAATTTATACCAATTCGGAATATGCGACGGATTTAAGAATTGACATTAGAGATATTGTGATTAAGCGTAAAATTGCTGCTCATGATGTTCAAGAATGGTTAAATAAAGAAGTTGTTAAGAAAACATCGTCATCGTTTAATTTATTAAAAACGACCGCTTTTGGTGGGAGCATCGTTTGGAACAGTGCGCAACCCGAGCTTATTTCCGCTATGGGGAAAGTCACCCAACCAGAAGAAACGACCAAAGTTTCGATGAGGGCCGAGATTACCGGCTTACCCTTTGCGGTTAGTTTTCAATATGATCTGCAAATCAACGGTTTAAATACCGTGGAACCAGTAGAAATTTATTTTATCGATTTAGGAAAATACGGGCAAAGCGATTCCGGAGAATCAATTTACTTTCGCATCGGTGCTTATGATGTCTTAGTTGATGCCGGTGATAACTATAAAACATCGAATCAAGCGATTAAAGAAGTCATTGATAAGTATAGTGAGGATCGAATTATTGATTTAGTGATTGCTACCCATCCCGATGCCGATCATATTGGTGGTATGAGTTTTGTTTTTAGTGAATACCAAGTGCTAAACTTGCTCCAATTCCACGGAACACATACCACGCAATTATATGAAAAGTATGTCAGCAGTTATCAAGCGGAGGGTTTAGTTAAAGAATGCCTTATTACCGATGCCATGAATAACGCCAATGGCTGTTCACAGATCATTGAAATTGCGCCCTCGGTTACCATTAACTTAATTGAAACCGGTTATTACGAAACGGTCGAACCGAACGGTCGCAGTATTGTCTTTATTTTGGAAGCCTACGGCACAAAAGTTTTATTAACCGGTGATGCTGATAATAACGACGGCCGTACGGTTGAAGCTAATTATCAACAAGCTGTTGGTGATATTGATATTCTTAAAGCGGTTCATCATGGCACCAGCCATGGTTCGACTTTGGAATTTTTAAAATCATCAAGACCGGAAGTCGTCATCATTACCAACGGGAATTATTTTGGAAACAAACATGGCCATCCGACCGCCGATGCCATCAACCGCATTTATCAAGCGAACAATCAAACACAAATTTATGCGGTTGTTGGGGGTGATGTTCTGGATTGTACGGTGACAGCCTCCAATAGTTACCAATGCAATGTAACGGATCGCTTTTTAGATCGCAATGGGACGATTAATATTACGATTGATAATCACGGTTACGAGATTCAAGTCGAATATTTCGATATGCCTTTGGAATTATCAAAGACACAGTTTTGGAAAACGCACCCCTTAAAAGAGTTTGAATACGGCAATTAAATTGTTTAAAAAACCTTTTGAAAAAAGTGATAAATATAGTATAATAGCAATAGTGTTAAAAAAACGTTTTCTCATTGGAGGTATATATGAAAGAGTATAAAACGAACGAAATCAGGAATGTCGCTATCTTAGGTCATTTAGGTTCCGGAAAGACCAGTTTTGGTGAATCCGTCCTTTTTGTGTCCAAAGCGATTGAAAAGAAAGGTGAGGTTGAACGGAAAACAACGGTTGGTGATTATTCATTGGAATCACAAAACCGGATGACGACCTTATCGTCTTCTTTACTTCCTGGGGAATGGAAGAATAATAAAATTAATTTCATCGACACTCCGGGTTCAGAAGAGATGATTGGCGAGTTGGAAAATGTTCTGTCGGTTGTGGAAGGGGCCATCGTTTTAATTGATGCCACCAAGGGAGTTGAAGTAGGAACGGAACGTGTTTGGGAAGAACTGCGTAAACGCCAAATTCCGATTATTATTGTCATGAATAAACTCGACAAAGAAAATATTAAATATGATCAAGCTATTGACAGTGTCAAAAGCAAATTGAGTTCGAAGGCTTTTGAATTTACGATTCCGTATGGAACGGATGTCCATTTTACCGGTTTTGCTGATGTGGTTTTGAAAAAAGGCTTTCAAGCCACGGATCATAATAGTGTCGAAGGCGCCATCCCCAGTGCCTTAGTTTCTAAAGTTGAAGAGCAATACGATATCTTGATGGAGAAGGTTGCGGAAACAAGCGAAGAATTACTGGAAAAATATTTTAGCGGTGAACCTTTAACGGCTGAAGAAATTCGTTTCGGTTTGCATCAAGGTGTTTTAGCCGGCGATATCTTCCCGATTGTCGCCGCTTCCGGAATCAAGAACATCGGCGTTTCCTCTCTTTTAGATATGATTATTGATTATTTACCAGCTCCGGATGCTCTTCCCGCCAAACTTGGTTTTGACCCCAAGAGCAAAGAAGAAGTCAAACGTGAAATTAGTGTTAATGCTCCGCTTTCGGGAATGGTTTTTAAAACCATTATTGACCCGTTTGTCGGGACGGTGACTTTATTTAAAGTGTCATCGGGTGTTATTCGCAGCGGGCAAGAAGTTTATATCGGTGAAATCGATACGACGGTGAAAATCTCGCAATTATTTGTCATGCGCGGTAAAAACCAAATTAATGTTGATGCGGTTTGGGCCGGGGATATTGGTGCCGTTTCCAAAGTCACAGAATTTTTAAATGGCGTTACTTTCTCTGACAAAAAAGAACCCATCGTCTATCCCAAGGTTGAACACAGTAGTCCCACCATTTATGTAGCCATTGTTCCGAAAAACAAACAGGATGAAGATAAGATTTCGACTTCTTTACAAAGATTGCGTTTGGAAGACGATACCTTTGAAATTAAGCGTAATCCCGAAACATCGCAATTGTTAATCGGTGGTCAAGGGATGACCCATATCGGTTATATTCTCGAACGGATGAAAAATATGTTTAAAGTCGATGTCGATATTACCGATCAAAAAGTCGTTTATCGGGAAACAATTCGCTCTAAAGGTGAAGCCCAAGGTCGTCATAAAAAACAATCGGGCGGTGCCGGTCAATTTGGCGATGTTTGGATTCGTTTTGAACCATGTAAAGAAGATTTCATTTTTGCGGAGGAAGTTGTCGGTGGTTCAGTGCCGAAGAATTTCTTCCCAGCAGTAGAAAAAGGTTTAATGGAAACTTTAGAACATGGCCCATTAGCTGGATTCCCCGTGATTGGTGTGAAAGCCACCCTTTACTATGGTTCTTATCATCCGGTTGACTCAAATGAAATTTCCTTTAAATTAGCCGCCGGCTTAGCTTTTAAGAATGCGGTTGAGAAAATTCGCCCCACTATTTTGGAACCGATTTGCCAAGTCAATGTGGTTGTGAAAGACGAATTTGTTGGTGATATCATGGGTGATATGACCAAACGTCGTGGTCGTGTTCTCGGTATGGAACAACGTAATGGCGTTCAAGAGATTATTGCGGAAGTTCCGGAAGCGGAAATTACCAAATATACGGTCGATTTAAAAGCTATGACCCAAGCCAGTGGTCGTTTTAGCCGTAAATTCTTACGCTATGAAGAAGTTCCTGAAATGCTAGTTAAGAAAATCATTGAAGAATATAAAAAGAATTAGGGTCGATTATTCGACTCTTTTCTCGTTGGGGTTTCTATGCGCTTACAATTTATCATTGACAAAGACGATGTTGTTAAGAACTTTTTAAAAAGAAATCATATTTCTAAGCGCCTCGGTCGAAAAATTAAATGGAACGGCACTATTTATATTAATGGATTAGAAGCCGGAAATTGGTTTAGCATTCATCCTGGTGATGTCTTAGAGATCCATTTTGATGAAGAAATTAATTCGGAAATCGTCGCTTCACCTTGGCCTGTAGAAGTCCTTTTTGAAGATGAATATTTACTAGTTGTGAACAAACCGGCAAACTTAGCAAGTCAGCCCTCTCATAAATATTATGAAGATAATTTAATCAGTCGTTTAAAGTTCTACTTTGAGAAAAACAATATCAACAGCAATGTTCATTTAGTCAATCGTTTAGACTTGAGTACTTCGGGCTTGGTTTTGGTTGCGAAAAACGGTTTTGTTCACCACCTTTTAATGAAAACCGCGATTGACAAAAAATACTTAGCTGTTGTGGAAGGGAAGATGCCGACAGCTTCAGGAGTAATTGCTTTACCGATTGAACGCGATAATCATCCCATCAAAAGAAAAGTAAGTGCGGAAGGGAAGCATTCAGTTACGGAATTTCGGGTTATCAAAAGTGAAGACCAAAGTTTATTGGAACTGACCTTGCGAACGGGGCGTTGTCATCAAATTCGTGTCCATCTATCATCTTTGAAGCATCCCATTGTTGGTGATAAATTATATGGAACCGGAAAGGATGTGCTCATGCTTCATGCTTTTTTGATAAAATTTATCCATCCTTTCACAAACAAAGTTGTGAAAATTGTTAATTATCCGGATTGGTTAAAAAATAATGACCATTTATGGGATTATTGAAGTAGTATTTATTGATTTAGCTTGTTTCTTGTGTTATAATTGCAAATGGATTATAGAATTGGAAGGTTAAAAAAATGAATGAAGAAATGATTAGAAATGAAGAAGTTTCAGTAAATGAGGGCTTTTCCCTCATGGAATTAATTACCATTATTAAAAACAATATCATTTATTTAATTGTTATTACTGTTGTCTTTTTTGTTTTAGGTTTTATTTATACGAATTATTTTGTGACGCCGATGTACACTTCATCAATCGATATGATTATCTATGTTGCTGATACGGAAACTTCAGGAACGGATACGGCACGGATGAGCACAGCAGATAAAGTATCGGAAAACATTAAAGAATTTATTAAATTTAAAGATATTATTGAAATTGTTATTGAAAAAGAAAATTTGCCCTATAAATGGCATTATATTAGAGAGCATATTACGACCAAGGATATCGGCGCGGCAACGGCGGTAACTGTTACTTATGAAGACGCTGATCCGGTCATGGCTAGGAAAATTGTGATTGCCTTAGCTAATGAGTTAGCTCGTAATATTAATACCAAAGTTCCGGGTCAGGATCCGGATGCCTTACGCTTTGCTTCCGAAACGATTACTTTACAAAACACCCCGGATTATAATCCGAACCAAGAGCCCTCTTCACCGAATAAATTACTTTATTATGTTATTAGTCTTTTGTTGGGCTTAATTGTCGGTGTTGGTTTTATCTTCCTGAAAGAAACACTATCAACGCGTTATAATTCAAAAAGTGAAGTCGAAAGAGTTCTGCAACTTCCGGTCATTGCTTTAATTCCTCAACTTGAAAACAATGGTGACAAACATGTTTGATTTTAAAAAGTTTAAGAAAAAAAATCGTTTAGAACAAGAGTACAACATCGTTGTTGCTACTAAACCGAATTCGGCTTATGCGGAAAGTTTTCGAAAAATTCCGATTGATTTAAAATATTCCAGCGTTGATAATGAACCGCGAGTAATTCAAATCACTTCTTCGGTTGCCGGTGAACACAAAACGACAACGGCTACCAATTTAGCGGCTGTTTATGTGGAATTAGGGAAAAAGGTCATTTTAGTCGATTGTGACTTACGAAAACCTAAGATTCATCGCGCGGTAGAGATTTTGAACGATGATGGACTTTCGAGTTTTTTAATTGACAAAGTTGACAAATCACAGCTCATTAAAAAGACTAAATATAATTTTGATGTTATTAATGCTGGCGAAGTTGTGCCTTTTCCCCATGTCGTTTTACGAAGTGAAAAATTTCAAAAACTGATTAAAGAATTACGTGATATGTATGACTATGTCATTTTGGACTGCCCGCCGGTCTTGTTGGTAACCGATAGTTTAATTATTTCCGAAGTTGTTGACAAAACTTTGTTTGTTATCAATCAACAACTTACTTCCAAGAGTGAGACTAAAGAAGCGATTACCTTATTAAGAGAAGCTAATGCCGATTTAGCGGGAATCATTTTAAGTAATGTCAGTCGCAAAGTATCTAATTATGGCTATCGATATGGCTATCGTTACAAATATCGATACTATTCAAGAAAAGAGTAGTTTTCATGATTGATGTCCATACTCACATTTTACCGTTTGTGGATGATGGTTCGGAAAGTTTAGAAGAATCATTTCGTATGATTGAACGGGAAATAAGTTTAGGTATTACGGACATTATCATTACTTCCCACGCTCTACGGCTTGATTTAAAAAAGGTTTCCAAGCAGGAATTAATTGATGCGTTCACTCAGTTTTACACTCTTGTTCAACAAAAATATGATGTGAGATTATATTTAGGTCAAGAGATTGCTTACTCTGACAAAATGATATCATTATTAAAAAACAAGGAATTATTGACCATCAATAACAGTGAATATTTACTATTAGAATTGCCCTATGATGAACCCATCAATGACATTGATGAAGTTATTTTTAGTTGTCGCATCCTCGGTTATAAAGTCATTATTGCTCATGTGGAAAGATATTATTACTATGACTTTAAAAAACTTGTGGAATTAAAAAAATTAGGAGTCTTGTTTCAGGTTAACAGCAATAGTATTACCGGCCGAAGTGGCAAAAACATCCAAAAAACAGCTTTGAAACTAATTAAAGGGAAGATGGTTGAATTAGTTGGCAGCGATGTTCATGCCTTTCGTCACAATGATATGGATGAAGCTTTTTCCCTTGTTTCTCGTCGCTTTGGTGAGGAAATGGCGGATTGGCTTTTTTCCAAAAATGCGAAGCAATTGTTTAACATTCTTTGATATTTTAGAAAAACGGTTGAATTAACCGCTGATTTTTAGTATAATGTTATGGAAAGAAGAAGTGAGGAAAAACATGAAAAAAATCATTTCATATTTATTGTTGGGCGTATTGGCTCTTTTATTAGTAGGATGTAAAAAAGATGATCCTGTTTATACTTTAACATTATCCGGAGCGGATACGGTTGAAGTTGGTGCAGAAATTACTTTAACGGCTACCTCCACAAAACCGCAAGCGGTGTTTGTGTGGAGTTCGTCCGATGATGCGGTGGCGACAGTTAAGGATGGCTTAGTAAAGGGTGTTTCGAAAGGAACAGCGGTCATTAAAGTTACGGTTGCCGATGTTGGCGAAAAGACCTTGACCGTGACCGTAACGGAAAAAGTCGTTTTCACTTTAGCGTTAAGCGGTGAGGAGACAGTCAAAGTTGGCGAAACGATTACTTTAACGGCTACCTCCACAAAACCACAAGCGGTGTTTGTCTGGAGTTCGTCTAATGATGCGGTGGCGACAGTTAAGGATGGTTTAGTAAAGGGTGTTTCGAAAGGAACAGCGGTCATTAAAGTTACGGTTGCCGATGTTGGCGAAAAGAGTATGACCGTGACGGTGACTGAGGAAGTCGTTATTATCACCCCGAAAGAATATACACCCGCCGAATTAAAGGATTTATTGGAAGGCGTTTTGGATGATTATTCAAAAGGCTTAGCCGGTTATGTGAAGATTGAAGCCGTCAATGGTCCTAATGTCTTAACTTCCGAGTTAATGTTTAATTTTAATAATGATCCGGGCATTGAATCGATGATGTATACTTTAAACGGAACCGAAGTCGCTCATGTTTATGTAAAAGATGGAATTGCTTACATGCTTCGCAATCAAGCAAAGACGAAAGCGGAAATGACAGCGACGGAAGAAGCAACCATTATCAATAATTACGGGTTTGATAAATTCGTTCAAAGTGTTGCGGCTTTCTACTCCGAAGTTGAATTCTATGATGCTTTGACATTCGTTTCCCGTGTTGACGATGTGTTAACTTATAACCTGGACTTAGCGGGCTATTTAGGTGATGTTTTTGTGACAGAAGGCAAAGATTCGATTACATTGAAGGTTTATTTAGGGGCTGAGGATATTGTCCTAAAAGTGGAAACTTTAATTGTAAAAGGAACACAAAACAACTACACTATTTTGGAGTTTAAAGGTTTAGGACCACAAACAATTCCTTATCCCGTTGATTTAGATGCTTATGAATAATGACCTAAAAACTATTTAGAGAAACCTAAATAGTTTTTTTTATTTAAAAAGTAAAATGTTGTTTTAAAAAGCCAGCGTTTGTGATAAAATAAATAGGGAAATATAAAAAATGAAAAGTATCAATTTGCAAGCTTTTGGTAAACAAAACATCTCTTTTTATTTGGCAATCGAACAGCAATTATTGCCGAAGATGGCGGAAGATTTGTTTTTTTTATGGGATTTGAATCCGGCGATTGTCGTTGGACGCCATCAATTGATTGCTAGTGAAGTCAATATGGGATTTGCTAAAAAACATCAGCTTCCCGTTTATCGTCGTCCAACGGGCGGGGGAGCGGTTTATGCCGATGAAGGCTGTTTTATGTTTAGCTTTTTATCTAAAAATACCAATCGCGAGCAAGTTTTCTTCCAATACCTTAGCCAAATTAAGAACTTTTTTCTTACTTTGGGTTTAGAGGTGGAATTGTCAGGACGGAATGATTTATTGTTTTTAGGAAAAAAGTTTTCCGGTAATGCCTTTTTAACTAATCAATATGGTTCCATTCTGCATGGCACGATTTTGTACAATACCAATTTAGAATTCTTAGTTAATGCGCTCACACCCGATGATGATAAACTTATTTCCAAAGGGATTAAAAGTGTTCGGGAACGAGTTATCAATTTAAAAGATTATCTTAATCTATCCATGACGGAAGTCATGATGCAAATGTGGTCGTACTTTTCATCATCACAAGCTTTTCTAAGTGCTGCCGATTTAGCCGGTATTAAAAAATGGGAAGCTCATTTTTTGTCATCTGCATGGTTGAATGATCATCAGCCACCTTATTCTATACGGGTGAAAAAACGCTTTGCTTGGGGTTTAATCGAGGCTTTTATCGATGTGAAGCGAAATAAGATTAAAGGATTGGAAATGGTCGGTGATTTTTTTGAAAAACAAAGGATTACTGCTTGGACGCAATCCTTCATTGGTAGTTTGTATTCTGAAGCAGCTTTTTTAGATATTTTAAAACAAAATGATATTGCTAATTTTATTGATGGCGCTAACAATCATGATATAATGGACTTAATTTGGAGGAAAGAATGAAGAAAACAATTTTGTATGATGAACATGTCCGATTAGGAGGCAAAATGGTAGAATTTGCCGGGTATTTATTGCCAATCGAGTACACAGGAATTGCTTTAGAGCATCAAGCGGTGCGCGATCAATGCGGTGTTTTTGATGTTTCCCATATGGGAGAAATCGAAATAAGTGGCAAGGATGCCATCGCCTTTATCAATTACCTCTTCACAAACGATGTCGCTAGTGTCGAAGCCAAGCGTATGGTTTATGGGTTGATGCTCTATCCTCATGGTGGCGTTGTTGATGACATGATGGTTTATAAATATAATAATCATCACTTGCTATTAGTCGTCAATGCCGGCAATAAGGATAAGGATTTGGCTTGGATTTTAGACCATCAACAAGCTTATGATGTAGAGGTTGTCGATCGCTCCGGATATTATTCCCAATTGGCTTTGCAAGGCCCCAAGGCGGAAGGCATCTTACAAAGTTTAACTAAATATCCTTTGCATAACTTACGTTCACTTACTTTTGATCATCTAACGATGCTCAACCATGATTTTTTGGTTTCCCGAAGTGGTTATACCGGTGCGGATGGTTTTGAAATTTATGGTGCCAATGCCCATATTTTTGAACTGTTTCAGTTGTTTTCTCGTCTTCCCGAAATTACTTTGTGCGGTTTAGGGTGTCGCGACACTCTCCGCTTTGAAGCATCCATGCCGCTTTATGGTCATGAAATCGATGAGACGATTAATCCCTTAGAAGCGGGATTAAATTTTGCTGTTAAACTGGACAAAAGCTTTATTGGTAGTGAGGTTTTGGTTGCTGCTCAAGCTTCAGGTTTAAAGCGGAAAGTTGTAGCTTTAGAATTGATTGAGCGTGGGATTGCTCGCCATGGCTATGAAGTTGAAGCCGACGGTCAGCTTATTGGTCATGTAACCACCGGTTATATGATTCCTAATACGACCAAATCCTATGCCTTTGCCTTAATCGCCAGTGAATATGCCGCTTTAGGAACGATTGTTGGGATTAGAATTCGGAAGAATCTTGTAAAAGCTAAAGTGCGAAACAAACGATTATTAGAAAAAAAATATGTTCGATAGGAGGAAAACATGAGTAAAGTATTAGACAATTTAAAGTATGCCCCTACCCATGAATGGGCGAGGGTCGAAGGTGAGTTTGCCTACATTGGCATTACGGATTATGCTCAGGATAGTTTGGGCGCCATTGTTTATGTAGAAGGTGGAGATGTTGGTGATTCTGTGAGCCAATTTGAAGAATTCGGGGCTGTGGAAAGCGTTAAAGCCGCTTCGGATTTGCTGTCCCCGCTTAGCGGAACCATTGTGGAGATTAATGAGGAAGTTATTGATGAACCGGAATTAATTAACCAAGATCCCTATACCCATTGGCTTATCAAAATTGAAATGAGTGATAAAAGCGAGATTGATAACTTGCTAGATGCTGTCAGTTATCAAAAAATGGCGAAATAATGAATAAATATTTTCCTCATTCAGAGCAAGATATTGCGCAAATGCTGGCGAAAATCGGCGTTTCTCATTTGGATGATTTGTTTAAGGATGTCCCGTCCCATGTCCTTCATCATGGGCCTTTTCGGCTACCCCAACAATTGTCCGAAATAGAGATTCGTGATGAAATGGCAAAGATTGCCGCCCAAAACAAAAAGCTGATTTCCTTTTTGGGGGCCGGTTCCTATGATGTTTATACTCCGAGTGTTATTTCAGCCCTAACTTCCCGTCAAGAATTTTTGACTTCCTATACGCCTTATCAACCGGAAATTTCCCAAGGCAATTTACAATATATTTTTGAGTTTCAAAGTATGATTTGTGAATTAACGGGCATGGATGTCAGCAATGCCAGTGTTTATGATGGGGCTACGGCTACGGCCGAAGCGATGTTTATGGCTGTTTCGCAAACCAAGCGTAATCGTGTGCTGGTTAGTGCAACAATCAATCCCCGCATTTTAGCGGTTTTAAAGACCTATGCCTATTTTAGGGATGTGGACTTAGTGATGATTCCGATGAAGGAATATCAATTAGAAAAAGCCCAATTGGGGCAACTTCTGGATGAAAATGTTGCCGGTGTGATTGTTCAGAATCCTAATTTCTATGGTCAAATCGAAGATTATACGGATATTTCGGAAATCATCCATGAAAATAAAAGTTTATTAATCAGTAATGTTGATCCCAGCACGCTTAGTGTTTTAAAAACACCGCGGGAAATGGGGGTTGATATTGCTTGTGGTGATGGCCAAACCTTAGGTATTCCCCTTAGTTTTGGCGGACCTTATGTGGGATTTATGGCGGCCACCGAAAAATTGCTAAGGAAAATGCCAGGACGGATTTGTGGGATGACGAATGATGTTGATGGCAAACGCGGTTTCGTTTTAACTTTACAAGCTCGCGAACAACATATTCGTCGGGAAAAAGCTAATTCCAATATTTGTTCTAATCAAAGTTTAATGGCTTTACATACCGTCATTTACATGAGTTTATTAGGCAAGAAGGGTTTACATGAAGTAGCGATGCGGGCTTATCACCATGCCCATTATTTCTTTAAGCAGCTGTTAGCCACTAAATTGTTTGAACAGGCAGTTAAGGGACCATTCTTTAAAGAATTTGTTTTAAAATATAAAGGAAACCCATCTTTGCTAAATGATTATTTATTAAAAAAAGGCTATTTATCCGGTTTGGATTTAGGTAAGCAAATGATGTTATTCTGTGCTACCGAGATGCGAACCAAAGCCCAAATTGATGATTTTGTTAAGAAAGTTGAGGAATTCTCTCATGTACGATAAACTGATATTTGAAATTTCTCAGCCTAATCGTCAGGCTTATAGTTTACCGGAAACCGAAATTAGCGGTGTGGATTTACCGGCCTCTTTAAAAAGGCAATTGCCATTGGATATGCCGGAAGTATCGGAGTTAGATGTTGTTCGTCATTATACCCGTTTATCACAAAAAAATTATGGCGTTGACCAAGGATTTTATCCGCTCGGTTCTTGCACCATGAAATATAACCCGAAGATTAATGAGGAGATGGCTAGTTTGCCGGGGTTTGTAAAAATGCATCCCCTGCAACCGGAAAAAACTGTTCAGGGAGCGATGCAGATTTATTATGAAACCTCGCAAATGTTAGCTGAATTAACCGGTTTAGCGGAGTTTTCCTTTAACCCCTTTGCCGGCGCTCATGGCGAAGCGACGGGTTTAATGATTATGAAAGCCTATCATTTACAACGCGGTGACACCAAACGAACGAAAGTGATTGTGCCTGACAGCGCTCACGGCACTAATCCGGCCAGTGCCAGTGTTTGTGGCATGGATACGATTGTTGTTCCGTCAACCCCGGAAGGAACGGTCGATATTACTGCTTTGAAAAAGGTTTTAAATGATGAAGTAGCCGGGATTATGTTAACTAATCCCAATACCTTGGGGATTTTTGAAAAAGATATTTGTGAGATTGCGGAGCTTGTTCATGCTAATGGTAGTTTACTATACTATGACGGTGCCAACTTAAATGCTCTATTGGGGATTGCCAGACCAGGGGACATGGGATTTGATATTATGCATATTAATCTCCATAAGACTTTTTCCACTCCTCATGGTGGCGGGGGTCCGGGAAGTGGTCCGGTGGGTGTTACGAAAGCTCTTGTGCACTTGCTTCCTAATCCAAGGGTAATTAAAGAAAAAGGGAAATATCGTTGGCTTACTAATGAACAATCTATTGGTTCTGTTAGCGGTTTTTATGGTAATTTTTTGGTTGTTGTTCGTGCTTATACCTATTTACGCACTTTGGGAAAAGAAAATGTCCATCATGTTGGTTATTTATCCGTTTTAAATGCCAATTATATCAAAGAATCACTGAAAGAATACTATAAATTACCAATCACCGGTTTATGTAAACATGAAGTGGTTTTTGATGGTCTCATCAGTGAAAAAGCCACGACTTTAGATGTTGCTAAACGCTTGCTGGACTATGGTTACCATCCGCCAACCATTTATTTTCCGCTATTGTTCCATCAAACGATTATGATTGAACCGACGGAAGTCGAATCTAAAGAAACGATTGATGATTTCATTAATACCATGATTAAGATTGCGCAAGAAGCAGAAGCGAATCCGGACTTATTGAAAACGGCTCCCCACAATACGATTGTCCGCCGGCTTGATGATGTGAAGGCGGCCCGTAATCCCATTATCAAATATAAGGATATTGTATGAGGGATTTGATTATTATTGGGGCCGGACCGGGAGGATATGAATTAGCTTTAGAAGCGGCTTCCCAAGGTTTAAAAGTAACTTTAATTGAAAAAGACGCTTTAGGTGGGACTTGTTTAAACCATGGTTGTATTCCTACTAAATCCTTCTATCATACTGCCAAATTGATTAAAGATTTTCAAGAAGCTCAAAACTTAGGTTTTTCACCTTTACCTAATTGGGATTATCAAAAAACGCTTCACCGTAAAAATGAAATTGTTTCCCAACTGGTTGGCGGTATCAAGTTTTTGTTAGAAAAAGCCCAAGTTGAAGTTATCCATGGTCATGGTAAGTTAATATCGCCTCATCAAGTTCAAGTCAACGAGCAAATCATTGAAGGTGCTTTCATTGTGATAGCAACGGGCTCATCAAGTGCTAAGCTACCTTTGCCGGGTTTTAATCTCCCTCAAGTTTTATCATCCACCGAGATGTTAGACTTGGATGTTATTCCGAAAAAGTTAGCCATTGTTGGTGGTGGGGTTATCGGCATTGAATTTGCTTCCATTTTTCAACAGTTTGGCAGTGAAGTTGAAGTTTTTGAAGCTTTGGATACGATTTTACCTTTGAGCGATCGAGAAATTTCTAAACGCTTGCTTAGTTATTTAAAACAAAGCGGCATTAAGTTTCATTTAAAGACAATGGTTTCCAAGATTGAAAAAACGGACCATTTACAATTGTTCTATCAAGAAAAAGACCAAGAATTGACCACGGAAGCTGATGTTGTGCTGGTGGCTGTTGGTCGTAAACCGAAGCTTGACAAGCTTGGACTGGAAGAAGTTGGAATTGTTTATGATCGCTTTGGCATCAAAGTCAATGAGCATTTCCAAACTAATTTTCCCCATATTTATGCCATTGGCGATGTTACCGGAAAAATGATGTTAGCGCACAGTGCGACTTACAGCGGCTTCCAAGTCTTAAAGCATTTGTTGCATCAAAGTGACCGCATTGATTTTTCGATTCTTCCTAGTTGTGTCTTTACATTTCCGGAAGTTGCCCAAGTTGGTTTAACGGAAGAAGAAGCTAAAAGCCTTGATTACCGAGTTTTAAAATCCTTCTTCCGGGCTAATGGTAAAGCCTTAACCATTAATGAAACCAATGGTTTTATTAAAATCATAGTTGTGGATGAAGTTATTCGAGGTGTACACATTTTAGGACCCCATGCCAGTGATTTAATTTCGGAAGCGGTTGCCTTGCTTAATCAAAAAACAACCGTCCAGGAAATGAAAAATTTCATTCATCCCCATCCCACCTTGGGAGAAATTTTTGCTTCAGCAATTCGTGAGGACCATTAATTTGGTCCTTTTATTTTTGCCTAGTTAATGTTATAATATTTAAAAGTAGGTGAATCACAATGCAACAAATAATTGAAATTGTTCCTAATTATTCCGAAGGCAAAAATGCCGATATTATGCAAAAAATCATTGCCCCCTTTCAAAATAATCCGCTCATTAGTTTAGTGGATTTGGAAATGGATGCTTCGTACCATCGCAGTGTGGTGACAATTATCGGTGAAGCCCAAACCGTCTTAAGGCAAATGGTGGAAAGCGCTAAAATCGCTGCGTCTTTGATTGATATGCGTCGTCATTCCGGTGAACATCCGCGGATGGGAGCAATTGATGTATGCCCCTTAATCCCCATTCAAAATATCACTGAACAAGAATGTATCGATTTAAGTCGGAAATTAGCCCAAAACATCAATGAAGCAAGCCAAATTCCGATTTATTTGTATGCGAAATCAGCCAGTAATGAGCAAAGGTCATTATTACCCAATATTCGTCAAGGTGAATTTGAAGGTTTAGCTACGAAAATGACTAATCCTGAATGGGCCCCGGACTTTGGGGAAGCTAAGCCTCATCCTTCAGCCGGTGCTTTAGCAATCGGATGCCGTAAGCCTTTAGTGGCTTTTAATATTGATATGAACAGTAATGACAAAGGGAAGGTCTTAAAAATTGCCCGTCGCATTCGTTATAGTTCGGGTGGTTATCGATTCATTCAAGCCGGTGCCGCTCGTTTACAGGAGCGTCGTTTGTGTCAAGTAACAATGAATTTAACGGATTATGAGCAAACGCCTCTCTATCAAGCTTTGGAAGCAACGATGATGGAAGCTCGCCGTTATCAAATGGATGTTGTTGCTAGCGAAATCGTCGGGCTAGTTCCCAAAGCTTGTTTGGTTAATTCATTGAAATATTATCTTCATTTAGAAGATGATGCGGTTTTAGACTTGTCTCTTCCAGACATCGTTGAACTATCAATGAAGTATTTTAAACTGCGTGATTTTAACGAACAAAAAATAATCGAATATTATGTAAAGAATAAGTAATAATGTCAGGTTTTTTGGTTTTTAATTTGAAAAACAGGATTGATTTTGTTATAATTAGTCAATATCAAGGAGACCTCCATGTATCAAAGATTTAAAGAAGGACTATTTAGTCCTTCAGAGATTGCGAAATACCAAAACGATAAAAAAATAGTAACTTTTTTGTTTTTTTTAATACTCGTTTTGCTTTCTATTATCCCGAGTTTAATTAATTTGACTCACAATCGTGGCTTGGATTATGAAGAACGAACGACTATTCGTCAATCCTTTTTGGACAATGAAGTTCACTTTTCTTTAGTTGATTCCCAATTGGTGGCGGATGTCGGGACTAACAAAATCCAAACGGTTTTGGTAAATTCCACATTGTTGATTGTGTTTACTGATCAAGACAGCTTGAAAACCGATTTAAGCCATTTTAATACTTATTCACGGATTGTATTAACGAAGAAGGCCGTTTATTTTCAACAATCATTAATCAATGTCAAGTTGTTTGCTTATGCTGATTATCCCTCATTAGCCAATTTGGATTTTAGTGATGCTTTAAAAAATGATCAAAACTTTTGGACGACCGTCTTCCTCGTGATTGAAGATCAAATTGCTCATCATGGGTCAGTCACATTATTGGCAAAAGGGCTTTTTATCGTCATTAGTGAAATATTGGTATTAGGATTTTTTAGCTTAATCGTGGCTATTTTTCAAATGATGTCACTATCGGGATATATGAAATTTACCAAGGTTTGGCAAATTATGACCTATATTCTCGTTCCGTATATTGTTGCGAAAGTATTTGAAGATTTATTTTCCCTTAATTACTTATCTTTTTTAGGAGCCATCATCACGGTTTTCTATGCTAATCGTTTAACACAAGTAATACTGCAAAGGAAGGATTAAAAAAATGGCTTACAATCATCAAGAAATCGAGAAAAAATGGCAAAAATATTGGGAAACCCATAAAACTTTTAAAACGGGCCAAGATTTGTCCAAACCGAAATATTATGTTTTAGATATGTTTCCTTACCCAAGTGGGGCAGGCTTGCATGTTGGGCATCCCGAGGGTTACACGGCCACCGATGCCATCGCGCGCATGAAACGCATGCAAGGCTATAATGTTATGCATCCAATGGGCTGGGATGCCTTTGGACTGCCCTCTGAACAATATGCAATTGCTACCGGCAAAGATCCCTTTGATTTTACAATGCAAAACATTAAAACATTTAAACATCAGTTGGGAATTTTAGGTTTGTCCTATGATTGGGATCGGGAATTGGCCACTTGTGATCCGAAATACTATAAATGGACGCAATGGATTTTTACAATCCTTTATAAAAAAGGCCTAGCGGAAATTCGCAATATCGATGTTAATTGGTGCGATGAATTAGGGACGGTACTCGCCAATGAAGAAGTTATCAATGTTGATGGCAAAATGGTGAGTGAACGCGGCTGTTATGATGTTGTGAAAAAACCGATGCGCCAATGGGTCTTAAAAATCACTGAATATGCTGAGCGCTTATTACAAGGCCTCGACCAACTTGATTGGCCGGAATCGATTAAAGAGATGCAAAGAAACTGGATTGGCAAAAGTGTTGGTGCGGAAGTGATTTTTAAAGTTCATGATTCTAATCAGCAATTCCTTGTGTTCACTACTCGGCCCGATACTTTGTTTGGAGCTACTTATTGTGTGTTGGCTCCTGAACATGAGTTGGTTGAGATAATAACACCCCAAGAATTTAAAGAACAAATTAAAGAATATCAAGAATATGCTAAATCCCGCAGTGATTTGGATCGCACGGATTTAAATAAAGAAAAAACCGGTGTTTTTACGGGCGCCTATGCCGTTAATCCAGTTAATCAAAAATTAATTCCAATTTGGATTGCCGATTATGTGTTGAGTACTTATGGAACGGGAGCCATCATGGCTGTTCCCGGTCATGATGAACGCGATTATGCCTTTGCAAAAAAATTCCAATTGGAAATTGTCGCCGTTTTGGATGCTGATATTTCTGAACAAGCCTTCACCGGCGATGCGAAACATATTAATTCGGATTTCATCAATGGACTTAATAAACAAGAAGCCATTGATAAAATGAATGACTTTTTAGAAGCTCATCATTTAGGAAAACGCAGTGTTAATTATAAGCTTCGCGATTGGGTATTTAGTCGTCAGCGTTATTGGGGTGAACCTTTTCCCATTATTTTTTATGATGACGGTCAAATTGAGGTTTTGGAGCTTGACCAATTACCGTTAATCCTACCAAAACTGGAAAAGATTACGCCTAGTGAAACCGGTGAATCACCGCTAGCCAATGCGAAAGATTGGTTGCTTGTGGAAAGGGCGGATGGTGTTAAAGGTCGTCGTGAAACCAACACTATGCCCCAATGGGCGGGAAGTTGCTGGTACTACATTGGTTATATTATGCGCCATGAACAGGACTTTTTGGATTTATCCAAACCGGAAGTGCAAGCTTTAGTCAATTATTGGTTGCCGGTTGATTTGTATGTTGGTGGGACGGAACATGCCGTTTTACATTTGCTTTATTCACGTTTTTGGCACCAAGTCTTATATGATGCGGGCATTGTTAATTCTCCCGAACCTTATCAAAAATTATTTAATCAAGGGATGATTCTTGGTGAAGATGGTGAGAAAATGTCGAAATCACGGGGCAATGTAATTAATCCCGATGACATTGTCAATGAATATGGCGCGGACACTTTACGCTTGTATGAGATGTTCATGGGACCTCTCGAAGCCGTCAAACCGTGGTCGACTGCTGGAGTGGAAGGACCGCGGCGTTTCTTGGAACGCGTTTATCGTTTCTATACGGAAGTCGCCAATTTTGATGCTAATAATTTTGTTTTAGAAAAACTATACCATCAGACCATCAAAAAAGTTACGGAAGATTATACCAACTTGCGTTTTAATACCGCCATTAGCCAAATGATGATTTTCATGAATGAATGTTATAAAAACCCCAACATTCCTTTAGAGTTTTTGGAAGGTTTCTTAAAATTATTGAATCCGATTGCCCCCCATATTACCGAAGAACTTCATGAAATGGTCTTGAATGGGCGGGAATCGTTGGCTAATTTACCATGGCCGACTTTTGATGAAAACAAGATAAAGGAAGATGAAATTACTTTTGTCGTTCAGGTTAACGGTAAAATCCGTGATAAGATTACGGTTAATGCCGAGGTCAGCGATCAAGAAATGGAAAAGTTAGCCCTCCAAAGTGAGAAAGTCCAAACTTTCATTAACGGTTTAACAATCCGGAAAATCATTGTCATCTCCAAGAAAATCGTTAATATCGTTGTTTAAGCAAACCACATGGTTTGCTTTTTTAAAGGATTTTGCTTTTTTTTGGATAATATATCATTGGTGATAGGATGAATTGTTTGGTAAAACGAAGCTTTTTAAATATGGAAACTGTTTTTCGCTGCGATCGCTGTGAACATTTTGTGCTTGATGAACAAATCATTGTCGGTAATAAAACCATTGGCATTTATCATATCTTTCCCGGGTGCCGCTTGCTTAAAGACCTCACCAATGACCAAATCGCTCATTCTCAGCGTTTAAAGTTGCTTTTGAAAGATGCGATTATTTTTCAAGAGCAAATCGTTCTTTTTTATGAGGAAAGTTTGTCTTTTAATCGCTTGTTAGATGTTTTTTCCGCCTTTCTTGATGCTGGTTATTTTGTACAAATAATTACGCTTTAAAACGCTTATTTATTTTTACATATCTTTTTTTATGTGGTATAATTAAGGCGTAAACTTAAGCAAAGGAGATGATTTTATGAAAGTAATTGTACGTGGCAAAAACAAATTTGTGCCGTCGGATGCGATTAAACAGTACGCAACCGAAAAATTACAAAAACTCGAACAATACTTTAGTTCCCGGGAGAATCTAGAAGCTAATGTTTTGTGCAAGGTTTATGAAAGTTACCAAACTGTGGAGATTACCATTCCCACGAAGAATGTGTTATTAAGAGCGGAAGTCAAGAATCAAACTATTTATGGGGCCATTGACTTAGCCATTGACAAACTAGAAACCCAAATTCGAAAACACAAATCCAAAATTTATAAATCCATGAAACATCGTTCTGGGGTCGGCCAATTTTATGCTTCCCAATCCGACTTTGATGTTGAGAAAATGAAAACGGAAATTCTTTCGACCAATTTAGTCAAATCTAAACAAGTCGATTTACAACCGATGACTCCCGATGAAGCAATTCTCCAAATGGAAATGCTCGGTCATGATTTCTTTGTTTTTATGAACAGCGAAACTAAAAAAGTTAGCGTTGTTTATTTGCGTGAAGACCAAAATTACGGCATTATTGAGACTAATTATTAATTGAACAAAAGATAATTATTAACCAGTTAGTTTAAAAATATCTATGGCTAAGCTACTTTCGAAAGAAAAAGAAAGAAGAACCACGGATGGATTTTTCGTAAATGTTAAATAGCGACAGTGTCGCTATTTTTATTAAAAAGGCTTGGGGAATAACGGGAACTATGTTATAATTATTTTAGTTTTTTTAAAGGAATCGATAATATGAAAAAAATTTATTTCTTAATGCTGGCTTTTTTCGTGGTTTTGGGAATCGTTGGCCAAGTTAATAAACAAAACCAAGCGCTTCATGATTTACCTTTTCATAGTAATCAACTGGTAGAAGTGAAACCGATTAACCAAGCCAGCGACTTTCGTGCTGTTTGGGTGACAAGCTTAACCGGTGATATTGCCAGTTATTCCAATGTTACTCAGTATCAGACGGAAATTAATAAGGTCTTTGCAGTGATGGAATATTATAATATGAATGTGATGGTCTTCCATATTCGCACTCATAACAATGCCTTATACAAATCTTCCCTCAATCCCGTTGCCAGTTATTACCGCAACGTTAATTTTGATGCTTGGGATCCAATTGCTTGGATTATCGAGCAATGCCATTTACGTGGTATGGAATTCCATGCTTGGCTTAATCCCTATCGTTGTTCGACGACTTTTTCCGGAACAACGACCCAATATGCTGCTAATCAACCTTCCTATAATATTGCTTCCAATCCTGAAAACTTATTGAAAACATCAAATGGGATTATCTTAAATCCCGGTGAACCGGCGGTTCGTCAGTTTTTAGTTGATACCTGTATGGAAGTCATTGAAAGGTATGATGTTGATGCGATTCACTTTGACGATTATTTTTATGCCGATGGTGTTGATGATACTACGACCCGTTCAAAATACAATCAAGCCGGTTTGAGTGTGGAAGATTTCCGTCGCCAACAGGTGGATTTGTTTATTGAAAAACTATCACAAACGATGCGGGCTTACAATTTAGCTCACCATCGCCTCGTACAATTGGGGGTGGCTCCCACCGGAATTTATCGTAACAGCAGCTCGGGTGTGGAAACCGTTTATGACAGCAATGGCACCCTAATCACCCCGATTGGTTCAACTACCGGGGGATGGCAACATTATGGTAGTTATTTGTTTTGTGATACTAAAAAATGGATTGATAATGAATGGATTGATTATATCATTCCCCAAAGTTATTGGGGATTTACCCATCCAACTGCCGGTTATATCAATGTCATGTCGTGGTGGGCGAAGGTTGTAAAATACAAAAATGTCAATTTGTATTCCGGGATGGGTTTATATATGGCCGGGTCTTCCAATACTTATTCGTGGGTTACGGATCCTATGGAAGCTTCCAAACAAATTGATTATGCCAAGACACTTCCCGAGGTTCAGGGTCATTGTATTTTTAGTTATAAGCATATTAAAGCTGCTTATGACCAAAACCCCGGTCGCTATTTGGAAAACATGAAAAATGTTAAGAATAATAATTGGACGAACGAAGTGCTCGTTCCGGAAATCCGCACTTATGAAGCGATTTCGCTTCCTTCCGTGGCTAGCATTGCTGTTGCGAAAGACCAAAATGCTTATGTTATCAGTTTTCCGAAAGTCGATGGCGCGAAGTTTTATGCTCTTTACCGCGGAACAAAGCCTCTTAGCTTTTCGGCGGATGAATTGCTTGCTGTAACTTCCGGACCGACAGCGGGATTGGAAGTTACTTATGTCGATGAGATCGGTAGTGGTCAATATTTTTATGGTGTCCGACCGGTTTCAATAACTAACACTTTGGGTGGAACAGCAATGGCTTCGAGCGATGTTGCGACTCTTCGGGTTCGTTTCCTCGATGATGATGGTTCCGTCTTGAAAGTTCAATATCTTTTAAGTGGAGGTCAGGCGCTTGCCCCCAGCAATCCCACCAAAGAAGGTTTTGATTTTGTAGGTTGGGACCACGAATTAAGCAATATTACTGAAAGTATTGATATTAGAGCTCAATATAGCGTTAAAATGCTAACTGTTACTTTTAAGGATCATGAACAAGTTTTAGCAACCGTTCAAGTTCCTTATGGAGGCACTGCGGAAGTAAGTGATCCGGTTAAAGAGGGTCATGTTTTCGATGGCTGGCTCCAAAGTTTGGAAAACATAAAGCAAAATACCGTTATTTATGCTTCGTTTTCACCGTTTATTTTTACGGTTGTTTTCTTAGGTCGGGATGGTTTAGCTCTCAAAACAGAACAGGTGGCTTATGGCGATTCAGCTGTTGCGCCGATTATCAACGACAGTCATTTCACCGCTTGGAATCAAAGTTTTGCTAATGTCACTAGTGATTTATTGATTACTCCGCTTTTTGATGATGCTTTTAAATTAATCTTTAAGGTTGATGATCAAATTATCCATGAAGTTCTTGATGCGAAAGGACCTTTCCAAGTTCCTAGTATTCCTTTTAAAGAAGGGCATGACCAACAACCTCCGGTTTGGAGCATTACGGATTTTTCGACGATTACGGAAGATACTATCATCACCCCGATTTATTATATCAATACCTTTTCCGTCACCTTTTTAGGCTTAAATAACAAAGTATTGAGTACGGAAATTGTAAAATGGCAACAAGCAGCCCCTGCACCGACGAATACCGCTGAAAATGGCTACTCATTCCAAGCTTGGAATCAGGATTTTTCGACAGTTACCGCCGATGCCACTATTACGGCCATTTATGATATCAATAAGTTTACCGTTACCTTTTTAGGTTTGAATGGTAAAGTATTGAGTACGGAAATTGTCAATTGGCAACAAGGGGCTACCGCTCCGACTAATACCGCCGAAAGTGGCTACTCATTCCAAGGTTGGGATCGGGATTTTTCTTGTGTAAGCGAAGATATGACGGTGAAGGGACGATATCTTGCCTCAAGCACTAACTCTTGTTCAGGGTTAAATTTACCCCAATTGACTTATTTGCTTGTGGCTTTGGCTTGGTTATTATGGAAACGAAGAAAATAATGTGAAGGTGAAACCCCAAGTTTCACCTTTTTTCCAAGTTTTAAATAACTTGTAAAAAGGGGAAAAATTTGATATTATATTTTTAAGATATTTAATTAAGAAGGGAAGTATTATTGTGTTCAAAAGTTTATTTGATGCTGGATATAAAGAATTAAAACGCAATCGCAAAATTGCTGATAAAATTGATGCTTTGGCTTTGCAATATCAAGCTATGACAGATGAGGAGTTAAAAGCGAAAACGCCTTATTTTCGCGAACAATTAGCCCAAGGGAAAACCATTGATGATTTACTCATCGATGCTTTTGCGACGGTTCGTGAAGCCTCAACACGAGTTTTAAAAATGACCCCCTTTTATGTGCAGTTGTTGGGGGCTTTGGCGCTCCACGGTGGCAATATTGCCGAGATGAAAACCGGTGAAGGCAAAACCTTAACCTCAACTTTAGTAGCGTATTTAAACGCTTTACCGGGTGACGGAGTCCATATTGTTACGGTCAACGAATATTTAGCTAGTCGTGATGCGAAGGAAATGGGGGAACTGTTTACTTGGTTAGGGCTCACGGTTGGCTTAAACTTGCGGGAATTAAGCCCGGAAGAAAAAAAGGCTCAATATGCCTGTGATATCACCTATTCCACAAACAACGAACTGGGTTTCGATTATCTTCGTGACCATATGGTCATTTATAAAGAACAAATGGTTCAGCGACCGCTTAATTTTGCGATTGTGGACGAAGTGGACTCGATTTTAATCGATGAAGCGAGGACGCCTTTAATTATTTCCGGAGCGCCCAAAAATACCGCTAATTTGTACAAACAAGCCAATATGCTGGTTCGAACCTTAAAAAATGAAGATGATTATGAAATTGATATTAAATCTCGTCATGTCGTTTTAACTGAAAAAGGGATGGAAAAAGCGGAAAAGTTTTTTGGGATTACCAATCTCTATGATTTGAAGTATGTTGGTTTACTTCATCATATTCATAATGCTTTGCGCGCCAATTACATTATGGTTCGCGATATCGATTATGTTGTTTCCGACAATAAAGTCATTATTGTTGATCCCTTTACAGGTCGCTTAATGCATGGCCGGCAATATTCTGAAGGTTTGCATCAAGCGATTGAAGCCAAAGAAAATGTGGAAATTAAAAAAGAAACCCGCACGGTAGCGACGATTACTTTCCAAAATTATTTTCGGATGTACAAGAAATTGGCCGGCATGACCGGGACGGCGAAAACCGAAGAAGAGGAGTTTCGCAACATTTACAATATGTTTGTCATCGAGATTCCGACCAATGAACCGGTTATCCGTATTGATGAAAAAGATTTAATGTTCTTAACCATGAAAGCCAAATTTAATGCCATTGCCAATGACATTAAAGAACGCTACCAAAAAGGACAGCCGGTTTTAGTGGGGACGATTTCGATTGAAACATCCGAATTGCTTTCCGAATTACTAAAAAAACGCGGTGTTCCTCATAATGTCTTAAATGCTAAACAGCATGAACGAGAAGCGGAGATTGTTGCTCATGCCGGCGAAAAGGGTTCGATTACCATTGCTACCAATATGGCCGGTCGGGGAACGGATATCAAATTAGGTCCGGGTGTAGTGGAACTCGGTGGCTTAGCCGTCATTGGGACGGAGCGCCATGAAGCCCGCCGCATTGATAATCAGTTGCGGGGTCGTTCCGGTCGTCAAGGGGATCCTGGTTATTCGCGTTTCTATTTGTCCGCTGAAGATGATTTAATGCGCCGTTTTGGGAGCGACCGTTTTAAATCAATGCTGGCTTTAATTGTTAATCAGCAAGGTGGCGAAGAAGTACCTTTGGAATCGCGAATGTTTTCTCGATTTGTGGAGAGTGCCCAAAGAAAAATTGAAGGTAATAACTTTGATAGTCGGAAAACCGTCCTTGAATATGATGAAGTTTTAAGACAACAACGAGAAATCATCTATAAGCAACGGTCCGAAATTCTCTTTTTGGATGATATTACTTCTTTAATTAAACAAATGATGTATAACACCGGCTTTCGCATCATCCAAAGTTTTTTATCGGAAGACAAAAAAGCACGGGTTGATGCCCCTCGTCTTATTAAGGAATTGGATGGCAATTACTTTCCGCCCGGCTTTTTGAAAGTCGCTGATTTTTCTGATCTTGATCCCGACCAAGCTTTAGAAGTGTTTATGAAAGCTTGTGAACGCTTATTGGCTGATAAACAAGAACAATTTCCGGCTGATATTTATAAAGAATTCTTAAAAGTTGTTTTATTAAGAGTCGTTGATACTTATTGGATGGATCATATTGATGCGATGAGTGAACTTAGGCAAGCGGTTCGCTTGCAGGCTTATGCGCAAATTAATCCTTTGCGGGAATATAAAGAAGTTGGTTTTCAAAAATTTGAAACTATGGTTCAAGCCATTGAAAATGATGCAACGAAGTACATCAACCGGGCGCAAATCAGGGACAATTTACAGCGGGAAGATGTTATTAAACCAACGGGAACTTCCTCGGGAAAAGATGATGATAGTCATCGCAAAACCCCGGCCCGTTCCACAAAAGTCGGTCGTAACGACCCTTGTCCTTGCGGATCGGGTAAAAAATATAAAAACTGTTGTGGTTTATAATATGGAAAATTATGAAATCAGTAAGTATTTAGAAGATTTTAAAACCCGCATTAATGAATTATCCCAAGCGATAAAAGTCGAAAATATTCAAAAAGAAGTTGTTGATGCGGAAGAACTAATGAAGAGTCCCACTTTTTATCAAGATATGCAAGAAGCCCAAAAAGTTTTAAAACGATTTAAAGAAGTTAAAGATGTTTTAGATACTTATCAACTCTTATTAAGTTGGTTGGAAGAATTAGAAGTTTATTTTGAAATTCATAAGGCGGGCGAGGACTTAACAAATGATATTGAGATTGTCATCAAGAAGTTAGAAAAACTTTTGGACAATTTTGAAATCCAAATGCTGCTCTCCCAACCATATGATCATTGTGATGCTATTATTGAACTGCATCCGGGGGCGGGCGGGACGGAATCTCAGGACTGGACGGAGATTCTTTTTCGCATGTATCGCCGTTATGCTGAACGGCATGACTATGGCTTGGAAATTCTAGATTATCAAGAAGGTGAAGAAGCGGGAATTAAAAGTGTCACTTTCATGGTTTCGGGAACCAATGCCTATGGCTATTTGAAAAGTGAACGCGGAGTGCATCGCTTAGTGCGGATTTCCCCCTTTGATGCCAATTCCCGTCGCCACACTTCCTTTTGTGCTTGCAATGTTATCCCTAATATCGAAGAAGAAGTTAATATTGAAATCAGACCTGAAGATATCCGTATTGACACTTACCGTTCGAGTGGAGCGGGTGGACAACATGTCAATAAAACTGATTCCGCAGTCCGCATTACTCATTTAAAAACCGGGATTGTTGTTACTTGTCAGACGGACCGTAGTCAAATTCAGAATCGGGAAAAAGCGATGAATTTATTGAAAGCGAAGTTGTACCAACTTGAACAAGAAGAGCAGGACAATAAAATTCGGGCGATTGCCGGTCAAGTTTCTGAAAACACCTTTGGTAGCCAAATTCGTTCCTATGTTTTCCATCCTTATTCTATGATTAAAGACCACCGTACTGATTTTGAGGTTGGTAATGTGGCACCCGTCATGGATGGTGATATTGATGGCTTTATCAATGCTTATCTTAAATCGGAATTTAATGTGAGGTAAATATGCATCCATTAAATAAAGCGAAGAAATGGCGAAAAAGACTTATTGAAATCTCGTTCATTACTTTAGGCGTGGCGATTGCCGCTTTTGCTTTTAGCTTCTTTTTGAATGTCAATACAATTGTTATCGGTGGTGGTTCCGGAATCGGGGTTATTTTGGCGGATTTATTTGGCTTTGATCCCTCATTAGTCATTTTAATTTTAAATGTGTTTTTATTGATATTAGGTTTATTTTTACTGGGGAAAGAATTTTTTATTAAAACTATCTATGGTTCATTGGCTTATCCGGTGTTTGTGAAGATATTTGATTGCTTATATCAATGGCTTCAAGTAGATTTTTCTGCTCAAGCACTCGATATGGTTTTAATTATCTTTTTTTCATCGATTATTATGGGATTTGGTTTGGGTTTGGTGATGAAATTTGGCGGTACTACTGGGGGGACGGAAGTTGGTCAAAAAATTCTCATGAAATATTTTCACATCCCCCTTTCCACATCGCTTTATTTTCTTGACGGTATTGTTATTTTAGGGGGCTTATTATTTAAAGTTATTGATATTGAATTAGCCCTTTATGCGGTTGTCTTTACTTATTTGTGTGGAGTGGTGATTGATTCCGTGGTCTTTACCGGGATTAATAAAAGAGCAGTTTACATCATCTCCAATAAAAATGAAGAAATAAAAAAAGATTTGTTAGAAAAATTTGAACGTGGTGTCACCAGCATCCGCGTTGTGGGTGAATATTCCAAACAAGATCGAGAAATGCTGATTTGTGTTCTTTCCATTTCCGAGTATTATCGATTGCGAGAAATCATTGAAGATTACGATCCCCAAGCTTTTTATTACTCTGTTCGTGCCAGTGAAGTCCGTGGGGAAGGCTTTTCCTATGACAAATGAGATTCAAATCTTAAGTTTAACCAAGAAGAAGAAAAAATGGATTGTGGAAACGAAGGAAAAAAAATATTCCTTTCATGAAGATACGGTTATTAAATATTATCTTTTTAAAGATAAAAGCTTTACGGAAGAGGAATGGAAACAAGTATTAACTTATGAAGCGGTGGCTGATTTAATGGAAAAAACCTTAAAGTTTCTAAGTTATCAAAGGCGCTCCACTAAAGAAGTACAAAAGTTTTTATCTTCGAAAACGGATCAACCCTTGTTTATAGAACAGGTGTTGATGAAAATTCACCAATTAGGTTATTTGAATGATGAAAAATATGCCATGGAAGTCCTTGATTATGAAAAACGTCATCAAAAAGGTCCCAAGGTGGTTTTTCAAAAGCTACAACAAAAGGGTCTTGATGAAACTTTAATCAATAGAGTTTTACTTAACTACGATGATGTAACTGAACAGGACATCCTTGATGAAGTCCTGGAAAAGTTAGTTCAAAAGAACCAAGATCAACCCGTTTTGAAACAAAAAAACATCATTATGCAAAAACTGTTGCGGGATGGTTTTTCGCAATCTTTAATTTTGGAAGGACTAAAAAAAGTTTCTTTTCTTGACAAAAGTGCAAATAAATTGGTTTTAGAGATTGAAAAATATCAACATCGTTACCAAAATCTACCTAATCAAGAACGGATTTCAAAAATAATCAAGCATTTAATGACCAAGGGTTATTCGTATGCCCAAATTCGCGAGCAATTAAAACAAAATGAAGGGGAATAAATTCCTAGGGGAATTATTTCCGGGGGAATTATTTCCCCTTTTTATTTACTTAAGGTCGAAAAAATGCTATAATCGTTTTACATAAGGAGTAGCAAAATGAAAGTGTTAAGAAAATTAATTTTGATTGTTTTAGTAGTCATCAACCTCATCTTTATTGGTGGTTTGGCTAATTTACAAGCTGTGGATTTAGTTCCCATCCCGAAAAGTGGCGGTGGGAATGTCACTTACCGTTCAACCTCCATTGAAGTAAAAATGCCTTCAGCATATATTCCTCAAGAAACGGATTTTCGAGCGGTTTGGATTAGTCCTCTCGTTGGTGATTTAGCACCTTTTGGTAGTGAGTCCCAATTTAAAAAACAAATGAATGTTATTTTTGATACATTAGAATATTTTAATATGAATGCCATGGTTTTTCATATGCGCTTAAATAATGACGCGCTTTACAATTCAGAACTCAACCCCTTATCCTATGTTTTTCGGAATGTTAATTTTGCGGAGTTTGACCCGATTACTTGGACGATTTCGGAATGCCACAAACGGGGAATTGAGTTCCATGCCTGGCTTAACCCCTATCGTTTAGGTTCCAGCACTTTAGGTTTGTCTGTTGAAGATTATGCGAAAACCTTCCCTTCCTATAATGTTGCTTCCAATCCGGCTTATATTTTAAAAGGAACAACGGGTGCGATTTTAAATCCGGGTGAAATATCTGTCCGGAAGTTTATCATTGATTCTTGTATGGAGATTATTGAGAACTATGATGTTGATGCCATCCATTTTGATGACTATTTTTATATTGGTGGTGTTGATGATAGTGCGACACGAGCTAAATACAATTTCAACAATTTACCGATTCCTGATTTTCGTCGGCAACAAGTCGATTTATTTATTGAAGCTCTTTCTAGCAAAATGCGCGAATATAATCAATTAAATAATCGTCATGTCCAACTTGGCATTTCACCAACCGGTATTTATCGTAATGGTTCCTATCAGGCAACAGCGACTTATGATGCTAAGGGCTCATTAATTACTCCTGTTGGTTCCAACACTTCAGGTTTTGCTCACTATGGAGATTATTTATATTGTGATACCAAAAAATGGGTGGATAATGAATGGATTGATTACATTCTTCCCCAAAGTTATTGGTCTTTTGAGGAACCCGCAGCCGCTTATGCGGATGTCATGGACTGGTGGGTCAAAGTAGTTAAGAACAAAAAAGTTAACCTATATTCGGGAATGGGGATTTATCAAGCGGCTGAAGCCAAGCGTGCTTCTTGGAACACCAACGTTAATGAAGCCGGCAATCAAGTTCAATATGCCAGTCAATATCCGGAAATAAAAGGCCATTGTCTTTTTAGTTATTCCCAAGTCCAATCGGCATATTTAACCAAATCCGGGATTTTTTATAATAATTTAAACCGGATTCGCCAATTGATGTGGACGAATAAAGCTGTTCTTCCGGAAATAGAAACCTTTACTTCCATTAAACTTTCCCCAGTAACTAATTTAGCAATCAGCAAAAATGACCAAGGTTTTCGCTTAGATTTTGATAAGCAAACCAAGGCGAAAACTTATGTCATTTATCGTAGTCCTAGGCCCATTACTTATGCACCTAACGAGATTATTGATATTATTGGCAATGAATTTATTGATAATCGCATTAGCTATTTTGATAAAACGAATTCTTCCCAAAATTATTATTACGCTCTTAAAGTGCAATCCGCAACCAATACTTTAAGTGAAGGTGTGGAAATTAATACGACCCAAGCAACTTCGGGAGCTTCGATGTTAAGACTGGAACCGTTTGAAAATGTCTTTTTTAGTGATTATAATTATTTTAATGGGTTTTTAACGGTCCGTTGGGATGAAATATACCCCTTGTTTGGTGGTAAACCCAGTTATGAAGTGTATTATTCACCTGATAATATTAACTTTCAGCTTTTAAATACGACAACTTATCCGCTTGAGGATAACGGTGGTTACTATCAAACCCGCATTCCCCTGGATAATTCACCGACGGTTTATGTTTATTTAAAAGCTTTCAATGATTATGGCTCCGTTGTCAGTGAAACTGAAGCCCTAACGATTACCAAGAGGATTGGTCATATTTATAATCTCACAGTTCGCGGAGATGCTTTTGCAGGGGAAATGATTACCCTAATGTGGAACAAATTGAAATTAACCGATGTTAATTATACGGCTCAATATTCTATTGATGGCTTTAATTGGCATAATATTACTTCAGTTGACAATCCGCTCGTTGAAGAAGGACAAAATTGTTATCAACCCTTTATCCTGCCCAAGCTTCCTTCACTCCTCCAATTTCGCATTGTTGCCGCAAATGATCAAGGCTTTTCCCTTTCCCCAACTTATCAAATAAACAGTTTTAAAAATTTAGGTGATTTACAAATTTTTGTTAACGGTCAAGCCTATGTGGGTCCCATTGAAGTGCTTGAAGATGAGCAAATCCAAATCACTTGGAATGACTTATCGACCGCTAATAATGCTGTTAACTATAAGACGGAAATGTCGGCTGATCTTATCAAATGGCGCATTACCACCTCCTTTAGTTCCGCCAATAAAGCTGTAATCGGGACAAGCCAAATCATTGAACTTGGCTTCCAACATTATCGCGTGTTCTACCGCGTTGAAGCATTGACTAGTGATGGCCGCAGTATGTCGGAGATTGTGGAAATCAATGTTTATGTTTCTGATGTTCAACTGCTGCACTTTTTAAAATACATGGACTTAGCAAAAAGCCAGTTTTTTGAGCAAATGAACATTTACAAATAAAAAATGTAACCGCCTGGTTACATTTTTTTGAAGAAGTTATTTAAATAGTGATAAACACCGTTGTCGGTGACTGAAAGCGTGCGGTGTTTGGCCACTTTAAGCAAATCAGGGTGGGCACCACCCATGGCCACGCCCCAATGAGCGTATTGAATCATTTCAATATCATTATGACCATCACCGATGGCAATGATGCGTTCTTTGGGGATTTGGTAATAAGCGGCAATTTGGGCGAGGGCATTACCTTTGGAAGTTAGGGGATGATAGATTTCCGCAATCGCCAAACTTTCATTATACCAAAAACGAATGTTGGCTTGATTGGGGAAGGTGGAGGCTAAATACTGCCGAAGATAATCTTCATGACCCGGTTTTGCAATAATGATGGCACCATTGGGATCGCCATGTAAAATCAGGTCTAAATTGCCAATTTGTAGTGTTCCACCGGAAATGTGTAAATAAGGGATAATTTCGGCGGTATCTTTCCAAAGAAAGATATCATCTTCGATCTCACAAAACACATTAATCAAGATATCATCATTATCGGCAATCAAGGAACGGATGATATTACGGTCAAGCGTAATCATGGTTTTCGGGAAGCGGCGGTCGTGGGGATTTTGAACAAGTGCTCCATTGTAATTGACAATGGGCGTATTTAGTTTCAATAAATCATAATAATAAATGGAAGAACGGTAGGGACGACCGGTCGCAATGACGACATAATGTTCTTTCGCCAGTTGTTCCAGTAGTTGAAAACTTTGGCGGTCATAATTATCAAAGTTAGTAATTAAAGTACCATCAAGATCAATGGCGATTAAATATGCTTTAGTCATAAATTTGTCCTTCGGCGTATTTTATCATAATAAAGTGTAATTGTCTAGAAAATCACATTTGCTTGGTTGCAAAAAAACGGCTTTTGTAGTAAAATGGATGAGTATAATTGGGAAAGGAGCAAACCATGTTTTTAAATATCTTTACAAAATTTAAAGAATTCTTTTCCCAACTGATTCGAAAATTGACCTTTGATAATTTTGATGTTTTATTGTTCGGAATCATCGTTGGTTTTTTGTTATGCTTCGTTATTTATTTATTCATTGTTTTAGGATCAATGCGACCTCGTAAAGATCTTCCCAAACTCGATGAACAAGCCGTTGATGAACAGGTTTTCAAATTAATTACGAGTGCGAAAAATGAATATACTGAGGAATTTTCGACCCGACCTTTAAAGGAAAAAACGCCAGCACTTCGGGAAATCGCCGGAAATTTAATTGAAGCGATTGCGAAAATATATTATCCGGATTCTTCATTCCCGCTTTATGAGTTAAGCATTGATGAACTGTTAATCTTAAATCACTATATCACTGACCAAATTGATTCCTTGTTTAAAGGAAGGGTGCTAGCGGCGGCTAGAAAGGTTCGGATTGCTAATATTTTAAAAATAATTGAAGTAAAGAAAAAATTTGACAATACCAAAGCGGTTAAACTAGTCAATCAAAAGCCGATATCCGGAACGGTTAAAGTGGCTTTGGGAATTTTGAATGTTTTTAATCCCAAGTACTGGGTCAAAAAATTATTGATTGATACCACCATGACAATTGCTACCAATAAAATTGCGTTAACAATTATTGAGATTGTTGGTGCAGAAACGAATAAAGTATATAATCGTAGTGTCTTTAATGCGGAAAAAGAAAGTAATTTAGAAATTGAAAGAACAATTTATGAAATTGAAACGATGATGGAAAAAGAAGGAGAAAAGCCATGAGCCGGAAAAGTTTTTATATTGCGAAAATTGATGAAGAAAATAACGCTTCTAAATCTTTAGATAATAAGCAAAAATCACCAAGTGAATCGAAAGTAGAAGGTTTTGTGTCTCCTTATTATGGTCGTAAAGTTAAAGATAAAACGACTTTCCCCTATATCAAATATGGTAATCAAGGTCTGCAATATCAAGGTTTGTGGGAAGACCCCCGCCCCAACTTATCGGAAGAAGATGGGGAAACTGCTCCCGTTAGAAAAAATCGCATTCCCGATTACTTAATGCGTGAGGATATTACGCCTAGAAGACAAAAAACAATAACGCCGACTTTGGTTGTTTCGCAAGCGGACGAACCGGAAGAACTAGAAGAACTAGAACAATTTGCTTTTGACGAAGAAAATAAAACGAGCTCATTGGATGAATTAAGCGAATTGCCGGAATTGAATGAATATTTTTCTGAAGATAGACCCAAACCGGAAGCGAAAGTTGTTCCTGAATCAAAAACGGATTTGAAAAAAACGCCAGTTTTGGAAAAAACGGTAATTACTTATGATACTAAGCAAGTTAAACCCGCTACATTCACAAAAAAGAGGAATCGTAGTCGCTATGTTGCGCCTCCTCTTAATTTATTAAAACGCGGACAAACCATTAAACAAAGTGATTTTTCTGGTGTTAATTATCAAAAAGAAGTCATTGATAAAACCTTAAGAGATTTTAAAATTGGCGGTCGAGTTGTTCATTACACCAAAGGTCCAACCGTCACCCAATTTGAAATTAAGCTTGACGATGGTGTCAAGGTGGAACGCGTTAAAAATATTTCCCGCAATTTGCAGATGAACTTGGAAGGGAAATCCATTCGGATTGAAGCTCCCATTCCCGGGAAAGCCACAATCGGCATTGAGGTTCCCAACATTGTTCAAGATAAAGTTTTCTTTGGGGAATTACTATCCAACCCTGATTATTTGAATGACAATAATCCTTTAAATGTGATTTTAGGATTAGATATTAGTGGCCGTAGTGTGCCGTTGGACATTACAGCAATGCCCCATGCCTTAATTGCCGGAACCACCGGTAGTGGCAAAAGTGTTTGTATCAATTGTATTATTAACAGCATTATTTATAAAGCCCATCCTGATGATGTTAAACTCGTCTTAATTGATCCGAAATTAATCGAATTTTCCAGTTATGAAGATATTCCCCATTTAGCAACCCCCGTCATCAATGATCCAAAATTAGCGACGGCCGCTTTAAAATGGGCTGTGGATGAAATGCAGAACCGTTATGAATTATTTAAGTCGTGTCGTCGCCGTGACTTTAACTCTTACAATGAACTGGCTGCTACTGATCCCAGTTTAAAAGAAATTCCTTACATTGTGATTATCATTGATGAGTTAGCCGATTTAATGTTTGTGGCGTCATCTTCCGTTGAAGAATATATTCAAAGATTAGCCCAAAAAGCTCGTGCGGCCGGTATTCATTTAATTATGGCGACGCAACGACCGTCTACCGATGTTATTAAAGGAACGATTAAAGCTAACATTCAAACGAGAATCGCTTTTGCTGTTAATTCACAAGTCGATTCGATGACGATTTTGGATAAAACCGGAGCTGATAAACTATTAGGCAAGGGTGACATGCTTTATAGTGACGGTGTCAGTGAAACACGAGTTCAAGGTGCTTTCATTTCACTTGAGGAAATCATTGCGGTAACGGACTATATTAAAGACAACTACGCTCCTAATTTCATGTTCTCGAAGGAAGATCTCGAACAAAAGATGAATTACGAAGAACAAATGGAAGTTGATCCGCGGGAAGATGAGTATTTTGATATTATTGCCCGCTTTGTGGTGGAAAACGACAGTGCTTCCATTAATCGCATTCAAAAGAAGTTTGGTATTGGTTTTAATCGAGCTCAAAGCATCATGAACGGATTGGAAGATTTGGGTGTTGTTTCGGAAGGCTTATCGGGACGACCACGCCGCGTTTTAGTTACCATTGAAGAATTAGAGAGCTTATTAGATCTTTAAAAAAGGAAAAACTATGGAAATAACCAAGAAAAAAATGCTCCAAAAAATCATTTCTTTATTAGTATCGGTGTTATTGTTAGTGCTTTTTATGGCTTTAAACCTCATGAAAGTAGCGATAATCAATCCGAAATATGTGATTGTAGTCATTGTTTTGGCGGTTTTGTTTTCCAGTTTTTCTTTGTTATCCAAATATTTTTCGCTAACAAACAAAATTAAGTATTATTTATACCAAATTTTAGATTTTTTGATGATGATGCATATCGCCTTATTGGTCTTGCAAATCTTTTTTATGTTTGGTTATTTTCCAGCTACCGTTCACAAAAGTTCCATGTTTCCGACTTTAGCCGATGGCGATGACTTAATTGTTCGTAGTACTGAGGATGTTCATCGTTTTGATATTGTTGTTCTTAAAGTTGATAAGGAAATCAATGATTTGACTTATTCATCCGGAGTCCTTGATGAGGAATTATTGGTTAAACGCGTTATTGCGCTTGGGGGAGAAACCATGTCTTTTCGGGATGGCAAACTTTACCTTAACGAAGTTTTAATCGATGAACCCTTTTTAGCTTTTGCCTACCCGGAATTTGATTTACTGTTAGAAGATGTTTGCAAGATTAAGGGGGTTGAGCAATGTCGGCCCGGACAAACTTGTGTCGTTCCTGCCGATTATGTTTTTGTTTTAGGAGATAATCGTTCCTCGAGCGTTGACAGCCGGGCTTTAGGTCTCTTCCACAAATCACAAATCATTGGGGTTGTGAAATACAAGCGAATGGGCTGGCTGGACTGGAGAAAAGTATGATTCAATGGTATCCCGGCCATATGGCGAAAGCCAAAAAGGACATTGAAGCCCGCTTGCGGGTAATTGATATTATTTTTGAACTTGTTGATGCTAGGATTCCTTTTTCTTCCAAAAACCCCATGATTGCATCCATGCTTGCCAACAAACCGAAATTATTATTATTGACGAAAGCTGATTTAGCTGATGCTTATCAAAGCAAAAAATGGGCTCATTATTATGAAAGGGAAGGTTATCAAGTTTTGGCCATTGATGCCTTATCCGGTTTGAATGTGAAGCGGATTGGAAAATGGGCCAAAGAGGTTTTAGCAGATAAACTGGCGAAAGAAAAAGCTAAGGGTCTCTTGGAACGACCTTTGCGGGCGATGATTGTCGGCATTCCCAATGTCGGGAAGTCGACCTTAATCAATACGCTTGTGAAAAGAAAAACGACAATGGTTGGTAATAAACCAGGTGTAACTAAAGCTCAGCAGTGGGTAAGAGTCAATCCTCAATTTGATTTACTCGACACTCCCGGTGTTTTATGGCCTAAGTTTGATGATGAAAAAGTTGGCCTTCATTTGGCGCTTGCGGGTGCAATTAAAGATGAAGTGCTGGACGTTTTCAAATTAGGTGAGTATTTAATAGCTTTTTTAGGAAATCATTATCCACAAGTTTTATGGGAAAAATGGGAAATTACTTCCCCAATGACTTTTGATGCAGTGCTGGAGCAGATTGCGAAAAAAAACGGTTTTATTAAAACGGATTATCAAGAACGAGTTCTAGATTTAATCATTAAAGAGTTTCGAAGTGGACGCTTGGGGCGCATTACTTTGGATCGTTTTGCCCAATTTAAGCTTGGAAACCCCGAGAATGACGAATTATGATACCAATCATAATTCTTTTTTATTGAAAACTTAAGAGATATGATACAATAGGATTGTTTAAAGGGATGATTATGGATTATAATTTGTACATTTATGAACATCAGTTACAATTAGAAGGCTATCAAGGGATTGTTGGCATTGATGAAGTAGGGCGGGGGCCGATGGCTGGGCCACTTGTGGCGTGTGCAGTTATGCTGCCCCATGATTACTATTTAGCAGGGCTTGATGATTCCAAAAAAATGTCAGCAAAACAAAGGGAGAAACTATATACGCAATTGATTAATGAGGCGATTGAATATCATTATCACTTTATTTCTGTGGCGGATGTTGATCGTTTGAATGTCTACCAAGCCAGCAGATTGGCCATGCTTAAGTGTTTAGCGGCTTTTAAAAATCCGGTTGATGCCGTTTTAACCGATGCCATGCCTCTTGAAGTCCCGTATTTTTGCCTTGATTTAATTAAAGGTGATCAAAAAAGTGCTTCCATTGCGGCCGCAAGTATTATGGCAAAGGTCATTAGGGACCGCTATATGGAAGAAATGGATCTCATTTATCCACAATATGGCTTTAAAAAGCACAAGGGTTATGTCACTAAACAGCATCTTTTAATGCTTGAACAATATGGTCCCTGTGCCCTTCATCGCCAAAGTTTTCAACCCGTAAAAACCGCTTTAGAAAAAAAACAGGATGATTTTTGTTTTCAAAACCAAAGGAAATAAACTATTTATGAAGTTAGGGAAGGAAACTTGTTTAGAAAAAATTTAATTATCGATTAACTATCCGGGTTATTTTAAAAAAACTTCCTTAAACTTGTTTAATCGCTTCCCTTATTCAGAGGGGTGAGAACGGATTTCTTGTTTACCTGCTTATGGTAAGTTGGCAAGCGATGACGAATGCGGGCGGATAGAACCAAGTAAATTAACTTTTACATCTAAAGAATGTTATTTACTGACTAATAAAGAAGGTGCTTCATCGTTATTTTAACGGATTTTTGAATAAAAACGATTTTGTTTGACATTTCGATTTTATCAGTGCTATAATCAATGCCATTGAAGGAGAAAATCATGGATAAAAACTTAGTGATTGTGGAAAGTCCTGCCAAATCACAAACTATTGCTAAATATTTAGGAGAAAACTTTAGGGTTGTTTCCAGTAAAGGCCATATCCGTGATTTGGTGACACGGGGTTATGGCGGTTTTGGCGTGGATATTGAAAACAATTTTAAACCGATGTACAGCACGATTAGTGGAAAAGCGCCTTTAATCAAGGAATTGAAAAAACAAGTCAAAGAAGCTAGCAAAGTCTATTTAGCAACCGACCCCGACCGGGAAGGCGAAGCTATTTCTTGGCATTTGTATGATGTCTTGGATTTACAAAACAAAGCTTATGAGCGAGTTGTTTTTCATGAAATCACTAAAAATGCGGTGATTAAAGCCCTGGAAAATGGTCGAGAAATTGATATGGATTTAGTTCATTCCCAAGAATCACGCCGCATTCTTGATCGCATTATCGGGTTTTCGCTTTCAAAGTTATTACAAAAGAAAATCGGATCGCGTTCTGCTGGTCGCGTTCAATCCGTAGCCTTAAAGCTTATTTGTGATCGGGAAAAAGAAATTCAAGCTTTTGTTCCTGAGGAATATTGGGAAGTTTATTTAGAGTTTATTAAGGATAATAAACAATGGAAAGCGAAATTAACCAGCGACCAAAACGGGAAAATATCCCTTGTTAATGAACAGGAAACGAATCATGTTTTAGCCAAGTTAAAGAGTGATTTTATTGTTTCCGAAATCCTTACTAAAAATCGTCAAAAAGCCCCAAAACCGCCTTTTATTACCTCAACACTCCAACAGGAAGCGGCTAATTTGTTGAACTTTCCAGCCAAAAAAACGATGATGATTGCCCAAAAACTCTATGAAGGTCTTGAGTTGGCCCACGAGCGGGTTGGTTTGATTACTTATATGCGCACTGATTCCTTTCGTTTAAGTCAGGAATTTGTTTTAGAAGCCCAAGATTTTATCATTAAACAATATGGAAAAGACTATTTTCGGGGTCATTTTGTAGGCAAGGCGAAGGGCAAGAATATTCAAGATGCTCACGAAGCCATTCGTCCGTCATCATTGAAATATCATCCTGATGAGATTAAGAATTATTTAACGAATGATGAATTTAAATTATATAAATTGATTTATAACCGCGCTCTAGCTTCGCAAATGAGTGATGCGAAAATTGAAGACACCAAGATTAAAATCGATAACTCCGGGTTCATCTTCGAATTAAACGGCGATAAGATTCTTTTTGATGGGTTTCTTAAATTAGATAAAGATGATGATGAGGTTCATCGCGTTCCGGAATTTACTGTGGGTGAACTTTTGAATGAACCTAAAGTCTCTTCCGAACAAAAATTTACTTCGCCACCGCTTCGATTTTCGGAAGCTCGTTTAATTAAAAAGATGGAGGAATTGGGAATTGGCCGGCCCTCCACTTATGCGATTACCGTTGACACCTTGAAACAACGTTATTATGTCACTGTGGAGAAAAAAATGTTTGTTCCAACCGAACAAGGAACTCTTACCTCCAATCAGCTTGATCAATTCTTTAGTTCAATTATCAATGTGAAATACACAGCGGCGATGGAAGTAATCCTTGATCAGATTTCCGAAGGCAAAAAAGTTTGGTATCAGGAATTGGATCGTTTCTATCAACAGTTTATGCCATTGTTAGATTATGCAAACACCCATATGGAAAAAATCTATCCCGTGTTTGTGGATGAACTTTGCCCGCAATGCGGCAGTCAATTAGTGCAAAGAAACGGAAGATTTGGTCGCTTTTTAGCTTGTTCTGCTTTTCCTAAATGTCGATATATTAAAAAAGAACCCCAAGCAGAACCGCTTAACACGGGGGTTTTGTGTCCAAGTTGTGGCGAAGGATATTTAGTCGAACGCCTTTCGAAAAAGGGAAAATTTCGAGGTCAAAAATTCTATGCTTGCAATCGCTATCCAAAATGCAAAACAGTTCTCAGCAAATTACCTTAAAAAATCGTATTTAATACGGTTTTTTTAATTTTGCTTCTTTAAGAAAAGATTTTACCTTTTAATTTAATGCTTCCTATGTTATAATAAACAAAAGATTATGATTTAAAAAAGAGGTTCAAATGGGATTTTTTGACTTATTTAAAAGTAAACAAAAACGCCAAGAAGCGGAAAAATATCGCATCGGGATGGAAAAAACCCGTAAACATTCTTTATCGAAATTAAAAAGGTTGTTTACTAGTTATAACGATGTTACGGAAGAGTTATTTGATGAACTCGAAGAAATTTTTGTGATGGCGGATATCGGCGTTGAGACCGTTATTAAGTTCATCGATCAGTTAAAAGAAGATGTGCGGACGAAAAAGATTACTTCCGCAAAAGACCTTCAACCGATTATCGTTGATAAAATGTTTGATATTTATTTAAAAGGGGAAATTGTTAACTCCAACTTACGGTTTAATCCCCAAGGCGTTTCGGTCTTTTTGTTTGTTGGTGTTAATGGGGTTGGGAAAACGACGACGATTGCGAAAATCGCTCATAAACTGATGAACGAAGGCAAACGGGTTTTGATTGCGGCCGGAGATACTTTTCGCGCCGGGGCTTTTGAACAACTGCAAATATGGGGCGAGCGTGTTTCCTGTCCCGTTGTCTCTAAACCCGAGGGCAGTGACCCTTCCAGCGTTATTTACGATGCCATCGTGCAGGCAAAAGCCGAACATTATGATGTTGTGCTCTGTGATACGGCCGGACGCTTACAAACTAAAGTCAATTTAATGAAGGAATTGGAAAAAATCAAACGAGTGATTGCTCGCGAAATTCCTGATGCTCCTCAGGATACACTTTTAGTGATTGATGCTACCACCGGGCAAAACGGTTTAAATCAAGCCAAAGCGTTTATTGAAGCTACGCAAGTCTCGGGCATTGTTTTAACCAAGCTCGACGGAACGGCTAAGGGCGGCATCGTTTTAGCAATTCGTGAAAAATATTCCATTCCCATTAAATTTGTTTGTTTAGGGGAAAAATTAGAAGATATCGATTATTTTGATTTAGAAAAATATGTGTATGGCTTGTTTGCGGAAATGATAGATGAGGAATAAAAGATGGATATTTTAGAAAAACATCATCATTATATTCTTTTGTTTGATTTTTATGGTGCCATTCTAACAAAGAAGCAGCAAGATTATTTTCGTGATTACTATTTTAAAGACGCTTCCTTGGCGGAAATTGCCGCTCAAAATCAAATTAGCCGTGCTGCGGTCTTTGATCAACTACATCGCGTTCATCAATTATTAGATGAATATGAAGCCAAATTAAAACTGTTTGAAAAATTCCAGTTACGTCATTCTCTCTATGAGCAATTAGCGAAAACGGCTGATTCCCAAGTTTTAGCCATTATTGAACAATTAAAAGAAATTGAGTAGGTTAGTATATGCCTTTTGAAAGTTTATCTGAAAGAATCCAAATGTCCTTACGCCGGATTACCGGCCGTGGTAAATTAAACGAAAATGATATTGAAGAAATGATGAAAGAAGTCCGCCTTTCCTTGTTGGAAGCGGATGTCAACTATAAAGTTGTTAAGAGTTTTACTGCCGAATTAAAGCAAAAAGCTTTGGGCGAAAAGATTTTAAAATCGCTTACTCCGGGCGAAATGGTTGTGAAAGTCGTTCATGACGAGTTAAAGCGCCTAATGGGTGATGAAGCCGTTTTGGTTAACTATCGCTCCAGCGGGCCTTCCGTTTTTATGTTGGTGGGTTTGCAAGGCTCGGGGAAGACCACGCAAGTAGGAAAACTAGCCCAATTTTTAAGAAAAAAAGATGGCAAAAAACCTCTTTTGATTGCCGGTGATATTTATCGTCCGGCGGCTATTAACCAATTAGAAACGATTGGACGCCAACTGGGGATTGAAGTTTTTCAAATGGGAACAACGACCAAAGTTGTGGACATTGTTACCAAAGGGATTGCCTATGCGAAAAGTAAAAGTTATGATTTAGTGATTATTGATACGGCCGGACGCTTGCATATCAACGAAGAAATGATGCAAGAACTCAACGATGTGCAAAAAGTAGCTAAACCCGATGAAATTTTATTAGTCATTGATGCCATGATGGGGCAAGATGCCCTCAATGTCATTACGACTTTTAATGAAAAATTGCCGATAACGGGATGCATCCTAACCAAGTTAGATGGTGATTCCCGCGGTGGTGCCGCCTTATCCGTTCGTTATTTAACGAAGATTCCGATTAAGTTTGCGGGAATGGGGGAAAAATTAGACCAAATTGAAATTTTTCATCCCGATCGGATGGCGGGACGGATTCTCGGCATGGGGGATATTGTCACCTTGGTGGAAAAAGCTTCCGAAAACATCGATGAAGCTGAAGCCATGAAATTGGCCGAACGCATGCAAAAAGGATTGTTTAATTACAATGATTTCATTAAGCAAATCAAGTGGATTAGAAGAATCGGTTCTTTAAAAGGCATTTTAGGAATGATTCCGGGCCTCGGAAAACAACTAAAAAACATGGAAATTGACGAAAAACAGTTCACTTATCTGGAAGCCATCGTTTTATCCATGACACCTGAAGAACGAAAAAATCCGGAAATGTTAACTAAAAGTTTATCAAGGCGGGAACGCTTGTCTCGGGGTTCGGGTCGACCTTATCCTGAAGTCAATGCTTTGATTAAACGCTTTGAAGATATGAAAACCCAAATGTCGGCGTTTACGAAAATGAGCGAAAATCCGCAAGCCCGCCCCACAATGCCCAATGTTCAACGCAAAGCAAGCAAGGGTAAAGGCAAAGGTCGAGGTAATTTTCGATTTTGAGGTGAAATATGAATTTTAAGGAATTTGAAGAAAGAATCAGCAATATCAATAACCAGATTTTTGCTTTTTTCATGCAAATTGAGGAAGAGGAGAATAAGCAAATTAATGATGTTTTTCAATCCTTAAAACAAAACCTCGATTCCCAAAAAAACATTCTTGTTGATTTTGAAAGGCAACTAAAAGAGGATGATGATCAATATCAAAGTAAAATTGCTGCTTTGGAAAAAGAAATATTAAATATTGCTAGCGAACCCGAAACTTATTTACATATCTTGGAAGAAAAAAAAGCTTTTCTAAGCCAAAAGAAGAATGATGAACAAAAACGTATTTTGGCTTTACAAAGGCGGCGTCGCAGTGAATTTGCCCATCGCATCAACACTCTAAACAAGGAATTGTCGCTTTTATTAAAGGAACATAATAATCAATTAGAAGAAGAAGAAAAAAACTATAAAGCCAAAGAAACGGAATTAATGCGCCGAATGAATATTGATTTGCAAAAGGCGAATGAAAAAACGGTCAAGGCGTCCAGCGATTTAGAAAAACAACTTCTTGAAACCAATGATTTAAGCGGGATTGCGGAAATCAAAAAGAAAATTGTAGCCATTCGGACTGAAGGCTTTAAGGAACAGGAAAGCATCAAAAACAAATATGAATTTTCCTTTATTGAAAACACCTTGGATTTTAAACGCTTTTACGAAAAGATTTCCTTGGATAATGCTTTAACGCAAGAAGATTTTGCGGTTAAGATTAAAGCACTCGAAAAACAAAGGAATGATTTAGAATTAGCGGAGCAGCTGGAGTTTGCTTTATTTGGTTTTGAATTGGATAAACAATATAACGAATGGGAAAAAGAACAAAATTTACACGCCATTGAATGGCAAATCCAAAATTTTGCTCAACAAATGCTTATTAAAAACCAAATTCAAGATGAAAAACATCAATATGATTTGCATCATTTTGAAAATAATAAAAACTATCTTCAAAAAGCTCATGAAGTCGATACCATGCAATTTGCATCATATCGACCCTTGGAATTATTAATTTCTAATAATATCAAAAAACAATGCGATTGCTTGCTAGAAGGTCTTGCGGACTGCATTGAAATATTCCAAGCCCATTTAATTGCGATTGTGGAAAATACTTGGAATTTAAAAAAGAGTTTGCGTAATGATTTATCGAAGTTTTTATTGGTGACCATTAAAAACGAATTGCCGCTCATTGAACCTCATTATAGCCATGAATTGACGAAAATTGAGCACTTTTGTTTAGAATATTATAAATTACAAAACAAACGATTTAAAAATTTTTTACGGTCTGTTGCTTCCCAAGCCCACAATTTACTTCAAGAAGTAAAAGCAACCATGGCTATTTTTAAAAATTACTATCTTGAGGAACAAGCTTACCGAGAAGAAATGGACAAAAAAATGAATTCGTCGTTATTAAAGAGTTATGAAAATGCTTTGCTTTATTTAGCGGGTGATTATCATCAAGAAGAAAATAACGAAAAAAATTATCATCGCCAAGTCCAAGACGAAAAGGAAAAACATCGTTTGAGTATGGAATTAAAAAAACAAACGGCGATGAAACTTTATCATGACCAACTAAAAGCCATTGAAGAAAAAAGTAAAAAGGCGACTTTGGAAAACCAACGATTAGTTGCCGATGAGGAAAACAATTATCAATTATTTATTAAAAATTCCAAACAAAAACAATCAGCTTTTAAACGCGATTTTAGTGATCATTTAATTCTCCATGAGCGTTCTTTGGATAAACAATATCGTTTGGCTTTACAAAGGAACGAAAAAGAGCGTAAAGCTAAAATCAAAGCATTATAAAAAACGCGTTTTATCGCGTTTTAGATTAATTTTTTTAAAACAATTTTAATTAGTTCATTAATGGGTTTATCAATATTGGCTTCCATGGTTGCTTGCATGGCTTTGATTTCGTTGTTGCTATAACCCATGGCTTTTAGAGCATCCCGCAAATCTTTGAGTTTCGGATTTTCTTTGGCGCTAATTTGATTAAAGTCCAGTTTTCCGTGTAAATCCAAAATAATTTGTTGGCTGGCTTTTGGACCAATGCCGGGGAAGCGCTGTAAATATTTACTGTCGGCTGTTTGGATGGCTTGAATGACTTGATCAATGGTCCCGCTAGCAATGATGGCCATTGCTCCTTTCGGGCCAATGCCCTTAACCGAGATTAATTTTAAGAAAAAATCGCGTTCTTCGACGCTTTTAAACCCATATAAATCGAGGATATCCTCACGAACATGTAAATAGGTATGGACTTGTACTTCCGTACCCATTTCGAAACTAAAAGGATTGCCGGTTTTTATTAAATAACCGATGCCATTAGTTTCGACAACAACATAGTCACCACGGACAATTGTGACAACACCTTTAAGATAATTATACAATTTATTCACCACCTTCCTGATTATAACATTTAATCCCCGTCTTGTAAATCAAAGGTGAAAGAAAGTAAGAGCTGTTTATGGAAAAAAATGATGTACTACTTGAAGAATTTGACCGCAGTTTGCGCCCTAAGCGCTTAGTCGATTATATTGGTCAGGACCAAATCAAAGAAAATCTCAATGTTTTCATTTCTTCGGCTTTAAAAAGAAGTGAAACATTGGACCATGTCCTTTTATATGGTCCTCCCGGTTTGGGTAAAACAACTTTGGCGGGTATTATAGCCAATGAAATGGGTGGAAAATTTCATTCCATGACCGCTCCCTCCATTGATCGCATTGGCGATTTGGTCGCTATTTTATCCAATCTTGAAGCTGGTGATATTTTGTTCATTGATGAAATTCATCGTCTTCCTCGGGTTGTCGAGGAAGTGCTTTATTCCGCAATGGAAGATTTTGTCGTTGATATCATGATTGGCAAAGACGCAACGGCCAATTCCATTCGCATTGATCTTCCTCCTTTTACCTTAATTGGAGCAACAACGCGGTGTGGTGATTTATCGGCGCCCTTACGCGATCGTTTTGGGATTGTCCACCAACTCAATTATTATCAAACTTCGGAATTAAAAGAGATTGTTAACCGTACTTCGCGTGTTTTTGATTTTCAAATTGATGAACAAGCCGCTTGGGAAATTGCTCGCCGTTCGCGGGGAACACCGCGGGTTGCCAATCGTTTGTTTAGACGCGTTCGCGATTTTGCCCAGTTTGAAGATGAATTTTGCCAAGTGATTGCTTATGAGTTAACAAAATCTTCTTTAGTAAAACTTGATATTGATGAAGAGGGATTAAATGAAACCGATCATCGCTATTTGCGTTCCCTTGTGGAACGGTTTAAGGGGGGACCGGTTGGTCTTGGAGCTTTAGCTTCATCGATTTCTGAAGATGTGACGACCCTCGAAGATGTTTACGAACCCTATTTATTACAGGAAGGTTTTATTTTACGAACTTCACGGGGAAGAGTGGCCACCGAAAAGACATACCGCCATTTGGGATTGGGTTATGAAGGTCGACTCTTTTGATTATCAATTACCCAAGCAAATAATTGCCCAAACACCTTTGGAAAAACGTAGTTCTTCCAAATTGTTAGTCTTAAACCGTTGTTTAGGAACGATGGAAGATCATTATTTTAGGGAATTACCGGCTTTTTTAACAGAAAATGATGTCTTAGTGCTCAATGACACGAAGGTTTTACCTTCACGGATTATTGGCCAAAAAGTAGATACGCAAGCTAAAATAGAATTGTTACTTTTGAAAGAAGAAGCGGACTATTGGGAAACATTAGTTCGCCCGGCAAGGCGTATCAAAGTGGGGACGATGATTGATTTTGCATCGTTATTTACGGGAGAAATCCTGGCGAAGTTTAATGATGGTCTTTGCCATGTCCGCTTTCACTATCAAGGAGTGTTTTTAGATCTTTTGTCTAAACTGGGAACGATGCCCCTTCCCCCCTATATTCACACCACTTTGAAGGATCCCAATCGTTATCAAACCATCTATGCTAAGACCTTGGGCAGTGCCGCTGCACCCACAGCGGGGCTTCATTTTGATGATGAAGTTTTTAAGCAATTACGGGCTAAAAAAGTAAGGATTGCTTATGTAAGCTTGCATATCGGTTTAGGGACTTTTCGCAGTGTCAGTGTTGAGAATGTGGAAGACCATCAAATGCATAGCGAATGGTTTTCGATGCCGAAAGAAACGGCCGATTTATTAAATGCGGCTAAACAAAATCGTCAGCGCATTATTTGTGTCGGCACCACTTCCACAAGAACTTTAGAAGCCATTTACCAAAAATATCACCGCTTTGTAGCGACAACCGAAGCAACCAATCTTTTTATCTATCCGGGATATCGTTTTTTGGCAGTTGATGCTTTGATTACGAATTTTCATCTTCCCAAATCAACGCTTTTGATGCTCGTTAGTGCTTTTTACTCCCAAGAAAAAATAATGGATGCCTATCAATATGCGATTACACACGACTATCGCTTTTTCTCATTCGGTGATGCGATGTTCATCCAGTAAGGATTTTTATGCTTATTAAATATGAATTAATTAAAAAAGACCGTACTTCCAGGGCCCGTTTGGGTTTGATTACCACCCCCCATGGGCAATTTGCGACGCCGGTATTTATGGCTGTCGGCACCCAAGGCACCGTTAAAACCTTAATCAAAGAAGAACTGGAAGCCATTGGGGCGGAAATCATTTTAGGAAATACCTACCATTTATGGAATCAACCCGGGCCCGACATTATTAAGCAAGCCGGAGGGCTTCATCGCTTCATGAATTGGGATCGCTCCCTTTTGACTGATTCGGGTGGTTTTCAGGTCTTTAGTCTTGCCAATATTCGGGACATTACTGAAGAAGGAGTCAGTTTTAAACATCATAAAAACGGCGACCGCTTATTTTTATCGCCGGAAAAATCCATTGAAATCCAAAATGCTTTGGGAGCGGATATCATCATGGCTTTTGATGAATGTCCCCCCTATCCTTCAAGTTATGAATACATGCAACAATCCGTTGAACGAACTTTGCGCTGGGCTAAACGCTCGCAAGATGCTCACCAAAATAAAACCACGCAAGGCTTATTTGGGATTGTACAAGGAGGAGAGTATTTGGATTTACGGAAACATTGTGCCGAAAGTTTAGTGGCCATGGATTTTGACGGTTATTCCATTGGGGGTTTAAGCGTCGGTGAACCCAAAACGATTCAAAATCATGTTTTGGCTTTTACTACACCCTTGTTACCGGAAAACAAACCCCGCTATTTAATGGGAGTTGGTTCCCCGGGGGCGATTCTTGATGCGGTTGAACGAGGCATTGATATGTTTGATTGTGTTTTGCCAACTCGGATTGCCCGGCATGGTTCGGCCATGACGACTCATGGGCGAATTATCATTAAAAACAAACAATACGAAAATGATTTTTCGCCGCTTGATCATCATTGTGATTGTTATACCTGTCGCTATTATTCGAAGGCTTATTTGCGGCATTTATTTAAAGCGGAAGAAATGCTCGCTTATCGTTTATTAAGCATTCATAATATTAATTTTTTACTAAGGTTAACGGAAAACATCCGCCAAGCCATTAAGGAAGATCGTTTCTTAGAATATAAGCAACAAGTTTATCGTGATTATGGTTTGCATTTTTCCGATAAGGATTTTTAAATGAAAAGAATCGGCTTTGTTTTTGTGTTATTATGGGGAATTGTTTTGGTAGGCTGTTCAGGAAACCAAGTTTCTCCCCATGAAGAGGAAATTGTTTTTCATTTTCCTGATGAATATTTAAGTTATCTACCTTATGAAGAGGTTCCGGATTATCATTTTCATTTTCCCGGCATTGTTAATACGATTGATGCAGCGACGACAAGCAATAAAAAAGTTTTTGGGAAGAATGATGATTTTGTTATCAGCGCTTTGTTAGCAGATTTATTTTCCCAGTATGAACAAAAAAACCGCTTTACTACCCGACTATTGTTAACGCAAACGGCTTTTGAAACGCGAATGAACACTTTAGAGACGGATGATGAAGGTAAACCATACCAAAAATCTCATATTTTAAAAGTGGAAGACGGCAAGATATATGAGGAAATTGCCTATATATTACTAGAAAACGGCTTAACTTTAAGTTTTGAGTATCGCCGGTTTGCCACTAAAATCGATGGTGTCATTACGATGATGTATTGTTGGAAATACACAACCCCTTTAAATGCTGTTTTGCATTATCCCCTCATTATTCATCAACTGGATGCCAACACCAAGGAATTATTGATTGTTCCTTTGCCTTTAAAATCGGTTTATCGGCTTGGTTTAAATGATAAAATTCCCCTTAAAACCTTTCTTGAGAAGGATGAATTTTTAAAGCCGCTGTATGCTCGCTTTTATTATCCTGATTTTAATGAAGATCCCCGCTCCAGTGATATCTTTGATTTGGAAGGTAATATTGCGCAAGTCAAACAATATTACCAAGATTACCATCAAGGCCAAACTCTTGGCGAGCATTTTGTTTTTTCCTATTTAGGAAAAACCTTTAAAGTTGTTTTTGAAACGGATGCTTTCATCATTCAGTTATATGAAGAAAGCGTTTAAATATTATTTGTGATAAAAAAACCGTTGAAATTCAAATTAAATTATTTCTTTTTCTGTTTCTTTATGATATAATCAATTAATAAATAGATATTAACCTACATAGGAGGAACTTATGTTTAGTCAAGACGCATTTAATGAAAAACCAGTAATTAGAGTTGTTGGTGTTGGTGGTGGTGGCGGTAATGCCGTCAATCGCATGATTGAAAATGATGTCAAAGGGGTGGAGTTTATTGTTATCAATACTGATGCCCAAGTTTTGCGTCTTGCGAAAGCCGATACGCGTTTACAAATCGGAAAACAACTGACGCGTGGCTTGGGCGCCGGAGCTGATCCGGAAATTGGCCAAAAAGCCGCTGAAGAATCCGAAGATGAAATCCGGGAAATCTTAAGAGGCAGCGATATGGTTTTCATCACCGCTGGCATGGGTGGGGGAACGGGGACGGGTGCAGCGCCCATTGTGGCGAAAATCTCCAAGGAATTGGGCTGTTTAACCGTCGGTATCGTTACTAAACCCTTTTCCTTTGAAGGTCGCAAACGCCAAGCGCAAGCTATCCGTGGTTTGGAGCGCTTAAAACCGCTTGTTGATACCTTGATTGTGGTCCCGAATGACAAATTATTATCCATGACCGATAAAAACACGCCGATGTTGGAAGCTTTCCGTGAAGTTGATAATGTGCTTCGTCGCGGGGTGCAGGGGATTGCGGAAATTGTCGCTATTCCCGGTTTAATCAATGTTGACTTTGCCGATGTGCGCACCGTTATGCGTAATAAAGGAACGGCATTGATGGGGATTGGGATTGCCTCCGGACCAAATCGGGCTGTTGAAGCCGCTAGAAAAGCCATTCGTAGCCCGCTTCTGGAAATTGATATTAATGGAGCAACGGATGCCATTGTCTTTATCACCAGTGATGTGGATATTGCCATGCAAGAAGTTGTGGAAGTTATGACGGAAATTCAAAATGCTTCGTCTTCAGAAATTGATTTAGTTTGTGGAACAGGTTTCAATATGGACCTCCAAGGTGAATTAATTGTAACCGTGATTGCCACGGGTTTCGATGCCAAAGAGATTCCGGAGGAAGAACAAGCTAATGCCGGTTTCCCTAGCTATAAACCAATTGAAAAGGAAGTAAAACCGACTTTTGTTCCGGAACCAAGTATTGAAATGGGAAAACCAGCCGATTCGCCCCAAGTGGAAAAGAAAGAACGCATTAAAGGCGATACGACCATTCCCGCTTGGTTAAAAAACCGTTTTAAATAATGAGGAAATCGATTCTGATTTCCTTTTTTTTATGGAATAAGAATATTGGGCGCAAATTTCGCCGGTAGTGCTTTCTTAGCCTTTAAACTAATAAAAGAACGAATCCCTCCTTTTTACAATTAAGAAGGAATTTGCCTATTTTTTTGAAAAATATTATCATTAACAATTGCCTTGATTAGTGATATAATTATTTAGTGAAAAGGACATTTTGAAGATATGCGTAATCAAACTATCCGTAAACTTGCTTTAGCATCCTTGTTCGCTTCCATGGCAATTGTCTTGAAAACTTTCTTATCAATTCAACTTGGTGAAAGTATGCGAATCAGTTTGTTTCCGATTCCGCTATTGGTGGGCGGTTTTTTATTGGGGCCGTGGTGGGGCTTATTAATCGCTTTTGTAACCGATACCGTTTTTTTTATGATTTCCCCTTTTGCCAGTTTTTGGTCCGTTTATACCTTTTCGACGCTGATTTGGGGTTTGGCCGGTGGTCTTATCAAACTAGTTCCGTTTAAAAAGGATCTTTGGAAATACATAATTGTTATCACGATTACATCGATTATGGAAACTACGATTAATACCCTGGCTAATTTTATCTATGGTCTTTCCAATGCGACTTTACCATGGCGGATTCTTTCGATGATTATTCGGATTCCTCTTTTGGTCTTAGCGACACGGATTATTTTGAAACAATTTTTCCTGTTAATGGATACTAATCCTTTCAAATGAGTGAATACCTTTTCAAATCACAATTCTTGAATTTAGTCATGAAAAGATGTATAATAATTAAAGAAATTAAGGAGTAGTATTCATGAGTGAATCAAGTCATAAAAAACCAATGATGTTAGTGGTTATGGATGGTTTTGGTTTATCAAAGACCAAAGTCGGAAATGCGATTGCCGCTGCTAAAACCCCTCATTTGGACTATCTTTTAAAAAACTACCCCCATACAACTCTGGGGGCCAGTGGGGAAGATGTCGGTTTACCCGAAGGCCAAATGGGGAATAGTGAAGTCGGTCATTTGAATATTGGCGCCGGTCGGATTGTTTATCAATCCTTGACTAGATTAAATATTGCTGTCCGCAATGATGAACTGGATAAAAATCCCGCCATTAATAAAGCTTTGGTTCAAGCCAAAGCCAATAACGGGAAATTACATATTATGGGTTTATTATCCGATGGTGGTGTTCATTCCCACATTAATCATATTTTGTACTTATTAACTAAAGCTGTCCAATTTGGCATCAAAGAAGTCGTCGTTCATGCGTTTTTGGATGGCCGTGATGTCCCACCGCAATCGGCAACGCTTTATTTAAAACAATTACAGGATAAAATCAATGAATTAGGTCATAGTAAAATTGGCGTTATCAGTGGTCGCTATTATGCGATGGACCGTGATAAAAATTTTGATCGTTTACAATTAGCTTATAATGCATTAGTTTATAACGATGCGATGTTGAAAGATGTTTTTCAGGGGATTAATGAAAGTTATTCCCAAGGGATTACCGATGAATTCGTTGTCCCTTATGTGGCCTCGGTTGATTCCAATATTGAAGATGGCGACAGTGTCATTTTCGCTAATTTCCGCCCGGATCGAGCGATTGAAATATCCACCAGTTTAACGAATCCCGATTTAGTTCCGCTTAAGAACAAACGCCAATTCTCTCGTTTTACTTTTGTTTCGATGATGCCTTACAGTGAAAATGTTAAGGGGGAAGTGGCTTTTGATTTCCAAGAACTTGATCAAAGCTTTGGGGAAATCATCAGTTCCCATGGATTGACGCAATTAAGGATTGCGGAGACGGAGAAATATGCTCATGTGACTTATTTCTTTGATGGCGGTGAGGATAAAGAAATCCCGCTTTCCACTCGCGTGCTCATTCCGTCACCCAAAGTTGCGACCTATGATTTAATGCCGGAGATGAGTGCTTATTTAGTTTGTGACCGCGTGTTACAAGAACTGGATTCCCAAAAGTATGATGTAGTTGTTCTTAATTTTGCCAACTGTGATATGGTTGGTCATACGACGGTTTTTGATGCCACGGTTAAAGCCGTCGAAACCGTTGATGAATGTATTGGTAAAATTTATGCGAAAATCACGGACCTTGGGGGGACGCTTATGATTATTGCCGACCATGGTAATGCGGAAAAACTGGTTGATGAATTGGGAAAACCGTTTTCTGCTCATACCACAAATCCCGTTCCTTGTATTATTACGAAAAAAGGTTTAAAATTACGTCAAGGTGGTATTTTAGCTGATGTGGCTCCGACCATGTTGCAATTGATGAATTTACCACAGCCACCAGTGATGACTGGAAAATCAATTATTGAATCATTTGAAGAAAGGAAATAAAAATTATGCCATTTATTAAAGAAGTTTATGCCCGTGAAGTATTGGACTCTCGTGGGAATCCCACCGTTGAAGTGGAAGTTTATACCGAAAGTGAGGCCTTTGGGCGGGCCATTGTTCCTAGTGGGGCTTCGACCGGTGAACACGAAGCCGTTGAATTGCGTGATGGCGATAAAAAGCGTTATTTAGGAAAAGGCGTCTTAAATGCCGTTGACAATGTTAATGATGTTATTGCTCCGGAAATTATCGGGATGAATGTTTTTGATCAAGTCGGGATTGACAAATTAATGCTGGAACTTGACGGCACAGCAAACAAAGGAAAATTAGGCGCCAATGCCATTTTAGGTGTTTCGATGGCGGTGGCCCGGGCCGCAGCGGAATTAAGCGGTTTGTCCTTATACAATTATTTAGGCGGATTCAATGCGAAAGAATTACCGACACCGATGATGAACATTTTAAATGGTGGTTCTCACGCTGACAACAATGTCGATTTCCAAGAATTTATGATTATGCCCGTTGGTGCACCTTCGTTTAAAGAAGCTTTAAGAATGGGAACGGAAGTCTTCCACCATCTTAAAAAAGTCTTAAAAGCGCGTGGGATGAATACCGCTGTTGGTGATGAAGGTGGTTTTGCTCCTAATCTTTCCAGCAATGAAGAAGCCATCATCGTTATTTTGGAAGCCATCAAGAATGCCGGTTATGTTCCGGGTAAGGATGTTGTTTTAGCAATGGATGTGGCCGCTTCGGAATTTTATCACAAGGAAAGCAAAACTTATGTGCTTGATGGTGAAGGCGGGAAAGCCTTTGATTCTAAAGCATTAGCTCATTTTTATGCGGAACTTGTGGAGAAATACCCCATTGTTTCCATTGAAGACGGTCTTGATGAGAATGACTGGGACGGTTGGAAATATTTAACCAAGCTAATTGGGAAAAAGGTTCAATTAGTTGGTGATGATTTGTTTGTTACGAATACTAAACGCATTGCTAGAGGCATTGATATGGGCGTTGCTAATTCGGTGTTAATTAAAGTTAATCAAATTGGCACCTTAACTGAAACTTTTGAAGCTGTTGAAATGGCAAAAAAAGCTGGATATACCGCCGTTATTAGTCATCGTTCCGGGGAAACGGAAGATACGACGATTGCGGATATTGCTGTTGCTCTTAATGCTGGTCAAATCAAAACCGGTTCCATGAGCCGGACGGATCGGATTGCGAAATACAATCAATTGTTGAGGATTGAAGACGAACTTGGTTCAACCGCTGTTTTCAACGGTCTTAAAGCTCTTTATAGTATTAAGAGATAAGTAAATTAAATGGAGCATTTCCTTTTTAAAGAATTGCTCCTTTTTATTTGGCTAAATAAGGCTGGTTTGTATTCATTTTTTTGAAGAATAATGGTATAATAATATTTAAAGTAGAGAAGTGTAGCGCCATGAAGAAAAAAGACAAATTTACCATGCCTCAAGAAAAAATTAATATTACGATTCCCGAAACGCCGAGTGGGAAAAGAAAACCCCAAGTTCATGATGATGAAATTTATTTCGAGCGAGTTGTTTTCACTAATATGGGCAATAATATTAATAAATTGCCTGATTTGAAGTCGAAGATTGCGAAAATCAAGGATACTTTAAAGAAGTTCGAAGAAAAAGGTGAAATCGTTTGGCATCAATTTTATTTTCTTAAATTGTTTTCGCGAGCGCGAGGTAAAAAAGCCGAAGTAATCAACTTAGTTCATGAATTTGATAAACAAGTTACGCGGATGCGAAGAATCCTTGATGACTTGAAAAACAAGGTTGATTTATTCCAGTACATGGAAAAGATTGATGACCAAGAACTGGAAGATAGCTATACCAAAGTGTTGGATTTATTTGTCTTTTTAGATGATTTAAGTAAAGAACTTTCTAGTTTTCAAAACAAATATTTTAAAAAAATGAAAATGACTTCTTATAGCATTTGTAATGATAAAAATTATCAGGAATTAGAAGCCCTCAATCGTAATATTGCTTTATTACTTGATGGTTTTAAATCGTTTGCGGAAGCCCATGACTATATTTATTACCATAGTGGTGAGTTGATTACCAATACGATTAAAGCCTTGGTTCATTGTTTAGAAACTAGTAAACTCACTAATTATTCAACTACCTATAACTATTACTATTTTCTAAGTACGGATGCAGTAGTAGCGATGAAATTAACTGAGTGGGTCGATTTGTTTAACAAAATTCGTTTTGTCATGCGGATTACCGCCGGTGTCGAATTATTTGATTATTTAATTTTTAAAGATTATTATCAAGAATTAGAAAAAAGATTTATTATGCTGTTAATTAATGACGAAATGGAGAATGTATGAAAGGTGACTTTCACATCCATACCACTTACTCCGATGGGGCTTTAAGCGTTGAAGAAGTTCTAACACAGGGGAAAAAACTTGATTTTATCAGTATTACCGATCATGATTTTCTCCAAGGCTCCTTTGATGCGGTCGCACTGGGATGGGAAAAACCGCGGGTCATTGTCGGCTTCGAACTCTCCACCGAATTCTTAAATGAAAGCATTCATCTTTTAGCTTATTTTCCCACCATCGTTGGTCTTGAAGAATTGAATCTTCATTTACAAGACCAACGAAAACATCGTCTTCAACGCGCTTTTTTAATCAAAGACCGTTTGCAAGAACACTTTCAAATCAATTTAAATATGGATTTTACCAAACAAATCGATAGCATCACCCGTGGAACAATTGCGGACCAGATAATTAAACAAGGCTACCCTTATTCTCGGGAAGAGATATTCAAACGGATGATTGGTAGAAATTGTCCCGCCTATCTTCCCAGCACGAAACTTTCTCCTTCCCAAGGTATTGCCTTAATTCATCATTATGGAGGACGAGCGGTTTTGGCTCATCCCACTCATTTAAAAACAGTGTCGGTGGAAACGATTATAGCCATGGGCCTTGATGGTTTGGAAGCCATCTATTCACAGAATAAACCGGATGAAGAAAGTAAGTTTCGCCAATTAGCCTTAGACAATCAGTTGTTTATTACGGCGGGAAGTGATTTCCATCGTTTTAATGATGAAAAACATGGCGATATTGGTTGCGTTACTTTAGAAAATGACGATTTAGCAATTTTTTTAAATAAATTAGGTATAAGAATATGATGAATCCCCGAAAATTAGCTTTGGAAGCGATTGAAAAAATAATCGCCAAAAAAGCTTATTCCAATTTAGTGGTTAATGACTATTTGAACCGCTTTGAATTTAGTCCCGAAGATAAAAGTTTATTTGCGAAATTAGTATATGGTACTTTGGAACGCATGTTGACCCTTGATTTTTATTTGGAGCCATATTTCGGTAAAAAAGCCCCTAAACCCTGGGTGAAGTATTTATTGGAAATGTCCGCTTATCAGCTTATTTTCCTGCGCATTCCCGATTATGCTGTTGTCAATGAAGCCGTGGATATCGCTAACTTGAAAGACCGTCACATCGGTTCTTTTGTGAATGCCGTGTTACGCAATTTGCAAAGGAATCCGCTTCGGACTTTTGATTATTTGGAAGCCGAAGAACTTTTGGCAGTTAAATATTCTTTTCCTTTATGGCTTGTGACTTATCTATTGAAAGATTATTCTTTAGAAGTTGTGGAAAAGATATTAGAAGCTTATTTTAATGATAGAAATGAAGGCATACGGATTAACAGCTTGAAAATAAGCAAGGATGACTTATTATTTAAACTTGCTGAAAACAATTTAGCATTTCAACTAGCCCCCATTGGGGAAAACGCTTTAGTGATGAAAGGCGATATTCAAAAGCATCCTTTGTTTACTTCGGGCTTCATTACCATTCAAGATTTGTCATCGCAACGGGTTGCGGAAATCATCAATCCCCAAGAAGAAGATGTTGTCTTGGATGTTTGTGCTGCCCCCGGAGGTAAAAGTGCTCACTTGGCGGCATTAATGAACAATACAGGGCAGATTTTTGCTTGTGATATCCATGCTCACAAAATTAAATTAATGGAAAAGACCTTTAAACGTTTGGGTGTCATCAATGTAAAAACTCAGCAAATTGATGCTTTGTTATTATCGGAAGTGGTCAAAGCGGAAACTTTTGACCATGTTTTAGCGGATGTTCCTTGTTCCGGCTTAGGGGTATTATCACATAAGGTTGACATTAAATATCATTTGTCTTTAAACAGTATCCAAGAAATAAAAAAGCTGCAAGCTGCCATTTTAGAAAAAACCTGGGGGATTGTGAAAAAGGGTGGTTTTTATACTTATTCCACTTGTACAATCAATAAAGAGGAGAACGAGGAACAAATTAGGACCTTTTTAAGTAATCACCCTGAGTTTAAGATTGTTCATGAAGAAACAATTTTACCACACGAATATCAATGTGACGGTTTCTATATATGTAAAATGAGGAGAGGTTAATTTGCAAACTTCAATCTATAATTATGCCAAAGACCAATTAGAACAATATTTTCTAAGTATTGATAGCCCTAAATTTCGGGCTACTCAGGTTTTTGAAGCCGTTTATAAACAAAGGCTGACGGATTTTACTAAGATGAGCAATTTTAAAAAAGAATTTGTTGGCAAATTACAGGATGATTTTTATTTTTCCCAATTGAAAGTTGTGAAAGTCCAAAGCTCTGAAGATGGAACAAAGAAAATTCTATATCAGCTTGATGATGGCAATTTAATTGAAACGGTTTTAATGAAAAATAATTATGGCTACAGTGTGTGTGTGACCACCCAAGTTGGCTGCAACATGGGTTGTGCTTTTTGCGCCAGCGGTTTAACTAAACGAGTGCGTAATTTAGAAACAGCGGAAATGGTGTTGCAAGTTTTAACGATTGACAATTGCTTGCGTGAGCAAAATGAACGTGTTAGCCATGTGGTGATTATGGGCATCGGCGAACCCTTTGATAACTATGATAATGTGCTTAGTTTTATTAAAATCATTAATGATGGAAAGGGTTTAGAAATTGGTAGTCGCCATATTACCTTATCAACTTGCGGTATTATTCCGAAAATCTATCAATTTAGCGAATTCCCGTTGCAAGTTAATTTAGCAGTGTCTTTGCATTTTGCTACCGATGAAAAACGCAGCCAGTATATGAAGATTAATCGTAGTTATAATTTAACGGAATTAAAAAAGGCCTTGCAATACTACTTTGCCAAGACCAAACGGCGGATTACTTTTGAATATATTTTACTTGATGGGATTAATGATAGTTTAGAAGATGCCAAATTACTGCTTGATTATGTGAGGGATATGAATGCTTATATTAATTTAATCCCTTATAATGAAACCGGGAAGCAGTTTAAACGGTCAAAAGATGGTCGCTCCCGTTCCTTTTTTGATTTTTTAATGAAAAATAAACTCCAAGTGACCTTAAGAAGAGAACAGGGCCATGATATTGATGCGGCTTGTGGTCAATTACGTGTAAAGGAACTCTTATGCAAGGATTAGTCATCAAATCACTAAGTGGTGATTTCACCGTTTTTTCTAACCATCAAAATTATATTTGTAAACCTAAGGGTTTATTTAAATATCAAGAAAAACTAGTGAAAGTTGGCGATAAAGTTGTTTTTGATCCTGAAACTTTGATAATCGATGAAGTTCTCCCTCGCAAAAACGATTTAATTCGGCCGGCAATCGCTAATATTGATAAAATCTTTTGCGTTTTTTCCGTTAAAGAACCGGAATTAAATCTTAATTTGTTGGATCGCCTGCTATCAATCTTCACTTATCATAATCTTCATTGTCTTATTATCTTCACCAAATTAGATTTATTAACTGATTATCAAGATATTGATGTGCTTATTCAGTATTATCAAAAGATTGGTTATGCGGTTTATACTTCCGCCAGTGCATTGGACTTAGAGGCTATCAAAAAGGAAATTAGTCAATCCATTTGTGCCTTTGCCGGCCAAAGCGGGGTAGGCAAAAGCACCTTGCTCAACCTTTTTGATGAAAGCTTGAATATTAAAACGGATGTTATTTCTAAAGCTCTAGGTCGAGGGAAGCATACCACTCGACATGTGGAGTTACTACCCTTGTTTGACGGTTGGGTGGCGGACACCCCCGGGTTTGGGACGGTGGATTTTTCCTTTGATGATTTATTGAGTTTTTCGCATTCGTTTGTGGAGTTTTTTCATCATTCCTCGTCTTGTAAATACCCCAAATGTTTGCATTTAGAAGAACCGGATTGCTTTATTAAAACGATGGTTCAGAAGCATGAGATTTTACCAAGTCGTTATGAAAACTATGTTCTTTTTTCTCAAGAAATAAAACAAACGCTTAAAAACAAATATTAGGAGGCTTTATGATTGTCGCACCTTCCATTTTGTCGGCTGATTTTTCCCGCTTATATGAAGAAACCAAAGATTTGTATGCATATGGTGCTGAATGGTTACACATTGATGTAATGGATGGCCATTTTGTTCCGAATATTACGATTGGGCCAGTGGTTGTTCAAAGCTTAAAAAAACATCTCAAAATGGTTTTTGATGTCCATTTAATGATTAGTGATCCGCGCTTTTTTGCGAAAGCCTTCGTTGATGCGGGTGCGGATATCATTACTTTCCATTATGAAGCCACTAATGATGTGTTGGGGATGCTTTCTTACCTGAAATCATTGGGTGTTAAGGTCGGTTTATCCATTAAACCGCATACTCCGGTTGTTGTTTTGGAGCCCTTTTTAAAAGAACTTGATGTCGTTTTAGTGATGTCCGTGGAGCCCGGCTTTGGTGGTCAAAGCTTTATGCCCCTAGCTCTAGATAAAATTAAATATCTTGCGAAACAAAAACAAGAAAACCATTACCCTTATCTCATTGAAGTTGATGGCGGGATTAATGAGCAAACAGGGCAGCTATGTGCCCAAGCTCAAGCTGAAGTATTAGTGGCGGGAACGGCGATTTTTAAAGCTTCAAACCGCCAAGAAGTTATTGGCAGGTTAAAACAATTATGATTATTAAAATTGTGGTGGCGGGTGAAAACCAATTCACGCGTTTATATCAGCCCGATGCTGATGAGATGTTAGTTGGCGTTGATGGCGGAATCAATTACATCATCCAAATGGGCTTGACAGCCGATTTAGGAATCGGTGATTTTGATTCATGCAATATTGAAGAAGTCGTTATGGCTTGTTCCAAAGTCAAAGTTTTCCCCAAGGAAAAAGAAAAAAGCGATTTGGAACTCGCTATTTTAGAGGTGAAAGACCTTCATCATGAGAAAATTGTTATTTATAACGGTACGGGCGGGAGGCTGGATCATTTCATCGCCATTCTCAATGTCTTAATCAAATATTCCGAAGCGAATATTGAGGTGGTCGATGAACATAATTTAATGCGGATTATTAGCCAACCGACTAAACTGGTGAAGCGTGATTATAAATATTTTTCTTTGTTTGCCTTAGAAGAAGGAACGATTATTTCTTTACAAGGTTTTAAATATCCCTTAACTAATTATCATTTAGCCATTCATGATAATTTATGTTTAAGCAACGAACTGGTTGAAGATGGTTTTTTGGAAGTTAATAACAAAAAAATATTAGTCATTGAAAGCAAGTAAAACCATAAAAAAAAGGCTTTAACAGCCCTTTTCGGAATCATTAAGCGCGTTGCACTAAACCTGACTTCAATGCTTTTGCGGAAACATAAACGCGTTTCACTTTACCATCAGTATCAACGATTCTGACTTTTTGTAAATTTGCTTTCCAACTACGGCGGGTAGCAACAAGTGAGTGGGGACGATTATTTCCTGTAACTGTGCCTAAGCCGGTTATATAACATTTACGTGGCATGATGAACCTCCTTAAAAATGTATTGACTACTTTTTACTTTTAATATTATACCATTAAGGCCATTTAAAGGCAAGTAATATTTACTTTTTCGCCTTTTTATTGTTGATTTGTGGGGTTTTCATCTGTTCAAAGCACATTTTTCTTGCTAGAAAGCAAGATTTGTGGTATAATCCTTTAATGTATTAGTATTTGTAGGTGGAATTTAATAAAAATATATGAATTTTGATTAATTTTCGGAGGATTTAATGGAAATCTTTAAATTAGATGGATTATTATTCAAGACCCTAATTGTTAATGGGGCAGAGAATTTAAAAATAAATTATAAACAAGTGGATGCTTTAAATGTTTTTCCCGTCCCTGATGGTGATACCGGAACCAATATGCGGATGACCTTGGAAGGCGGAATTAATGAAATTTATAATCTGGATGAATCCAACATCGGTGAATTAGCCAAAAGACTGCAACGCGGAATGTTAATGGGAGCAAGAGGAAATTCCGGTGTTATTTTGTCGCAATTTTTTCGCGGCATTTATAAAGGCTTTGAAGATCGTTCCCATGTCGATGCCATTGGTTTAGCTAAAGCATTTGAGATGGGTGTTAAACAAGCTTATAAAGCCGTGATGAAACCCGTTGAAGGAACGATTTTAACAGTTGCTCGTGAAGCAACCGAAAAATTAATGATTATTTCTTCTTCAAGAATGTCGATTAATGAGTTTTTCCAAGAATTTATTGAGGAAGCCAAAGCTTCACTCGTTAGGACCCCCAATCTGCTTCCCGTTTTGAAAGAAGCTGGGGTTGTTGATAGTGGTGGAGCGGGATTAGTATATGTTCTTGAAGGAATGGCTTTAGCTTTAGAAGGTAAATTTTTGTCGGAACGCCCGGTTGAAGTTGATATGCACACCGTCAGTACCAAATTCTTACATAAGGATGTTGATGTCACTTTTGGTTATTGTACGGAATTTATTGTGAAGATGAAGGCGGAAGCTAATACCAAAGATTTCGATGAAAGCATTGTTGCTAAGATGCTTTCCGCAATCGGTGATTCAATTGTTGTTGTCCACGATGAAGATATTTTGAAAGTCCATGTCCATACTTTAACGCCCGGTGATGTCTTAAATATCGGCCAGAAATTCGGTGAATTTATGTCATGTAAAATTGAAAACATGACGATTCAACATAATGAAAGCAAAGACTTTGTCCATGTTGAGGAAGGTCTTTGTGAATGCGGTGAAGAACACCATGTGGCACCGAAAAAACCCGAGGTCCGCAAAAAATACGCCATTGTGGCCGTTGCTAGCGGTAAAGGCATTGAAAAAACCTTTATGGAAATGGGAGCGGATTATATTGTTTCCGGTGGTCAAAGTATGAATCCGTCCACGGAAGACTTCATTCGGGGCTTTGATACGCTCAATGCCGAGAATATCATTGTCTTCCCCAACAACAAAAACATTGTTTTAGCGGCTCGTCAATCAGCAAAAATCTATAAAGAAAGTAAGATTCATGTTTTAGAAACGAAGAGCATTGCTCAGGGTTTTTCCGCTTTAACCATGATTGACTTAAATGGGGAACCCGACCAAATCTTAAACGATTTAAAGAAAGTCATTGAAAATGTGACTACAGGTTTGATTACATATTCGATTCGTGATACTGACCTTAATGGCGTTCATATTAAAAAAGATGATTATATCGGGATTTGCGATAACAAAATTGTGGCTTCCAACCGTCGTCGTGTGGATGCTGTCAAATCCTTATTAAAAGCAGGTATTACGGAAGAAAAAGAGATTATTACCATTATTTATGGTCAAGATGTCCCTTCAAAAGAAGTAAATGAATTAGTTAAGTTTATTGAGAGAAATTATAGCAATCTTGAAGTTGATGTTATTGAAGGAAATCAAGAAGTCTATAGTTATATTCTAGCAATAGAATAGAAAGGGCTTTGGCCCTTTTTATTGTATTAAAGAGCAGTTTGTGAAAAGGAAGGTCTATGAAGAATACTTTACTCAGCCAGATTGAATATATTACTCCTAAACAAGTAAGTTATTTTAAAAAAAGTAATATTTTTACCGTTGAGGATTTATTGTTAAATTATCCAAGTAAATTTGATGACTATACGATTATTCCCCTTAAAGAAGCGCAGCCAGGCGTTAGTTTAACAATTGCCGGGATTGTTCAGTCCAAGGCTACTGTGACTTCGGTAAAAACCAAATTATCGGTGATGAACTTCTATATTGATGTCGAGGGTCATAAAATTCGCATTTCCATTTTTAACCGCCATTTTTTAAAAACACGGTTATTCTATGGTGTTTATGTGCGCTTAACGGGAAAATTTAGTGATAATATGAAATCCTTTACGGCCGCGGAAATCCATTTTGAAGAATTAGGGAGTAATATTAATCCCGTTTTTGGTATTAAAGGGATTACGGATGCCAAGGTTTTAGAAATTAAAGAAAAAGTCTTTGAAGATTTCGGAGACGAAATTAAAGATATTTTTCCGGACTATTTACTGCAGAAATATGATTTGATTCCTTATCATGATGCTTTAAAATACATTAATATTCCCGAGAATACTGAAGAAATCAATCAAGCGATTAAAAGAATCAAGTTTGAGGAATTATTCTTATATCAAATGAAAATCAAGTACATGTTTTACATGCGCAAACATTTTCCTCAAGGAGTAGCGATTAATTACGATCGGCAAAAGGTGAGCCAATTTATTGACCGCTTGCCCTTTAAATTAACCCCCGACCAAAATAAAGCATTGGATGATATTTTAGGGGATATGGCACAAGAATATAAGATGAATCGCCTTTTACAAGGGGAAGTCGGTAGTGGTAAAACCGTTGTTGCGGCCATTTGTCTTTATGCGGCGATTACCGCCGGCTATCAAGGAGCAATCATGGTGCCGACAGAAGTTTTGGCGCAGCAGCATTACCAAACTTTTTTAGCTTTATTTAAAAATGAACCCATCCAAATTGCCATGTTGTCCTCGTCCGTTGCCACAAAAGATAAAAAGTTTACCCTTTCCGGTTTAGCCGATAAAAAAGTTGATATTGTTATCGGTACGCATTCCTTGTTTCAAAAAGATGTGGAATTTGAACGTTTAGGCTTGGTGGTAACCGATGAAGAACATCGTTTTGGGGTTAAACAACGCGTTTCTATTGTGGGGAAAGGTCATTTAATTGATCATTTAAAAATGAGTGCGACGCCCATCCCCCGCACCTTGGCCATTTCGATTCTTGGAGAAACGGATATTTCCATTATCAAAACGATGCCCGGTAGTAAAAAACCGGTCATTACCAAATATCTTTCGGAAAATAATCTTCCCCAAGTGATTCTTCACATGAAGGAAGAATTGGCGCGCAACCATCAAATCTATGTAATTACCCCGATGATTGAAGAATCTGAAGTGATGGATTTGCGCAATGCAACGGAAATATATGAAAAAATGAGTATCTATTTTAAAGGGATTTGTCAGGTTGGTTTAATTCATAGCCGCCTTAAACCGCAAGAAAAAGAACAGGTTATGAAGATGTTTGCGGAAAACAAAATTCAAATTCTTGTTTCCACAAGTGTTATTGAAGTCGGTGTCAACATCATCAATGCGACGACGATGATTATCTTTAATGCTGACCGCTTTGGGATTGCCCAGCTCCACCAAATGCGGGGGCGTGTTCGTCGCAGTGATGAACAAGCTTACTGCTTTTTAATCAGCGATACGACCATTCCCTCAGCGATTGCTCGTTTAAAATTGGTGGAAGAAAATAGTGACGGTTTTGTGTTGGCCGAAGAAGATTTAATTATTCGCGGTCCCGGTGACTTTTTTGGAGAAAAACAATCGGGAACCGTGGCCTTCAAAATGGCGGATTTAGTTTTGGATAAAGATTTATTGTTGACGGTTAACCAAGAAACGGAAGCAATCATTAATGATGGACGATTATTTAATGATTCTCAATATAAAGAAGTTTTAAAAATTGTTAAAGACAATTATGATACGAAAAAGGAAATGCTTGATTAAGGAGGAAAGCATATGGTGAAATTAGCAATCGACATTATGGGTGGTGATTTTGCCCCCTTAGCCATTATTGATGGCGTCAAATTAGCTCTTAATCAATTTGACGATTTGGAATTTGTCCTCTTTGGGGATGAAGAAATAATTAAAAAACACCTTCCCTCCCATCCGCGCGTGGTCGTTGTTCATGCACCGGATAAAATTGACATGGGGGAAAAAGACCCCATTGGTGAAATTCGCCGTAATCGCAATACTTCATTAGTTAAAGCTTTTCAGGCGGTTAAGAATAAGGAAGTTGATGGTGCTGTCACGGCCGGACCAACACAGGGGACGATTGCAGCAGCTCATTTAATCATTCGCCGGATTCCCGGGATGAAACGCGTTGCCCTATGCCCGATTTTACCTAATTTAGGCGGAAAACATCGCTTGTTATTAGATGTCGGAGCGAACCTAGAATTGCGTAGCGAACATTTGTTGCAAATTGCTCAATATGCGAGCATTTTTATAAAAGAAGTTTGGAATATTGACAAACCGATTGTTGGTTTAATGAACATTGGAACGGAACCGGGAAAAGGTCGTGAATTGGAAAGAGAAACCTTTGACATCTTGCAAAAAGATGAAAATATTACTTTTGCCGGCAATATTGAAGGCAAAGAAATTTTTTCGACCTCATGCGATATTTTAATTACCGATGGTTTTACGGGTAATATGATTATGAAAACAAGTGAAGGGGTTGCTAAAGCGGTTGGTGTTTTCCTAAAACAGGAAATTAAGAAGAATTTACGCTCCAAATTAGGATATTTATTTTTAAAACCAGTTTTTAAGAATTTTAAAAAAATCCTCAGTCCCGATGAAGTTGGTGGTGCTCATTTATTCGGTGTTGATGGCGTGGTGGTAAAAGCCCATGGCTCCAGCGATGCCTATGCCTTTTCCAATGCTATTAAACAAGCCCGCAATGCTGTTGTTGGGAAGGTCATTGAAAAAATGAAAAAAATCATTGGTGAGCAAAATGAGGTCATCAGTGAATAATGTCCCTGAAAAAGTCAAAGAATTAGCCCATCATCTTCATTTGCCACTTCAGCGTTGGGATTTATACCAATTGGCCTTCACCCATCAATCATATGCCAATGAACATCATGAAGCAAGCAATGAGCGTTTAGAATATCTAGGTGATGCTATTTTGGATTTTTTGGTGGCTGAGTTTTTATATCATCGTTATCCGGATTTACCGGAAGGCCAATTAACCAAAATTCGCGCCAAATATGTTTGTGCGAATGCCAACAGTAAATATGCCCAAGCTTTAAAACTCGATCGTTATTTATTACTGGGTAAGGGCGAGTTAGAACAAGGCGGGAAATCCAAACCCTCTGTTTTAGCGGATTTATTTGAAGCGTTTTTAGGGGCTTTGTATCTTGATTTAGGTATTGAAGTTGTTCGCAGTGTTTTAGAAAAATATGTTTTTAACCAAATTGAAACTATGGATACCGGTTTCTTTGTTGACTATAAGAGCCGTTTACAAGAATTTGTGCAGGCAGAAAGCCGGGAAGGTGTTCGCTATGTCTTGCAAGAAGCCAGCGGTTTAGCTCATGATAAAACTTTCCGGTTTGCGGTTTTCCATGAAAACCTTCGTTTAGGTGTTGGGGTTGGTAAAAGCAAAAAAGAAGCCCAACAAAATGCCGCCAAGGATGCTTTGGAGAAATTAGCGCTTAATTAAGGAGGTCAAAATGTATACATTATTAAAAAACAACATTATTGATTTTGATCGCTTGTTATTGGAAAAATATCGAGCATTAAAACTTGATGAAGCCAATACGATTATTTTAATTAAGCTTAATAATTTATTAAAGCAAGGTAAACGCTTCTTGGTTGTAGAAGAGCTTGTGGAAACGATGGCCCTTTCCAAAGAAGAAGTGGCGAAACGGATTGTTCAGTTAGTCAATGATGGCTTTGTAGCCTTGGAGTTGTCGGAAATCGATGCCAAAGAACAATTCAATTTAGATGAGACTTATAAGCGTTTGTCTTATTTATTAGAAGGAGTCAAACAAGCCAATCAGGAAAACCATGTTAACGATAAAATTAAAGCGCTTGTGAAGGTTTTGGAAAAGGAGTTTAAGAAAATCTTAAGTCCGATTGAACTAGAGATGGTTTCCAAATGGCATATTGAATATCAATATACCGATGCTGCCATTGAAGAAGCAATTATTAAAACATTGAGATATAAAAATCGCAGTATCAATTATGTTGATCGCCTCTTAAGGCTTAATCATCAGGAAGTAAAAAAAGAACCTTCAACAACGGAGAATATTCAAGAATTGTTTAATAAAGTTTATGTTCACAGCAAATGAGATTTTAGAACAATTAGTCAAACTTTACCCTGTTGCCCATAGTGATCTTCATTTTCAAAATCATTACCAATTAACAATTGCGGTGGTTTTGTCCGCGCAAACAACGGATGTTTTAGTTAATCGGGCCACTAAAACTTTGTTTTTGGCTTATCCGGATTTTGCCAGTTTAAGTAAAGCTAAAATCCCCGATGTTTTAGCGCATATTCGCTTTTTAGGTTTAGCCAACACCAAGGCCAAAAATATTATCTTGCTTTCCCAAAAAGTGATGGCAGAAAAGCAAGGCGTTTTACCCGGTGATTGGGATTATTTATTAAGTTTGCCGGGAATCGGCCGAAAAAGTGCCAATGTTATTTTAAGTGAAGGTTTTGGCATTCCGCGGATTGCTGTTGATACTCATGTTTTAAGGGTTTCCAATCGCTTGGGTTTAGTCCAAACAAACAATCCCTTGGTGGTCGAAGAAACCTTGATGAAACTTTATGATCCGTCCGTTTGGCATTCCCTTCATTTACGCTTCGTCTTTTTTGGGCGCTATCTTTGTAAAGCTAAAAAGCCTAGTTGTGCTCTTTGTCCATTTCATTCAATTTGTACTTATGAAAAGAAGTCCTAACACCAGCTAAGACTTCTTAATTATTTTAGTTTTAATATGCTCCCAATCAGGAGTGACAAATAAGGTTTTTTGTTTAGTGTAAGTGACAAATGAGCCCTTCATTTTCGGAACTTTTTTAACATTCTTCACAAGTGTATAATCAACAGCGACTTGACCGGAATGTTTTTGCGGGGAATGGAAGGCAGCAATTTCCGCTGCCAAGTTGAGCGTCTCGAAAGAAGGATTTTCCGCCTGTAAAATTGTGTGACTTCCCGGTGCATCTTTCACATGGAAGAAATAATCATGTTTTTTAGCCAAGGAATGGGTTAAATAATTGTTTTGCACATTGTTTTTGCCAACGATAATGCTGTGACCGTAATGGTCTTCATAAGTTAATAAAAGCGGTTTGGTCTTTTTCTTAGGACTAGTTTTACTTTTACCGAGGCCTAATTCCTGCATGATTTCTGTTAAGTCGCTTTTCTTGGCCTGGCGAGCTTGATTTTCCAAACATTGGAAATATTGTAAATCATTCTTAGTTAGTTCAATTTGCTCTTGTAAATGGATAAGCGTGCGCTTGGCCTTCTTGTATTTCGCAAACATTTGATGAAGGTTTTTAGTTGGTTCTAAAAGTGGATCAAGCGGAATTTCGATAGGGATGTCATGATTGTAAAAATTGGCGACGGTTATGGTGGAATCGCCTTTTTGGATACGATATAAATTGGCTTGCAGGAGATTACCGTATTGTTCATAAATGAGATTAGTTTCTGCTTGTTGTTGCTCCTGTTTTTGTTTTTCCAGTTTATTAGTCAATTTGGTGATTTCTTTTTTTAAGAAGTTTTCAACAAGTTTTTGTTCAACATTGAGGGTGTTTTGGGCTTTCAGATGGACATAAAAATGCTCTAAAAGGGCCGATAAATTGGGAAAATAAGTTCTTTCACCGACAATCGAAGGTAAATCAAAACAGTAAAAATAATTTTTGGTAGCAGTTTTAATCATCGTCGGTAAAGCAGTTTGATGAATGAGGGAAAAAGAGTTTTGCTTGATTAGTTCTTGATAAAGGAGAGCGGAAACCCCGGAATAAAGATTTTGGCTGGCCAATTCTTTTTCAAGAAAGGGGTTTAATTTGTTATCTTGAGGAAAGGTATAAGCTAGTTTTGGGAGCATAATCCGCTTTTCATGTTCACCAAGCGTAAAAATCTTTTTAGCACACTCGATTACTTTCATTTGGGCATCAACCAAGATGAGGTTGGCATTCCTGCCAAAAAATTCCATAATTAAATGGGTAGTTGTTTTTGCTCCCAAATGATTCTCGTTTTCGGAATCCATCATCACTAAGCGGTCATTATCTTTTTGTACAAGTTTTTTTATGATAGCCCCTTCCAAATGTTTTTTAAGCATATTCAAAAGGGGAGAAGTTTTTTGGTCAAAAATAAAATCCCCTTCCGCCATTCGCAAATGAGGAGAATCGGCTTGCATGATAATGAGCAAATGTTTTTGATTGCTAAGGCTTAGGATAAAATTGGACTGATCAAGGCTGTTGACCTTGTTAATCCTTTGCTTAATTAACTGGGGGGTAATTTCTTGCAGCAAATTGTGAATAAAAACACCATCAAAACTCATCTTTAGGTCCTCTGAGTTATTTTATCATATCATTTTGCTTAATTCAAAAATTTCTTTCTTTTTTTACTTTTTAGTAGTATAATAAGAGCAAATAATTTTTCGAGGGCCAAATGAAATTAGATCTCAAAGGTTTATTAATTGTTATTTCCGGACCTTCCGGAGTTGGTAAAGGGACTGTTCGCAGTGCTTTATTTAATATGAGCGGGCATGATTTAGTTTATTCCATCTCGATGACAACTAGAAAACCGCGTGAAGGCGAAGTCAACGGTCGGGAATATTATTTTGTTTCCAAAGAAGAATTCCAAAAATATATTCAAGAGGACAAAATGCTCGAGTATGCGGAGTTTGTCAATAATTACTATGGTACACCCCGAGATAAAGTTATGGAACTATTGGAACAAGGCAAAGAAGTCGTCTTAGAAATTGAAGTTCAAGGGGCGGAAATTGTTCGGGAAAAAATGCCGGAAGCCATTTTCATCTTTATTGCACCGCCATCAATGCAAGATTTATATAAGCGCTTGCTTTCCCGAGGAACGGAACCTCAGGAAGTGATTGCGGAACGCGTCCAAAAAGCCCAAAGAGAAATCAAATTAGCTTATTTATATGATTATATTGTTGTCAATGATACCGTTGAAAATGCGGCGGACAAAATTATGGCCATCATTCGGGCTGAACATGCGAAAGTTGAAAGAACAATTCATCAATACAAAGAAATGTTGGAGGTTAAATAAATGAATAATACTCATGATGGGATGCGTTATCCATCGATTGATCAATTAGTGTCCATTACTAAATCCAAATACAAATTGGTTGTGGGGACGGCTAAACGCGCTCGCAAGATTGAAAAAGGCGGAAATATTTTAATCACTAATCCGCGCAACAAAAAAAGCATCGGCATTGCCTTAGAAGAAATTCTTCAAGGGAAAGTTATTATTACGGATTGATAAATAGAAAACTTGACGGCGGTCAAGTTTTTTTTGAAGAAAAAGGATAGTTCTTTATTTATCGTTTTAGTTATGGTAAAATCAATTAAAGGTGGGGTGAAAAAGATGTTTGCGAAAGTCGTTGTCGAAGTTCCTTCGGAAAACACCGATGAATTATATACATACAAAATACCCGATGAATTCATCGATAATCTTTATGTGGGGTCGCGCGTTTTTGTCGAGTTTGGTTTTCAGAAAATCATGGGTTATGTTTTGGAAATCATTGATGAAATCGATATTAACATGGATGTAAAAGACATCCTTGATGTGATTGATTTTGAACAAGGCTTAACATTAGAACAAATTGACCTAGCGAAATACCTTAAAGAGGAAACAAAGAGTTATTTAATTCAAACCCTTGGTCTTATGTATCCGAGTTTTTTAAAAAGTCGAGTCCGCAAGTATTTAGAAATCATCAATTTTGCGGCTCTTGATGGGGAACTGGCCTTAATTTTAGGACCGAAAAAGAAAATCTTGATGACTAAGGAGTTAGTAAAGCATTATCCAAAAATAAAAAAAGAGATTAATCGCGGGAATATCGCCTTAACAAGCGATGTTTTTAGCTACGGCCAGCGTAAACTGGTGAAGTTTTACACATTGACTGATGAAAGTGCCCCAGTTAAAGGGGTGATGCGCCAAAACATTAGGGCTTTTTTAAGCCATCACCAAGAAGCCAGCGAAGAAGAAATCATTGAGAATACTGGTTGTAGTAGCAATTTGTTAAGAAAAATGGTGGAAGAAAAAATCTTAGTGATGACGGAAAAACGGTTGGTGCCGGAAAATCCTGGTCCTCTCGTTTATAAACCAATCAACTGGGATTTTGAACAAACCATGCTTAAAGAAAAATATCAGGCTTTAAGTAAAAAACCGTTTTTGTTGTTTACCAATGATGAACAATTTAAATTGGATTTCTTACTTGATATGGCGATAGACATGATTACTAAACAAAAACAGGTGCTGATTATCACCCCGACAATCTTAGCAAACACATTAGTGTTTAATTTTTTTTCCAAAAACATTCAAGGCTGTCGCCTTCTTAGTTTTTCTTCTCGTTTATCCAATAGCGAATACTATGATAATTATTGGCGGGTCAAAGAACAAAATGTGGACATCGTTATCGGCACTAAACAAAGTGCTTTTTTACCGCTGGACCATCTTGGTTTAATCATTGTCGTTGATGAGGGAAGTCCCTTTTATGTGAACGAACAAAACCCGAAATATCGTTTAGCCGAAGTCGTCCGTTTTCGGAGTGAATACCAGCAAGCCCGCTTGGTTTTTACAAGCAGCATCCCCCAAATAACCAGTTATTACCAATATTATTTATCGAATTATTACTTATTGGAATATCGGAAACAAACTACCAGGGAGTTGGTTTTAATCAATATGCGCAATGAATTGGAAGATATGGTATTAAGCCAAGCTCTCAAACAAGCCCTGTCTTCGCAAATGGAACAGGGGCAAAAATCCTTGTTAATTCTTAACACTTTAGGTTATAGTCCCATTACCATTTGTGCGGATTGTGGACAGACCTTAAAATGTGCCAAGTGTCAAATTACCTTGACTTATCACAAAGAAAAAGATTTGTATCGTTGCCCATATTGCGGACTTGCTTATGAAAAACCGCAATGTCAGAAGTGCCAAGGTCATCATTTCCAGAATTATGGCGTTGGTTTAGAGAAATTAAAAGAACGCTTAATGACGGTGTTTCCTAAAATTCGCTTGGTTCAAGTTGATTCGGAAACGATGGTTGAGCGTTGGGCTTATGAAAAGTTTTTAGATAAATTTGAGAATGACCAATTTGATGTGATTATTGGGACTTCGATTTTACTCGCCTTGATTAATCAAGGGATTAGCCTTGTGGGAGTGATAAACGCTGATAATTTATTGAATTACGGTGATTATCGGAGTGCCGAAAATGTCTTTTCATTAATTGCCACTCTTCGTGATTCTTCGGTACCCTTAGTTTATGTTCAAGGCTTAAACCTTGAGCACGAAGTGATTGCGAAAGCTGCTGCCCAAAATTATCTTGATTTCTATCAACAAGAAATTACCACTCGACAAAATTTATTCTATCCGCCTTTTTGTGAGATTAATCGCTTGGTAATTATCGGTCCTTATCGCAACATCTATCATTATGCTAATTATTTTAAAAAAGTATTTCGACGCATCAGTCGCGGTGAAGCTTTGGGGCCGGTTTATCTTCCGGCAGTTAGAGGAGTTCAACTCATACTCAAGCATGAAGATTTTCCCAAGGTTTCGCAGCTCATTGATGAAGTGAATGAAAAATTTAAACCGCAAAAGCTGATTGTTAATTTTGAAAGATATCCTCTTTCATTTCGTTAGGAGCCTTTATGAAAATTATTTTTATGGGAACACCCTTATTTGCTGTTAATATTTTAGAAAGCTTGGCTACCCAACATGAAATCTTGATGGTCGTTACTCAACCTGACCAAGGAACAAAGAATAAACCCTTGATTCCGGCGGTTAAAACCTGGGCTTTAAATCATCATTTTGAACTTAGACAGCCTCCGAAAATAGCGACATTAACCGAGGAAATTTTATCTCTCCCCGTTGATTTAATCGTAACGGCTGCTTATGGTCAATTTATTCCTTTAAAAATTCTTCATCATCCCCGTTTTCAAAGCATTAATGTTCATGGCTCCTTGTTACCCAAATATCGGGGTGGGGCCCCTATTCAAAGAGCCATTATGAATGGGGACAAGGAAACGGGCATTTCCATTATTCGTATGGTTAAAAGAATGGATGCGGGACCAATTTTGGCCCAACAAGCCCTCCCCATTTTGGATTCTGACAACCAAGATTCCCTGTTTTCTAAATTAAGCGAGTTAGGAGCAAAGATGATTTTGCGGACGATTGAGGAATTACAAAACAATCCTTTATTAGGGCAAGCTCAAGATGAAACAAAGGCTACTTATGCTTTCAATCTTCAAAAGGAAGACGAAAAACTGGATTTTTCCCAAACAGCCTTGACCTGCTTTAATCGCATTCGGGGCCTATGTTCCAATCCGGGCGCTTTTTTTCAACTTGATGGATTAAATATAAAGGTTTATAATAGTGTTGTCAGCCCCTTAATCCCGAATCAAGCCCCCGGTGTAATTGTTGAAAAAACCAAAAAACACTTTACGATAAGTTGTGGTGGCAACACCGCTTTATCGATGCTTGAAGTTCAGCTACCTTCGGGAAAACGGATGGCAACTCAGGACTTTCTAAATGGCAAAGGGAAAGATTTAATTGTATTGCATAAGGAGATTAAATAATGAAACCAAGAATTTATTTTTCACGTGAAGAAATGTTTAAACTAAACCGTGAGCGCTTATTGGAGCGTGGTGTTAAAATCGAAGATATTGCGGAAATCGCTTTTCATCAGCAAGGCCGGTATAACAAAAACATTTCGATGAAAACATGTATTGAAAGTGTCGAAAAAATCCTCTCTTATCGGGATGTTTTTCACATTGTTCAACTCAGTATTGAAATTGACCGTTTGACCGAAGAAGGCATGTTTAGAAGCCCAATTCAAGATATTATGCGGGCTGATTTTGGGATGTTTGGAATTGATGAAATACTGGGTCTCAATATTGCGGCCATGTATGGGGTGATTGGTCAAACTAATTTTGGTGATATTGATGTCAATAAACCGGGGATTGTGAAAAAATTGAATGCTGATGGAAAGGGTGACCAAGAACACTGCCATACTTTCTTAGATGATGTTGTTGGCGCCCTTGGGGCTGCGGCTTCCACCAGGGTTGCCCAAATCCTAAGTGAAGAAGAATCGCGGAAAGATCCTCATGTAACCACAATCCAATTAGAATTGGAGGAATAAGATGACACAAATTAAATTGACGCCCGGTCCACTGCTGGATGAAAAAGGGAATTTAACTGAAGCCGGTTATGCCACCAGTTTAGTTAAAGATTATGATCGTTCCCAAATTAAGGCTTGTTCGCTTCGCATTAAGGAATGGGATTATTACTATATTGGCAATCAACGCTATGGCGTGGCCTTAACGATTGCCGATAATTCGTATATGGGTTTAGGCAGTATTTCCGTTATGAATTTTGAAACGGGTTTTTGGAAAACGCGTAGCCAAATGACCTTGATGCCCAAGGGAAAAACCAATTTCCCGTCGACTTCTGCCATCGGTGATGTTTCTTTCCACCATAAAAATGTGCGGATTGACTTTTTTAATGATGGAAAAAAGCGGCGTTTAATTGCTCACTTCGGTAATTTTCTTGGTAACCGAGATTTTGATTGCGATCTTACTTTAAAAGAATTACCTAACCATCAAAGTATGGTTATTGCGACGCCTTTTTCTAAACCTAAACACTTTTATTACAATCAAAAGATTAATAATCTCCAAGCCAGTGGACGAGCTACAGTTGGGAGCGAGGAGTTTTTATTTGCTGGTAACGATAGCCAAGCGGTTTTGGACTGGGGTCGGGGTGTTTGGACTTATAAAAACACTTGGTATTGGTCATCTTTATCCGGGCTGGTTGATGGTCACAAAATCGGTTTTAATTTAGGTTACGGTTTCGGTGATACTTCCAAAGCCACGGAAAATATGTTATTTTTAGATGGGAAAGCCTATAAAACCGGTCGGGTAATGTTCATTATTCCCAAAAATGAAAAGGGTAAATTTGATTATTTGTCTATGTGGCGTTTTACTTCCGGTGATGAAAAAGTGGAATTGACCTTTGAACCGATTTTGGACCGCTGTGATAATACTGATGCTTTGATAATCAAATCATTGCAGCATCAAGTTTTTGGTCGTTTCAGTGGGCGTTTGGTTTTTGATGAGCAAATAATCGAAATTACGGATTTGCTTGGGTTTGCTGAGCGAGTTACGAATTATTGGTAAAACGAAAGGAGATTGTATGAAGGTTTTAATTGCTGGGGGCGCCGGATACATTGGTAGCCATTGCGTCAAAAGGATGAGTGAATTAGGATATGAAGTTGTCGTCGTTGACAATTTGTCAACCGGACACCGAGCTTCCATTAAATCACCCTTCTATCTTGGTGATATTCGTGACGCTTTTTTTCTTGATCATGTTTTTGAAAAAGAAAAGGTTGATTTAGTTATTCATTTTTGTGCTAAATCCCTAGTTGGGGAATCGGTTTTACAACCTCTTGATTATTTTGAGAACAATGTTTTTGGCACTTTGCAATTATTGCAAGCGATGCAAAAAGCAAAAGTTAATAAAATTGTGTTTTCGTCTAGTGCAGCTGTTTACGGTGAGCATGAAATCATGCCTATTACCGAAGACTATCCGACCATCCCCACTAACCCCTACGGGGAAACTAAGTTGATGATGGAAAAAATGATGAAATGGGCGGAAAAAGCTTATGGCTTGAAATATATGAGTCTTCGCTACTTCAATGTGGCGGGGGCTTGCGAAAGTGGAACTATTGGGGAAGACCATCATCCGGAAACCCACTTAATTCCTTTAGTGCTGGAAGTAGCATTAGGAAAGCGCGCTCAAATCAATGTTTTTGGAAATGATTATCCAACGAAGGATGGCACTTGCATCCGCGACTATATTCATGTCTCGGATTTGATTGAGGCCCATATTTTGGCGGCCCAAGCTTTATTGAATAATGAAGCAAGCCAAATCTTTAATTTAGGGAGTGAAGAAGGATTTTCCGTTTTGGAAATCATCAAAACGGCTTCCCAAGTAACGAAGGTTAATATTCCTTATCAAATTTCTCCTCGACGGCCAGGTGATCCTGCGAAACTGGTGGCGGCGAGTTCCAAAATAAAAGACCTTTTAGGTTGGGAACCCAAAAAGTCGATTGAGGATATTGTTAGAACAGCTTGGGAATGGCATCGAAACCATCCCCAAGGTTATGAAAAATAAAAATGTGCCGGCGCACATTTTTTTACTTTTGATGAACTAATTCCGCAAATTTATCAAAAATTATTTGACTTTCTTTTTCGTCAATGATTATTTCCGGATGCCATTGGATACCAATAATGGGTAATTCTTCATGAATGAAGGCTTCAATCGTTCCATCAAGATGGTAGGCAATTGCTTTTAACTTTGGTGCCAAGGTTTTAACCGTTTGATGATGATAACTATTGACTAGGATTTCGTCTTCAAATGGCAATAATTGATTTTTTTGGGTTGTGACTTTATGGTTATCCTTAATGTTACGGTGATTGTTACCGACATCTTGATGTAAAGAACCACCTAAAAAGACATTGATAGCTTGGTGACCGCGGCAAATACCTAAAACAGGTAATTGATGTTTTTTCGCATATTCAACGACTAGGCGATCGACTTCATCTAAACCGATTAAACAATCATGGGATTGACCTTCATTAGTTTCATGGTAGTATTTAGGATCGATATCCGCTCCCCCAGTGATTAAAAAACCATCGCATAGAGCTAGGATTGCTTCAAGGTCGGGATTGTCCATGGTTAACATAATGGTGTTTAAGTGGCGCTTTTGTAGGGGCCTTAAGTATCGGGTATTAACAAATTGTTTTTGAACGCCCTCTTCCGTTAAAACGCGGGGCGTAATGCCGATTAATTTCATAGATTCCTCGCTTTCATTCGGCTGAATTATACCTTATTTTGCTGACAAAAGCAACTAATAATAATGCTTTTATCCTAGGGCTATGATATAATTAGGCCGGTGATTAATATGGATACACAGAAAGAATTATTTCGGATTGGCTATGGACCGTCCAGCTCACATACCATGGGACCCCAAAAAGCGGCCCAATTGTTTCTTGAAAAATATCCCCAAGCTAATCGGTTTGTAGTTGATTTATATGGTGCTTTAGCTTTAACCGGTCGGGGTCATTTAACGGATTTCATCATTAAACGAATGTTAGGAGAAGAACGAACTGAAATTCGGTTTTTGGGAGAACTCTTTTATGAATATCATCCCAACGGGATGAAATTTTATGCTTATCGCGATGAGCAATTATTAGGCGATTGGTTAGTGTTTTCCGTGGGTGGGGGTGCTTTAAAAGAACTGAATGAAAATCGCGAATCCCATCCCAACCATTTTTATCGTTTTAAAACGATGAAAGATATTCTTAATTATTTAACGACTTATAAACGATCTTTTCTTGATTATGTGCTGGAATCGGAGCCTAGTGATATTTTAACTTGGGCAGAAGAAGTCATCGATGTAATGTTTGCGAGCGTTGAAAAAGGCTTGGTTAATCATCGGGTTCTTCCAGGGCCCTTAAAAATAAAACGGCGGGCAGCCAACTTTTATAAGCAATATCAAAAAAATAATGATTTTAATGCTTTAATTTTTGCGGCTACTTTAGCGGTTTCCGAAGAAAATGCTGGTGGCGGTTTAATCGTTACAGCGCCAACTTGCGGTTCGAGCGGGCTTGTTCCGGGCGTGCTTTATTCATATGCTATTAAGGAAAAAATCCCTAAACAAAACTTAGCCCAAGCTTTGTTGGTTGGCGGTCTTTTCGGCAATCTTGTGAAGGAAAATGCTTCGATTAGTGGTGCTGAAGTCGGTTGTCAAGGTGAAATTGGGACGGCCTGCTGTATGGCGGCGGCGGCTTTAGCGTATTTACGAGGTGGGACTAATTTCCAAATTGAATATGCGGCGGAAATTGCTTTAGAACATCATTTAGGAATGACATGTGATCCGGTGTTAGGTTATGTGCAAATTCCTTGCATTGAAAGAAATGCCATTTCCGCTAAACGGGCAATCGATGCTTGTGATTATGCTTTATTAACGGATGGAAAACATTTTATTGATTTTGACAGCGTTGTGACGACTTTAAAAGAAACAGGAAAAGACTTAAATGCCATCTATCGGGAGACTTCACTTGGTGGCTTGGCTAAGGTCAAAATTGATTATGAATAATCAAGGTCATACTTCACTGGGGCTTATCAATGCCCTCTTAGCGCATTTTAATGTTCCTATTCATCATGCACCGCTGTTGCTTCTTAAGCCCTATTTGGAAAAACAACCGCAAAATGTCGTTTTACTAGTTCTTGATGGACTGGGTGAAAGCATTCTCAATTATTTTGAACCCCAAGGTTTTTTAAAAAAACATCAACTGGCCACAATCAAGGCGGTTTTTCCGCCAACAACGGTGGCGAGTATTAATACTTTAGAGTCGGGAAAGTCACCGAAAGAACATGCTTGGTTGGGATGGAGTCTTTATTTCCATGAATGGGATCGCTTTATTGACATTTTTCCTTATCAAGATTCATTGACAAATGAAAAAATACCGCTTGAACGCGGTAATGCTAAGGAAATCTTGCAGTATCAAGATGTTTATAGCCAAATCGCTACTCATAGTGATACTAAATGTTATGTTATTCATCCGCACAATATAGAAAGAACGGGGGAACATTTTGAAACGGTCTATAGTCAAAACTTTGAAGAAACCGTTAAAATAATCCGTGAGTTATGTAAAGACGATGTTCGAAAATACATCTATGCCTATAGCCCGGAACCGGATTATTCCTTACATGTTTTGGGAACCAAAAACCTTGAAGTTGGGAATAAGATTGCGGAAATGGAATGGTTAATTAAAACTTATTTGCAAGATGTCAAGGATTCATTAATTATCATTACGGCTGACCACGGCTTGGTTGATATTGAGGAACATATTGACATCAGTGCGATTCCCGAATTAAATGCATGTTTAATTAGGCCTTGTTTTTTGGAACCGCGTTGTACTAGTTATTTTGTGAAGGCGGAAAAAAAGGAACATTTTAAAACCTTGTTTAACCAAAGGTTTCACCAAGACTTTATCTTATATGAAAAAAACGATCCCTTTTTACACCAATTATTTGGTGAAGGTCATCCCCATGCGAAATTTATGGACTTTATTGGCGATTTTGTGAGTGTGGCGATGACAAACAAAACGATTATTTATAAAGGTAAGCGCGATAAATTCAGTTTTTCTTTTAAAGCTCATCATGCTGGAATGACGGATGCGGAAATGAATGTCCCTTTAATTATTATATCCAATTAAAAAAGTAGATAATGGACCATTAAAAGTAGCCCCTAGTAAAAGGGCTACTTTTAATGTAGAATTGCCAATGTGATATGCGACTAAAAGAACAAAAGAGGAAGAAAAAAGGAGCTAATTAACAGTTTCCAACTAAGTCTTAGTTGATTCTTATTAAGTTTTTAAAAAAAACTATATTTAAGATGAAAATTTAATCACTCGCGATAGTTTTTAATAATTGTTGGCAAAATCCCTCGATTGTAAATTTCATTTATAGATTCAATGCATTCCAAATATGTTAATTTTTGATGAACTAATGTCGTTGTTACTGATTCATAATCTTCTTTATATGGGTTCGTGTTTACGATTTCATGTAAAATTGATTGCGGATTTTCACCTGGATTACAAGAGAGGTTTTGTTTCCCGTGAATCTGTCGATCTTTTATGACATCATCGATAATGTTTTCAATTAATTTTTCATCTATTAATTTACTAGTCCACATTTTATGTAAATCATAGATGTGTCTTGAATGTCTAAAATATTTTTTTTGTAGATGGTAATCACAAATTGCAAACAACTTATCAATTAAAGTTCTTTCGATTGTTTGAACTAACATTTTAAATGGTTCAAGATGATATTGTTTAATTAAATTCATTTGGTTGTTTTTATTTAGATACTTAGTAATGTAATTACTTACTTCCATTTCTTTGACTGGATAAGGTTTATAAACTACAATTGTTTCAACAATTATAAATGGTACTGTATTTTGTTCTTTTTCAAAGTGATTACTGAAGCCAATACGGTACTCATTATGATCTTTTCTTGAGAGAACATCATTATGATTAAGTAATTCCATTTTTAATGTCTCAATAATTTGCAATATATCTGCTTTTAGTTGTTTTCTTTGCCCTTGCGTTACTTGTTTATTATTAAATCTTATTGCTAAATCAATATCCTCTGAAAACTATCAATTACATCATAACATTTTGATAATGATGTTCCTCCTTTAAACACAACTTGGATATTTGATTTAAGTTTGGTTAACTCTTTCAAAAACAAAGACACAAAATAATCTTTTTCAACTTGAAATTCACTTAATCCGTATTCCTCTGCTACCGTTTTGATAATTGTTTCAAATATTTCCTTATGATTGTGTAATTGCATTTAATCCACCTATCTTATAAAACTTTACTTGTGCTTCTAGCGGATATGCTGATAATATCTCTTCCACTTCTTGTTCTTTTAAATCAATGGTACTTAAAAACGATAATATTTGCGTTGATGATTTCTTTAAATCATACTCACTATACTTCTCAAAGTTATTTAATAAATCTAGTACTTGGAGTAGTTTATAGTTTTTATTATTCACCATTACTCTTGGAGCATTTACGATTACTCGATTGTTTTTGATTTTTATTTCTCTTTTTTTATTTGAAACTTGATTTGAATAGATTGTTGAAACAACAGCTATTTGTGATGTAAGTCCAAGTTGGTTTGCAAAGTTAATTCCACTTTCGTAACCAATTCTTATACCAGAATCATTAAATATATACTTCTTTTGAATCACATCACTCACATAGACTGTTGTCTTTCCGAAAATGCTACTTTTATTTGGTAAGCCATAAACACCTTTGTCAAGTTTTTCAAGTTGTCCTGATTCAGTAAATCTTTTAAAAATTGATCTTATCGTCCCCTTGCTAATATTAGGAAATTCTTGATAAATATCTTTAACAAAAATAGGAGTTTGTTTATCATAATTATTCATAATATAGTTTAGGATGTTATCCTTCGTTTTTAATGCTTTCATTATTTTTATCACCCTTTTTAAGCATAGTATAACATGGTTTTTATATTATTGCAACGGTTTTTCTTTTTTTAGTAGAAATACCGTTGCAAAATATTGTGAAACTTATTTTGTTAATTTTATTATTAATTACATAAATTTTTCTTTTGCTGTTTTTTCAGTTGTGGAGAAAGCGTTTAATATTTGTTCTTATGCTTTGATTGAGATAGCTTTATTTTGCTTAATGATAGTGAATTATTTTTAGCTTTTTTCTTTACCATTTTTGTGATAGCATTTTAACTTCTAGTCTTAATCTTTTTATGATTGTCAATGATATGAGACTAAAAGCACAAAAGAAGAAGGAAAATAAAGGCTACTTTTTAGGGGTGTGTTATTCAAACGGTGGTCGTTTTTTTATTATTAATAGGTTTTATTTTTTCGTTTACAAATAGAAACGGGAATAATGTGGTGGGATGCCTGGCTTTCATTAATCTTTGTGTGTCAAATAACTCCCTCGGATTCTCGCTACACCTCTTTTAGATTATCAATTATTGAGGAGTTCGATGGATTTTTACTGATATGATTAGCTGTCTTTTTTATCATATTCTAGAGCTGGCATCTAACTTTTTTACACGTTGAATATCTCATTATAACTAATGTCAAAATTATGTTTACTTCACTTAGAAATTCCTCTGTTGGAACAAACGGTTGATGATATGCTTTGTCATAAATCTTTCTTAAGGTAAATCCTTGTAGACTAATAATTCCTACTCGACCAGCCAAAGTTTCGACAACACTTTTCATTAAAGGGAATGACTGTGATTCTGTTAGATAGAAAAACCGACTTCACTACTTTTGTTAGCTCCATCTAATGTGCGAAAATAACCCTAAATCATATTGAACATCATCAATTATAAGCTGGTCTATATGTTTTAAAAAAATATTTGGCTTCTCTTTTACGATTATCAACATAACGGAATTATTAAAAGAAACATATTCCAAATTGCCTAGGTTGTTTTTCAAGCGTGGTTTTGCTAACTTACCTTATCCCGTCAGTGAGATAACTGAAAACATTTTTGCTGCTTTTTTATAATTCCTTCGACATGCTTCTTGATATACATGTGCTCACATTCTTTCGACTAAATCAAATTGCAACTTTATTTTAGTCGAAAACAACCGCTTTGTAACACCTTCTAATTTGTAGATGCGGGAATGAATGTCCCTTTAATTATTATATCCAATTAAAAAAGTACACCGCGTGTACTTTACAATTTAGAATTCTTATTTAAAACGGCTGATATTCGTTCTTTAATTCTGTCTGCTAAACCGGCAGGCACATAATCTTTTATTTCACTGTCAAACATCACCAATTCTTTAATGGAAGAAGAGGACAAAAAGAGATTATTGGTCGAAGGGAAGAGGACAAAAGTGTCAATGTCTTGATCAATCGAATGATTGAACTGGAAAAGGGTTATCTCATTTTGATAATCGATAAAATTTCTTAAACCACGAATAATGACTTTGGCTTGCTTTTGTTTGGCATAATTTAAAACCAATTGGTTGCTGGCTTCTACTTCAACATTATCTAAATGTTTGGTAGCGAATTTTAATAATTCAACGCGTTCTTCACCGGAGAAAATATATGTTTTATAAGGGTTTAATGAAACCAGGACATATACTTTATCAAAAACTTTCGAAACTCGTTCGATAATATCTAAATGACCATTGGAAACGGGATCAAATGACCCGGGATACACAGCTATTTTCATATTCACCTCGCAATTAATTATAAAGCAATTTTGGGACTATTGCAATTGTTTTCGCTTTCCTTTGACAAAATCCCTATTTTAGTGTATCATAAAACTAATTAAATGAGGAAAAAGAGGGAAGATTAATGTCAACAAAAGCCATTATCTCGGAAGCCGTTTCCGAAAAAAAACCTGCCATCATTTTACTGGCCTTAATCATTTTACTTGGCACGGCCTTTAAAATTGCCATGGCCTTTATTCTTCAAACCATCATTGATCGCGTCCTTCCCATTGATCCAGCTTTAAATCCTCCCCTCGGGATGTGGGTTGGAGCCTTTGTTTTAGCGATGGTGTTTGCGATTGGGATGGATTTTTTAGGCTCTTTCCAAGCGATTAAGATTGGCACTTTTGTGACGGAATCACTTGGTAAAGCGGTTTTTTCTCATGCGCTTCGGGCCGAATATCAACAAGTATCCGAACTTAATCCCCATGATTTAGCAATTTCAACTACTAAGGACTGCCAGGTCATCGGCAATGAGTTCATTGGCAAAAATTGGGTGCAATTTTGGAAGCAAATTATTGTTATATTGGCTTTGTTTTCCACAATGATGGCTATTATGCCCTTGTGGGGATTACTGGTCTTTATCGTTTTGCCACTTTTTTATATGTCCATGTTTAGTTTAAAGAAATTCATCATGAAAGTTGATCAGGATACGGTTGAAAAAATCCAAATCTTGCAACAAAATAACCATCATTGTTTTAAGATGATTAAGGGGATTAAATTAAAAAACGGGATTGTTCCGATGGAAGAACAATTTGGAAAAGAATTAGACCGTTTATTGAAAAAACACCGCTTTTTGGAATTACTCAAGCGCTTATATGATTCCCAACTAAGCGATTTATTTGTGGGATCATTAATTGCCATTATTTTAGGAATCGGGGGCTATTTAACGATTCAAGGTGATATGGAAGCTACTGTTGGTAAATTAATGGCCTTTGTCATCATGATTCCCTTTGTTTATCATGCTTTCAAAACCTTAATGAACACGAGCATTAGTTTTAAGATGATTGAAAAAGAAAGACAAGCCCTTGATTTGATTTTGACTCTTCGAAGCGAAATGAAATCGGAACCAATTACTCAAATTGAAGAAGTACTGTCTTTAAAATTTCAAAGTGTTAGTTATGATGGTGAAGGAAAAGACCAAAGCCTTAATCGAGTCTCTTTTGAGATTAAACGCGGTGAAAAACTAGGGATTCTCTCCTATGAAGCTGAAAGCCGCCAAATCATTTTTGAACTCTTGACCAAATTAATCCGCCCTAAAAATGGTGTGATTGCCATTAATAATTGCGATATCAATAAAATGAATACCCAATATTTACGGGAATTAGTGACATCCGTTTCTTCCGAACAATATGTCAATGAGGATTCCATTGCTAATAATATTACTTTCCCGCTGCCTTTTGATGAATATAAATACAATGATGCGCTTAACCGCACCGGTTTAAAAGAAATCATTGCTGGGCTAGAGTTAAAGGATCAAAGCATTGTTAATGAAGCAGCCGCTTTTTCCAAAGCCTTCATTCAAAGATTGCAATTGGCTAATGCCTTTTATAAGGATTCTAAAATATTTGTTTTAAAAAATGCGACCACTTATTTAGATGTTCGCAGTGAAGAAGCCATCATGAAAGAAGTTAACAAATTAAAAAACAAGATGGTCATTATTATGTCGGATAAAGTTTACAATGTTTTAGGTTGCGACAAAATCCTGATTCTCATGGGTGGTCAAGTTGTGGAATACGGTAAATTACCGGAGTTATTGCAAAACAAAGATTCCGAATTTAATAAAATGATTAAAAAGGTGAAAACCACTAAAACGATAAGAGCGTCTTAGACGCTTTTTTATTAAGAAAAAAGGAAAGATTATGGGAGATAATTTAAAACAAAAAGTTCGTACTCGTTTTGCCCCCAGTCCAACAGGCTTTATGCATGTGGGAAATTTACGTTCCGCTCTCTATGGCTTTTTGTTCGCCCGCCAAAATGGAGGGAGTTTTATTCTTCGCATTGAGGACACTGATTTAGAGCGCTTTGTTCCCGGAGCGGTGGATGTGATTTACAGCACTTTAAAACAAGCGGGGATTAGCTTCGATGAAGGTCCAAATGAAGGGGGGGCTTATGGCCCCTATGTGCAGTCCGAACGCAAACATCTTTATTTAGAATATGCGAAGAAACTATTGGCATCAAAACATGCCTACTATTGTTTTTGTACAAAAGAACGTTTGGACAGTTTAAAAGATGAGATGGGTGTGGCTCGTTATGATAAACATTGTTTGCATTTATCAGAAGAAGAGGTTAATGAGCGCTTGGCTCGCGGTGAAAAATTTGTCATTCGTCAAAATATGCCGACTCAAGGAACCAGTTCCTTTCATGATTTAGTTTTTGGCAATATTACCATTGACAATAGCGAACTGGAGGATCATATTTTAATCAAATCGGACGGGATGCCGACTTATAATTTTGCTAATGTCGTCGATGATCACCTTATGGCGATTACTCATGTGATACGGGGCAATGAGTATTTAAGCAGTACGCCTAAATATAATTTGCTTTATCAAGCCTTTGGGTGGACGATTCCCGAGTACATGCACTTAACACCAATTATGAAAGATGAAACCCGCAAATTAAGCAAGCGTCATGGCGATGCCAACTTTGATGATTTTATCAACAAAGGCTATTTAAGTCAGGCCATTGTTAATTATATCGCTTTGCTAGGTTGGAGTCCTAAATCCACGGAAGAGAAATTCACGATGGACGAATTGATTGAAAAATTCAGCATTGCCGGTTTATCCAAATCCAGCAGTATTTTTGATGAGAATAAAATGAAATGGTTGAATGGCGAATATATCAAAGAGCTTAGTTTTGCGGATTTTATGAAGTATGCCCGACCGTTTTTTGAGAAATCGGTGATTAAAGACCGCTATGATTATGAAAAGTTTGGGAAGATATTGCAAAGCCGGATTGAAATCTTTAGTGAAATTCCCGAAAAAGTGGCTTTCATTGACCAATATCATTTCATTGACCCCATCATGTATGACAATAAAAAATTTAAAATCGATGCTGGTGTTGCGAAAGAAGTTCTTTTGGAAGCCATTCTTGTTTTAGACGATTGTCAGTTGTGGAATGAGGAAATGCTACATGCCGCCATCAAGACAATAAGCGAAAAGATGCAAATTAAAAGTGGGGCTGTGTACTCCGTTTTACGAATTGCCTTAAGCAGTGTCGCTGTGACCCCGGGAGGATCAGTGGAAATCGCCGATATTTTAGGAAAAAAAGAATCCATGCGTCGTTTGCGTCAAAGTTTATTGTGGCTTAACTAAAAAGCATCATCGCGATGCTTTTTTACTTTCATTGTTTTACTTGATATTACTTGGTTTTTTTAGTATAATCTTTAATTATAAAGGATGTGATGTTAATGATTACTAAGGAACTTTGTCAAGAAGTTTTACAACACGCTTTACAAACGGGCGGCGATTTTGCGGAGATTTTTTGCGAATCGACTTATAATAACGCCTATGAAATGACAAGCGGAAAGACGACTAAAATAACCGGGAATCACACTTATGGCTTATCATTAAGGATTCTCAAAGGCTTTTTAGAAGTAAATGGTTATACCAATAATTTAAGTCGTGCCAGTTTATTGGATTTAGCAGCTAAGCTAGCGGCCACTTTTAATGACCAAGCACTGGGAATTAAGTTTTTATTAAAAGAAGAACCGGTTAAACAAATTAACTCAATTCTTCGTCGACCTTCCCAATTATCTAATGATCAAAAATTAAATTACTTAAGCAAAGCTTATGAAGCGGTGAAAGATTTTTCACCGGAAATTATCCAAACGATTGGTAATATCCGTGATGAAGAACAAACGGTGCTTATTGCCAATTCGCATGGTCGCTTCGTTAAGGATTTTCGCAGTCACTTATTTATGAATTTTTCCGTGGTGGTTAGCGATGGTAAGTCCACCCAAACGCAAACGGACAATATCGGCGGTCATCAAGGCTATGAACTCTTGGATGGAAAAGATATCAAGGATTTTGCACAAAAGATTGCCACATCCGCATTAACAATGCTCCATGCTGAGGAAATGGTCGGTGGAAAAATGACGGTCGTTGTTCACAATGCCTTCGGTGGGGTTTTATTGCATGAAGCTTGTGTCCATTCCTTGGAAGCGACGATGGTGGCGAAAGGAGCTTCCGTCTTTTGCAACAAGCTGGGAACTAAAGTGGCGACCGACATTGTGACAGCCATTGATGATGGAACGATCCCTAATGCTTGGGGCTCCTTGAATGTCGATGATGAAGGCGAACCAACTAAGCGGAATGTCTTAATTGAAAACGGCATTCTCAAAAGTTATTTAGTGGATTATCGTAATAGTCGCTTGATGAAACATCATTTAACGGGTAGCAGTCGTCGCCAAAACTATCGCTTTGGAACGACTTCACGGATGACGAATACTTTTTTTGCTCCGGGCAAGAGTACTTTTGAGGAAATCATTGCGGCCACTTCCTTTGGTTTGTTTGCGAAGAAAATGGGTGGCGGTAGTGTTGATCCCTCAACCGGAGAATTCAATTTTGCTGTCAATGAAGGCTATATGATTGAAAATGGGAAAATCACTAAACCGGTGCGGGGGGCAACGCTCGTTGGCAGCGGCTCCCAAGTTTTACTAAACATCGACATGATTGCTGATAATCTAGCCTTTGGTTATGGAATGTGCGGATCCTTAAGTGGATCGATTCCGACCAATGTCGGTCAACCAACGATTCGGGTCCAAAATATGACAGTAGGAGGAAGGGGGACCAAAGCATGAATTACCAAAGCTTAATTAAAAAATCCCAAACCATGGGTTTTTCAGATTTTGAAATTTATGTTGATCATTCCAAGGCCATTAGTCTTTCGGTTTTTAATGGTCATATTGATAAAAACACGATTAGCGATAACAAAACGATTTCGGTTCGTGGTATTTACCAAGGGAAAATGGCATATTTGACAATCGAAAACGACCAGGAAGATTTCGATTATCTTTTAACCACTTTAAAAAACAATGCCCTGTCCTTAACAAGCGATGAAGAATTTGTTATTTTTGGTGGTAGCGATTCCTACCCACAAGTGCAAGCCATTGACAGTGGTTTTGAAAAAGTCACGATTGATAAAAAAGTGGAAATGGTCTTATCCTTGGAAAAGCACATTAAAGCACTTGACCAAAGAATTGTTTTTGTTCCGTACTGTGGGTATTCGGAAGTTAAACAAAGCATTACGATTATTAATTCTTTAGGCTTAAACTTAACAAAGGCCAACGAATATGCTTATTTAGTTGCGCAAGCGGTGGCGAAAGAAAATGATGATACACAGTCCTGCTTTGATGTTGAAGTGAAACTGCGATATGATGATTTGCATGTGGAAACGCTGGCGAAAAAAGTTGTGGACAAGACTTTAGCAAAATTAAATGCGAGCCCGGTTGCTTCAAAGAACTACCCCATTATTTTTGAGAGAGAGGCCATGGGAGACTTGTTTAACACTTTTGACAGCTTTTTTTCGGGAGAAGCAGCGATTAAGAAATTAACCCCTTTATTAAATAAAGAAGGCGAAAAAATAATGAGTGATAAAATCACGATTGTTGATGACCCACTCCATCGTGATGCCATTAACTTACAGCCTTTTGATGATGAAGGTGTTGCTTGTTATCGCAAGACGGTTGTGGAAAAAGGGGTCTTTAAGACCTTATTGCATAATTTAAAGACCGCCAAATACTTTAAAACGACTTCCACCGGCAATGGTTTTAAACCCTCGGTGGCGGCGACTGTTAATGTCAGTGGCACCAATCTCTTGATTGAACCGGGGGAAAAAACTTTAGCACAATTGGTTTCGGAAACCCAAGAAGGCTTGTTAATTACCGAATTGGCCGGACTCCATGCCGGAGCTAATCCGATTACCGGTGATTTTAGTGCTCAATCTTCGGGTTTTCTCATCAAAGACGGCAAAATTGACCGTCCGGTTAACTTAATTGTTGTTTCCGGAAATTTCTTAAAAATGATGAATGATGTCGAGAGCGTCGGCAGTGATCTTAAGTTAGGATATAATGGGATTGGAACACCATCGATCAAATTTGTTGGTCTGCAAGTTTCCGGTAAATAATTTATAAATATCTCTTTTTTAAGAGGTATTTTTTTAGAAGATAATTTTCAATAATATGTAAAGATTGGTGCTTTTATTTAAAGAAAGCGAAAACCAAAAAAGAAGGAGAGTGAAAATGAAATATTTATTTACTTCAGAATCTGTTACTGAAGGCCATCCCGATAAGGTTTGTGACCAAATTGCTGATGCCATTTTAGATGCGATTTTAAAAGATGATGCTCATGCGAAAGTGGCTTGTGAAGCTGTTGCAACAACGGGTTTAGTCCTTGTTATGGGGGAAATCACCACCACAACTTATGTCGATATTCAAAAGATTGTGCGGGAAACCGTGGCTGCCATCGGTTATGATCGTGGGAAGATTGGCTTTGATGCGGAAAATTTAGCTGTTTTAGTATGTGTTAACGAACAATCTCCCGATATTGCCAATGCTGTTCGGGATGGCGAAGGAGCGGGTGATCAAGGCTTAATGTTCGGTTTTGCCTGCAACGAAACAGAAGAACTAATGCCCTTACCGATTAGTTTAGCTCATAAATTAGCCAAACGCTTGGCCGATGTGCGCAAGGCCGGTCTTGTTGATTTTCTAAGACCGGATGGAAAATCACAAGTGACGGTTGAATATGATGATAATCGTGCCGTTCGGGTTGACAGTGTGGTTATTTCCACCCAACATAATGAGCAAGTTAAACTAGAAACTTTGCAGTCCTTTATTTTAGAACAAGTCATTAAACCGGTCATTCCCGCATCTTTACTTGATGAAAAGACCAAGTATTATATTAATCCGTCGGGGCGCTTTGTGATTGGGGGACCGAAAGGTGATTCCGGCTTAACCGGTCGCAAAATCATTGTTGATACTTATGGGGGTTATGCTCACCATGGTGGTGGAGCTTTTAGTGGCAAAGATGCCACCAAAGTTGATCGCAGTGCTTCCTATATGGCTCGATATATTGCGAAGAACTTGGTTGCTGCCAAAGTGGCCACTAAATTGGAAGTCGGCTTAAGTTATGTTATCGGCATGAGTGAACCAACCTCTGTTTTAGTCAATACTTTTGGCACCAGCTCATTTAGTGATGAAGAAATTGTTAGAGGCATCCGTCAGTTGTTTGCTTTAACACCGCAAGCCATTATCACAACCTTGGGTTTAAGAAGACCAATTTATCAACAGCTTGCTGCTTATGGTCATTTTGGGCGTTCTGATTTAGATTTGCCTTGGGAAAAACTGGACCGCGTTAATGATGTGAAAAAACATTTTAATTTATAAATTTGAAAAAAACCGCTTCTTTAAAGGCGGTTTTTTGATTAAAAAACAAATATTTCGTAAAAAATGAGGGTTTAATCTAGAATTATAGTTGATGATGTGCTATAATAAAATGTAAACGTTTTTCATACTGACAAAAATAAAAGTGGAGGAAAGTAATTTAAGCCCGTCAGTATGCAAGGGTTTAAGTTATTAGAAATGTATGCGTAAATTTTCAAAATTAGTCGTTCTATGCTTGACCTTGGTGATGGCTCTTTTCTTAGCATCTTGTAAAGAGACAATTGAACTAAGCTTTGAAAACGAAACGATGACGATGATTGTTGGTGATACGAAAACATTAGTTCCGGTGGCCAACAAAGAAGGTTTAACTTATGAATGGACGTCGGATAAAACCGCAGTTGTTACGGTTGATGCCGGGCTTGTTACCGCTGTTAGTGCGGGGACGGCTAAAGTAACTGTCAAGGTTAAAGACAAAGATGTCAGTGCGACCATTACCATTACGGTTAATCCTGTCGTCATTAGTTTTACGGAAAAAACGATGACCATTGCCATCGATCAAAGCGTGACTTTAACGCCAACGGTTGTGCCAGCCCAAACGATGACTTATACCTGGACAACTAGCGATGCAAGTGTGGCGACGGTTACTAACGGTGTTGTTAAGGGAATAAAAGTCGGAACAGCGACGGTTACAGCATCGGGGAAGGGTGGAAGTGCTTCCATTACAATTAATGTTGTTTTACCTAATCCGACCCAAGTAACGATTACTGGGGCATCGGCAAGTGCTAAAGTTGGCGCTACTATGCAACTTGGAGCAACAATCTTACCAGCGAAAGCTTCCCAAGCTGTTACTTGGAAATCAAGTGATACCAAGCTGGCAACGGTTTCCGCAAGCGGTTTAGTGACTTTCGTCGGTGTTGGTAAAGTGACCATTACGGCAACATCGGTCGCTTTGGATAGCCAAAAGGCAAGTGTGACCATTGATGTTGGGGCTCCTGATCCGACTAAAGTAGCGATTACCGGGGCTTCTACAACCGCTAAAGTTGGCGATAAAATGCAACTTAGCGCTACGGTATTACCGGCTACAGCTTTACAAACTGTTGCTTGGAAATCAAGTGATACCACATTGGCAACTGTTACACCAGCCGGTTTAGTGACTTTCCTTGGCATGGGAAGTGTTACCATTACCGCGACATCTACCGTTTTGAATACTCTTAAAGCAACAGTGACCATTGAGGTTGGCGCTCCCGATCCAGCAAGCATTGCTGTTACCGGCACTGATGGCAAGGATCGAGTTATTATTGGTGAAACCTTGCAAATGCTTGCGGTTGTTTCTCCGGAACTAGCTAATCAAGGTGTAAGATGGTCAACCTCGGATGAAACCATTGCGACGATTGATGAAAATGGTTTATTAAATGCTTTGAAAGTCGGAGAAATTACTGTTATTGCGACTTCAACAGTTTTAGAAACAGTGTCTGGTCAAGTGACCATTAATGTGGTTCTTCCTGAACCGGTCGGTATTGAGGTAAAGGGTGATGAATCTGTTCTTCAAGTTGCGGAAACGGTTCAGTTAACTACGGTTATTCAACCATTACATGCTTCACAAGAAGTCATTTATTCTTCGAGTGATGAAGCAATCGCCACGGTTTCCGAAAGTGGTTTAGTTACCGGTGTTAGTGCTGGTACGGCGGCGATTATTGTTAAGAGTAAGGCTTTAGAAACCGTATTAATGACTTACACAGTTAAAATTGTTGCCAAGATTGAAAATCCTGATTATTCTCATATTTTAGTTGATGCTAATTTGGAAGCTGAACGTTATTCAACGCTTACTTTTGATGGTGTTGATTACATTGTTGGTATCAATGCTTTCAAATCATTAGCACAAGGCTTTGGAAAAATCGTTGAAGGTTCAACGGTTATGATTCTTGCTGGAACTTATGAAGAAGCCGCTGCTGTTAACTTTAACAATGTCACGATTCTTGGTCCTAATGCCCTTATTAATCCGGTAACTGATTTAGAATCGCGTTTGCCGGAAGCAATTCTTACTAAGAAATTGACATTAGGTGCTGTTCAAAATATCGTTATCAAAGGGATTGAATTGACCGCTCAAGGGCAAATTTACTCTGCGAAAAACTTGAAAAACATCACAGTTGAAAATGTCTATACGGTTTATTCTTCCGTTGAGGCCGCTCAAGGGGTCATTTATTTCGGTATTTCCGATGATAGCTTGAAAAATGAAGACTTATTATTTAAGAACAATTCCTTGAATGATACGAGAAAACAAGGTTATCGGGGAATTCGTGTTAATAATGCCTATAATATCACGATTGAAGGCAACTATTTTTATGGTTTCTTTGATACTATTCGTTTAGAAGGAACGGGTAATAGCGGCTGGACGCAACCCGGAACTGGTTGTGGGGCTGCGGGAGTTGTTTTAATCCAAAACAATACTTTCCGGATGAATATCCAATATCCAATTCTTCTTGGCCGTTACAGTGCAACAAAAGTTGACATTTTAAATAATGATATCGGTGTTGACCCGGATCATAGCGGTGTTTATGGCTTAACGAACATTATTAACTTTGCTCCGGAAGCCGGTGCTCCAAAAACCGTTGTTAACATTAAATACAATAATTTCTTACACAACACTGCTTGGCATGATGTTCGTTTCAAAACGGGAACGGCTACGGCTGACCAACTAGAAATCAATGTTAACTTCAACAAATTTAATGAAGGAGTTTGCATTGATCCGACTGATGGACCATGTAATTATATTGACAATGGTGGGACAAGTGCTTCCAAAAACAACATCATTAACGGTCAATTTAACTATTTCGCCGTTAAACCGATTGAAGATGAATTCCGTGGTTTGAATGACAAGGGCTTTGCTCCTTATTATCTTACTTTGGAAGAATACAACGATGCTTTAACAGCATACTTCGTTGATCCAAGCTTGGTTGGTAAAGCTGGCGGTGATGCTGTAGTTGTCCAAGGTCTTAACTTAGTCTTTGGCGAACGTGCTTTCGCAACCCTAGCTTCCGCTTTAGAAGCGGTACCGGCAAAAGCGACGATTATCGTTTTACCGGGTACTTATTCGGAAAAGATTACGATTGACAAAGGTGTGACCTTAAAGACTTTGAATGCCAATGTTAATCCAACAGAAGATGCGACCGCTTTCTTGGCTGCTTCGCCAACGGCTACTATTTCCAATGAAGTATGGTATATCAAAGATGATGCCAATACAAGTGTTAATGACCTCACGATTAAGGGCTTTACTTTTACGGGTGGTGCGCGAATCAGTGAATATGGCGCTTCCGGCAATCAATATCGTTTCTTGTATGAAAACAATTATGCTTTTGACACAACGGCTCCGACCCTTGCTTGGAAACAGGACGCTTATTCTTCATATGGTGTGGGAACCGAAGCTGATACCGCTAAAGTTCCTGGTTTCATTAGCTTAGCTCCTAATGGTTTGTGGATGTATAATGTCGTTTTCCGCAACAATAAATTCGTTAATGTAAAAGACACGAATATTTACTTAATGTGCTTACAAGGCGTAACGATTGAAGGTAATGAATTCTCGGGTGGTGACCGTGATGCGATTCGTTTAGAATACGGCTCACAAGGTGGAATCTTCAACATTAAGAATAATACCTTTGAAAATATGAACTACAATGGTATTTATATTAGATCTTATAGTGGTAGCATTTATGCTCCGGATTTTGTTGCTAATATTTATTATAATACTTTCAAGAATGTCGGCTTGGCCGGGGCAACGGAAACACCAACACATACGAGAATTGGCGCGATAGCAACAAGAGGCTATGGCGAAAAAATGAACGCTACTTTCAACATTCGCTATAATGCTTTTGAGAACTGCACCAATTATATTAGTTTACGTGCCAATGTCTCTAATGTTGAGAAATGGAATGCGGGAACGAAAAAGTGGATGGCTACGATTGAGTACAACTCCTTCATCGATGCTGATGGCGTTACCAAATATTTCCAAAACTTACTTAATGCTGGCGATACTGCTGCAACTAATGTCGATGATGTTTATATTAATTATAACTTCTACGGCACCGATGCGAATACGAAAGCCATAACCACGCTTGAACAATTTGATCATCATAAAGTGGCGGCCAGCAACTTAGTTGTTTACAATACCCTGGCAGAATTAGAAGCCGGAAGAGCTACTTCCCTCATTCCTGCTTCCGTTGTTGTCACGGGAAAAGCTGAGCTGAAAGGTGGCGAAGTGGCCAACTTTAGTGCGACAGTTCTTCCGAATACCGCTCCGCAAGATGTTGTATGGAGTACATCTAATGCTAGTATTGCGATTGTTGATGAAAATGGCAAAGTAACGGGATTGAAACCGGGAACTGCAAAAATTAAAGCAACAGCTAAAGATTTAGATACTGTTTTTGGGGAATTTGATGTTACGGTTGAAGGTGTGCTGACTGCTAGTTTCTTAGTTGATGCTGAAACAGCAACGATGGAAGAACTTGCGAAAGTAACTTATGGCGGCAAAGATTATTATGTCGGCGTGAACGCTTTTGATACTTTAGCAAAAGCGATGGCCGTTGCTGATACTGGTACAACTATCTATGTCAATAAAGGGACTTACTTAGACACTGATGCGATTACCATTAATAAAGACAATCTTTCACTTTTAGGACCGAATGCTAATATTGATGGTGTTATCGGTGCTCGCGGTGATGAAGCAATTATCAACAGCAAGATTACCCTTGCTAGCGGCGTTAAAAATGTCGTTATCAATGGTTTCTATTTCAATCACAAGCCGGGTACTTGCGTTGTTACCGGTGAAGCTGCGGGCTTAATTGATGGCTTTAAGTTCATTAATAATATTGTTGATGGCTATGGCGGTGATGGTAGCAGTGGCTTCATTGTCTTCAAACAAGCAAGTGCTGAAGCTAAAATAATGAACTTCACCATTAGCCATAACAAATTCTTCAGTTTCGGCTCAGATCGGATAGTCCGGATGGCTTATGTAGAAAACCTAATCTTCACCAACAACTTACTCCTTGATGCTTCGACGGATGGGCTTCGTTTACACGATAATGCCGGCGGCATTATGGGCACATTGCAGATTGTTGGTAACACCTTTAACAATGTTGGTCAATTCGCTGTCTTTATTGGTACATCAGCTTGTACGAGCATCGTTATTACCGATAACAATTTTGTCAGCAACGGTCATGTATATGATGGTGCTGCACTTTCCCTTCGCAAAACCGGCGTTGATGCCGCTGGAACAACAATTTTAATCGCTAATAACTTCTTTGATCGCAGTTCCGATTATGATATTCGGATTGATCATAGTGCTGTTGAAGCTGATAATCTAGTAATTACCGTTTCCGGAAATGTCTTCAAGACCGCTCCTAAGCGCTTCTATTATTATAACAATATTTCCGATCCAGTTCCGGCAGTTAAGACAAACTTTACGGGCAATATCATTTATGCGGCTGACGGTGTTACCGTAGCTGATCCGGCGACGGTCGCTGATAAGATTAAAAATGCGACGGTTGCTGATGCTAACCCAGCTTTAGACTTATTCTTTAGTGAATATGGCGAAGGCTCAAGCAATAACAAGTGGTTGGAAATCTATAACCCAACTAATGCCGCTATTGATTTAAGTGGCTACAAAGTAGAACTATATACCAATGGTAATACTAATGTTCAAAACAGCTTAACCTTCCAAGCCGGAACCATGCTGGCAGCCGGCGATGTCCTCTTAATTGTCAATGATAAAATCGAGGCTTCCCAAAAATTACCGGGAGCTATCGAAAGCAATGTTACTTACTTCAATGGTAACGATGCCCTTGTCTTGAAAAAAGGCGATGTCGTAATTGATATTATCGGTTTAGTGGGCAATGATCCAGGAACTAACTGGGCGGTTGGTGTCGGTGCAACTTCGGAATACACCCTAGTTCGTAAATCTTCTTATGCTGGACTTCCGTTAACCGTCTTTGCTCCGGAACAATGGGATGTTTACCCGCAAAATTATTTCGGGAATATGGATAGCCATGCCTATTTACCGGCTTATGTAGCTCCGGCTTCATAATCATGCTCAAGACTAGTCCTAAAAGGTAAGCCTTTTGGGACTTTTTTTATTGAAAGAAAATAAGTAGTTATCTAAGATTTAATATGTTATAATTGATACGGAAAAATAATACTGACAAAAATAAAAGTGGAGGAAAGTAATTTAAGCCCGTCAGTATGCAAGGGTTTAAGTTATTAGAAATGTATGCGTAAATTTTCAAAATTAGTCGTTCTATGCTTGACCTTGGTGATGGCTCTTTTCTTAGCATCTTGTAAAGAGACAATTGAACTAAGCTTTGAAAACGAAACGATGACGATGATTGTTGGTGATACGAAAACATTAGTTCCGGTGGCCAACAAAGAAGGTTTAACTTATGAATGGACGTCGGATAAAACCGCAGTTGTTACGGTTGATGCCGGGCTTGTTACCGCTGTTAGTGCGGGGACGGCTAAAGTAACTGTCAAGGTTAAAGACAAAGATGTCAGTGCGACCATTACCATTACGGTTAATCCTGTCGTCATTAGTTTTACGGAAAAAACGATGACCATTGCCATCGATCAAAGCGTGACTTTAACGCCAACGGTTGTGCCAGCCCAAACGATGACTTATACCTGGACAACTAGCGATGCAAGTGTGGCGACGGTTACTAACGGTGTTGTTAAGGGAATAAAAGTCGGAACAGCGACGGTTACAGCATCGGGGAAGGGTGGAAGTGCTTCCATTACAATTAATGTTGTTTTACCTAATCCGACCCAAGTAACGATTACTGGGGCATCGGCAAGTGCTAAAGTTGGCGCTACTATGCAACTTGGAGCAACAATCTTACCAGCGAAAGCTTCCCAAGCTGTTACTTGGAAATCAAGTGATACCAAGCTGGCAACGGTTTCCGCAAGCGGTTTAGTGACTTTCGTCGGTGTTGGTAAAGTGACCATTACGGCAACATCGGTCGCTTTGGATAGCCAAAAGGCAAGTGTGACCATTGATGTTGGGGCTCCTGATCCGACTAAAGTAGCGATTACTGGGGCAAATTCCTTTGCTAAGGTTGGTGAAACGATGGATTTGAAAGCGACGGTTTTACCAAGCAAAGCATCTCAGGAAGTAACTTGGTCCGTCAGCGATGAAGCTTTAGCGACGGTTTCAAAGACTGGCTTAGTAACTTTTTTAGGCATCGGTAAAGTAAGCATTACCGCAACTTCGGTCGCTTTGGCTAGCCAAAAAGCGACAGTATCCGTCAATATCATTGAACCGGATCCGGTGAGTATTACCGTCAGTGGAGCGGATGGAAAAACCGAACTGCAATTGGCCAAGACCTTACAAATGACTGCCGTCGTTAAGCCCGATTTAGCCGATCAAAGTGTCACTTGGTCAACTTCGGATATGTCGATTGCTTTCATTGATGAGACGGGATTGTTGACAGCTGTCAAAGTGGGAACCGTCGATGTGATTGCGACTTCACAGGCTTTAGGAAGCCTTAGTGGCACTATTACCATTAATGTTATTTTGCCACTCCCGGAAGAAATCAATGCTACAATTCCGGAAACGGTTTTACAAATTGAAGAAACGATGCAATTATCAGCGACGATTACTCCGGCTTTAGCCAATCAACAAGTCACTTACCAAACGAGCAATGAAGCAGTGGCAACGGTTTCCACAAGCGGTTTAGTGACTGGTGTTGCGGCCGGAACGGCGACTATCACCATTACCAGTCAAGAATTATCTTCGCTTGTGAAAACATTTGAAGTGAAAATCATCAATAAATTGCCGGCGCCAAGCTCTAGTGATGTTGTTGTTGATAGTGCTTTAAAAACGGTTGAGCGTTATTCCCAGGTTGTCTATGAAAATGTCGATTATATTGTCGGCATCAATGCTTTTGCGGATTTTGGGAAAATAGTTACCCAAGAAAAAATGGCTATTTTTGTACAAGCCGGAACCTATACGGAAGATTTAATGATTACAAGCAGTAAAGTGACCATTTTAGGACCGAATTCCGATAAGGATCCTAATAAGGATGCAAGAGTTGCCGCTGCGATAATTAGCGGAAAAATCACCATCGAGGCTTCACTGGAATACATCATGATTAACGGCTTTGATTTTACCGGTAACGGCGCTGTTTATGGCAATGGGCCGGCTAAAAATATTTCGTTTATTTACAATAAAGTCTATGATACGGCGGAAAACACTGTTGCTTGGTCAGGCTTGAGAAACTATAATTTAGTTGGTTTCTTCACCTTCTGGAAACAAGGAAAGGTAATGGAAGACTTTGTTATCACTAACAATGCCTTTTCCAATGTCCCGCAAATCAATATCATGATGGGTAATTTACTTAATTTAACGATTAAAGATAATACGTTTAAAGATTTTGCTCAAGACGCCATCCGTCTTGATGGGGGATATAATAGCGGATTACTGTTAGTTGACAATAATTTGTTTGCTAACACGACTTTAAGTGGCTACAACGGTTTATATTTACGATCCTTAGGAGCTGCCAGAAATAGTGCTAATCCGCAAGTCGTGAAAGTCACCAATAACCATTTTAAAAATATTGGTCAAGCGGGGACGGATTTCTCCGGCGCCCTTTCCACAAACTCCTACCAAGAATATGGTCTTAATATCACCATTTCTCATAATGTCTTTGAAACTTGTACTAATTATTTATGGGTGCGCAATAATGCAACTGCTGACAACCATGCCAATTATCCCTGGGTGGGGAAGGTTGAATACAATGCTTTCCTAGGTGAACCCTTAGTTTATTATCATCATAACCGCAATGCTACGGATACCGAAATTACCAATCCGGCCTTAATCGAGTTTGCTTATAATTTCTTCGGCGATGCCAGTGGTAAAGTGATTAGCCTTGATATGAATAAATTTTTGGCAGTTAAAAGTGTTACTAATAATTTCAATTCGCTTGAAGAATTGAATGCGGCTTCGTAGCGATTATTAAAGTTTTAACTTCTTTAATGGATGGTAGTTATTGTTGTTTTGGAAACTTTTGCTTCTTTATAGCTTTATAAAGTCGTCTAAAGATTTTGTGATAATTCAGTTTAAAAGGTTTTCGTTAAAAGCGGAAACCTTTTTTGCTGAAAAGTGATGATTTAAGCCTTCATCTTGATGAACTTCGTTTTTTCTTAACATATTAGGGGAAATTGTCATTTTTTAAGGTGGATTTTTAAAGAAAAAAAATAAATATCGTCTATAATAAGATATATGATGAAACTTGGAATAATAGGAGAAAACCATGAAAATTCGCATTGTTGTTGATAGTACTTTTCGTTTACCACCGGAATATGTGGCCAAACACCAATTGGAAGTTGTTCCGCTCAATGTCATTATTGATAATCAAACGCTGACGGATGAAGTCGATATTGATTTGGGTGGGGTTTTAAAAGCTGTTTACGATGGCCGGAAAGTCTCAACCAGCCAACCTTCCCCGGCCGCTTTTAAGCGTGCCTTTCACAAACTGGCGCAAGCCGGGGCGACAGATATTTTATGTGTAACGATTTCTTCCACCCTATCCGGGACTTTTAACGCAGCACAATTAGCGGCCCAAGAGATTACTAATGTCAATATTCATGTGTTTGATTCGCTTTCCACTTCGATTGGTGGCGAAATGCTTGTGAAAATATTGGTTGAACAAGTCGAGTTGGGAAAAACAATTCCCGAAGCCATTGAATATTGTTTACCGTTTCAGGCTAACTCCGTCATCTTGATGGCCATGGAGAATTTAGATTCCATTAAAAAGTCGGGTCGCTTATCAAGAATTAAAGCGACAATTGGTAATTTATTAAGAGTTAAACCCGTTATCGAGTATGTTCGGGGGAAAACCCATATCAATCATAAATTTCGAACCGAAAAAGCGATTGTCGCTTTTATCATTGAGAGAATCAAAGCGGATTTAAAGAAGGTTTCTAAGCGGTTTATCATTTCTATTTCCCATGCTCAGGCTTTGGAAAAAATACTAAGAATTAAGAAAACCATTGAAGAAGAAATCAAAGGGATTGATATTCATGTGGCTTTAGAAATCAGCCCGGTGGTTGCCATCAATTTAGGATATGGTGGGATTGGCATCGCTTGGTGCTACGATTAAATAATTGTTTTCTTTGACAAACTCCCCTAGTTGTTTTATAATAGAATTGCCTGGGGAGTTCGCCTTTTTATCTTAATGCGAACCGAACGAAATTATATTGGAAACTAAGGTTAATCGGGCGTGAAGGCTTATGTTCAATAGGAATCCCAAAGATTAACAAACAAGCGGTTTCCACCTTGGTGAAATGAAAGGTTTCACATCTATAATAACGGCTTCCTGGGCATAAATTAAGAAAGATCTTAAAGCGAAGCATTAATGATGCTGGTTTCGTTTTAAGATCTTTTTTTAGTACTAGGAATTTACGATAGTTTTTAGTATAATTAAAGATATCATGGGAGGCGTTCATGAAAAAACTTGGAAATTTACTTTTGTTTTTGCTAATTAGTGTTGTGCTTATTCATTTACCGGTGCAAGCAGCTCCTTTAGAGGCTTACTATATTGTCACCAATCCTGGGGAGAATATGAGTACGGAGATGAATATCAATTGGCATTCCGATGTTGAAGGAAGTTTTTTAGAATTAACCTATGGCACGGATGCGAACTTTTCCCAAGCCCAAAGGTTTATGGGTGAATGCCGGGCCTTTAGTTATGATGCTTCTTTTTCGGAAGGGGGAAAAAGCTTTACAACCACTGGTTTTTCGCAGCGGAATGTTTGTCAAGTCAGTTTAAGGAATTTAACACCCAATACGGAATATCGCTATCGGGTGGGAAAGACAAGTTTTTCCGATTCTTACAAGTTTAAAACAGCTTCCGGCTTAGCGCCATTTAGTTTTTTGTATTTGACGGATCCCCAATATTATAGCGATGCAACGGCGGCCATTTTTAATAATTTTATCACTCAAGCTTTAACCCTTGATCCTGATATTCGTTTCAGCTTGTTTTCCGGTGATGTCGTTGATCGGGGTGGGAAAATGGAACAATGGACGATGCTCTTTAAACAATCCAATTTGCGCAATATGCCGATTGCAACAACTCCGGGTAACCATGAGTACTATGATGCTTCCTCCTCACCGGCAACTTATACGAATGGTTTTTATAATGGTTTTTTTAATAACCCGAAAAATGGAGCTGAAGTTGTTAAAAACACTAATTATTTCTTTAGATACAATAATGTTCTCTTTATATCCATTGATAGTGAAGCCGCCGCTAAAAGCAGTACCGCCATGGAAAAACAAAAAACTTGGTTTTCCGAGGTCATCGAAGCCAACCATGCTCAGTACATCATTGTCTTTATGCACCGCAGTTTTTATGGCAGTGTTTATGGTAGTTACTCACCGGTATTAAGAGCTAATTGGCAGGGTTTATTTGATAAGTATGGCGTCGATGTCGTCTTAACTGGTCATGACCATGTTTACTGTCGGACGGCCCCCATTTATCAAGGTGTGAAGTCCACCGATCCCCATCAAGGCACAGTTTATATTATTGGTGGTGCCGCCGGTTCGAAGTTAACTTACAGTTTGGTTCCTAACCCCTTGTTTGAAGCCGGTTTTGATAAAGAAAGCTCGGTGACTATTTTTAAGGTTGATAGTACCGGTTTGCATATTAAAACGATTAATGCTGATAATCTTATCAAAGACCAAGTCACAATTCCGGCCAAACGGAGTGCAACCGTGACCACAAACCTTGATAAACAGGCTTATTTACAAACGATTACTTTAAAACTCGATGCCAGTGATAACACTAAGGCGACTTTTAATTGGGGCACAAAAGGCTATGGTCATGTCAACAGTGTCAAACTGATGGATGCGAAGAATCAAGTCATTGGTTATGATTATCTTAATACGAATTATTTAACCAGCCTTCCGCTTAGTAATTTGCTGCCTAATTCGTTATATGAATATACTTTAACTGTAGCCTTTAAAGATGGCACCGTCCTAACAAAACCACTGTCTTTATCAACGAAATTACCCTATGGTAAAATCAGTAATTTTGATATTGACGATGAGGATTTGGAAAGAACGACTTTAAATTGGACGGCTAAACTGGAAAACGATCAGATTGAAAAATATGAAATTTGGCTTAACGGTTCACTATTACAAACGCTTGATAAAGATGCTACTTCCGGATTATTAACCGGTATCAATAAATATCATGTTAATGAAATTAGCTTTAAAGCGATTGATATCTTTGGGGATGTTGTTTTTACGGAAGTTTTAACCTATGGTGAAGAAGCCGAAGCTGTTAGTTTACTTTATGCTTATGATGAACTGAGGATGAAGCCTAATGAAAGCCAGATTCCTGAATTAACAGTGTTGCCGCTGCAGGTCTTAGATCTTCGATTTCATTCCAGTAATGATGCCGTTGCGACTGTCGATTCCTTTGGTCAAGTAAGGGCGATTGGTGTCGGTGAAGCCATCATTACCGCTTCTGTTTATGGAAGAAGTGATGTTTGGGCTTCCTTTACCGTTAAAGTTGAGGAGGAAATAATTGAACCTGATCCGGACCCTAATACTGACCCTGACCCGGATCCTAATACTGACCCGGACCCAGATCCTAATACTGACCCGGACCCGGATCCTGATACTAACCCTGAACCGGAGCCGGAAACAAGCGAACCCGAAGTAGCCAAAAAAGGTTGTTTTAATAGTTTGAATAAAATCTTTATTTCTTTAGCTGTGGTGGCTTTCATTATTATCCGTCGTAAAGAGCAGTAATATGGAAGAGCGTTTACTAGAACGCGAACAGCGTCAGACCTTCATTAATCGCTATCCGCGAGCTTTTACGCTTGTGATTGTGAAAACGAATCTGCCCGGACCCGATAAATTACTTTTTGTTAGTTTCTTGTTAAATCATTTATTTAGTGAAGAAATAAAAAAACATTTTTTTGTTTTTGAACATTTAAAGTTTGCGGGTGTGGATGGTGCTTGGCAATTACTGGCTTTAAAAAAACCTGCAAAAGCTGTCAAATGGCAAATGGTTAAACTGGAAAATGCCCACCCCTTAGGAAAGTTTATTGACATTGATGTTTATGATTCCAAGCGGCGCCTTCTTTCACGACGGGATTTGGGGATTCCTGAACGTTTATGTTGGCTCTGCTCACAATCGGCCATTTTTTGTACTCGCAACCGGACGCATGAAACTTCGTCTTTACTGACCTTTTTGTTTTCTTCCGTCCAGGGATATTTAGCGGACCACATCCGCTTATTAGTTGAACAAGCAGGAATGGATGAACTAAATATTCCCGATAAATTCGGCTTAGTTACTCCTTTTGATAATGGCTCCCATCCTGACATGAACTATGAATTAATGAAAACTTCTTTGCTTGCGATTATTCCTTTGTTACTGGATATTTTTAAACTTGGTTATTTGGAAAGCAATGAAGAATTAGCGATTAATGAAGCGATTCGGCTTGGCCAAGAAGCGGAACAAACGATGTTGGACCTTACCAAGGGCATTAATACTTATAAGGGTTTAATTTATGCTCTTGGGATGGTTTTACTGGCTTTAGGAAGAATGCTACGCTTAGGTTTAAATAATTTGTTTTTAGAAATTGGGCGGATGGGAAGGATTGTTGAAAAGAAACAGCAAGAAACCGGACTTCCCAACACCTTTGGCAGTCGTGTCTATCAAAACAGTCATATTAAAGGCATTAGAGGAGAAGTATCCCGAGGTTTACCAAGCGTTTTAGCGGTGTTTGACCAATTCAATGATTTTTCTAATTCCACCTTAAGAAAGATTTTAATCAAGTTAATTGTACTTTGTGAGGATACGGTCCTTTTGAAACGAGCCGGTAATTTAAAGCGTTACCAGGCGATTAAGGAGCACTTTGCCAACTTAGACTTGGAACATTTTGATGCGAAGCAATTAACTGAGAAATGCCTTAAAGAACATTTAAGTTTTGGTGGGGCCGCCGATTTATTGGTAATAGCGATTTTCTTAAAACGCTTTTCCCAAACCTTCCATCTTTCCTTAACGAATTTAGATCTTAAATAAAAAAAGTCAAACCTCAGTTTGGCTTTTTTAGCGTTGAAATTGTTTTTGGCCGGTGATAAATAAATCACCACCGTGACTGTCATAAGTAACAATGGCGGGAAAATCTTCCACTTCCAGTTGGTAAATTCCTTCCGGTCCGAGTTCAGGATAAGCAATAAGGGTGGCCTTTTTAATTGTTTTACTAAGGAGAGCCCCGGTTCCGCCAATTGCGGATAAATAGACCGCTTTGTTTTTTAATAGCTCTTGTTTAAACATTTCGCTGCGGTCTCCCTTGCCAATCATGACTTTGATGCCCTGTTCCATTAATAGGGGCGCATAAGGGTCCATGCGGTAACTAGAGGTTGGCCCGGCTGAGCCAAGAGCTTGGTGGGGTTTTGGTGGTGTCGGCCCAACATAATAAATAATGGCGTTATGAGGATTGAAGGGAAGAGCTTCCCCTTTTTTTATATGATTGACTAAACGGCTATGAGCGGCATCACGAGCGGTAAAAATGGTCCCGGTAAAGAGAACTTCATCGCCGATGTGTAAACTTTCAATATCAGAATTGCTTAAAGGAGTTGTTAATTTTATCATTTATTTCACCTAAATTACTCGTGATTGATGGCGAGCGGCATGGCATTGCAGGTTGATGGCGACCGGTAAACTGGCAATATGGGTGGGATAATAGTTGATTTTAACGGCTAAAGCGGTGATGCGCCCGCCTAAACCCATGGGACCAATCCCTAAATTGTTGATTTCTTGTAATAATTCCTGTTCCAAAGCCCGCATAGTTGGATCGCTTGTTTCATCGTTTAAGTCGCGCATTAAGGCTTCCTTGGCCATTAAGGCGGCTTTTTCAAGATTGCCACCAATGCCTAACCCGACAATAATTGGTGGACAGGGTTTCCCTCCCGCTTCTTTAATGGTTTGCAAGACTAATTTTTTGATGCCTTCCTTGCCGTCGGCCGGAATGAGCATCTTAACTAAACTGACATTTTCGGCGCCGCCGCCTTTAGGGGCCGCTGTAATTTTAATATTCTCGCCGGGAACAATTTTTGTATGAATAATGGCGGGAGTGTTGTCTTGCGTATTAAGCCGCAGTAAGGGATGGTCAACAACCGATTTTCGAAAATAGCCTTTCTGATAAGCTAAACGAACACCTTCATTAATGGCTTGGTCTAAATCGCCCTCCCAAACAACTTGGGAACCGATTTCTAAAAAGATTACCACCATCCCGGTGTCTTGGCACATCGGCACCAGTTCATCTTTCGCAATTTCATCGTTCTTCACAATTTGTTCAATAATGGATTTACCGAGTTTGCTTTCTTCTTGGGTGATGGCTTGTTTTAATCTTGAAAAAACATCTTCCCCCAAATGGGTGTTCGCTTCCAGTAATAATTCCATCACCGTTTTCGTTATTTCACTTAATAGGATTTTGCGCATTTTGCCACCTCATCACAAATTTTGCTTGGCTTCATTATACACTAAAGAGGAGAAAATTTCAAAAAAAATCGTTTGTCTTCGCTTTTTACAAAAGCCAAGTATTTATCAGTTTGGACTGTGAAAAGCGATTACGGGTGCATATGACAAGGATTTGAGCGGTTTTAATAAAAAATATTGAAGAAAATGCCCATTTAGGCTATAATAACAAAAAGAGGTGAACTCAATGATTAAAGAGGCGATTGGGATATTAGATATGGGGATGGAAAGCTTTCCCTTACTATTTCCTTTAAGTAAAACATTCAAATATGAACGCTTTGTTTATGCTAACGATTTATTAAATCAACCCTATGAAGGTTTAGAACCGGAGGCCATTGTTGGTTTTGTGAAAGAAAATGTGGAACGCTTGCAAAAACAGAATCTCAAATTATTAATTGTCGGTAGTGATGTTATTTGGGAATACGCACAAGATTTTTTGAAGACGCTCTCGATTCCTGTTTTTAATATCGTCGATACTCTTATCGAATACATCAATAATCATTATGAACAAAAAAACATGGTTTTGCTGGCGAAAAACTCGATTTTGGAAGCTAATCTCTACCAGAAGAATTTCAAATATAATCATTTATATAGTTTGCCAAGCGATGAATTGGAAGCCATTGTTCTTAATAAGATGACCAAAACAACGCAAAGTTTTTATGTTGCGAAAACTAGCCTCCTTCCCGCCCTTAAAAAAGAAGTCGATATTATTATTACCAGTACCCCCTTGTTGAGGCTTGTGAAAACGGAAATTGACGAATATTTGCGGGGAGCGGAAATAACGGATGTTCTTGCCATTTGGGAAGACAAAATCAAAAGCAGTGGCCTTGTTCTCTATGAAAAAGGTCGGGGACGGATTGAAGTGCTGGGGAATGTTCCGAAAAAACAATGGATTCAACAGACTGTTGGTGAGCCTTTTAAATACAAATACCTAGAAACGAAAGCCAATCAATCAAATTAACTTATTACATTCATTAAAAGGACGATATTTATGCAAGCAGTTGCCAATAAACAAAAATTAATCTTAGAAAGCCCCAATCTATATCGAAGTATTTTAATATTATCGCTTCCCATCTTTTTAAGCAATTTTATGAAAGCTTTTAATGATTTCATTGATATGTATTTTGTCAGCAATTTTGTACAGGAAAATGTCAGTGAAGCGATTGCGGCGATTTCGGTAACTGGGCCGGTTTTCAGCATCTCGCAAGCTTTAGCCGGGGGGATGATGATTGCGGGGGCCGCGATGATGTCCCAGTTTTTGGGGGCTAAACAAAGAGAGCGTGCCAATAAAGTGGCCGGCTCGCTCTTACGCCTTTGTCTTTTGGCGGGCCTTTTGGTAAATATTCTTTTATATCTTTTAGCGCCAATGATTATGCGCTGGATGGGAGCTAGTGGCATTCAACACCAATTGATGGTCACCTATGTTCGGGTCCGTTCGTTTGAAATGATTCCTTTATTTGCTTTCTTTGCTTTTCAAGCCAGCCGGCAAGCCAGCGGTGATACTGTCAGCCCCTTTGTGCTTAATTTGATTATGATTTTTGTGAACATCTTAACGACTTGGATTTTTATTTATTTATTTAAGATGGGAGTTTTTGGGGCGGCTTTGGGGACCTTTATTGCCAATGCCATCCTCATGCCGATTTTTCTTTATATAATGTTTCATGGGAAAGGTGAAAGTATCACCATTAGTAGAGCGGATATGAGCAATGATCCGGTGGAGATAAAAAAGATTTTTCAATTGGCTTGGCCGGTTTCCATCAGTCAAGCTTTGACCTCCTTAGGGTTTTTATTAGTCAATGCTTTTATATTATCCTACGGTTCCGATACCGTTAATGCTTTTTCCGTGGGAAACCGGATTAATTCATTAATTCTTATGCCGTCTATGGGCATTGGCGGGATTACGGCGACTTTTGTCGGTCAAAACATCGGTGCAAATAATGAAAAACGCGCCCGTGCCTCCGTTAAAGCGGCGCTTATTTGTGCGACTTTTATTAGTATCCTCGGGGGGATGGCACTGTTGCCGTTCCGAAAACCTTTAGGCGCAATCTTCTTAAGACGACTTCCGGAAGCCTTAGATTTAAGTGTTGAGTACATGTTTTTCTTGATGACGAACCTTGCCATTATGGGGATTTTCCAAGTTTTTATGGGCTCTTATCAAGGCAGTGGTGAAACCAAGTTCAGTTTAATCGTTTCGATGTTGCGTTTATGGGCATTTCGGATTCCGCTTATTCTCTACTTTAAAAATGTCTTATTATTGCCATCATCCAGTTTGTGGTATGCGATGGTCATCAGTAATTTTGCTGCTTTATATGTGGGGGTTATTCTTTATTCCAAGTGTAGGTTTGAACCTAAGGTCCGTTTGCAAACGGCGGTGGTCTAGTGAAAAGGCATGAGCAAATAAACCACCCCTTTGTCGGGGTGATTGCGAAAGAAAGCTATCCCCATCAAGAGGTATTTAAGCCTTATCCGCTTGTGAAAAGTGTGGTGGTGGCCTTGTTTCCTTATTCCAACCAAAATAAATTAGCTCCTAAAGGAACATATCTTCCTGCCAAAATGTTTTACGGAAGGGATTATCACTTGGTTGTTAAAGATAAATTGCAAGAATTTGTGGTGAAGTGGGAACTTCCTGATGCCGTCATTGGTGTGGACACCAGCCCCCTCGATGAAAGATTATGTGCTTATTTGGCGGGCTTAGGGACTTTTGGCGATCATAATTTGCTGATTAATCCCACTCTCGGCACTTTTTTTGCCATTGGGACGATTATGACCAGTGCGGTTTTTCATGAATATCAACAACCAATAGCGGAATTATGTACCCATTGCGGGGCCTGCTTAAAGGCTTGTCCGACACAGGCACTTACAGGCGGTTTTCACAAAGAACGCTGTTTATCGAATTTATCGCAAAAGGCTAGTAGTGATTTCTCTCTTTATGATTTAATGCATCATACTTGCTATGGTTGTGATCTTTGCCAAGACGCCTGCTTTTATAACTCCCATCCCGATTATTCCTTGCCGGAATTAGCTTGGGACGGTTTATCAGTGCTGACTTGGGAGGGTTTTTTACAACTTGATGCTAAGCAATACTTTGATTATTATCGCGATAAGAGTTGGAGCTGGATTGCTTATGAACGGATGTTACGTAATCTCATGGTATTAAGACATCACGATCAAGCACTTAGTGAGCAAGAAGTAATCCAATTAGCCACCAAAACCACTAAACCATGGTTTTTAAAGCATTTACAATATTTACGAGGTCAACATGGGAAATCTTAATATCGTTTTGTTTGAACCGGAAATTCCCCAAAATACGGGTAATATCATGCGGACCTGTATTGCTAGCAATACGGTTTTACATTTAATTGAACCTCTCGGCTTTAAACTTAGTGATCGGGCCATTAAAAGGTCCGGGGTCAACTATATTTCTGAAGTAAAGTATTTTGTTTATAAAAATTTGGATGATTTTTTTGAAAAAAATACCGGTCGCTATTTATATTTGACTCGTTATGCCCAACAGAACTTTTTTGACTGTCATCTTACGGATACTAAGGAAAACTATTATTTTTTTATTGGTAAGGAATCAACCGGATTACCTTATCCCTTTTTAAAAGCGCATTTGGATGATTGTTATCGTCTCCCGATGGCGCCTGTTGTGCGAACTCTCAATGTTAGCAATGTGGCAGCCATTGTTATCTATGAAGCTCTCCGCCAACAAGGCTTTCCTGAATTATCTTTTTTTGAACCGGAAACAATGAAAGGGAAGGGCTTTTTATTAAAATAGAATCTAAGGGCTAGATTCTATTTTTGTAAATATTGATTGATGATGGTTTTTAATTGTGCGAGGTCAATAAACCGTGATTGTCGCTTGATTTCCTTTCCATCTTGAAATAAGATGATGGTGGGAACGGAAAAAACCAGCCATTGACCACGAACGAAGGGAAGAAGTTCTAAATCAATTTTCCCAAATGGGATTTGGGGATAGTGTTGTTGTAATAAGGCCAGTTTGGGTTCAATGCTTTTACAAACCCCACAATTGGCAGTGGAAAAAAAGCCGATGGCCAAGGGCGAATTAATTAAGGATGTGAATTGCTCATTGCTTAAGATGTTCATACTGATACCTCAAACTTATTATACGGGATTTTAGAAAAAAAGGTGGGGGTTTTGATAATTCTTGCTTGTCTTAAAGGAATCTAGTATAATAAAAACAGGAGAAAAATTATGAATGTGGTTTGGGCTTTAGTCATCGGCCTTTTAGGGCTGGTGTCGGTAATAATTTCATGTTATCGCTTGGATAAATATACGCCGAAAGATAAATATTTTGGGCGGGGCAATTTATGGGAAAGGGCTAGGCCCTTGTTTGCCTTTACTAAAAAAACTAAGCGACGTGATTTTATGACGGTTTCGGTGGTCTTACAAATCATCGCTTATGTGATGATATTCATTTCTTTGGCTGTTTTCCTTGTTTACTTAATTACTCGTCTTCCCGGTTGGGCTTTTTGGAGTAAAGTTCTTTCGTTTGTTAACATGGGCTTTGCCGTTTTAGAAAACATCTTTGAGATCGTTGTCTTAGAAATCTTGGAGATTCGGGGCGAGCATCTTGATTAGTTTGCTTTAACAATCAATGAGAATGCCCCTAAAGGAGTTTATATGAAACAATATTTAGATTTTTTGCAACATATTTTAGACCATGGTTCATCAAAAGATGATCGTACCAACACGGGAACGATTTCCACTTTTGGCTATCAAATGCGCTTTGATTTGGCGGATGGGTTTCCGCTTCTAACCACCAAAAGAGTTCATTTAAAGTCGATTATTTATGAATTGTTATGGTTTATTAAAGGTGATACCAATATCAAGTACTTAGTTGACCATGATGTCCGCATTTGGAATGAATGGCCTTTTCAGAAATATCAGCTTTCTAAAGAATATCAACAAGAAAGCATGGAAGAATTTGTTGATAAGATTAAACAAGATTCCGCCTTTGCGGCTAAATGGGGAGAGCTCGGGCCTGTTTATGGGCATCAGTGGCGCCATTTTACAAGCCAAACTCGGGAAGTTGACCAATTAGCGACCGTTATCAATGAGATTAAAACAAACCCCAATTCACGAAGACTAATTGTTAACAGTTGGCAAGCGGCTGATTTAGGGGAAATGGCTTTACCACCCTGCCATTTGTTGTTTCAGTTCTATGTTAATAAGCAGCAATTGTCCTGTCAGCTTTATCAACGCAGTGCCGATGCCTTTTTAGGGGTGCCGTTTAATATTGCTTCCTACTCCTTATTAACAATGATGGTAGCGAAGGTTTGTGGTTTGGAAGTAGGAAGCTTTGTTCATACCATTGGTGATGCGCATATTTATGCCAATCATCTTGAACAAGTCGCTTTACAGTTAAGGCGTGAACCTAAAGCTCTGCCTAAAATGATGATTAAACGCGATGTTCGGTCAATTGATGATTTTGTGTTTGAAGATTTTGAATTGCTTGATTATCATCCGCATCCGACCATCAAAGGAAAGGTGGCTGTATGATTTCAATTATTGTGGCCATTAGTCAAAATGGCGTCATCGGTAAAGGCAAAGAATTGCCTTGGAATTATCCGGAAGATTTACGCTATTTCAAACAAGTAACCTCCTATCATACCGTAGTCATGGGACGGACCACCTTTGAGGGCATTGTTTCCCGTTTACATCAACCATTACCCAATCGCCATAATGTCGTAGTAAGCAAGAATCCCAATTGGCATTATCCCAATGTTACCGTCGTCCACGATTATCAAAAGTTTTTAAAAACGCCCCACCCCGATGAAGTTTTTATCATTGGTGGACGGAATATTTATCAAGAAGCCCTTCCTTTTGCTAAGCGGCTTTACATTACCCATATCCACCGTCATTATGAAGGAGATATCTATTTTCCCGAGGTTGATTTTTCGCAATTTCGCTTGATTAAAGAAACATTTTGTGATGAAATCTCTTTTTGTGTTTATGAAAGGATTGACAGTAATTAATATGATTATCTTGATTATTTCATTAATGGCGATTCTGGCTTCTTCTTTATATATGTACTTTACTCAATACTTAACAACGGGGATCATCTGGTGGAGTTTTCCCGTTTTGTTTCTTGTTTTTTGGCTTCTCTCCTTTCTTTTGTTCTATGGTATATTAGCAATCATGACCTTGTTTATGAATCCCAAAAAAGTAGTTGTTCATCCCTATAAGTTCTATAGTCTAATGATTGCGTGGACGACCCGCTTTTTAGCAACTTTCTATCGTTTGGATATTGTTTTTGAAAATGACCACCTTCTTCCTCACAACAGTAAGTTTTTTCTCATTTCCAATCATCAATCGAATTTAGATCCGATTGCCTTATTGGCAGTTATGAAAAAACATACGGTTACTTTTATTATGAAAGATAGTTTATTAAATTTGCCGGTGATTGGGCCGTGGTTACGCACTTCGGGCTATCTGCCCTTGGATCGCAAAAATGACCGGAAAGCCTTAGAAGTGGTGGCCCTTGCCATTAAACGGATTAAGGATGGTAAAGCTTTGGGAGTTTACCCGGAAGGAACAAGAAGTCGAGGACCCAAGATGAATGAATTCCATCATGGCATTTTCCGCGTTCCCCAAAAAGCGGAAGCACCGATTGTGGTCGTGGCTATTGATAATCTTTATCGTGTCAAAAAACGGTTTTTATGGACGCGGACAAAAGTTTTAATTCGCATTTGTGAAGTTATTCCTTATGAAGATATCAAGAATAAAACAACGGCCGACATTAGTTTGCGAGCGCAAACCAGCATTCAAAAGGCTTTGGATGAAGCACGGGCGAAATATTCGTGGTTAAACTAAAAACATCAACCATGTAATCGGGTTGATGTTTTTATTTGGCTACTTGATTGAAAGCAAGGAGTTTAATTTGCTCTTTACTTACTTCCATATAGCTTAAGGAAGCATTATATAGTAATGTTCCAAAGTCAAAAGCAGGGATGATTGTAGAAACCAAAGCTTTAATAAAATGGGAATGCGTTGTTATCAAGATTCGATCGTTTTGGTGTTTGGCAAAGATGTCCCCAATCGTCTTTAATGCGCGGGCTTGTAAGGCGGCTTTTTTCTCCATCCCGGGGATTTGCTCTTGCATAATGCTAGGAAAAGTGTGCTCGGTGATGCTTGTTCCTTCCAGAATGCCGAAATTGCGCTCCTGTAATCCTGGGTGGATGGTGGGGCTTGCTAGACCTAAATAAGAAGCGATTATCGTTCCGGTTTCGTGGGCAACGCTTAGGGGACTGGTGTAGATGCCGTCCCAATGGGGGTCATGGTTTTTTAAATAAACCGCAACTTGCATCGCTTCAAGCCGTCCCTGCTCATTAAGTTTGTTATCGGTTAAGCCTTGAATTTTACCTTCTTGGTTCCATGCGGTTTGACCGTGGCGAATTAAACAAATAATCATTATCTTTCCTCTTTTAGATATTATAGCAAAAAACTTCCTTTTAGTCATGGCTTATCTAAATAATTTGGCTTTATTTTAGGAATTATGGTATAATATTATCTACCAAAAGGGGTGTTACGATTGCGTGCGGTTGATTTAATTATTAAAAAGAAACAAGGACTGGCTTTGAGTTGTGAAGAAATCCATTTTTTAATTCAGGGTTATTTATCCGGGGCAATTCCTGATTACCAAATGTCGAGTTTATTGATGGCCATTTGCTTTCAAGGCTTGAATGAAACTGAACAATTAGCCTTGACTTTGGAAATGCTTAAGAGTGGTGAAGAAGTTGATTTATCATCAATCAAAGGTATTTGTGTGGATAAACATTCGACTGGGGGTGTTGGTGATAAAACGACGCTGATTGTGGCGCCCATTGTTGCCAGTTGCGGCTTGAAGATGGCGAAAATGAGCGGTCGGGGGCTAGGGCACACTGGGGGAACGATTGACAAATTAGAGGCCATTCCCGGCTTTAAGGTGGATGTATCACCGGAAAACTTTTTAAAACAAGTTTCGGAAATTGGTTTAGCGGTGGTTGGCCAAACTGCTAACATTGCGCCGGCGGATAAAAAACTCTATGCTCTCCGTGATGTGACGGGGACGATTGAAGCTGTCGGCTTAATTGCCAGCAGTGTGATGTCGAAAAAACTGGCTAGTGGCGCTTCCCATATTTTGTTGGATGTGAAAGTCGGCAACGGAGCATTTATGAAAACTGTGGAGGAAGCGCGTACTTTAGCGCAAGCGATGGTTAAGATTGGTAATCGTGCTCATCGGCACACCGTCGCTCTTTTAACCAATATGGATCAACCGCTCGGTTTTGCGGTCGGTAATGCTTTGGAAGTCATTGAAGCCATGGAAACATTAAGGGGCCGAGGACCGCAGGATTTAACCAAACTCTGTTATGAACTGGCCGCGGAACTCCTTTTAATGACGAATATGGTGGTAACGAAAGAAGAAGGCTTGAAACAAGTTGAGCACGCCATTACTTCCCAAGCCGCCTTGGATTCTTTCCGTCAAATGATTAAGTATCAACAAGGAGATACCAAAGTACTTGAAGATTATTCTTTGTTGGCCAAGAGTAAGTATATTTTTGAAGTCAAAGCGCGCAAGGATGGTTATATTTCCCAAGTCAAAGCTTTGGCCATTGGGCAAGCGGCGATGCTCTTAGGAGCGGGACGAGCCAAGAAAGATGATGTTATTGCCATGGGCGTCGGTGTTAAAGCCTTTGGTAAAGTTGGTGATTATGTTCACCAAGGTGATGTTCTGGCGACCATTCACGCTAATGAGGAAAAGATTGATGAAGTTTTCACAATGGTTTTGGAAGCCTTTGTGATTTCGCCTCATCAAGTGCTAGCAAAATCGATTATATTGGAGATTGTCTCTTAGAAAGGAAGGTGAAATTATGGCTTTAATATGGGAACAAATTTTGCGAGTCATTGCGGCGGCTTTAGTGGGGGCTGGCATTGGCTACGAACGGGAAGTTAAAAATAAACCGGCCGGCTTTTTTACCTTTACTTTAGTTAGTGTCGGTAGTTGCCTCATTGCCATTTTACAACAAAATGTGGCTTTAGAAACGATAGCGCAAGTAACAGCTAATCCCGCTTTAGTGGGGGTTATTTCGGTTGATAAAGGCCGCATTATTGCTCAAGTTGTTAGCGGCATTGGTTTTTTAGGGGCTGGAACGATTATTCATAATCGGGCCAGTGTCAAAGGGATTACAACGGCCGCTATGTTATGGTTGGTTTCGGGTATTGGCTTATTAATCGGCACCGGCGGCTTGTTTAACTATGTGATTTCCGGTGTAACCGTAATGATTATTTTACCCTTAACTTTCTTTTCACGTCGCTTAAGTGAAAGACTAACACAAACGCGGAAAGTCCAAAGAATTCGGATTGTGTTTGATGAGAATGTGGAAAAACAGTTGTTTGACAATCTGGCTTCCCAAGGCGTGATTGTCCGCAAAACCTTTTTGGTTAATAAAATGTTTGTGAACAATCGTCATTTAAAAGAATCCATCGTTTATTTCAGTTTACCGCGCACCCGCAATTTTAGTGAAGTGATGACGCAAATTGCCATGCTTGAAGAGGTTGTGGAAATCGAGGAAGCTTAAAAATATCTTCTGTAATTCTTAAGAAAACCGATTATTATGGCTCATCGGTTTTTCTTTTGCATGAATTTTTCTTGCAAAAGGCTCTGAATTATTGTATAATAGCATAGCATGCCACTGTGTTGAAACAGGTAGACAAACTTGACTCAAAATCAAGCGCCTTCGCGGGCGTGCTGGTTCGAATCCGGCCAGTGGCACCAGAGTAGCATCGTAGGTTTGATAAACAGTCAAACCTTTTTCTTTTGGAATGAAAAAACATGTTACAAAGGCAAAAAAGTGATCCATGTTAAAGATATACTAAAGATAAGCAAAAAAGACAGAGTTAATTTCATCAATTAACAGTCATATGCTTATCCTTTTTGTATAATAATTATTTTTTGAGGTGGTTTAACGGTGTTTATAGTAAACTGAAATTGACCAGATTTTAAAGAAAACAGCGATTTGAAATTGACCACCCTTGGTTAAACAACGCTCACAATCTATTCAATTATAAGGTAAAAGACCAATCAATAAGCTATATCAATCAATCTTTAAATTCTCCCGGTTCACTCTTAAAATGAACTGGGAGTTTATTTTTTGAACTTGATTTATTGATGGTTGCTCACATGCGATTGCCACCGTTCGGGTATAAAATTCAAGTTAAATCTATATATTATACCCTAAAGTGTAGATTCTAATTAGAAATGCGACAAATAGAAGGAAGAAAAAAGTATAATTAAGCAGTCAAAAAATTAATAAAT
>MVZM01000002.1 GCA_002068415.1 Tenericutes bacterium ADurb.BinA124
TCACTTCATGGGTGCTTGGACGATTGGCGAACAGGAAACTTGGCGTAAGACGATTGATCAATTCATCAATCCGTCAACCGTTACTTATTCGATTGTCGGCCGTCCGTATGTCACCAAACTGGCTTTAACCCTAGAAAGTCAATATATGACTTATACAACGGTTGATGAATGGATGACCAAACGGAATGTTGGCGTTGCTGATGGTGGTTTTGCCGGTTCAACGGAAGTCTTCTATATTGAAGATGCTGTTAAATTTGCGACCTTCGCCACTCAAACCGCTGTTGTTACCGCCAATGGAACCTTCTTACTATTCGGTGCTGATGGCAAATTAAAAGCTGTTCGCACCATCGTTGGTACTTTTGAATGGTTAGCAACGAATGATGCCAATGTTAATAATGGTTGGAGAACATTAAGCGACGTTACAGGTGGACAAGTTAAAGTTCAAGAAATTAGGTCCTTAGTAGCGGAAGGCGACTTCATTATTTTATCGAATAACACGGCCAAAAAACAAGAAGGAGCAGCTTTAAGTCCGCGTGATTTCTTAGCATATCACTTCATGGGTGCTTGGACGATTGGCGAACAGGAAACTTGGCGTAAGACGATTGATCAATTCATCAATCCGTCCAATGTTACCTATACCTTTAAGAAAGTCGATGTCACTTTCTAATATTGATCAATGATTAAGTGAATAAGTCGAGGAGCAATCCTCGACTTATCGCTAATCAGGAGAAAAAGATGAAATTTGAAAAATTATACAACAGTAAGTTCTATATGTTTTTTGAATGCTTATATCGGCTAATCCTCGTCAATTTGTTATTCATTCTTTGCTCATTGCTGGGATTAGTCGTTTTTTCGGTTGTGCCGGCAGCGATCGCCCTTGTAACCGTAATTAAGTCATATTCTTCCGAAACCGCTTTTCCCATTGGAAAAACCTTCTGGCATATTTTTAAAAAACACTTTAAAAGCAATCTCGTTTTATCAGGTTTATTCTTCGTTTTGTTTTTGATATTCACTTTTAATGCCTATTTTTTCTTTCTGGCATGGCAGGAATATCAAGCCTTAATCAATGAGATAATTATGAATTTAGCCTTTGTTTTAGACGGAATTATAATTGTAGCATTTATTAATGCCATCTTTATCCGCGTTTACTTTCCGAATTTAAATACGAAAAAAACCTTGAAATATGCCTTTGTTTTATTACGAGCCTTGCCGTTACGCTTTCTTGCTATTTTGGGGATATTAGTATTAATGGCAGTAATCACTTACTTTTTCCCTTACTATTTAATATTTATCGGCTTTTCGTTGCTCGCTTTCATAGTTAATGCCTTATTAAAAGCGAATTACATGAAGTTGGTTGCGGACGGTGTTACTCCGCTTTTGGCTCAAGATTATCTTTAGAGGAATCACGGGAGGAAATATGAAGAAAAAAATCGCTATCGGTGTGCTAGTATTATTGCTTGGGCTGACGGTATATTTATTAGTCGGTTTTTTGAAGGTGGAAGCCAGCGAACCACGCCCCTATGCCGGTTCTGTTTTTGAAAACACGCTTTTAGAATATGGAAGCTATGGTGACTATTGGCAACTTCATAGCACTGCCAGTGGCGGTGTTAGTTTCAGCCAAAAGGTCACTGTTGGTTACATTTATTCTTTGCCGGAAGCTAATGTTCAACCATATACCATTACTCTTGATGGCGAAGAAGGTTTATTTATTCCCGAAATCGGGGATATTACTTGGAATATTGATGTTCCCGCTTTCGGGAAATATCATCTTTTGTTAACTTATTATCCGGTTGAAGGCCGTAGTTCAGAAATTAGCCGCGGCTTAAAAATCAACGGCGTTTTTCCGTTTTCCGAGGTATCGTCATTTATGCTGCCCCGAATTTGGAAAGATGCTTTTGATGTTGCGACCCAAAGAGAAGCCGGGAAACACGATCAAAAACCCGCCCAATTAGAAAAACCACGATGGAATCAGTTTCCCATCCGTGATGGAGCGGGTTTTTATCATGGTCAAAGTTATGAATTTGTTTTGGAAGCCGGTTTAAATTCTTTTACTTTAACCGGCAATAAAGAACCGATGGTCTTACAAACCATCCATTTCGTTCCTGTTCAAGCGGAAAAAACTTATGCTCAAACCCTGGCTGAATATGAAGTTAATCGCTATGAAAAAGTTGACAGTGCGGATTTTGGTGAACTTAGTTATATCAAACATCAAGGTGAAAACAGCTTTGAGAAATCAACGCCGATTCTTTCACCAGTTGCTAATTGGAGCAGTTATAAAGTCGATCCTTATGTTAAGTTTATGACCAGATACAATACCATCGGCGGCACCACTTGGCGGGTGGCCGGTGATTTTGTCAGTTGGCAAGTTGAAGTTCCTAAAACCGGTTTATATCAATTAACTTTTAAGGTCTTACAAAATTACCGCCAAGGAATGTATTCAACCCGCATTTTATCAATTAATGGAAAGGTTCCGTTTTCGGAATGTCGTAATCTTCAATTTAAATATGATAACGATTGGCAAAATGTGACTTTAGGTAATGAAGACGGAGCTTACTGGTTCTATTTGGAAGCCGGTAAAAACGTGATTACGCTGGAAGCAACCATCGGCGTTTATGCGCAGATTGTCCGGATTGCGGAAGAAACGATTACCACCCTTAATTCTTTATATCGTAAAGTCGTGATGATTGCCGGCGTCAATCCGAATGAATATCAGGATTATTTATTAGAAGAACGCATTGATAATTTGTTTGGGATGATTAATGACAGTGCTGCTAATTTACAACAGTGCATTGATCAGATTATTGCTATTTCCGGCGAAAGAAGCGCCTTAATCTCCAGTTTTGAAAGAACGCTTTACCAAATGAAGCAGTTTGCGAAAAGCGAACGTCATATCCAAATCGGTTTAAAAGAACTCGATGACAATATTGCGGCTTTAGGGACTTGGGTGATGACGATTTCCGAACAATCCTTAGCCATTGATTGTTTTTATGTTCACGGTTCACAAGTCAAGTTGCCGAAAGCCGGCACTAACTTTTTCCAAAAATTATGGCATGAAATGGTGATGTTGTTCGGCAGTTATGGTGCCAACACCTCTTTGGAAAGCAGTGTCAAAACGGATGGACCGACGATTACCGTTTGGATTTCCTCCGGACGGGATCAATCACAATTGTTGCGGCAATTAATTGATGAATCATTTACCTTACAAAATAATATTAATGTTCGTTTAAAACTGGTTTCCCAAGCGGCTCTGCTGCCGGCCACCTTATCCGGAAACGGACCGGATGTGGCCATCGGGGTTGGGCAAAATATTCCCGTTAACTGGGGAATTCGGAATGCTTTGCTGGATTTAACGCAGTTTGCTGACTTTGAGACGGTCCAAAATTGGTTCCATCCGAGTGCCGTTTTACCGTTTAGGTTTCAAGACCGTGTTTATGCCCTTCCCGATACTCAGGATTTTTTGGTTTCGTTTGTGAGAACCGATATTGCGGAAGAATTGAATATGGCCGTTCCCGTTTCTTGGGATGAAGTCATTGATACCCTTCCCCAATTACAGCGGCAATATTTAGATTATTATTTACCCAACTCCAAAGGCGCCTTAAGTTCTTTATTATATGCGATGGTTGCGCAAAAGGGTGGCCGTTTGTATGATGAAGAAGGCACTAAAACCTTGCTTACGGAACCTAAAGCCATGGAAGCGTTTATTGATTTTACTACTTTTTTTAGCGATTACGGTTTTGAAATCAGTGCAAACTTCTCCAATCGCTTCCGCAGTGGTGAAATGCCGATGGGCGTTGCCAACTTCTCTTTATATAATACTTTATCCGTTTTTGCGCCGGAAATTCGCGGTCATTGGGAATTTAGGCCCTTACCGGGTTATGATTTCGATGGCGAAATCAGGAATGAAACCACTTCAACGGTTAGTGGAACGGTTATTTTAGGAGACACGAAAGAAGCTAAAGCCAGCTGGGAATTCTTAAAGTGGTGGTTGGGAGCTGAGGCCCAAAGCGGTTATGCTAGAGGCATGGAAGCCATCCTCGGAGCGGCGGCGCGTTATCCGACTGCCAATTTAAAAGCTTTTGAAAAATTACCGTGGTCAGCTAAAGATTATCAATTGTTGACATCTCAAAGAACGAAGGCTGTCGGGGTTCCGACTTTCCCCGGCGATTATATCGTTGGTCGTTATATCGATAATGCTTTCCGTTCTTCCATTAACAATAACATTAATCCTCGGGATAGTTTATATGAATACTGTAAGAAAATAAACATTGAACTGACCCGAAAACGGCAAGAATTTGGTTTGAATGGAGAGTAAACGATGAACAAAACCATAATTACTCACGAACAAAAACGAATTAATCGACAAAAAAAGCGTCAAGAGTTTTGGAAACAAGTTAAAAAAAGTCGTGTTTCCTATTCGATGGTCGCGCCGTTTTTAATCATTTTTTTCACTTTCACGGTTTTACCGGTTTTAATGAGTTTTTTCTTAAGTTTTACTTCGTTTGATATGTTACAAGCCCCGAAATTTATTGGCTTGGATAATTATATTAATCTCTTTTTAAATGATGAAGTTTTTTTAATCGCTATTAAAAACACCTTTATTTTAGCAGTTGTTACCGGTCCGGTATCATATATCCTAGCCTTCGTATTTGCTTGGCTCATCCATGAATTGCCAAGAAAAATTCGGTGGTTGATGACCCTAGTCTTCTATGCTCCTTCCATCAGTGGCAGTGCGTATTTGTTGTGGCAGTTAATTTTTTCTTCCGATATGTATGGGGTCTTAAATGCAACGCTCATTCATCTAGGTGTTATTAATGCGCCGATTTTATGGTTGGAAACACCACGATATGCTTTACCGATTTTAATTATTGTCCAGTTGTGGTTAAGCTTAGGAGTTACTTTCTTAGCTTTTATCGCCGGCTTACAAACGGTTGACCGAACTTTGTATGAAGCAGCGGCCATTGACGGTTTACGCAACCGATGGCAGGAATTATGGTTCATCACTCTTCCCCAAATGAAATCACAGTTAATGTTTGGGGCGGTTATGCAAATTACCAGCGCCTTAGGCATTGCGGCTGTTTCCATCAATTTACTGGGCTTTCCATCGGTGGAATATTCCGGTCACACCATTGTGACCCATTTAATGGATTTTGGTTCCACTAATTCCACAAGATTGGAAATGGGTTATGCTTCAGCCATTGCGACAGTGTTATTTTTCATTATGCTGGGGTCAAACCTAATTGTTCAAAAAATCATTAGGAGGGTCGGATCATGAGAAAAAAGACGGCTACTCCGCTTGTTAATGAACAAGAACGCTCGCAAATGATTCAAGATTTAAAAGTTCAGGAATTAGAATGGTATAAACAAAAACGAAAATTTAAAAAATATCGTCGGGTTCGCTTAAGTCGTTCTTGGGTTGGTGATATCTTTGTGGTGCTTGTTTTAGTGTTGTTCGGCTCTTTCAGCGCCTATCCGCTTGTTTACACGATTTCCAACTCCTTAAAAGGGCTTGATGAAATCTTTGTTTTCCCCCCTCGCCTTTTTCCTAGGAATGTTACCTTTCGGAACTTTGTTGATTTGTTTAACTTAATCGGTAATACCCAGATTCCGATTTCTCGTTACTTTATTAATACCTTAACGATTACGTTGTTTGGGACAGCTGGGCATGTATTACTTTCCTCCCTATGTGCTTATCCGCTGTCCAAACACCGTTTTCCGGGTCGGCATTTAATTAATCAATTAGTTGTTTATTCATTGATGTTTTCGGCGGCGGTTACCGCTATTCCTTCATATATGATCATTAGTTGGCTCGGCCTTATTGATACCCAATTAGCCATTATCATTCCCGCTTTCGGTTTTACTTTAGGATTATTCCTCATGCGCCAATTTATGAATGTCATTCCTAACGAATTACTGGAAGCTGCCAAAATTGACGGTGCCAGTGAATACCAAATCTTTTTTAGAATAGTGATGCCATTGGTTAAACCGGCATGGTTAACTTTGATTATTCTTTTGTTTCAACAATTATGGGGAACCGATGGCGGTTCATATATCTTTACGGAAAATTTAAAACCCTTAAGCTATGCCCTTAGTCAAATTGTCGCCGGTGGCGTCGCAAGAACAGGGACGGCGGCGGCGGTGACAGTCATTATGTTAATCGTGCCGATTTCGGTCTTCATCTTTAACCAAACGAAGATGCTCGAAACAATGGCCCATTCCGGCTTGAAATAGGAGGGACTTATGAAAAAGATAATCAGTCTCTTACTTAGTTTAGTTTTGTTATTGTCGGTGAGTGTCGTATCCGTTCAAGGGGCTTATAATTATAGCCCCCTTGGCGAAGTGATTGCTTCGGCAGAAGCCTTGATTGCGACGAAAGTCGTTGATTCTTCCAATTTAAGAACGACAAACGATGAGAAAGCCGCTTTAGTCTTTGGTGTCTTAAGTGATATTTGTTCTTTCAACAACAAAATTTATCTAGTTGACGGTTCAAATAATTTAATTCATGTTTTAAACAATGACTTTCAATATGAAAGAAGCCTTGGTCAAGGGCAATTAAAACAACCACAAGGCTTGTTTGTGACGGATGAGTATCTCTATGTGGCCGATACGGGTCATTTCCGGATTGCTTTGTTTGACCATGACGGCCTCTTTGTGCGGGCGATTACCGCTCCCGATGACCCGACCTTCAAACAAGGCCCCGATGACACCAGTGGTTATGACTTTAAACCGATTAAAGTGGCGGTGGACCGCACCGGCCGGGTTTATGCCATTGCCGACCAAATTTTTGAAGGCATTATTGATTTTAACCCCGACGGCAGTTTTTCGCGCTATGTTGGTGCCAATACTGTCACTCTCTCCGTTTGGGATGCTTTTTGGTTGCAATTTACTACGGAAGAACAGCGTAAAAGTCAAGGTTATCGTTTTGCTACGACTTTTTTAAATTTAAACATTGATGAAAAAGGTTATTTATATACTTTATCCAGTGTGACCGAAGGCACAAGAGTTATTAAAAAATTAAACTACAAAGGCCGTGATGTCCTTACCCGCAACGGTTATGTTCCCTTAGTCGGCGATGCCAGCTATTTAACATATCAAGATAAAGTTCCCCTTGGACCCAGCCAATTAATTGATATCGATATTAATGAAGACGGTTTTTATACAGTTTTGGACGGTGTTCGGGGGCGGATGTTTACCTATGATTTTGAAGGCAATTTATTATATATCGGCGGACAAATCGGGAATGTCGGCGGTTCGACCAACAATCAAAGTACGCTCTTTATCAGCCCGAAAGCCCTCTGTTTTCACAATGAGCAAATTTTAGTGATTGATGCCCTCAATAAAAATTTGGTTGTTTTTCAATATACGGAATTCGGCCGCTTAGTTAATGAAGCCACGCATTTATATCAACTAGGAAAATATGCGGAAGCCCAAAGCGTTTGGGAACAGGTATTATTGCTTAACACGAATTATTACTTAGCCTATGCCGGTATCGGCAAAGCCCAACTGCGGGCGGGCGATTACCAACAAGCACTGGTCAATTTAAAACTTGGTTATGATACCTATAATTATTCCCAGGCTTACCAACAATACCGTTACGATCAATTAACCAAGGTTTTTCCTTTTATCATGGGCGTTGTCATTGTTGTTTTGGTATATGCCTTTGTGAAGTCGATTAAGAAATCTGTACTTAATGAAGTAAAGGAGGAAAAAGATGAATAGTGAAATAAAAAAAGTTCGCTCTTTTCCCCGCTTTAATTTAAAACAAGCTTTAAAAAGCTTTTTTAGGGAAGCTTTTGTCCATCCTTTCTATTTGTTGACGCACCCTATTAAAGGCTTTGATGCCTTTAAAAGAGAAAAAACTTCCCGAGGGTATGTAGCCATCTTTTATTTAGTGATGATGATTATCACCCAAATCTTAGCTTATAACAAAAACGGTTTTTTGATTAACCGCCGCAATCCCGATGATTTCAATTTGTTTTTAACGATTGCTTTGGTCATTTTTCCGGTTATCATTGCGACCGTCGCCAATTGGTCATCAACGGTCTTGATGGATGGCAAAGGAACAATGAAAGAAATCTTCCGCGTCATCTGTTATTCCTTCTTCCCCTATGTTTGGTTAGGCTTGCTGGCGACTTTAATCAGCAATTTCATCACCATTGATGAAATAATTTTCTTTAATTTTTTAACCGGATTGGGAGCATTTTTGCTCGTTTATCTATTGTTTTTTGGTTTAATGGGGATTCATGAATATGGTTTATTGAAAACGATTTTGATGATTCTCGCGACCATTTTAGCGATTGCGGTCATTTTGTTCATTATGTTATTGTTCCTATCTTTGATTCAACAAGTTTATGCTTATATTTCCTCGGTCTATCGAGAGTTTGTGATGAGGTTCCTATGATGGAAAACAAAGACATGACAAGCTACCGACCACGACCGTGGTATCAAAATTTATGGGTGAATGCGAAAACGGGAATGGAAAACTATTTTAAAAATTTCCGCTTTCCGTGGAAAAAACTAATCATTGTCCTTTTGATAGGATTAATTGTCTTAACTGTCTATTTAGCCGTCATCTTTAGTCAAGTCAAAGTGCCAGTGCGCAGTCCCTATGATAAAAGCAATTTTGTGGAGGCCCCTAGTTATATTACAGCTCACGGTGCCCAAACGGTTTTGGAGAATAATCATTATCGCTTTACCTTAAACAACCACACGACCACTTTTTCAATAACGGATAAACTGACACTGGAAACATGGTCGAGCAACCCGAATACGACTTCCAAACGGTTTTTAGAGCCCTTAATCGTTTACTGTGCCGGTGCCTTAGGCGCAGCATCACCGATGGGGGCATTGGAAAAAGCGGTGGAATTTAAAGATTATTATTTTCGAAAACAAGGTAATACCTTAGAAATTCTTTATGAAATCGGCGGCAAAAAAGATGTTGACCGCAGCGATTTTCCGGAAATCATGACCGATGAACGGATGCAAGAAAAAATTCTTTCGCAACTGGAAGAGGGGAGTATTGCTTACCGCCGGGTTACGGAACAAATGTACACACCGGGAGAACTAAAAGGCAAGCCCGTTTGGAAATTGAAGGACGGAATTACGGTTGTTCCCTTGCGTAATCTCTATAAAATCTTCTATGAAGATTGTGGCTATACCACAGAGGACCTCCAATACGATTTAGAGTTAAGCGGGATTGTTTATGAAGATCTCTATCCCTATGTGGAAATAGCGATTCGCTATGCGCTTAGCGATGAGGGATTTGTTGTGGAAATCATCAACGAATCGATTGTTGAAAAAGCCAAATACCCCTTAGTCTATTTAGATTTATTACCTTTTTTCGGTTGTGCTACGACCACTGATGATGGTTATGCGATGATTCCCGATGGGAGCGGGGTCATTATTGACTACAATAACAGCCGCTCCTTCGCCATGCCCTATCAGCAACGCGTCTATGGCAAAGAATTAGCTGTTAACGCCCGTGTTAAAGAGAATGCGGCTGAAAAAATCAGTTTTCCGCTGTTTGGCATGAAGCGTAACAAGCAAGGCTTTATTGCCATTGGTGAAGACGGTGTGGAAATGGCTTCCATTTTAGCGCGCACGAGTACGGAAGATAGTCCTTATAATCAGGCCTATTACCGTTATCAATTTCGTGAAAGCGAAGTCTTTGTCTTTTCTGCCATCCAAAGTTCCACTAATATTACGAAGTGGACGGATTGGTATTCCCTAGCCAATTTTAAAGTCCACTATCAATTTCTTCATGAAGATAACGCCAGTTATGCGGCGATGGCAAAAAAATACCGTCAATATTTACTAGATAATCAAAGTTTACAATCAATTGATACCACCAAAGAAGTGATGGTCGATTTAACGCTTTTGGGCGGATATGTTGATAAAGATAATTTTATCGGTATTCCTTATTCCCAAGTTAGAAGCTTAACCACGGCCAACGAAGTACAAATCATCATTGAAGAATTAGCACAATTGGGAATCAATGATGTCCGCGTTATTTATTCCGGTTGGGGTAATGACGGCATTAAACCGAGTTATATGGGAAAGATTAACTATAACCGTTTAGTTGGGAAAAAAGCTGATTTAGAAGCTTTGGCTAAACGATACCCCAAGATTATTTATTGGGAAGCGAATGTGGCGAAAGTTTTTACGGCTCAGAACTTTAATGAAAAAGACTTGGCGGTGCGTGATGTTTTCGGTAAAGTTGTCGTTAATTATGCTTATAATGAAGCGACGCTCTATGCCGATACTTCCACCATGAGTGAATACTTATTAAAACCGACTACTTATGAAAAAACTTTAGATAATTTACAAAAGGCTTTTCAAAAGCGCGGTTTTTCCAACCTTGGATTAACGGATTTTGGGGCCTATATCTATGGTTCATATGAAAAGAAGGAGACGATTTTGCGGCCGGATTCCTTGGCTTTAATTAAAGCGGCCGGAGAGAAGTTAGCGTCTTTTGAGCAAGTGATTATGCGTAATCCGAATGTTTACGGCTTAAGTTATCTAACAGCCATTACCGATTTTCCAACTTATGGTACTAATTATCAGATTGTGGAAAGGAGTGTTCCGTTTGCGCAACTGGTTTTAAGCGGCTTGGTGGATTACAGTGCGAAATCCTTTAATCTCGATGATCGTTATGACTTTTCTTGGCATAAAATGAAAGCTATCGAAACAGCTTCCAATATCAGTTTGACTTGGAGCTATGAACCGACCATTAAATTAACCAATACGGAATATTCCCATTATTATTCCACATATTACCAAAATTGGCTGGTGAAGGCCGTCGAGTTGCAAACGGAAATGGCGCAATCGGGTGTCTACAAAACTTATTTAGTGAAGCATGAAAGCTTAAATGAAGCCGGGACCGTTACCAAATCAAGCTATGCCAACGGCATGGAGATTGTCTTTAATTATAGTTTGAGCCCTTATACCTATGGTTTCCAAACGATTCTAGCGCAAAATTATCAAGTTGTTAAAGGAGGACAAGCATGAGCAAACGAATAAAAACGCCAATTTATTTAAGCGGTCCTCAAAGTGAACAATTACAAAAAAAATTACTGTTAAAACAACAAAAGATCCAATCCCAGTTGGATGATGTTACGGATCGCTATGTTAGCAGTGTCAAAAAACGGCAAGAAAATCCGAAATTACGAATGGCGCCGGTTTTTGCTTTAAGCCGTAAAATGGCTAATTTAGAATTACAATTGCAAAGAGTTAATTTGGGCTTGTTGCGCTTGTCGGAAGGGAAGTATCCCAAACGCAATTGGTGGGAAGAAATTAAGTTTCGCTTTTCTCAACTTTCTTATCAAAAACAAAAAGTGATTTTCGGATTATTGTTTCTCCTCCCTTGGTTTATTGGCTTCTGCGTCTTTTTTGCATATCCCTTAGGAACATCATTATGGTGGAGTCTTAACAAAATGACGGTTGTCAGTGGTGGTGGTTATTCGTTTGAATTCGTCGGCTTCGGTAATTATCGCGATTTATTTGTGAGTGAAACTTTAGCCGGAGCCACCATTTCCGAAGTGTTGACCTCATCAATTATCAATATTCTCATTAACTTACCGACAATTTTAATCTTTTCCTTGTTTATTGCCGTTTTACTCAATACTAAATTTAAAGGTCATCAATTAGTAAAAGCCATTTTCTTTATTCCGGTTGTTTATAATATGACAGTTATTAATAACACCTTAACAGGAACTTTCGGCAGATTGTTCGATTCTGATTTGGATCAATCACTGGCTTTATCGACACAATTCTCCAACTTTCTCATGCAGGTGGGTGTTGGTAGCGGCTTAGTCACTTTCTTGACCGATGCTGTTGGCCGTATTTTCACAATCGTCAATATGTCGGGCATTCAAATTTTAATTTTTATTGCGGCTCTTCAGTCCATCCCCGTTCATTTATATGAAGCAGCAAAGGTTGAGGGAGCCACAAAATACGAAATGTTTTGGAAAATAACGATTCCGATGATTTCTCCGATGGTCTTAACGGCAGCTGTTTATACGATTGTTGACAGTTTTGCGACTTCGGAAATAATCCGTTTCATGACGGTCAATTCCCAAGGAACGACGATGTCGGTCAATCAACCGGGGCTTTATTCCGCCATTTCCGTTATTTACTTTTTAGCGAATGCGCTCATTATTGCCTTGATGTTTTTAGCTTTAAGAAAGCAGGTGTTCTATTATGACAAGTAATGTGAAAAAAACTTGGAAAGAAAGAACCATCTTAAAACTAAAAAACTGGCAAATGCAAGTAAAGGAGCAATTACAAAGCGCCACCAAACGCCAAGTTTTAAAAAATCGCCTAATTGACTTTATTATTACGGTTTTTAAGTATATACTAGTTATTGGTTTATGCTTTGTGATTCTTTATCCTTTGCTTTTACAGCTAGCAATCGCTTTTCGAGCGCCCACGGATGTTAATAATCCGACAGTGCTATGGATTCCGGGGGAATTTTCCCTGAAAAATTTTGAAGTTTCGCTGATTGCTCTTCGTTATTGGAAAGCCTTAAAAAATTCGTTTATTTTGGCTTTCGGCGTTACCATCTTACAATTAGTGTCGACTTCTTTAGCCGGATATGCCTTCGCAAGACTACCCTTCAAAGGGAGTAAACTCTTATTCGGTTTAGCTTTATTCACCATTATTGTTCCCCAAACCGTGATTTCCTTACCGATTTTAAGGAGTGTTACGAAAATGGGCTTAATTGGCAAACCGATTACCATCTTTTTGATGGCCGGTCTAGGCATGGGCATCAAATCAGGGATCTTCATTTATCTCTTCCGCCAATTTTATCGGGGCATTCCAACGGAATTAGAAGAAGCGGCCTATGTTGATGGGGCCAATGTCTTTCAAGTCTTTTATCGGATTATGCTTCCAAATGCTCGAGGGGCGATTATTACCGTTGCTTTGCTGGCCTTTGTTTGGCAATGGAATGATTATTATTTCACAACCCTCTTTATCTCTCGCAGCAATATCGATTTTATGACATTGACGACCCAGCAAGTTAGTGTTTTGTATGGCTTGCAACAAGCCTTAACCGATGCCGGTATTTGGGGTTTAATGGGACAGGAGATTACTAATAACCCCTTATTCTCATCGATGATTTTAAACACCAGTGGGATTTTAGTTATGATTCCCTTGTTAGTAATGTATTTCTTTGTTCAAAAATTATTTGTGACCGGAATTGAGAGATCCGGGATTGTTGGTTAACAGAAAGGAAAAAAAATGAAAACCAAAAACACACTTTTTATGATTTTAATTTTATGTTTGGGCTTGGTGCTGACCGCATGTAAAAAACCCGACCCGGTTGTTGACGATCCGACGGCAAGCATCAGCGTTGATGTCAGTTCCGTTTCGGTCAAAAAAGGAGCGGCCCACCAAATTGTCGCTACGGTTGCCAATACTAAGGAGGCCTTGACAGTCGCATATGCTTCTAGCAATACCGCTGTTGCCACAGTTTCCGATACGGGCTTAGTAAGGGGGGTAGCAAAAGGCAGTGCGGTAATCACGGTTTCGCTAAGTAAATACCCCAATATTAAAGCGACCGTTAATATTACGGTGACGGAAGAAGACCAACCGATTGTTGAACCATCGGTTCCCAATATGATGGGCCAAGATTTCATTATCATGGTTAATAAAGCCTCTACTACCGACCCACGTAGTGAAGCTTATGTTGGTAATTGGAAAAAGGAAAAAGTCGCCTTAATTGCGGAGGTTGAGAAAAAATATAATGTGAAAGTGGTTTATAAGACCTATCCCGCCGATGCTGTATGGGGTGGTGGTCGGGAACGCTTCATTACCACCAACTCGGTTAATAATACCCCGCAAGCCCATATTTATGAAATGCCGTCCTATTCCATTGCCGTTCTGGCGGAAGGTGGGGCCGTTTTACCGCTCGATGCTTTAATTGAAAAATACGGGAATCAAGGATATTGGCCGGAAAAAGCGGCTTTCGGCACCGTCTTAGGTAAACAATATGCCTATGATGATGCTTATCCTTTAGTTGGTCAAGGCATTTTCTACAACATTGATTTATTAGAAACTTATTTGGGTGAAGGTAAAGGAACTTTGCCGAGCGACTTATGGATGGCTGGTGAGTGGGATTGGAATGCTTTCAAAAACATTTGCAATCAACTGTTACCGGGGATCGCTGGACTTAATGTTGAAGGGGCAGCTGTTATTGGCGGACGTCCTTACAACTGGGCTTATTTTATGCTCGGGGCTAACGGGACCCATGTAGTTTCTTCGGATTTGAAATCGGAATTAGCGACGCAAGCGGGAATTGATACATTAACATATTTAAATAGCTTAATCAGCATTCCGGGAATGTGGGAATTTGAAAGCGCCGCTTTATCGAATGCCACTTGCCCGCAATTTAAGGGTGGGAACATCGCTTTCCATAATGGCGAACCTTATTGGTTATATGATGCGACCAAATGGTTGGGCTATACTTTCCGGATGGGCTTTGTTCCGTATCCGGTGGGACCGAATGTTAAGAGTGATTTAAGCAATTATTACATCAATGAAGTTTACGGTAAAACCAGTTATTTAGTTTCGTCTTCCTATTCCTTGGAACTGGTTCCTCCCGGTTATGAAAACATTGCTTTCCATGAAGAATCTATTTTTAGAATTTGGGCCGATTTGCAATACTTCCCGGATATCGATCCGAAAACCGGTTATGTTTCCACAAACGAAATTGTTGACGAATGGGTTTTTAATACTTTGGAACTTTATTATAGCGATGCTAACGATTATGTTTCCATTGAAGCCCATAAAGATATTATGTTTAAAGGTTATCCGGATTATTTTTATAGTTTGTACTGGGCAAGAAGTCAAGATGCGACGAAATCATTTATGCTGGAACTCCAACAAGCCATTATCAGCGGTTCCATCCGCGATGAGATGATTGACTTAGTGGCCCGCATTCACCAGGAGTTTTTGGATACCTATGTTAATTTAGGCTTAACGGCCGACCACTATAAATAATTTGTTGCCTTTGCTTTCATCAAGGGAGGCAAATTGTTGAGAGTGAAGGAAGGAATGATGATGAAAAAAATAATATTGTTATTATTGATGTTATTAAGTTTCGGGCTGGTGGCTTGTGGAAACAAGCAAGAACAAGCTTTAGAAGAACTTTTAAAAACCGTGTCGCTGCCTTCGGAACTAGTGGGGGATTTAGAACTTCCAGCCACTTATTCCAACCAAAAACTTACAGCGACGGCTACTTGGACTTCTTCCCGGCCCGAAATTTTAAGTGATACCGGAGTGGTGACGATGGGGTTAAAAGACGAAGCGGTGGTTTTAACTTTGCAGTTAGCACTTCCCGATGCCCGGGTGACGCGTCAGTTTGCTGTGCTTGTGAAAGGAAGAGAAAGCCACTTACAGGATATATTAGACACGATTAGTATTCCTTCGGAAGTAACGGGAAATCTCGATTTAAAAACTTCTTACAGCTTAGCGGGCATTACTGCCCAAGCCACTTGGCAAACAACGGCTTCGAGAGTCATTTCCCAAACAGGTGTTATTACGCCGACCGTTAGTGACCAAATGGCGACGCTGATTTTAAAATTAAGCCTTGAAGACGCTTCTGTTACCAAACATTTTGATATTGTCGTTAAGGGCAGTGAAGACTTCTTAATTCTCTATGCTATTTTTAATAATCAAGTTGTTTTTGAAAATCGCGAATTATCGGAAAACACTACCTTTCCGACTTCCTTTACCCTGGACAATAAAACGGCCACAGCCGTTTGGACTTCCAGCAATGAAGCCGTTTTGGAAGCGGATGGGACGATTCATCCGACCAGCGAAGATGTTGAAGTGACGATGACCCTCAACTTAAGTTACGGCTATGCCAGTCGGACGGAGCAGTTTACTTTTATTGTCCTTCTTGATCCCGCCACTTCACCGGTTAACACTTGGCATTTCGCAAGCGTTTGGACGGAGCCAATTGCTGGTGAAGCCCTTGATCCGGCGACTCCGAATTGTTTTGCAGGGGCGGTTTATCGGAAAGTCGTTTCCAGCGAGGATTATTGGCTGGGAATTGAAGCAGTGGTGACCATCCCGGAATTTACGCCCGATTCGCAGCGCTTCGATGATACGAAACTAAGTTATTATCTCGATAACAGCTCACTTTATTTGGGTGGGCATGCCAATTATGAAAGCGATGTTGGTATAGGATGGTCGATTGCTTATGAAAACCCTCTTTCCTCAACGCTTTCGCATAGCGGCATTGCTTTTCGTCCGTTTTGGCGTTACATTACGCGGAAAGAAGAATGTCCGAACAACAATTGTTACCGTAATGCCGATGTAAGGGATTATGAATATTATTATTATCCCGGTGATAAAATTCGCATGAGTGTTTTTTGCCCTAAGCGGGGATATTTACAAATGCGCATTGAACTGTTGGAATTAACGAAAAACACGAAGTTTATTCATGCTCGCGACGCTTATAATCTTGGTGAAAACTTCAACCGGATTTTCATAACGCCGATGTTTCCTTCGGAAGGTATGGGAGCTGTGAAGACGGAATTTAAGCGCGTTAACGCCATTGACCAAGTAGCCAATGAAGGCAAACCGACATTGACGACGAATGCGAAAGTTGAAAATGCGATTTGGCACGAAGTGTATTTATACCGAAAAATCAACGAGGTGATTTATAAAGTACCGATGACGGAAAATCGCAGTGCGCACATGCGTTGTCCTTTAGGCAGTAATGTTAACGGGAATTTCTCCAATGCCTTTATTATTACTTATAATAATGTCGACCGCACTTTAGGCGGTGAAGAAGTAACGATTAACCCCCGTAACGGCACCGGGAAATTATATAATACCAAAGCCATTTTGCCTAAGAAAGAAGATTACGAACTGGCGGTCTAAACCATGATTAAACCGGTTTTGGCTTCATCAGTTTGGGCATGGTTGTTAAAGCATTGGAACGAAGAGTTTCATAACTCTTTTCCCCTTTCCCAGCGTTTGGGGAATGAAAAAGTTATCCAGGCCAATCCCAACTACCAAGGCGATGTTTTCACATACGAATTAAAAGGGGAAGTTGTCGGTGTTTTGATTCTTAAATATTATTTAAGAGATGATTTTCCCAAGCATCTCTATCTTTCCTTGTTATATGTATTACCAACAAAGCGCCACCAAGGCGTGGGCGGGCAACTGCTTAATTTTGCCATCGCTTATGCAAAAAAGCACGGGTTTAGGAAAGTCATAACCGGTAGTGATCCGTCATGCTTGTTTTCCGGGGTTTTTATCAACCATAATCCGGATGTCCATGCTTTTTTCCAAAAACGGCATTTTACGGAAGTTTATAAAAATATGAACTTGATTTGTGTTAACAAACCCCAAACAATTCATTCCAAGATGATAAGAATTGTTGCCAGTGAAGCGGAAAAACAAGCGGTCTTAGCGATGATTAAGCAACATTTTTCCAAGCGATGGTGGCTGGATGTTCGCGATGCCCAATGGGAGGAACTGATAATGATGCAAGACCAAGGCCAAGTTATCGGGTTTCTGCGCCTCAGCCATGAATCATTTAAGCAATTAGCCAACAGCATGAATTTACATCAAAAATATCAACATTTGGGAGGAATCGGTCCTTTAGGGATTATTCCTTTCTACCGTGGCCGCGGTTTAGGAAAACAAATCGTTCAATGGGCTCTCAATCATCTTTTTCAAATGGGGTGCTCGGAAGTAATCGTCGATTGGACGGGTTTGGTGTCCTTTTATCAAGGGTGCGGGTTTTCGCATATTAGTCAAGAATATATTATTTATCAATACGAAACGGAGGTCGGATAAGATGAACAATGTCCCCATTTACCAAAAAATTGAAAAGGATTTACGAGTGGCCATTCTTGATGGCCGTCTTAAACAAGGAGATTTAGTACCGAGCGAAACGGAACTGGCCAGTAAATACCAAGTAACGCGCATGACCGTCCGCCAAGCCATTAACAACTTGTTGGTTGACGGTTACATTTATCGTCATAAAGGGCGGGGGACCTTTGTTACCTTCAATAAAAAAGAAGTGGATCGGGAAGAAAAACCGTTCTTCAGCTTTACCAATGAAATGAAAGGCATTGATGCACCGATTACGACCACGGTGCTGAAGTTTGAAAAACGAACGGCTGATGAAATCATTGCCATGCGTCTCCAGTTAAAAATCGGGGCCCCGATTTATTATGTGGAGCGTTTGCGTCATGCACAAAACATTCCGCTGGCATATGAACGAGTATATTTACCGGTTAATATGTATGACAATATTACTCCGGATAAATTCATTGATTCCTTCTATGATTATGTACAAAATGAATTGAATTGGAAAATAAGAAACTGTGTTCGGGCCATTGAAGCCCGCGGTCTAACCAAGAATGTGGCTGATTTATTGCATCAAAAGGAAGGAGAACCGTCCTTGTATATGAGTAGTGTGACTTATTTGGATAACGGTCGGGCGTTTGTTTACACACGCTGTTATTTCCATGCAGAACATTTCCGTTTTAAGCACAACTTTTCACGGGCGGAAAATAATCACTAATGTATGAAATGAGTTCATTAACATGGTTTAATCCCCTTAACGAAGCAGCGATGAGCCTTTATGGATTTAATTGGTTGAAAGATGACCAAGTTTATCGTCGCTTACCTTTGGCTTCAAAGGAAAGCATTAAACAAGCTTGTCCGGGCATTAATGATTTAGCGGAAAAAACTTCCGGCGGGCAACTGCACTTTTATACCAATTCGGATTGTCTTTATATCCGTGCCAAGACGAAAGGGCAAGCCCAAATGGCCGGGATGACGGCGGTGGCTTGTGGCGGTTTTGATTGCTATGCCGGGAAAAATTATACGGATTTGCGTTTTTATAACACCGCTTATTTTGATTCGCATCGGCAAGGATATGAAGCGATGGTCTTTGAAAATGAACCGGGATTTAAGCTTTTGGTCATCAATTTTCCTTTGTATGGGGGGATTGAACATTTAGAAATCGGTTTAAAAACGGGAAGTAAAATTAAAAAACCCGAGCCTTTACAACCGGGTCGGATTGTTATTTATGGAACTTCCATTACTCAAGGTGGCTGTGCCAGCCGTCCGGGTCTTTCCTTCACCAATTTTTTAAGTCGCCGCTTAAACCAAGAATTTTTAAATTTCGGGTTTTCCGAAAATGCTTTTGGGGAAATCGCCTTGGCAAGCATTTTTAAAACGATTGACAATGTTTCACTTTTTATCATTGATTATGAAGCAAATGCCGGAACAAACGGCAAAATGGCCCAAACGCTGGAAGCTTTTATTAAAGAATTACGGACCACGCATCCGCTTACCCCGATTGCCGTGTTATCGAGAATCAAGTACTTGTTTGATGACATCCATCCGGAAAAAGGAGCAATGCGGGAATGTATTCGCTTATTTCAAGAAAACCTCGTTAAACGCTTACGCAAGCAAGGGGATCTTAATCTTTGGTATATTGACGGCTCCACCTTATTAGGTGACCAATACCACGAATATACAATTGACAGCATTCACCCCAATGATTTGGGATTTATGAAAATCGCTGACAATTTAGAACCAATTATCGGCCAAATCAAAAGAGGAGAATATGCACCAATTATTAACTAGACTGAATACTAAAAAAATGTGCCTCATTGCCAGTCTTCCGGAAAATAGTTATGAGCTTGCGAAAATAGCTTGGGAAGCTGGTGTTGACGCCATTAAAGTTCATATCAATGTTTCTTTACATCGAGCCAGCCAAAACCATTTTGGCTCTTTGGAAGAAAATAAAGCCGTTTTTAAAAGCATTTTAGCCGATTCCCCGGTTCCGGTTGGGATTGTGGCGGGTGAACAAGGATTTGCAGCGGAAGCGGTGGTGGATGAGATTGTGAGAATGGGTTTTGATTTCATTTCTCTCTATGGTCATCATACGCCCCCAACCTTAGTGATGCGTGATGACATTACCAATTTTTTGGCCCTTAATTTCAGTTACAGCTTTGAAGAAATGCGTATTATTGCCAATTCGTTTGTAGCGGATATTTTGGAGTTGTCGATTGTTGCACCTGAAAATTACGGGGAACGCTTGTCCGCGCGCGAATTAGCTAAATATGAATTTATTGCCCATTTATCTAATAAACCGACGGTTGTGCCGACGCAAAAGCTTATTTATCCTTCCGATGTTATTGCCTTATATAAAACGGGAGTGAAAGCTGTCATGGTGGGCGCCATTGCAATGGGTAAAAATAAAGAAAGCATTAAAGCAACTTTAAAGGCTTTTCGAAGCGAGATTGATAAGCTGTGAAAATAACGGTTATTCCTTTAGATAGTCGTCCTTGTAATACTGTTTGGCTAAACGATTTAGCTAAAATGGCCGGTTATGAGTTGACGATGTATCCGCGGGCCCTCTGCGGTGATTTATTGGTGGGAGCTAATTTTGACCAAATGTTAGCCTGGCTGGATGACGAAATCACTGATACGGATTATTTAATTGTTGCTGCGGACGGACTTTGCAGTGGCGGTTTGGTGCAAGCCAGGCTGGGCCAAATTGATGCTTTCGCGGTTATGGACCGCTTGGAGGTATTCTCGGAATATAAAAAAAGATTCCCCCATTTAAAAATATATGTGTTTGATACGATTATGCGAACGAGCATTACGGCCTTAAACAAAGAAACGGAAAAGTATTGGGGGAAAATGAATGAATATTCTCGTTTGCTGGGAAGAACTTATTTCTTTAATGATGAAAAAGAAAAAGCAAAATTACAGGAATTGCTTCAAGAAATTCCCGCCGACATGATTGCGACTTACACCAAAGCTCGGCAAGTTAAACATGAACTGAATAAGTTTTTCTTGGATTTAGTTAACCAACAAATTGTTGATTATTTGCTCTTACTTCAGGAAGATTCCATGCCCTACGGTGTGCAAAAAATCGAGCAAGAAGTCTTACAAAGGATGATTAAGCACCAACAATTAGAAAAGCGGGTTAAATTTTATAACGGTACGGATGAAGGTGGCGTAGTGTTGCTCGGGAAGATTATTTTAGAAATAAAAAAAATAAGCCCTAGCTTATTTGTTCATTTGCCTCATCCCGATGTTCTTGCGAAAGTTATGCTGTTTGAAGATCAATTGTTTTCAGAAAATCTTAAGCAGATGTTGGAAACCATGGGCTTTAAGACCACTGATTCTTGGGAACAAGCGGACTTTATTTTGTCCATCTATGCGGAGGCAAGAAATATCAATTTGGACACGAATTCCACAATTCCGATTTTACCGACGAAAGATAATCAATATCATTGCTACATCAAAGAATTAAATCAGTTTTTACATTCCCACCGGCCAGTGGCGCTGGTTGATTTGTTGTTCCCTAATGGCGGATCATGGGATTTGCTCTTAGATATTGACCTTAAGAAATTGCAAGTTTATTCCGCTTGGAATACCGCTTCTAATGCCATGGGGTCGGCTTTGTGTGAAATAGCGGCGAAAATCGCCAATCCGCAAAAAAACAACTTTAAGTTTCGTAACGAACGCTTTTTAGATGACTGTTTATATCAGTATATTGTTCGCCGGACGGTTAATGAAAAATATCTAAAAAAAGGCTATAATGTTTATCATTTAGGAGTAAACAGCGATGAAGTATTGTCCGAAATCCGGATGCTTATGCAACAATACGATGATTGGCTGGGAATTACCAATTATCGGATTACTCTTCCATGGCATAGAACGTTTGAAGCCGAAATAATAATTGAGGAATAAGATGAAATATGATGTAATTGTATGCGGGGCAGGACCCAGCGGAATTGTAGCGGCCATTAGTGCCAAAAGGAATCATGCCCAAGTTTTGCTTGTGGAGACATCGGGCTTACTCGGGGGGAACAGTGTTTTATCCTTGGTTGGGCCCTGGATGACTTTTCATAATCACCAAGACCAGATTATTAAAGGGATTGGTGAAGAGATTGTAAAACGCCTGCAAGCCAAAGGCTATAGTTTTGGTCATCTTCCTGATCCGCTTGGTTTTGCGGATTCCATCACGCCCGTGGATGTGGAAGGCATTAAAGAAGTCTTTTTTGATTACATACGTGAGGAAGGTATTGATTTGTTGCTTCATGCCTTTGTGTGCGATGTTATTTCTGAACAAAATACGATTTTAGGGGTTAAGGTCGCCACTAAAAGCGGGTTCTTAGACTTATACGGAACCATCGTCATTGATGCAACCGGGGATGGTGATGTTTGTGCCCTTATGGGATGCGAGACCGTTTTCGGACGACAAAGCGACCATTTAGCACAACCGATGTCCATGCTTTTTTCGGTTAACAATGTTGATCTTCCCCGCTTAAAAGCCTTCTTAAAAGCCAATGCCGATGATGTCATTATGAAAGATGATTATGATTATCATTACTTGGCTATTGCTGGGTTTTTTAAGAAAGTTCAGGAAGCGAAAGATGCCGGGGAGTTTGATTTAATTCGCGACCGCGTTTTATTGTTTCAAGATGTCCAAGCTAAGCAAGTATCAATTAATATGACCCGGGTGCAGCAATTATCCGGCATTGATGCCTTTGAACTGACCAAAGCGGAAATGGAAGGACGTTTACAGATTAAAAAAGCCTTTGCTTTTCTTAAGAAGTATATTCCCGGTTTTGAAAACAGCATGATTGTAAGAACACCCTACCGAATTGGTGTTCGAGAAACTAGGCATGTTATCGGTGAATACATTATGCAGGTTGAGGATATTTTAAATCGTCGTGAATTTGATGATTCTATCTGTTTATCAGCTTTTCCGATTGATATTCATTCACCGCACAGTGAACAATTGGAGTTGTTTGAACAAAGTGAAGATAAATGCTATGAGATTCCGCTTCGGGTTTTAATTCCGAAAGGTAAAAACAATTTAGTGGTTACCGGCCGTTGTGTCAGCGCAACTCATGAAGCCAATGCTTCCTTACGGGTTACGCCCTCAGTTATGGCTTTAGGTGAAGCAGCCGGAGTGTTGGCAGCTCTTTGTGTGCAAAGGGGCTTGACTCCGAAGGACTTGGATTATCGTTTAGTACAAAAACAATTAGTCAAGCAAGGCCAGATTATTAAAAAAGTGGCTTTGAAAAAGTCATAAAAAAAGCGTTGGTTAACGCTTTTTTAGTTTTGGACTGTTTCTCTTTGATTAAGGTGATGGACCAAGGCCCCAATTAAACCGCCATCATTCATAAAGCGACCGATGCTTAAGACGGTGGAACCCCAATAATTGGGATCAACAATGCGATTAACGGCGACATTTAACTCATTTAAAAAGGCTTCTTTTCGTTTTGTTATGCCCCCTCCCAAAATGATTTTAGAAGGGTTGAAAAGATAGGCTAAATTACAAATCCCTTTCGCCAGATTATTATAAAACTCTGCAATCAAATTCATGGCGACGATGTTTTTCAAATCGTATAAATTAAATAATTCTTCGCCGTTTTTAACTTGAAGACTAAAGAGACGAGCTTTTTCCAACAAACTCTTGACGGAGGCGAGATCTTCCCATTTTTGGTTATCGATAACCATTTGCCCGAATTCGCCGGCACTATTGTTAATACCGTGGAAGATGCGATTGTTGAAGACAATGGCTCCACCGATGCCGGTGCCAATGGTAATCATGATAAAATTATCGTTGCCGTTTAAGGTTTCGGACAGGGCAAAACAGTTGACATCGTTTTCTACTGTGGTTCGTAAGTCAGTAGCTTGAGTTATTTCCACTGCAAAATTGGTGCCGGCATAATTAGGCATGAGTTGGTTAGCGTAGGAAACAATGCCGTTTTGGTAGTCGATGATACCGGGACTACTGATAGCAACACCCTGGATTTGGTGGCTGTCTTTCAGCTCTTTAATTTTATTAATGCTTGTTTTTAAAATTTGTTTTTTTCCAAGCATGGCTAAAGTAGGGTATTCACCCTGTTCAATGATTTGATAATTATGGTTGATGACTGCAAATTTGGTGTAAGTACCACCGATATCAAAAGCCAGATAATTCATCATTATTCTCCTTGTTGGACTTTTTTCCTGCTTGTGTCTTCATTATATCATTAAAAGAAAAATAAAACTATTATTTATTATTTATGTGAATTTTTAGGGTTTTAAAAAGGGAAATTTCTTGACTTTACTTTAAAAAATAGTATAATATACAAAGTGAGCAGCAAGCTCATCCTTGCTTTTTCGTAATGAAAAAGCCATTAGACCAAAAGGAGGTGCCAAAATGAAACAATACAAAGGTATGTTCATTATCCGCCCAACATTAGCTGAAGAAGCTTACAAACAAGTCATCGCTGATTTTGCGAAACTGTTTGAAGACAACGAAAGTCGCATTTTAGAAGTTAATGAATGGGGAATGAAAGAATTAGCTTACGAAATTGAAGACTTTAAGAAAGGCTACTATGTTGTGTTTGTTGTGGAAGCAACACCACAAGCCGTGGCTGAGTATAACCGTGTTTGCAATATTCGTGAAGATCTACTTCGTCACATTATTGTGGCTGAATAGGAGTTGCTATGAACAAAGTTATTTTAGTTGGTCGTTTGACCAAGGATCCCGAATTAAGAAGAACCAATAACGATATTGCGGTTGTGCAATTTACTATTGCTGTTAACCGCACTTACCAAAGTAGAAGTGGTGAAAAACAAGCTGATTTTATTAATTGCGTGGTGTGGCGACAACAAGCGGAAAACTTGGCTCGCTACATGCGCAAGGGTAGTTTAATCGGTGTTGAGGGCCAAATTCAAACGCGTAATTTTGATGATGCCAACGGTGTACGGCGCTATGTGACCGAAGTCATCTGTGATGCGATTCATTTTCTTGAGTCAAAACAAGCTCGTCAGGATACAAGCGGGTTTAGTGATATCAACCAGTATGAAATCCCTCAAGCCAATAAAACTCAGGAAGAACCAAAAGATCCATTTGAAGACTTAAAGAGCAGTTTTGATGTCTCCAATGATGATCTCCCATTTTAATTAGGAGGATAAAAATGGCAAACTATCGTATGAAACGTAAAAAAACCTGCTATTTTACTGATAATAAAGTTGAAAAAATTGATTGGACTGATTACGAATTATTAAAAAGATTCGTTTCCGATCGTGGGAAAATTCTTCCCCGTCGGGTTACCGGAACCAAAGCAATTTACCAAAGAAAACTAGCCGTTGCTATTAAACGGGCTCGTCATATGGCTTTATTACCATTTGTAAGAGAGTAGTTTCGTAAAACCATAGTCAACCTATGGTTTTTTATTTTGGAAGATAGTATTTTATTTTTTACATTGACTATGATATAATTATTAGTATATAAGGGTGATATAATATGAAAAACTCTTTTAAATTGCGAAAATTATTTATTTTTTTACTTTTCGCATCCCTAGCGGTGATTGTCTACTGTGCTTTTAATCGCGAGTCATGCGGATATTTTTTCCATGCCGGTATTTTTGTCTTTGGCGCTTCTTTAACCTATCTCCTTGTGTTTTTTGCTCAGAACAAAACCATTAAAAAGCTGGATTGGATGGAAAATCGTTTAAAGCAGTGGAATTCCATTTCCTATCGAGTGAAACGGGCCGGTGAAAACTCCTTTAACGAAATGCCGCTGGGCATAATCGTTTTTAATGACGATAAAGTTATTGAATGGGCGAATAATTATGCCAAAAAGATTTTTTTAAGTCCACTTGTTGATCGCAAAATTGAACTCATTAGCCAAGAATTATATGCGAACATGAAAAGATTTACGGAATTTGAGATTACACTGTACGGGAAAATCTTTGGTGTCAGCGTCCTTACGGAGGACAACATCCTTTATTTTGTCGATCACACCGATATCAAAATGCTCGAACAAAAATATCGTGCTCGGACTCTGGCTTTAGGTATTATCAATCTCGATAATCTAAGTCCTGCTTTAGCCGTTCTTGATGCACAGGAAAAAGCCCGCCAAATGAGTAACATCATCGGTTTGTTAAGCCATTGGGTTGAAAAATATGATATTTATTTGCGTGGTTATAGCGAAGAACAATATCTACTCATTATGGATAATCGGCAGCTTCACCAAATTATTGAAGATAAATTTAAAATATTGGAAGAAATCAAGAGTTATTTCCTAAAAGAAGATTTACGGATTACCGCTTCCATCGGCATTGCTTCGGCGGATATTGTCTCGCAAAAGCTCTTTGAAATCGCTTATGCCCAATTGGAATTAGCTTTAAACCGCGGTGGCGACCAAGCTGTTGTCTATCAAGATGGAGTTATTTCTTATTATGGGGCCCGCACAACCACAATTGAAAATCGTTCTCCCGTGCATGTCCGGGTAAAAACCGAACAGTTTGTGGATATTGTCAATGAAGCGGCGCGCGTTTTAATTATGACGCATGATAATTCGGATGCCGATGCTTTCGGGTCCAGTTTAGCAGTTTACAAAATCGTCCTCGCTTTAAATAAACCGGTTAAAATTGTTTTTGATCCTGAAAAAATTGATCCGACCATCAAGAATGTTTATGAAGAAATTAAAACGGAACATGTTAATGTTTTAGATTATTTCATTCATCCGAAAGATGCTATGTTTTGGATGACCGGTGAGACTTTATTGGTCATTACCGATGTGCAGTACGAAAACCTTTTGCTTGATGAAAAGCTTTATAAACAGGCTAAAAAACTGGCCATTATTGATCACCATCGGCGCAATAATTTCGCCATTACCAATTATGATTATTTATATACGCAAACATCAGCCTCATCGACCGTTGAATTGGTTGTGGAAATGCTGGAGTTTGTGGATGCGGAAGTTGAAATTTCCAATATTGAAGCGACATGGATGCTCATGGGTGTCATTGTTGATACCAACAATCTCATGTACCGTGTGTCGTATCGAACCTTTAACACCTTAGCCATCTTGCAAAAGTTTGGGGCGGAAATGCCGAAGGTTCAGCGCTATTTGCGTGAGAATTTACAAGAATATGTGGAACGGGTAGCCGCTTTAAACAAATTAGAAATCATTGACGGGAAGTACGGGATTGCTATTGCCGGCGATAATATTTATCCGCGGAGCGGGATTGCGAAAATTGCCGATACGATTATTTCCGTCAATAATATTAAAGCGGCCTTCTGCATTGGCAAAATCGATGAAAACGAAATTGCCATCAGTGCTCGCAGTCTTGATGAAATGAATGTGCAAGTCATCATGGAACAACTTGGTGGCGGTGGGCATTATAATAATGCGGCCGCCCAATTTAAAAACACCACCATTGAACTGGTGAAAGAAGCACTTATTGAAAAATTAAAACGGATTGACGAAGGGGGTCAGCAAACCATGAAAATTATTTTAACCAAGGATGTTAAAGGTAAAGGCAAGGAAGGCGATATCATCGATATTCCCGCCGGTCATGCTAACTTTTTAATCAGGAGTGAACAAGCCATCATGGCAACTGTTGATAATATCAAACAGTTAGAAAAACGCAATGCCCAAGAAAAAGAAGAGCAGGAGCGCTTGCTTGCGGAAATGAAAGCCCTCAAAGTCATCATCGACAAAACTCCGGTGACGGTTGCTGTCCGTGTCGGCAAAGAAGGGAAACTGTTTGGCAGTGTCAGTGGCAAACACATTATTGATGAATATAAACTACAAAACGGGATTTCTTTGGATAAACGAAAAATGATTTATGATAAAGATATCGATCAATTAGGTACTTTTAAAATTCCCATTCAATTGCACAAAGAAGTTACGGCCGAAATCACTTTATATGTTGTGGAGAAAAAATAATGAATGAGCAAAGACAAATCCCGAGCAGTCGGGAAGCGGAGAATTATGTCCTCGGCTCCGTTTTAATTGAAAACACATATGCCCCGGAAGTCGTTAGTCGTTTGGACTATCGTGATTTTTATTACCCGCAAAATGCCAATATTATGAATGCCATCATTGAACTGGATAAAGCAAAACGGGTGGTGGATGTTGCATCCGTCGCCGATCAGTTAAAAAAACAAAATCTATATGAAGCAACCGGAGGCACTCAGTATTTATTTGAACTGATTGACAATATTCCCTCGATTGTCAATATTGCCGCTTATATTGAAGTTATTAAAGAAAAATCGGTGGAGCGGGAATTACTGAAAAAAATGCAGGAAATTGCCAACCGGATTTTGGACCATAAACAACCGTTTGCGGAATTGATTGCGGAAGCGGAAAAAGACTTTATTGAAGTTATCAATAAGCGGAAAACCGTCGATTTAATTCGTATTGACCGGGCCACGGATAAAGTTTTAGAAATTGTTGAAGCTAACAAAATGAAGAACACCGAGGGCTTAACCGGACTGGATACCGGCTTTAAAGCTTTAAACCGCTTAACCTTTGGTTTTCAAAAGGGCGAATTAACGATTTTGGCGGCTCGTCCCGGGATTGGTAAAAGTGCGCTTGCCCTTAATTTCGCTACCAATATGTGTGAATCAATGGATGCCCATGTCGCCTTTTTTTCCTTGGAAATGGGGATTGACCAATTGCTAATGCGGGTTTATGCTTCGCATTCCGGTTTGACTTTAAATAAAATTCGGGCCGGGAAACTAAGTGAAAGCGAAATGGCAGCTTTATATGCCGCTAAAACCAAAATTGACAAATTCCACATTTACCTTGATGAAGCCGGCGCCACGGACATTGAAGAATTAGTAACCGTCTGTCGCAAACTGAAAAGGGATAATAAACTGGATTTTGTGGTTGTTGACTATTTACAGCTTTTAACGACGAAGCGCCATACCACCAACCGCGTTGATGAAGTTTCGAAAATTTCTCGGCAATTGAAAATGATGGCCCGTGAACTGCAAGTTCCGGTTTTGGCCTTGTCACAGATGTCCCGTTTTATTGAACGCCGTGATGACAAACGTCCGGTGTTATCGGATTTGCGGGAATCAGGCAGTATTGAACAAGATGCCGATGTCGTCATGTTTTTGCATCGTGAACCGACGAAGGATGATGAAGATACTACGAAAAGGTATCGCAATGCGAAAACGGAGTTGATTATTGCGAAAAACCGTCAAGGTGTTACGGATAGCATTTTCTTGATTTTCAAGGGCGCCCATTCGATGTTTAACCCGATGGACGAAGTCAAAGATTGGGAGTGATATTTTGTTTGAAAGACTAGAACTGATGCTTAGTCAGTATCGAAAACTGAATGAGGATTTGCAAAACCCCGACATTGTTGCTAATGTTAAAAAAGTTACCGAGTTAATGAAGCAAATGCGGGCTTTGGAAAAAGTCGTTTCGACTTATTTAAGGTATCAAGAAATTACTAAAACCATTGCTGATTTAAAAGAATTAAGTAATAGTGAAGATGCTGAATTAGCGGAAATGGCGGCTTTGGAAAAAGAAGAAGCCCTTGTTGAGCAAGAACAATTAGTTCAGGATTTAAAACTTATGTTGATTCCGAAAGACCCCAATGATGAAAAAAATGTGATTGTGGAAATCAGAGGCGCTGCCGGCGGCGATGAAGCCAATATTTTTGCCGGTGATTTATTCCGGATGTATTCCCGTTACGCTTTGGAACGCGGGTGGAAGATTGAGGTTTTACAAGCCGTTGAATCGGAAATGGGCGGTTTTGCCCAAATTGAATTTATGGTTCATGGTGACAATGTGTATTCCTTTTTAAAATATGAGTCGGGATCACACCGTGTCCAGCGGGTTCCGGAAACGGAAGCTAGCGGTCGCATCCATACCTCAACAGCCACGGTTTTAGTGATGCCGGAAGCCGATGATGTGGATGTCGAATTAAATCTTGATGAAGTGCGGATTGATATCTTTTGTTCGTCCGGTCCCGGTGGTCAAAGCGTCAATACGACGAAATCGGCAGTGCGGGTCACCCATATCCCCACCGGTTTAGTCGCTTCCTGTCAAGATGAAAAGTCCCAACATGAGAATAAAGCCCGGGCTTTAAAAATGTTACAAACTCGTTTATACGATAAGATTATGCAGGAACGCCATGAAAAAGAAGGCAAAGAACGCCTTTCGAAAATCGGCACCGGCGACCGCAGTGAAAAAATCCGCACATATAATTTCCCCCAAAACCGAGTTACGGATCATCGCATCGGTTTTACCATTCAACAACTTGATCGTGTGATGGAAGGACGCCTAGATCCTATTATTGAGGCTTTGATTACCGAAGATCAACAACGAATTCTTGCGAAACAAGAATAGAAGAGGTTAATGTGAATAATTTACTTTACCAAACCATTGACTTAAAAGCTATCGGTGCTAATTGGGATGCCATTAAAGCTAAATCCCAAAAAGATATTATTGCGGTTGTGAAAAGCCGTTGCTATGGCTTGGGTGATCAAGTGATCCCCAAGTTTTTAGAGAGCAAGGGTTGTAAAATATTAGCTGTGGTTGATGAACAAGAAGCCTTAAGATTGCTTAACTTGCAAATCAAAACCGGAGTTTTGATTTTAAACAGTGTTAGTGAAAGTTTTTATGATGAGGCCAATACTTACCCGAATCTTATTTTTTCCGTCAATAACCTAATAGATGCCTTCAAGTTATCGAAAAAAATTTTTAAACGGCAAGTTAAACTCCATGTCCAAATTGATACCGGGATGAACCGCTTAGGTTTTACCAAGATGGCGGATTATAAGCAAGCATTAACCTTGCTTGCCCAAAATCCTTGTTTGGAATTGGAAGGATTGTATACGCATTTTACTTCGCCTGAAAACCGTGAAGCCCAAGAAGCGCGTTTTCGGCCTTATTTAAAAACCTTTCCTTATACCGTTATTCATTGTGCTGCATCTTCAACCTATGAATATTCTCAAATCGGCAATTTTGTTCGGGTGGGTTTGGATTTATATGGTGATGGTCGTAAGGCTCATATCAAACAATCGGTGACAGTTGGCTGCTTTCCTTTGGCTGTTAATTTTGTTAGGAAAGGTGAAACCATCGGTTATGATCAAGATTATCAAGTCACTGAAGATATGTATGTCGCGGTTTTACCGCTTGGCTATTACAACGGTTTTCGGCGCAGTTTACAAGGAATGGTCGTTTTAGCCAAACAGCGTCGTTATGAAAGTATCGGGATTGTTTGCATGAATCATTTGTTTGTGCGTGTTGATCAAGATGTAACGACGGAAACCGAGTTTATTATTACTTCTAGGGAACTGCCAAACTGTGAACTAGCGCAATATTTAAACACAACACCGCATGAAATTTGGTGTATGTTAAACATTGACAACAAGATTTATCTTGAATAAGATGATGAATTTACGACAATTTTGGTTTAAATACCGCCATCTTGCTGAGCGTTTAAATAAGGAAACTTCCGCCGTTCGCTTGTTGATTAGTGAACCTTTATCCTTATCAAAAACAGATTTTTATCTCCAACAAAATGAAATATTAAATGAAGATCAGCTTGCGCTTTTGGAACGAGCCCTCTTTCGTTATTTGTACCAAAACGAACCTGTGCAATATATTATCGGTTATACTTATTTTTATCAGCTTAAACTAAAAGTTAATTCCGATGTGCTCATTCCCCGCCCGGAAACCGAAGAATTAGTTGATTTGATTATTAAAAGGAATACTTTTACAACTCCGGTAATTTTGGATATCGGTACCGGTAGCGGGGCCATAGCCTTAGCCTTAAAAAAAGCCATCCCACATGCTCTGGTTTATGCAAGCGATCTTTCCGCTTCTGCTTTAGCGGTTGCGAAAGAGAATGCCCAAACCCTAAATTTACCCATTACTTTTATGCAGGGGGATTTGTTTGCCGGGTTTACTGGGCGCATCGATATTTTGGTTTCCAATCCCCCCTACCTTGATCCATCGCTGCCTTTAGAACCGCTGGTTAAGGATTATGAACCTCATTTAGCTTTGTTTGCTTCGCAAAAGGGACTTTATTTTTATGAGGCCATTTTAAAGCAAGCTCCAAAATATTTAAATGATGCTTTTTTAATAGCTTTCGAAATTCCTATTAACCATGACCAAGAACTTTTGATGCTTGCCAATCAATATTTTCCCTTTGCTAAAAGAGCCATTATCAAAGATTTAAGCAATCGTTCACGGATGCTTTTAATCAGTTTCCAATAGAGGATGTATGAAAATTTTACTTTTGTTTGCCACTTTAATAACCCTGACCTTTTCCGAAACCCATTTAGCATCATTTGATGAAGAGGTCAATCGTGCTTATGCGGAATACCAAGTTTATGACGAATATGCCAATTCTTATTATGCCATTAAATTGGTGTATGGAATTGTGAATGATAAAATGAGCTACGGAGTTAGCTTTTTTAGCGAGCAAGCGCAAGCTTTTACTTTAAAAATAGCTTACCAAAATCAAGTCTATCTTTTACCGACTGATAATCGTGGTGACATTAAGCTTATTGCCCTCAATTTAAAAGAAGCTTCGACTTTTTCTTTGCTTGTTTATGATAAAGATAATCATCTCCAGGCTCTTAACCGCTTTCAAAATATTGAAGTGGTGCCGAAGAACGACTTTTTAAATCTCCCTAATCACAATGTTGGTTTAAATGAAGGCGTTAAATTTGTCAGTCTAAACAGTATTAATTGGTCACCTCTTACCATCTTTTATTTGGGTTTGCTGGTGGTTTTTATGATTTGCGCAGTCGTTATCATTATCTTTTATTGGCGCAAAAAAGGTTTCTTTGAGAAAGAAAATAGAGAAAGTTTTTTTGAAGTTGAAGTTATCCCCAGCGCTGAAGCAGTTAACGGGGAAGAAGAAACTTTTGTACAAACACCTTTAATTGAACCAATTAAGGAAGAACAATTTATTTGGGAAGATGATGATGAGCAAAGCAAAATTGATATTCCTTCCCATCTTCAAAGTTTAGGCTTAAGCACTCAATATCAAGATTTATCGGAAATGGAACGCTTTAAGATTATGGAAGTTTTAATCAAACTTCGTGATGAAAAATTAATTACGAATGATGATTATTTAAAGGAAGTTGCGAAATTATGGAGAAAATAAGTTTAAAGGATTTATTGAAATTATCAAAAGATGATTTACAAGGAAAAATTATTTGTTTTCCCACCGATACTGTCTATGGAGTAGGGGCCTTATATAATGATGAAGTGGCTATCAAGAAAATCTATGCGATGAAAAAACGCGATGTGGGAAAACCGCTCGTCAATTTGTGTTCCTCCATCGATCAAATTACTGACTTAGGGATTGTCATTGATGCACAAGCCCAAAGCTTAATGAATAAGCATTGGCCGGGTGCTTTAACGATTGTTTTGTGTCATCAAGAAAAAACGATTGCTTTCCGCATGCCCGACAGTCCCATTGCGCGCGCCTTAGTTGACCGTTTTTCGTTGTTGGCAACAACATCGGTTAACGAAAGTAAGCAAGCGGAACTTAACTCGCTACGAGAAATTGAAAACCAGTTTTTTAATGATATCGATTATTTAGTTACTGATGCGATGAGTTTTTCCCAAATTCCCTCAACGGTTGTGAAAGTATGTGCTGGGAAAATAAGCGTTCTTCGTCAAGGCCAAATTGATGTTTTTAAGTAAAATCACGAAAGTGATTTTTTTTTGCTTTTGGGGTAGATAAATAAACAAAAATATAGTATAATTCCTAACTAGAGGTGAAAAGATGATTATCAGCATTGCTTGTGACCATGGTGGGTTCCCTTTAAAAACGGAGCTTGTAAAGATTTTGCGGGCCAAGAATTATGAAGTTCTTGACCGTGGCAGTTATGATCTTAATCGTGTCGATTATCCGGAATATGCGAAAGCGGTTTGCGAAGATGTCGTTTCTAAAACGGCTTCATTCGGGGTGTTAATCTGTACAACGGGCATTGGAATGTCCATTTATGCGAATAAATGGAAGGGGATTCGGGCAGCTTTGGTGACTAATCTCGAAAGCGCTCATTTAACTCGTCAGCATAATGACAGTAATATTATTACCATGGGCGCCCGTTTCACAAGCATTGAAGACGCTAGCCTTTATGTTGAAGCCTTTGTAAATGAAAGTTTTGAAGGGGGACGACATGAACGCCGTGTCAACATGATTAATGATAAGGAGAATGAACAATGAACGGAAAACTCGTCGTTTTTAACCACCCCTTAATGCATCACAAATTAGCATTGATTCGGGATGAAAACACCGGAACCAAAGATTTTCGCCAAACGGTATCGGAAATCGGTGCCCTTATGGCTTATGAAGTAACAAGAGAATTACCGACAACCAAGGTCAAGATTAAAACACCAGTCGGAATTGCGGAGTCTTATACTCTTGCGAAAGAAGTGGTGATTGTGCCGATTCTTCGGGCCGGTTTAGGCATGATGGAGGGAATTACGGCCCTCATACCAACAGCTAAAGTTGGACATATCGGATTATATCGCGATGAAGTGACCATGGAACCCCATCAGTATTATGCGAAATTTCCGAGCATCATTAAAGATGCGGCCGTTTTGATTGTTGATCCGATGCTCGCTACAGGCGGAAGTGTTTCCAAAGCCATTGATTTAATTAAGAAAACCGGAGCAAGCAATATCAGCTATGTCGGAATTGTTGCCGCCCCTGAAGGAATTAAACGCATTCAAACCGATCACCCCGATGTGGACATTTTTGTAGCGGTTGTTGACCAAAAGTTAAACGAACACGGCTATATTATTCCTGGGCTTGGTGATTGTGGGGATCGCCTTTTCGGAACAAAATAGAATAAAAACTGGTTAAAGCCAGTTTTTTAATTGTTTTTAAAAAGTTTTCATAGTATAATATAAAAGAAAGTATTTGAGGGTATGAAAATATGTTAACAACGAATGTTTGTAAGACCATCGCCCTAATTATCATTGATATCATCATCATCATTTTTGTTTATTATTTGGGGATGGAGTTTATCGTTCGCGATTTTAAAATCGTGGGATGGGAATTAGTTTCGCTCTTAACTTTAATTGTTTTCATCAAAATCTTCATTAATTTCTTTACCCGACTCTATCATTTCTTATTTGATCATGTTGGAGCGACGGAATTTATGCGGATTGTTTTTGCGGCTTCGTTATCCAATCTCATTGTTTATCTTGTCTTGTTAATCTCGCAATATGTTCAAATTGAATGGTATGTTTTCTTGTTTTCAGCACCGCTGGAAATCTTATTGATGACGGGAGTGCGCTTTTATCGGCGGATTCGACGCCGGCTTGTTAATGCCGCTATTTTGGGTTCACCAACCAAATATATCAATACGATCATCATCGGTGCCGGTTCAGCCGGTCGGATAGCCTTGGAAGAAATTGAAAAAAATAATCATTTGCACAACAAAGTGGTTTTGTTTGTCGATGATGATGATAGCAAGCTAAACAAACAAATGCGGGGTGTTCAAATCAGCGGACCGATTACCAACATCCCTGATTTAATTGATCAATACGATGTGAAAGAAGTTATTATTGCGATTGCCAGTTTGGATAAAACGCGTTTGCGGGAAATCATCGAAATTGTTTCCACAAAACAAGTCAAAATTAAACGCTTGCCCTTAATGTTGGAAGACCAAGAAGATGATAAACGCAAAATCATTGATGTCCGCATTGAAGACTTATTGAACCGGGGCGTTATTCAACTCGACAATCTTGGCTTACATGACTTGATTAACGAAAAAACGGTCTTGGTTACCGGTGGTGGAGGATCGATTGGGGCGGAATTGAGTGAACAGATTCTTTCGTATAATCCCAAACAATTGATTCTTTTTGATATTTATGAGAATACAACCTATGAAACGCAAATCAGCTTACAAAAACGAATTTCCAATGAAAAACTGGCCACGGAATTAATTGTTTTAATTGGCAGTGTTTATAACGATATTCGTTTAGAAAGTGTTTTTGAAAAATATCGACCACAACTAGTCTTCCATGCTGCGGCTTACAAACATGTTCCGTTGATGGAAGATAGTGCCGTCGAAGCTGTCCGCACCAACATTTTAGGAACATATAATGTTTCTTCGCTTGCCAACAAATATCATGTTCAAAAAATGATTCTCATTTCCAGCGATAAAGCGGTGCGCCCGACTAATGTCATGGGGGCGACAAAAGCCGTCTGCGAACGGATTGTCCAATATTTTGATACCATTAGTGAGACCAATTATGCGGCGGTGCGATTTGGGAATGTTTTAGGCAGCCATGGGAGCGTGGTCCCCTTATTTAAAAAACAAATTGAGGAAGGCGGGCCGATTACCATCACTCATCCGGAAATTACTCGTTTCTTTATGACCATCCCCGAAGCGGTCAGCCTCATTTTACAATCCGCTGTTTATGCAAAAGGTGGCGAAATCTTTATTTTGGACATGGGAGAACCGGTTAAAATTGTTGATTTAGCTTGTAAAATGATTCGCTTATGTGGCCTTATTCCGGAACAAGATATCAAAATCAAATATGTCGGTTTGCGTCCGGGCGAAAAACTTTATGAAGAATTATTATTGGATGTTTCCAAACATCTTAAAACCGCCAACGATAAAATCTTTATTGAAAACAAGCAAGATATCAGTTTGATTGAAGAATTTATGACGAAAGTTCGTGAACACTTGGATTGTACCGATAATGATAAAATGAAGGAACTTGTTCAGAGTTTAATTAAGACTTACAAAATTGACAACAATCATAATAATCATCAATAAGACCAAGGATAACTTGGTTTTTTTGATGGAAATTGCAATCCTTTTTAAACGATGATATAATAATAATTAATTAGGAGGCTCTTATGAATTATTATACGCGCACCGGAGACCAAATGACCACCAGCGTCATTACTAAACGAGTTTATAAAAATCACCCCCTCGTCGAATGTTTAGGAACAATTGATGAATTGCAATCGCATTTAATGTTATGCACGCACTATGTTGATGAAAAAAAGCAAGACTTATTGAAAAACCTTGCTGCGAGTTTTTTTTCTTACAGTGCCGATTTGATAGGGGTTGGATCTTGTCGGATGACTGAAGATAATGTTTTAGCTTTAGAAAAAAGCGTTGATGAAATTTCCCAAACTCTTCCCAAACAACAGGGTTTTTTATTGCCGGGAACAACGCTTGCCAATGCTCAAATTCATATTGCCCGCACAGTGGCAAGAAGATTGGAGCGCACTTTAGTTACTTACGCTAGAAAAAAGACGATTCCTGCGGTTTTGCTTAAATATATCAACCGAGTATCGGATTTATTATATGTCCTGGCAAGGAGTGTTGAGTAGATGTTTGAAAAATTATTGTTCATGGGCTATTTGCTCATTTTTCTGGGATTGATTCCCATTATTTATCGAGCGCTGATGGCACTTGATTTTTCGCAGTTATTTCAGCGCAATTCGCAGTGGCAAATTAAATTCTTAATGGGAATTTTAAGTATCGTATTAGCCTTTTTGGCGGCGTTTGCGGTTTTAACGACAATGGAATATATTCGGTCCTTATTTTAAAAAGGTCTACGGAAAAAGGTTGATTAGCAACAAACTTTTGCCTAGACTTTAAAAAATCAATCTTCCCGTTGGGGAAGATTATTTTTTTAAATCGATGATACTGGCTTGCCAGGCTACTAACAAAGCTAAAAGGAGGCTTGCCAGGGCTAACACGGGAAGATATAGTTGCCAAAGCATTGGCGAAGTAAACAACCAAATGGTTTTAGCCTGTAAGAAGGCATAAATGTTTTGAAAGAAAAGGCTGACGGTTAAAAAGGTAAGAACATAGAATCCCGGCCGTCCAAAGCGAGTTTTTCTTAAGATTAAAGCCAAGAAACTAGCAAATAAATAGACAAAGACATTGAGAGCAAAAATTAATAAAAAAGTAGTAACTTTTAAATAAGGAAAAGAAACAAGTGTTTCGCTATTTAGGGTTTCTTCGGTTTTAAACAAACCGTAAAACAATAAACCGGCTGCCATTGTTTTAAACAAAGCATTGATTATTCCAAACAACAGGCTGCTCACAAAGAAGCTTAAGCGGTTGGTTTTAAAGTTAAAATAATGATCACATAAATGATTATATTCGTAAAAACCGAAGACAAAAGATAGAATTAGTAAAAACACCAAAAAAACAACGATAAAGGGATAGAAAACTTTAACATCTTTAAAGACGAAGATGATGGCTAAAGCGGCTAAAACTTCTAAAACAAAAGCGATTAGGAAAATTTTGCGATAGGAAAAATAATGTAATTTGAAAGGCTTTAAAAATATCATTTTATATTCCTTTCATTTCCCGTAAATTTATTAAATAGATGAAAACCTTTTGAATGGGAACTTCGGATATTTTGATTAAATACTTTTGGTATTTGCGGATTTCATCCTTTGTCAGTTTTTTGCGAATGCAAACGGTGAGGTTATTGTCCCGTTCTTCAACCCCGATGACTTTGATGCCGGTTATTAAGGATTTTAAAACTTCCGTTTTTCCACTTAAATATTTAAAACTGGTTTTGATTTCCTCGGTGGTAAAGTTTTCAAACAGGCGCCCTTTATCAAAAAACAAGACTTTATGGACAATCGACTCGATTTCATCGATATAATCGGTTGATAAAATTAAAGTGCGAGGGTATCTAGTATGATGGGAATAAACGAAATTAAAGAAATCATAGCGGTCTTTCGCATCAACATCGTCCAAAGGATTTTCAAAAACCGTGATATTAGCACGGCTGGCCAAGCCTAAAATCCCTAACAACAACTCTTTTTTATTAGGGAACAGTTTATAATATAAAGTATTTGGTTTGATTTCAAAGAAATGCATCAGTTCATAAGCATAACCGTTATCCCATTTTGGGTAAAACGAAGCCATCAATTGGCAGATTTCCCGGATTGATAAATGCCCCGGGAAGCTCATTTTCTTGGAAATAAAGCAAATTCGTTTGGCCATGAGCGGATTATTATATAATAATTGACCATCCAAAAAAACTTGACCTTCATTCGGCTTCGCTTTTGTGGAAATTAGGTTCAGTAGAGTTTCTTTTCCGGAATCGCTTTTGCCGATAATAGCATAAATTTGGTTGTCAAGAAAATTATAGTTAAAATTGATTACCGAAGGGTGTTTTCGATATAATTTTGTGACATTCTCACAAACTAAAACTGACATAATAACGCTCTTTTCTTATTCCTTTGATAAGTAAAGTATACACTGAAAACCCCGATAAAGCAATTAAATCCTTTCCGTTTTTCCCAAAAAACAATCTTTTTCCAATAAATAAAGCGTAAAAAACAAGTAATAAATAAAAAAAGCACCTTAATATTTCTTTTTTTAGGTGCTGGCTGATTTTCTTTTGTTTTGGCGTTTTGTCTTAGGACTTTTATTTATTCGCTTTTAAAGGTAAAATGTAGTGTGAAGGAAATTAAGCGGGTTTTAAGGCGGTTTGAGAGCTGTTTTTAAAATTATTGCTCGTTTTGCTTAATAATAATTTGGTTTTTGCTTTGGTCGGATAACAAAGCGCTTAAAAGCTCAACATCGTCCTTTGGAACCCGAACGGAGAGATTAATATCGCTTTCAAAAACCTTATCGATGATTTCGTAATTTTCCAAAAGTTTCATCACTGAATGATGATGGGAATAAGCAAAAGTCAGTGTGAGAATGACATAATTAATGATGGGCAAAAAGACCGCTTTTTCGAGGGCTAAAGCGACACTGGAACTGTAAGCGCGGACCAAACCACCCGCTCCCAGTTTAATGCCGCCATAATACCTGATCACTACGGCCAAAATATTGCTTAAATCATGCTTGCCAAGGACTCCATAAATGACGCTTCCAGCCGTATTGCTCGGTTCGCCGTCGTCGGAGAACTTGGCTTGGCTTTGATTGGCACCGATAATGTAGGCATAACAATGGTGCGTGGCTGTTGGATGCTCTTTTTTAATGGCTGACAAGGCGCTTTTAGCTTCCGCAAGCGAAGCAACAGGAATTAACTGGCAGATAAAGCGACTTTTATTAATTGTTTGTTCACAAATGACATTTTGTTCGATGGTTTTCATTGTATCACCAAATCTATTATAACGAAAACGCAAGAGTATGAAAAGGTTTTTTTCGGAAAAATAAAAAATGCAATAAAAACATAGTAATTTTTGGGGTTTTATTATATAATGAATTAAAGTTGATAAATAAAGGAGCTCTGGAGTTAAGATGGAACAATATTTAAACAAAGGAAAAGAAGTTTTAAAAATATTAATCAACAACGGCTGCGAAGCTTATCTTATTGAGGATGTCGTTTGTAATACGATTATGCAGATTCCCTTTAATGAAGTTGAAATCATCACGAATGCGACCCCCGATATGGTTAAGGGGATTTTTTCGCTTGCGAAAGTCGAGCCGGAAGCCGAAGGGCTGGTCCGCTTATTTTATAGCGGCTATGAATTCCTTATTTCGACTTTTCGTAAAGCCGAAAAGCTTCGTGACAACCGTTTGCCACTTCGCATTCATTATTCCAAGGATTTACACGATGAATTAGCTTGTCGCGATTTCACCGTTACAGCCATTGCCATGAGCCATGCCGGTAAACTGACCGATGCTTATAAAGGCTTTGAAGACATTCAAAGGAAAAGGATTAGGACCATCGGTAATCCGCGCATTCGTTTCAGTGAAGACCCGGTGCGCATCTTAAAAGCCTTGCGCTTAGTTAGTGAATTAGGCTTTAAGATTCATCGCAAAACATTATCCGGAATGCGGTCTAGAGCCAAATTACTAGCGAAATTACCGACGAAAGCTTTAATCCCGGAATTAAAACGCTTCTTTGCCGGCAAATATTTTAAGAAAGCTCTCAAATATTTAGTGGAAGTTTCCGTCCATCGCTACTTAGTTGGTATCGGCAAAGAATTAAAACGCCTTAACAGACGCTTTAAAGCCATGCCTTTGGAAATATTCTTGGGATGTGCCTTTGTGCGCCAAGGCACATTCAAAGAAGAGTGGGCCGATTTGGTTAGCGATGCCCCGACATTGCGTCAAGTTGTGGACTTAGCGATTGCCACCCCTAAAAGCAAGTATGATAATGTTTTGTTATACAATAATGGTTTACAAGTTAGTTTGGATGCTAACTTAGTGAATTATCGCCTTGGTAAAGCTCGCAACCAACAAAAACGAATTAAAAAGGCTTATGCCTTACTACCGATTACAAGCAAGGAGGAATTGAAATTCCAAGCTGAAAATATTATGGAATTGACGAATCAGCAAGCCGGTGATTATGCGACCCAAATTGAAAACAGCATGATTACGAAAGTCCTTAAAAAAGAATTAGTCAACGATTATGATACTTTAAAAATCTACGCCATTAATTCACTGCGGGAAACCGGCATTTTACCGTCATTACCAAGTGGTGATGAACAAGCTATGCTTGAAACAGAACCGATTAAAGCTTATTTACATGTTGAACCGATGAAACAAAGCCCTTATCAAAGGCCGGAAGCCCCTGTAACTGAAAGCCCCTTTGAACCGGTTTTCGGTCAAGAACAAGCCCGAATTGCTCAAGAACTCAAACAAGCCGAACCGATTATGCAAAGTTATACGGAATTGAAAATTGACCAAATTGAACGGCGAATGTATGAACAAGAAAAACGTCTTCAGGAAAAGGATGCGAAAATTAAAGAGTTGGAACGCCGAGCCTTGCAAATGAAATTAGAGCAAGATGTCAACAATTTAGTCGGTCAAAACTTGGAAATGTTGAAAGACATGAATTATATTGAAAAAAACAGCGAAAAAATCATGATGTCGAAAGAACTGAAAGATCTTTATAAGGGTTTGATAACTAATGTTGACCCGAAGTACCGTCATCTAAAAGAGGAAAAGAATGACAAAGAAAATTAAAGATTGGGAAGTTGGCGACAAAGCGACGCTCTTTTTACGGTTTTCCGATATTCAAATCAGAAAAACCAGCGCCAATGCCGATTATGCGACGATGCTCGGTTTTGACGGGACTGACTTAATTGAAGTCAAAATGTGGTCATTTAATGATGAAAAGCGAGCCCTTTTGAAAAACGGTGAAATTTATGAAGCCAGCGGCACCATGAAAGACTATCAAGGGAAAATGCAGTTCAACGTTACTGATTTTCGTTTAGCCCTTCCCTCCGAAATCAACCCGCAAGATTTTTATGAATATGCTAAATTGGATGAAGAAACCTTAAAAGCGGAAATCGTGGGCTATGTTAATCGGATTGACAATGAAACAATTAAAACGATTGTTTATCAACTGTTAAAAAAATACTTTGCCGATTATTTTTTGTTTCCCGCCGCTATGAATGTGCATCATAATTATTTTTCCGGTTTAGCTTATCATGTTTATTCAATGTTAAAAGTCAGTGATGCTTATTTAGATTTATTTCCGTTTTTAAACCGCAGTTTGGTTTATGGCGGGATTATTCTTCATGATCTAGGGAAATTAGTCGAATTAAGCGGACCGAAAGGGACGACTTATACAAAAGCAGGGAATCTGTTAGGCCACATTACCATTGCCGCCAACTTGCTTTATGAAGTGGCGAAAAGCCTCAATGTTTTAGAAAGTGACGAATACTTGAGTTTAAGCCATATGGTTCTTTCCCACCATGGTTATTTGGAATACGGTTCACCGAAAGAACCGATAATTCCGGAAGCGGCCTTGCTTTATATGCTGGATTTTGCTGATTCCCGTTTAGGGGCTTTGGAAAAAGAAGTCGCTAATACGGAAAAAGGCGAATATACTAACCCGATTTTAGCCTTTGATCGCAAATCCTTTTATGTTCCCAAACTGTAATAAATCCACCTTTAGGGTGGATTTTTGCTTTGACGGGGGAGAAATACATGTAAAAACTGGACTTTACTTTATAGATATGATATAATAATGTCCAAATTAAATGAAAACTGTGAGGTGTTGTTTTTTGGAACCGCTCGAGCCCCTGCTCTTGAACTTGACTCTTAGTTACTTTACGGACAATTTAGCTTTAAATATCGGCTTGCTGATTTTATTAGTGCTCTTATTAATGGCATCAGCGTTTTTTTCGTCGACAGAAACAGCTTATTCCAGCGCCAATATTATTCGTCTTCGCAACTATATGGAAGAAAAGAAGAAGGGCGCTAAAAAGGCCGTTTACATTGCGGAAAAATTTGATATTACCTTAACAACAATTTTAATCGGTAATAATTTTGTCAATATCGCTGCAACCACCATTGGCGCTTTTATTTTAGGAAAAATGATTGTTAACCCAACGATTGCTAACGTCGTTAATACGATTGTCATGACGGTGATTGTGTTGATTTTTGGGGAAATTCTTCCGAAAACCCATGGCAAAGCCAATTCGGAAAAAGTCGCCTTACGCGCAGCTTCCACAATGTATTTTATCATTAAATTATTATGGCCGATTTCGTATTTGTTTTTGAAACTAAATGAGAAAGTAAAAGCTAAACGGGGGAGTAAAACCAACCCTTATGTCACTGAAGAAGAATTGGAATCCATCATTGATGTGATGGAGACCGAAGGTATCATCAATGAAGAAGATGCCGAATTGATTCAAAGCGCTATCGGCCTAAGTGATCGCAGCGTTTTCGATATTATGACTCCCCGTGTCGATGTCATTGCGGTTGATATCAATGATTCAATTGATTCCATCAAGGAACTCTTTTTCACATACCAATTCTCCCGTATGCCTGTCTACCATGAAGACAAAGACCATATTGTAGGAGTTTTAAGCGAACGCGACTTTTTTACGGCTCTCTTAAAGAATGAAGCGATTGATTTACCAAAGATGATTTCCGAACCCTACTTTGTTTCCAAAAAGATGAAGGTTAATGACTTAATCAAGGAAATGCAAAAGTTAAAAAAACATTTTGCGATTGTTGCCGATGAATACGGTGGAACCAGCGGGATTGTTACGATGGAAGATGCCCTGGAAGAGTTAGTTGGGGAAATCTATGATGAATATGATGATGAAGACGATTTAGTGATTTCCCAAGTTGGCGATAAACATTATTTGTTATCAGCCAACATGGATTTGGAAGAATTGTTTGAATCGTTAAAATTGGGTCCGATTCCGCCCTCTAATTATACAACCGTTGGCGGTTTTGTTTATGAACTTTGTGAAGATTTACCGATTGAAGGGAAATCAATACATTACCCTTCCGTTTATGAAGAATTTGATTTAGAAAATCCAGTGGAAATAAAATATGATTTGGAATTCATCGTTAAGAAAGTCGAGAACCGCCGCATTCGCAATGTTGAATTAAAAATAACCGAAATATCGGAATAACCACTTCGTGTGGTTATTTTTTAAGCCCCATCCTAAGGCTTGAGTTGACTTGGAAAAGCGAAAAAAAACATTTACAATCGATCTAAAAAGTAGTAAAATATGTATGTTGTATTAAAAAAGAGTATCAAGGTACTTTTGTAATAATTTTAAGGAGTGAAAAACAATGAATAGTAAGTCAGTAATCAAACGAACACTGCCACTGGTCATCGTCTTATTAGTGATTATCGGAATAGCCATTTCTTGCTCGGTTCTAAACCGGAAAGAAGTCGTTCCGGCCATTACCGATGCCCAGGGTGAGTATTTGTCGATAACCGAGGGAGGCCGGACTTATTCGATCTCTAAACAAAAAATGTATGAACAATTAAAGAAAACCTATGGTCTAACGGTTTTACTCGACGAAATGGATAAAAATCTATTGCAGGCGCTTCCGAAAGATAATAGCAATTATTGGAGTGCCATTACGGCCGCCGACATTGACCAAGCCATTGAAGAGGCTATTTTCCCCGATGGTCAGGATGGTTTAAGTGCTACGGAAATCCAAGAAAAGACGGATGATTATTATGACAATCTCTATACCTCTAAAGGTCTAAGAACGAAGGAGGCTGTTCGGGAATATCATCAATTGTTGCTGGCCAAGAAATTATATGGCCGTGACCAATTGACTGAAGCCGTCGCCACTGCCGATGCCGCTGCCGCCGCCAATGCCAGTTTGGAACCATATTTTTCCAATGATGAAATCACAACTTATTACGATGCTAATTATAAAAACGGTTATTGGACCATCATCGTTCCTTTTAAAACTTCCGTGGAAGGCGAAAACCTTCTTAAGCAATTAGGCTATTCCCTGCATGTAAAAGATGCTAATGATACGACCGACTTTGCTCGTTGGGTTAAAGATGTTGGTGGTGTTGAGACTAATTTAACGATTTATGAAGTTGTGAAAGCTTTCATCGACATGTATAACACGGCTTATTCGCATCAAGTGGAAGGCTATCCGGCTAATACCTTGTCGCTTGTGAAAGGAGTTCAGTATACGGAAACTTTAGTTGAAGGGGAAACTAAAATCACCTTTAATACCGATGTTTCCGCTGATGATGAAGCTAAAAACAAGCTTTATTCCACTTACAAGGAAATGATTGATTATCAAAGTGAGATTGAAAACTATCTTAAGCGGACAATGAAGACTTCCTATGAATCAAGCACGGATACGGTTTTGTCATCGACTTCCTCATGGTATACACCAACGCTCCGCAGTTATAACTCCGGGACACTGCATTGTTTTATTTTAAAGATTGCGGAGGAAGTTGCTCCGAACAAAGATGATGTGGTTGACGAAATTAAAGCCGCTTTATTTGAAAAAGAATTAACCGATACCTATGTTGCCACGGAAATGGTTAAACTGCGTGCTAAAAACGATCTCTTATTCTATGATCCGGATTTAGAAGATGCTTATGTGAAAACAGCTAAATCATATAAAGAAACCCATACCGAAAGCAAAGCGGAAAGCAAGACCTTAGTAGCCAAAATTGGTTCAACCGAATATTCCGCCGATGCTTTGTTTAATCTTTTAGATAAGTATTACGGGATTACCTTGGCTTATGCGGAAATCAACTATGAGCGCATGTTAAGCAATTTAGAGTTTAATAAGATTTATGATTATCATTTACAAGATGCTTCCGATAAGGTTCGCATTCTTAATGCGGATAAATGGGAAAGCATTATTATTGAAGCCAATAACTTGAAAAACAACTTTGTTGCCAATGCCTATGCTACTTATGGTTTCAGTTCCACTTACGGGTGGAAGAACTTCATTCGTGATGTTTACGGAGCCAATAGTGACCATGAGCTTTTGTACGCTTTATTGTATCAAAAAGTGAAAGCTGATTACGCTATAAAACTAGGTGATGTCGCCGATATTAGCGATGCCGATGCTTTATGGACGACTTATACCAAGAAGATGCAAAAGATGGTGGACGAGTATTACAAAGTTAAGGGCATTCAAATGTTAATTAGTGTGACCGATACTGAGGGTAACCGCGTTGATCCGGCTGATTGGAATGCCAATCAAAGCGCTTTGGCCAAGGAATTATATGAACAAATCTGGACTTATATGAGTGAAATAGCCGGCGAATCGGAAACTAAGTTCCAAGATATTGTGAAGGCCTTCCAAGAAGGTCCGCGCTTCTTAGCCACTGTTGCCCAAGATTTAGCTTCGCAACCGGCAGGATTTAATTATGTTTATCGCGAAATCATTGAAGTTGCGAAATTTAAAACAGCCGGTTTAAATGTTGAATTTAGTAATTTGGGAGAATATACCAATACTAGTGCTGTGGATTTAGCTCCGGTTGAGGCTGCAAAAACGATTTGGGATCAGGCTACTGACAAACCATCGACGGAACAACTTCCGTATCTAAACAAAGCGGACAATTTAGGAGTTTGGACTTACTTAGTGACTGAACATGGCTATCATGTTTATATCAATACTTACATTGATGCCCTTGCAACTTGGGATGATGATAAGAGTTTAATTTTACCGACTCTCCAAATGGTTAAGACTTATTTGGAAGACAGCGCCAGCGAGTATTTGCTTGATGCTGATGGTAAGGAAACCGATGTTCCTTTCACAGCAGCGATGAAGTCGGCAGTCAGCTTTTTCTTTACGCCGGTGCAAAACGAAATCACCGGTTCCTACTATCCGAACATTCAATTATTCACCCAGATGAAAAACTTGGATATTAGCTTTAAGATGAATAATTATTCAAGAGCCGAATTTAATCAATATCTCGACTTACAAATTGCTTCAAGTTACGATAATTTAGATTATTTCACCATTGGTGAATAACAGCAAGTAAGACCTTGGGGAACACCCAAGGTCTTTTTAAATAAATCTTGAAATAAACCATTAATTTGTGTATAATAGTTAAGAGTAAAAACGAGGAACGAAGATGAAATTTTGTACGATTGCCAGCGGGTCAAAAGGTAATATGACCTTTGTTTCGACTAAGGCGACGAAAATTGTAATTGATGCTGGCATTTCCCACTTGGAAGCAAAAAAGAGATTAGCAGGCAAAGACATTGATTTACAAGGTTTATCGGCCGTGTTGATTACGCATGAGCATGGCGATCATGTAAAATTTTTAGTGACCTTTCTTAAAAAAACACAGGCTCATTTATATATCAGTGCGCTTTCTTATCAAAAACTGGATGAAGAAATAAAACAACAATTAACTTCGTTTTCCGTGCATTTTATGGAAGCCAATAAACGCTATCAGATTGGCGATCTTGAGTTTTTAACCTTAAAATTATCCCACGACAGTGTTGATATTTTGGGCTTTGTGTTCATTGAGGGTTCAAAGCGCTTGGCCTATGTTGCGGATACCGGTTTTTTCCCGCTTCATTATTTAGATTTGTTGAAAGAAGTTGACGGTTTAATTATTGAATCCAATCATGATGTGGAAATGCTTTTGGAAAGTGATCGTTCAACGGCTTTGAAAGAACGCATTTTGTCACCTTTCGGGCATATGTCCAATTTCATTTGCCAACAAATTCTCAGTGCCGTTATCAATGACCGTCACCGTGTTATTTTATTAGCTCACATCAGTGAGGAATGTAATGATTTTGCTCTTATCAAACGCGATATCATTGATTCCCTTCCCTCCCACGAACAATTAGAAATAAGGGTGGCCGGACAATGGGAAGCTTCCAAAGTTTACGAATTATAATTAGTTAAAGGCTAGGAGAAAAATATGAAAAAAATACTATTGACATTCTTGTTATTATTGCTTATCACCGTCGGCATTGGCTGCGGAAATGAAAATGACCAGTTACCAACTATTTCCCATCCCACCAGCGCTTACTTTACGGTTGTTGAAGGCGGACAAACTTATTCCACAAGCCGGGAAAACATCTACAATCGTTTAAAAAATCAAGTGGGATTAACAACGATGCTGGACATGATTGATCGAGATCTTTTGAAAGCGACGCCTAAAGGTGATACCAATTATTGGGATGCCATTACGACGACGCAAATTTTAACAGCGATTGATGATGCTGTCTTTGTTAATGGTAAAGAAGGTTTAAGCGAAGAAGAAATCCATGAAAAATTATCCGCTCATTATGATTCCTTGCTATTGAATTATGGTTTATTGGATACGGTTGATATTCATGATTATTATCATTTAACTTTAGCAAAGAAGCTTTATGTAGAAGACTTAGTTCGCGCTCGTTATGCGGAAAAGGATTTTACCGACACCGAATATGAAAATATCTATAACAATAATTATAAACCGCATTACCAAGCCTTGATTGTTACTTATCCGACGCAAAAGACTTTGGACAATGCTTTGTTGCAGTTGGGCGTGAAGATTGTTGACGGGGTTTGGCAAAAAGCTACCACCTCGGTGGCTTTAACTGAACAAGAAATTGTGGCGACCTTCATTGCTTTGTATAACAACCAACACGCTTATGAACTTAGTGATTATCCCAATGCCACTTTAACTTTGGTCGATGGCGAAGAATATGATTCTAGCAGTGGCTCGATTGTGTTTGATTTAACTAAAATTGATGAATTAAGCTATACCCATACGGAACTTAATAATTTCCAAGGGGAATTAATCAATTTGTTTACGAAAATGGGAAATTATCCTGAAGCCGGTTTTTATACAACAAGCCCGAAGATTTATAAAAACGGTTCTCGTTATTTGTTAGCACTAAAGATTGCTCAAGACCAGGCAACCTTGGAAAGCGTCAAAGCAGAAATCCGGGAAAAGTTAATCAAAGCGGCCGTGACGACCTCTTTGATAGAAACGGAAACCATCAATTTACGCTCCGCTCATGCTTTAAAGATTTATGATAAGCCATTGGAAACCACTTATGTTGCTAAAGTGGAAGCGGCCAAATTAACATTTAAGCCAACCAAGAAAAGCAGTGATCACTTGGTTTTTGCGACCGATGTCCAAACCTATAGTGCGGATGATTTATTTGAAAAAATGAACCGTCGTTACGGCATTAACATTGCCATTAGCGAACTGGATTATTTACGCTTAATTAACAGTCAAACTTTCAATAATATTTATGATCTTAATACCAAAACTGTTTTTGATAAAACCACTTGGGATGTCATCTTACAACAGGTGAAAGATGAAAAAGCCAACTTCAACAACGATGTTTATGCGGAATACGGCTATCCTAAATCCTATGGGTGGACCAAATTCTTGCAAGATATTTATAGTGTTAATTCGGAAGAGGAATTATCCCAATACTATTTATATTTAGAAATCAGAGATCGCTTTACCGCCTCTTTAGGTGATTTAAGCACGGCTACGGAAACTTCAGCGCTTTGGTCGTTCTACCAAAACCAAATGCAAAAAGTTGTGGATGATTATTACAGCGTTAAAGGCGTGCATCTGTTAATTGCGCACTATGAAGGCAGTAATTTAGTTAATCCGAGCAAGTGGACGGATTATCAAAAAGCCATGGCTGAAGAGTTTTACCGCGCGATTATGAATTATTTAAAGACAGAAAGCGGAACTTATGTGGAAAAACTTCAGGCTTTAGAACTGGCGTTTGCGAAAGCTCCTGTTTTTGTCGCCACTAAACCACAAACAACAGCCGGCCAAGATGTGATTGATGGCATTAACTATACTTTTAAGGACATTGAAATTGCCAAATACAAATCGGCGGGACTTACGATTCTGTATCAAGATTTAGGAACCTTTGTTAATGGCACGATGGTTGCGGAATTCTCCGATGCGGTTCGGACATTATGGAAAACTGATCCAACTTCGAAAACACCAACTGTTTATGGGCTTAACCCGGATGGTCAAAAGAATTGGTCCTACCTTGTTACCGAATTTGGTTATCATGTTTATGTCAATTTAGAAAGTTATCCTTTAAGCGGCTGGGAAGTTGATAAGTATATTCCAACGCTTGAGCAAATCCAACTATATTTGGAAGATCCATCAACAGACGGATTAACAGTTGCACAAAAAACCGCCATCACAACTTATTTCACGCCGATTAAAACGGAATTGACGGGCACCAATAATGTTTCTGCTCAATCATACCGACAGATGATGACTGCCAACATTAGTTTCCAAATGGCCACTTTCACAAACGCGGACTTCTTAAGACAAATGGCCTTGAAATTAGCTACTTACGAAGATCAATTAAAATATCGATAACAGTAAAACTTCGGTTCAGCCGAAGTTTTTATCTTTTTGTTGGTATTGATAATATGCGATAAATATCGTATAATTAATAAATATCAGAGGAAAAACAATGAGTGTTTTTAAACTACATAGTGATTATGTTCCGACCGGTGATCAACCGGAAGCCATTCAACAATTAATCGATAATTTACAAAAGGGCGTTAAAGAACAAACCCTTTTAGGCGCCACCGGCACGGGAAAGACTTTTACCATTGCCAATGTGATTGCGAAGATTGGTAAAAAAACCTTGGTTTTGGCGCACAATAAAACTTTGGCAGCCCAATTATATAGCGAATTAAAGACCTTTTTTCCTAAAAATCGGGTGGAATACTTTATCTCTTATTATGATTATTATCAACCGGAAGCCTATGTTGCGAAAAAGGATTTGTATATTGAAAAAGATGCCGATATCAACGAAGATATCGACCAAATGCGGCATAGCGCGGTCAGTTCTTTAATGGAACGCGATGATGTTATTGTTGTGGCCAGTGTTTCTTGCATTTATGGAATTGGTGACCCGGAAGATTATCAAGATAAAATATTAACACTTCGCCAAGGAGAAGTGATTAAACGGGAACAGTTGATGGAACGTTTAGTCAATATGCAGTACGAACGGAATGACTATGCTTTAAAGCGTGGCTCGTTTCGCATCAAAGGCGAATCATTGGATATCATCCCGCCTTATGAAAAAGACCAGGCTATCCGTCTAGAGTTCTTTGATAATGAAATCGAAAAAATTAAGATTGTTGATACAGTAACCGGACGAGCCTTAGTTGAAAAAACGATGACCAACATTTTTCCGGCCACCCTTTTTGCCATCGGTGAAGCTAAATTAAAAGAAGCTATTACCCGGATTAAAGCGGAATTAGCGGAACGGATTTTGTTTTTTGAAAGCCAAAAAAAGCCCTTGGAAGCCGAACGCATCAAACAAAGAACGGAATATGATTTAGAAATGCTGGAAGAAGTTGGCAGTTGCAGTGGTGTCGAAAACTATTCCCGCCATCTTAGTTTAAGGGCTGAAGGGGAAACTCCCTATACCTTGTTGGATTTCTTTAAAAAGGACTTTTTGTTAGTTGTTGATGAATCTCATGTTACTTTACCACAAGTTCGGGGGATGTACCATGGTGATCGTTCTCGCAAACAAAGTTTGGTTGATTACGGTTTTCGTCTTCCTTCCGCTTTGGATAATCGACCACTGACCTTTTCGGAATTCTATAGCAAACTCGATCGCATCATTTATGTCAGTGCGACTCCAAGTGATTTTGAAAAGAAGCGTAGCCATAGCATCGTCGAACAGATTATTAGACCGACGGGACTCCTTGATCCCTTGGTGGAAGTCCGACCGATTGAGGGCCAGATTGATGACCTCATTAAAGAAATCAATCAGCGGATTTCAGCAAACGAGCGCATTTTGATTTTAACTTTAACCATTAAAATGAGCGAAGATTTAAGTAAATATTTAAAAGAACTGGATTATAAAGTTGCCTATTTACATTCGGAAATTAAATCATTGGAAAGAATAGAAATCATTCGCGCTTTACGGCAGGGAAAATATGATATTTTAGTGGGCATCAATTTATTAAGAGAAGGATTGGATATTCCGGAAGTATCCTTGATTGCCATTTTGGATGCCGATAAAGAAGGTTTCTTGCGGAGCGAAACTTCGCTAATTCAAACCATCGGTCGGGCGGCTCGGAATGCCAACGGGAAAGTTATTTTATATGCTAGTCAAATGACGGGATCCATGGAAAGAGCAATTGAAGAAACTTATCGTCGTCGTTCTATCCAAGATGAATTTAACCAAAAACATCACATCGTGCCGAAAACGATTTATAAACATATCAGTGACAATATTGTGATTACTAGAGAAATTAAAGATGAGAAGAGTTTTGTGGATATGAGTTCACTCAAAGATATGAGCACACTGGAAAAACGCCATTTGATTATGCGTTTAGAAACACAAATGAAGGAAGCCGCCAAAAAACTTGATTTCGAACAAGCGATGGCTTTACGCGATATTATTTTTGAATTAAAGGCGGATTTACGGTAAAGAAAATGAAGAAAAAAGTAATTGTTGGTTTATCAGGCGGTGTTGACAGTGCCGTTGCCTGCATTAATCTATTAGAACAGGGTTATGATGTGACCGGGATTTTTATGCGTAATTGGGATTCTTCACTGAACAATGACATTTTAGGTAATCCTCATTTATTGGATGATGTTTGTCCGCAGGAAAAGGATTATTTGGATGCCATGGAAGTAGCGAATAAACTGGGGATTCCTTTTTTACGGATTGATTTTGTTCAGGAGTATTGGGAAAGTGTTTTTCAACATTTTTTAAACGAATACCGTCTCAACCGCACCCCTAATCCGGATATCATTTGCAATAAAGAAATTAAGTTTAAAGCTTTTTTAAATAAGGCCGTTCTTTTAGGAGCTGATTACATCGCCATGGGGCATTATGCCCGCACTGTTTTTGAACCGGAAGTAAAACTGTTACGCGGCCTTGATGCTATGAAAGACCAAAGTTATTTTTTATGTCAGTTAAGTAAGGAGCAACTAAAAAAAACCCTCTTTCCCATCGGCCATATGTATAAAAAAGAGGTCCGGGAAAAAGCGCAAAAATATGGTTTAAAAATTGCCACTAAAAAAGATTCGACCGGTGTTTGTTTTATTGGGGAACGTAATTTTCGGGAATTTCTCAAGAACTATCTTCCTTCCCAACCGGGTAATATTGAAACGATGGCTGGGGAAGTGGTGGGGACTCATGAAGGCATTATGTATTATACGATTGGCCAACGAAAGGGTTTACACATCGGTGGTGAGGGCGAACCTTGGTTTGTACTTGGAAAAGATGCTAAACGGAATGTGTTGTTAGTCGGACGCGGAGACCATCAAGACCTGCTCTATTCCGATTATGCGCTTGTGGAAGGAGTTAATTGGTTGGTAGCTAAAGAAGAAACCAAAAACTGCACGGCGAAATTCCGTTATCGCGGGATTGATCATCCAGTGAACCTTACTTGGCTTGATGAAAAGACCCTTGGGGTCAGTTATCCCAAGCGAGCTAAAGCCGTTACTCCGGGGCAAGCGGCCGTTTTTTATGATGGTGAACAATTAATCGGTGGGGGTACGATTGCTTCAGTTTACATGGGAAAAGAATTAAGACCTTATTAGGGAGTGTTTATGGAAGAATCATTATACGGGATTATTACCAAAGTCACATATTATAGCGAAGAAACGCATTTTGGGGTTGTGAAAGTCAAACTCGATTATCAAGACCATCGGATTGCGAAATACAAAGCCAAATTATTCACCAATATTTTAACGGTAACGGGTAACTTTGCTAGACAGCCGCTTGTTGATGAACAATACGACTTTATAGGCGAATTTGTGACCAATCAATATGGGATTCAGTTTAAAGCGAGTTCTTGTGTTGTCCGTAATGACAATACCTTGGAGGGTGTTATTACCTTTTTATCAAGCGATTTGTTTCCCGGAGTCGGTAAAGTCACGGCCACCAAAATATTTCAAGCTTTAGGTGAAGATTGCTTAAGTAAAATTGAAGAGGATCAAAGTGTTTTAAACGGTATTGAAGGCATATCAAGCAAACAGAAACAAACCATTTATGATAATCTTGTCGACTTTCAAAAGAACAAACAAACATTGGTGGGACTTTTGGACTTAGGGATAACAATGCGGACGGCGACGAAAATTATGAAGTTTTTAGGAAACGACGCTTTGGAAAAAGTCCGCACCAATCCATATCTATTAATGGATATGGTTGAAGGCTTTGGCTTTCGTCGAGCTGATAAAATTGCTTTGGCGGTGGGATTTGCTCCCGACAGCCCGATTAGGCTTCAAGCCTTATTCTTGTTTTTAATTCGGCAGATTTGTTTTTCTACCGGGGATACTTATGTTGATAAAGACTATTTATACCAAAAAGCTGCAGAAGAATTAAACCAAGAAGTATTATCAACGGACCATTTTCACCATAATTTAGAAGCTTTGATTAATGATCGCCGGATTGTTATTGATGAAGCGAATAATATTTTTGATTTAAGTTTGTATAATGCGGAAATATTGCTCGCTCAGCAAGTTCATCTTTTTTTAAACAATCCCAATCAAGCTACTTATTCCGATCAAGAAATTGATAAAGCTCTTGAAAAGATCGCCATTATCAACAAAATTGAATATGGCGACAAACAAAAAGCCGCCATCATCATGGCGCTCAAAGAACCGCTTTCGATTATTACCGGTGGACCCGGGACAGGTAAATCAACCATTATCAAAGGCTTGATTGAATGTATTTTACAACTCTATCCCAGTGAAAGTATTCTGGAAAAAATTGCTTTATTAGCACCAACCGGGCGGGCGGCGAAAAGGTTAAGAGAACTAACTGGTTATCCGGCGATGACCATCCATAAATTTTTAGGTTATGAAGGTCATGGCTTTTATCGCTTTGGTCCCTTAGCCAAAGTTGATGCGAAAATCGTGATTGTTGATGAAGTATCAATGGTTGATTTGGGTTTGGCAGCGCGGTTGTTCGGCGCTTTAGAAGACGACACGAAAGTGGTTCTTGTCGGCGATGTCGATCAACTCCCTTCCGTTGGTCCGGGTGATGTTCTAAATGACTTAATCACTTGTAAGGAAATCTCGACCGTCCGCTTAACCAAGATTCATCGTCAAGCCGAGGATTCATCAATTGTGGCCTTGGCTCACCAAATCAATAGCGGTATGGTTCCCGAAAGCATTTTAGAGCGCCAAGCGGATCGCAATTTCCTTAATATGCAGGATAGCGATATCATTCCTAATATTTTAAAAACGGTTGAACAAGCTTTAAATCGAGGCATGGATTTAATTCGGGATATTCAGGTGTTAGTGCCCATGTACAAGGGCGAAGTCGGTATTAATGCTATCAATAACCGAATGCAAGAGCGCTTTAATCCGTCCACCGGTCAGGAACTGAAACATATGAATCGGGTTTTTCGGGTTAACGACAAAGTTATCCAACTGGTTAATCGCAGTGAAAAGAAAGTCATGAACGGTGACATCGGTTATGTTTTGGCTTTAGATTATAGCAATGGTGAATATCAAGGTTTAACCGTCATGTTTGATTTTGGCAGTGTTGATTACAGCCGGGAAGAATTGGAGGATTTAACCCATGCCTTTGCTATTTCCATCCATAAATCCCAAGGCAGTGAATTTGACTGTGCCATTGTGCCCTTTTCCTTTCGTTATTATGTGATGTTGAAACGAAAATTAGTCTATACTGCCATCACCCGTGCTAAAAAATATTTAATCATGATGGGGAGTATTGAAGCCTTCATTCGGGGTATTTCTGGAGTGGAAGCGAAAAGAAAAACTAAATTGGCAAAACGGATTACCGAAAATCTCCAGCTTCGTGTTCCTTTAGAACAGTTGGAGTTATCGGAAATGGATGAAATAACGCCTTACGATTTTATGAAATAAAGGGGCTGTTAAGTAACTTGGGCTCATCCCAAGTTTTGATAGGAGCATAAAAAAAGGGAGTACCTTATTAAAGTACTCCTTTTTGCGTGGCTTATTTAGCCGGTAAATTGACATAGTAAACTCTGGTAACATCATAACCTTTGTTGTTGGTAATGCGTAAAGTATAGCTTGTTCTCGTGGCGACGCTAGGTAGTTTAATGATGCGGCCATTGGCACTGATTAATTCCGGATTGCTGGATTGGAAAGTAATTGTGTAATCTTTCAAAACAGTTCTCACTAAGTATTCCGCATAAACCATTTCTAGGAAATAATCCCACATTCCGGCATGTCTCATTGTCATCGGGCAATCTTTGCCGCTGTAGTAATGATGTTGAACGACGCGGTCAAGACCCAAGTTTTGTTCTTCCAATAAGAAGGCGACTAGTTTTGCTAAAAGTTGCCAAGTTAGGAAAACATCGCTTCCCTTGTTTACACAGGATTCAATGCCGACGCTATTGCGGTTGCCACCGGCATTGCCAATTAATTTATAAGTGGAACTGTACCAAGAATTACCAATCCACCAGTTGCCGTTAGGACCGACAATGGTGTGAATGCCGTAATCGTTAATGTGAGCAGTTGTGAGAATTGCACCGTTGTTGGTTGGAGCTAAGATGCGAGTTTTTTGACCGTTTAAAGCATAATAGCCATCTGTAGTAATGGTGAGAAGGGGTTTGTTTTTTCCGGAAGCAACAATGCCGCTATCGTTGTTGGTTTGGCTCATAGCATAAAGGCGGGAGCCATCACCGGCATGGTAAGCAACTTCGTTATTGGGGATATGATGGAAGATACCATCCGTACCAACGGTATAATGCCAAGAGGTTCCACCACCACCATTTGTGACATAGGAACTATGGGCGACAGCACCGGCTGAGGCAGCGGCTGAAGCGGTATCGTGGACAGTAATATATTCCGTGCTTTGTTTGATTATGCCCGGTCGGTTATCAAGTGAGGGAGAAATCATCGCTTCAGTGATAACGAGCGGCTCAGCTAAATATTTGCTGACACTAGAATACATGTCGTAGTTATAAGTGCCATTAGTTTCCCAACCGAAAACGGTGATGTTTTTGATGATGGGGTTTTCTTCATGGAACATATCGAATAATTCAACTGGTGTCGGAGTTACAGTAAATGTCACTTCGGCGGTAAAAGTCGTATTTTTTAAAGTAGCTTTCATAGTTACCTTTCCTGGTCCTACTGGTTTAACTTTGCCGTCCGCATCCACGGTGGCCACGGCGTCATTGCTCGATTCCCATTCAATTTCACCTTCGGCACCGAAAGGAAGGATTTTCGCATTCAACTTAAAAGAAGTTGATAACGAAATCGTCGGGATAGTAACCGGAGCAATCTCAATACCGGTAGCATCGGGAATGGTGACAGTAATTTCTAACTCAAGGGTATCGGGAGTATAGAACGAAGTAATAATGACTTTCGCAACTCCCCCTTTCACGCCGCTAACTACTCCTTCTTGGGATACTTTTAGAATGGAAGTATCACTTGATTCCCAGAAGACAACATTATCAGGGTTTCCGGAATCGGTAGCGATTAGGGTAATTGTTTGTCCGACGGCAACCGTATCCGGTCCGGTAAGAGTTAGAGGGTTAACGGGAACATCCGGTTCGTCAGCTTTTTCAACAGTCACAGTCACGGTTTTCGTTACGGAAGCATAATTGCTTACCCCAACGGTAATCGTCGCTTGGCCTTCCACAAGGGCCGTGATTAAACCGGTTTGGGAAACGGTAGCCACAGCTTCATTGGAAGAAGTGAAAGTTGGTGTTAATGCTTCGGTAGTACCACTGATGGTAGCGGTAATTTGTTGTGTTTCCTCAACCTTCAAAGTGACGCTAGCCGGGGTAACGGCTAAAGTCGGAAGCACGGGTTCGGGAACTTTTTCAACAGTCACGGTCACGGTTTTCGTAACGGAAGCATAATTACTAACACCGACAGTAATTGTCGCTTGTCCTTCCTTAAGGGCGGTGATTAAACCGCTTGTGGAAACGGTGGCAATCGCATCATCGGAAGAAGTGAAGGTTGGTGTTAGTGTTTCAGTAGTACCACTGATGGTCGCCGTAATTTGTTGTGTTTCCGCAATCTTCAATGTGACGCTGGTTTCGGTGACGCTTAAAGTGGGAAGCACGGGATCGTCATTGACATCATCATCGGGTTTGCAAGCGATGAATAATGTCCCTAAAACTAGCAGAAACAAAACAAGAAAAAATCTTTTATTAGTTTTCATAAGCTCTCCTTTTTTCTTTCATTATATCATATTATTTTAGCTTGCGAAAGTATTTTGACTAAAAAGGAACGAAAAAAAGAAAATGCCGGATAATATATGAATGGAGGATAAATAATATGAAACCCAAATGGAAAATCATCATCATTGTTTTCGCCATCATCATCTTGATTGTCGTTGGCTTAGTGCTTGGCAATCCATCCGAACCGGCGGAAATTTTTTCGCTTAACCAAAATGAAGAACAAGTTGTTAATGATTTGGTTGTGGAAATAAAAGGCGAAGTTAACCGTCCGGGTTTATATTTTCTCAACAGTAATTCCCGCATCAATGATGCCATTATCTTAGCGGGCGGTTTTACGACCAAGGCCAATACGGCAGCCGTCAATCTGGCTTTAAAAGTGACGGATGGCATGGTCATCCTAGTACCTGCCAACGACAGCGATGTCATCACTACCAAAATCTCCATTAACCGGGCATCATTAAATGAATTAATGGAATTAAATGGCATTGGTGAAGTTAAAGCTCGCAATATCATTAATTATCGTAACGAAAAAGGCTTATTTAAAACCCTTGAGGAATTGTTAAATGTGGAAGGAATATCACAGAAATTATTTGACCAAATTAAAGATGACATCTGCCTATGAAAAACTAGTCAACAATTGGTTTTTTGTGGCTTTTTTCATCATGCTTGGTGCTCTTGCCCTCAATCATTGGTGGGTCATTTTCTTAGTTGTTGGTTTTGGTTTTTGGCTTTGGAAAGCTCAAAAAACGCTTTTTTATGTTAGTGTTGTGATAATGGTGATCGTCACCATTATTTTTATTTGCTGTTGTTGGCGTTTTCAGCCGGTAATGGATAACGAGGTTACAGGGATGGTTGTTAATGTGGAAAGCAAGGATCATTATCAAACCATCACGGTTCGAAAACAGCAAGGCTTCTTTTTAATTTATGACAAAACTAATCAAGCAATAAAATTAGGAGATATTATTGTTGTTGAAGGAGAAGCTTTGATGAGTGATTCGGCTCGTCTTCCGAAAGGTTTTGATTATCGGGCTTTTTTATTCCATAAAAAAATTGTTGGGAGGATAAGTGCTTCCCATATCAATGTCGTCGGTCACCGCTTTTGTTTACCGATGCTAGGAGCTTTTTTAAAGCAACAAATTAAAAAAAACATGGATGAGGAATCCTCGGCTTTTATCTTAGCGGTGCTTTTAGGAGATGATGATGGCTTTGATGCGAACTTTTCTCAAGCCATTAAAGATAATGGCATTCTCCATTTGTTTGCCATTTCCGGTTTACATATTTCCTTGTTTGTGGGGATGTTAACAACTTTATTAACGCGAATCAAAATTAAAGACAATCATCAAATTGTCTTAATCACTTTGTTTTTAGTTGCTTATTTAATTGTGACGGCTTTTTCCGCTTCGGTGTTTCGGGCTGCTTTGATGTGGGGGTTAGGAACAGTTAATAAAAAAGCTAAGTTGCGATTATCATCGCTCGATGTTCTCAGTTTAACTTTTATGATATTAATGATTATTAATCCTTTTTATATGTATAATCTCGGTTTTCAGTTAAGTTTCTTGGCAACATTAGTTATCATCATCGGCGGACCGCTCTTAGAAAACCAAGCCAGTGTCGTTCGCCTTTTTGCTTTGTCATGCCTATGTTTATTATTCACCTTACCGTTAATCGGCAACCTCAATTATCGGATTAATCTCCTCAGTCCGATTACCAATGTCGTCTTTATTTTGTTATTTGAAGTTATTATCATGCCGGCTTCCATCATAACATTGTTAATTCCGTACTTATCATATCTCTATCGACCTTTAGTTCGGAGCTTTAAAACGCTCAACGGTTTTTTCCAAACATATTTTACGCTTTATCTACCCTTACCAAAGATGGAATTAGGGATGATGATTGCTTTTTATTTCCTTATGATTGTAGCTGTTCGCCTTTTTTTTAGACGACAGCCTAAGCAAATTTACGCTTTACTATTGCTGGTAGCCATCTTGGGGGCGATTAGATTATCGTCTTTGCTTAAAGCGACAAGGGTTTATTTTTTAGATTTGCCCGGCGGTGAAGCCTCCGTGATTGCGGCTCCCCAACAACAATGCCATGCGGTCATTGATACCGGAACCCGTGATAATAGCGATTTAATCAAGTTTTTAAAAAGTCATGGTCTATTCACAATCGATTTATTGATTTTAACCCATGACCATGATGATCATAATGGGGGTGCATCGATGGTTTTCAATGAGATTAATGTTCGTCAAGTGATTACCAGTCGTTTTGATAATAGTATCAGTGCGGCTCATGCCACCAAAGTTCAAAGTAATGATTACTTCAGCTGTGGGAAATTATCCTTTTTCGTTTGGTCACCCAATCAAGCTGACAAGAATATTAATAATAATAGTCTTGTATTTCAAACAACGATTGGGGATAAACGTTTTTTATGGATGGGTGATGCGGAAGAAGCCATCGAGCAGCAATTGATGATGCAAAATATTTCTGCCGATATTATTAAAATCGGCCATCACGGTAGTAAAACTTCTTCCAGTTTAGCTTTCTTAACGAAGGTATCACCCCAAATCGCCGTTATTCAAACCGGAAGATTAACTTATTTCGGCTTTCCCGATTCCCAAACGATTGCCAATTTAAATCATTTAGGAATTAAAACATATCGGACGGACCAAGATTATTCCATTGTTTTTCGCTATCGCTTTCGAAAGTGGACGGTAAAAACAATGCACCAAGCCCCCGGTTGACAACTAAGGCAAATTGACAAAAATCTTGACTTTCCTTTGGTGATGATTTATCATAAAAATACATGCAAGGAGGGTCTTATGAAATGTCGCAAATAGGCCAAGACATTCCTGAAGATTTAAATAATTGCCCTGTTGCTGAACTTGAACATCCCCATTTTCGAAGTTCCCGTTTACGAAAATTAGCTCTCTTTTTTGCTTTGCTATCTTGTAACTTGGCTTTATTGTGCGGCGGTTTTTATCTTCCTGTGATTGCCCTTGGGCTGGGGATTACGGCCTTGCTTTTGACCGTTTTTGATTATCGAAAAACCAAATCCGTTTTTTATACCGGCGTAGTATTAGGCTTTCTAGGTCTTATTTTCGGGAGCTTTACTTTTTCTTCATCAATTATTAATCATAAACGAGCTCTCAACGCCACATCTCATTACAAAAACGAATTGGCAATTCCCTTACCAAATTTGGTTCCTAATTATTATTTTATTACTTTTGGGATTTATGCTTCTATGAATAATCTTCCCCGCCGGGAATTTCATTATTTACTTGAAGAAGAAGACAATAACACTTTTAATAATGCGATTAAGGGCGATGAGCGCTGGCTGGATTTACCTTTTAATCTAGAGATGATGAGCTTTTTAAACAAATTCAATCTCGATTTACATTATTCAGGGCAGTATTTATTATATAATCGCCTAAACAAACAATTCGGTGCAATTAATGATTTTGAAAATTATCAAAAGGATTATTATTTTGTCTTAGTGATTTATGATTATGAAGCTCGAACATTAGTTATTTATGAACTTTATTCTTAAAAGAAAAGTGATGGTGCTAAGATGGCTAATATTTATTTATATACCGGTGAAGAAAAATATCGGATTAATACGAAAATTCAAGGGCTTGTGAAAGAGGCGGGGGCCGACGAATACAATATCATGAGTTATGATTTGGATGATGTGGAAATCGGCGACGCCATTCGTGATGCCTTGACACCACCGTTTATGTGTTCACAAAAAGTCGTGATTGTGAAGAATCCACGCTTTTTAACTGCGGAAAAAAGTTTGACGGAAGAACAAGCCAATGATTTTCTCAAGTATTTAACTAAACCGATGGACACCACCGTGTTCATCATCAATGCCGTTAATTTAAAACTCGATGAACGCAAAGAAGTTGTGAAGAGATTAAAAAAAGTCGCCCAAATTAGCGACAACAACGAACTGACAGAAGTTGAGTTTTATGGTTGGGTTAAACGGCAATGTGTCATTAACGATGTTGATATTAAAGATGATGCCACCCGGGTTTTCTATCAACTAGCTGGAAAAACCTTGATGAATGCGAAAAACGAATTGGATAAATTGATTAATTATGTGGGTGATAAAGGCCTGATTACGGTTGATGTTGTCAACAAAGTAGTGGTGAAAGAAATCCAAAATGATGTTTTTGCTTTAGCCAATGCCATTATTGATCATAACCGCCCCAAAGTAATCAATTTGTATCGAGACTTAACCAAAATCGGTAATGATGTCAATTTTTTGTTTGCTTTGGTTGCGAAAAGCATGCGTGAATTATTAGCCGTCAGTTTAATGCTTAAAAATGGCTATAAACAGCAAGAAGTTGCTAACACTTTGAATGTGTCTTCCGGGAAAGCCTTTTATTTAGTTAAGAACGCCCGCAGCATGAATTTATCTACCATTGAAAAATATGTTCAAAAATTAGGCGAATTGGATTATAAAATCAAAAGCGGATTAATAGATGCGAAAACCGGTTTTGAATTTTTTCTTTTTGAAATATAGGCGCTATTAAGCGCTTTTTGTATAAAAAAACACCCATCGAACAAGTGTCTTGGGTGATTTACGCTAAAGTATTTACTAATTTGGAAAGTCGGGACTTATTGCGCGCCACATAGTTTTTATGGAATAATCCCTTAACAATGGATTTATCTAATTTGGCGCTCGCTAATTGGTAAGCTTTTTTTGCTTCTTCAAGATCCTTTTTTTGGACAGCCAATTCCACATTTTTGATGGCCGTTCGCAAAGAAGATTTGAAAGAGGCATTTTGCAGTCTTTTCTTTTCATTTGTTAGATTACGTTTAGCTTGTGATTTAATGTTAGCCATGATTTATACCTCCAAATGATACATGTCATATTATACTAAAAATCGTTTACAAAAGCAAGTAAAATTACGATTAAAATTTTTGTGGAAGCAAGCATTCATGTTATAATGAAATCACTTAATGGAGCGATTATGCAAACAAAATTAATTATTGTGGGTGGCGGGGCAGCCGGAATTGTTTGTGCTTTAACGGCTAAACGCGAAAACCCCTCGTTACAAGTGAGCATTTTAGAACAAAATGAGCGCATTGGTAAAAAAATCTTAAAAACCGGTAATGGTAAATGTAATCTTAGCAATCTCAACATGAGCGAGCACTTTTACAATCACCCCCATGAACTATCAATTTGGCTAAACCAAATCCCAATTAGTGAGGTTCAGGCTTTTTTCCAAAGTTGCGGTTTGTTCTTAAAAACCGACGGTTCAACACGCTTATATCCTTATAGCGAACAAGCCACAACGGTGTTGGAAGTTTTGCGTTATGAATTAAAACGCCATCACATTGACACGATTTGCAATGTGAGGGTCAAGTCTTTAATTTATGAGCAGGGGTGGATTGTGAAAACCAATCAACGCGATTTTAAGGCTGATTATGTGGTAGTGGCGAGTGGCTCCCTAGCTCAAGAGCAGACGGAAGGCTACCGCATTCTTCAAGAGCTTGGACACCGCTTAATTCCCCTTGTTCCCGGCTTGGCGGCTCTTAAGACGAAAGAAAAACTTCGCCACTTGCAAGGTTTAAGAGTCAAATGCCAAGCTGGTATTTACGAACAAAAGCGACTTCTCCATCAAGACAAAGGGGAAATCCTCTTTAAAGATGATGGTTTATCGGGCATTTTGGCCTTTGATTTATCTCGTTTTCTTACAAAAGGAAACGAAGTAGCGCTTGATTTGCTTTTTGATTATCCCCATTTGGAAAGGGAATTAACAAGCTTACTTACTTGGAAAGAACTAGAAGATGCTTTAATGGGGCTTTTGCCGAAAATGTTGGTATGGGAGATTTTAAAAAGAAATCCTAATCGTGATATTAAAGCGATTGTAAAAACCATCCATCATTTAAGTTTTGAAGTTGTTGCTACTTACGGCTTTGAATGGGCGCAGATTGCTCGTGGCGGTATTAGTCTTGAAGATATCAACCTTGATTTTTCTTCTCGAAAACAAGCACATCTCTCTATTATCGGTGAAGTCTTGGATGTGGATGGGGCGTCCGGGGGCTACAATTTACACTTTGCTTGGTTAAGTGGGATGATTGCCGGTCGGGCGATTGCTTCTTTTGAAAAAAACGGGAAATAGTTTACTAAAATGACAAAATATTGTATAATAAACAAGAGAAAGTGTGAATAATATGAATTTACCTAATCGTTTAACACTAGCTAGAATTTGTCTCATTCCGTTCATTATTTTTATTCCTTTGGTTCCTTTTTTTAATAATGTTGTTTTATTTGGCGATGTCAAGCTCAACACCCAATTTACATTAGAAAACTTAATTGTATTGATTATCTTTGTGGTGGGGGCGTTTACCGATTTTTTGGATGGTTACATTGCCCGCAAGCATCATTTAATAACGGATTTTGGGAAATTTATGGATCCCTTGGCGGATAAATTATTGGTGTTGGCGGCTTTAATTGTTTTGTTAGAACGAGGAAGAATGGAAGCTTTTGGCTTCAGCCTCGGCTTTGTGGTCACCTTAATTTTAGCCCGGGAATTTATGGTGACAGGGATTCGCCTCATTGCCGCAAGCGATCATTTAGTGATTGCTGCCAGCAAACTGGGTAAATTCAAAACAATTTCCCAAATGGCTCTCATCATTATCTTGTTGCTCAACGGTTATCCTTTCACATTACTAGGAAGCTTGGCGCAAGATATCGTCAGTTTAACGCTCATTGTTTTAGCAGGTGGACTGACGATTATTTCGGGCGTAGATTATTTTTGGAAAAACAAAGACATTATCTTAAAGAATAAATAGGAGTAAAAAATGGCAGACGAAAAATTAAAAGCTTTAGAAGATGCCTTTAAGCAGATTGAAAAACAATTTGGGAAAGGCTCAATTATGAAACTGGGTGAAGCGGTGTTCGGCGATATGGAAGTTATCCCGTCGGGCTCGATTTCACTGGATTTGGCCATGGGGGTCGGTGGTTATCCGAAAGGTAGGATTGTTGAAATATATGGTCCTGAAAGTAGTGGGAAAACAACCCTAGCCCTTCACGCCATTGCCTCGGCCCAAAAAGCCGGAGGATATGCCGCCTTCATTGATGCGGAACATGCCTTAGATCCCGTATATGCGAAGAACTTAGGCGTGGATATCAATAATTTAATTTTATCGCAGCCGGATACCGGTGAACAGGCGCTGGAGATTGCGGAACACTTAATTCGCAGTAATGCCATCGATGTTATCGTTATTGACTCGGTAGCAGCTTTAGTTCCGAAAGTGGAAATTGACGGTGATATGGGTGATGCTCACATCGGCATGCAAGCCCGATTGATGTCGCAAGCTATGCGCAAATTAAGCGGAGCGATTTCCAAAAGCAAAACGATTGCCATCTTTATTAACCAAATTCGTGAAAAAGTTGGTGTCATGTTCGGTTCGCCGGAAACGACTTCGGGCGGGCGCGCTTTAAAATTCTATGCTTCCTTGCGCTTGGATATCCGTCGTATTGATGCCATTAAATTGGGAACGGAAATTATCGGTAATGTAACGCGCATTAAAGTGGTCAAGAACAAAGTCGCCCCACCATTTAAGGTTGTGGAAGTCGATTTAATCTATGGCAAAGGAATCTCTTATGAAGGTGAAGTTCTTGATTTGGGAGTTTCCTCCGACATCATTAATAAAAGTGGAGCGTGGTTTTCCTATAATGACGAAAAACTGGGTCAGGGTCGGGAAAATGTGAAGGAGTATTTAAAGAATAATCCTAACTTAACTAAAGAAATTGAAATGAAAATCCGCGAGAAGTTAAAAGGAAAGCTTCATTCGCAAGAATAAACCAAAAACAGGCAGAAAGAAAGCTGCCTGTTTTAATTTTGCCGGAAATTGACCATATATTTTCATTGACCTAAAAGGCTTTTTAAGGTATAATAAACCAGTAGACTATAATTGTTATAATTATATAATTACCTATGGAGGAACATAAAAGAATGCAAAAAATCATGATGTTAGTCAATGGTTTTTGGCTGGTCTCCATTTATGTTGTTGTCTCCCTTTTGCTAGTCGTTATCGGTCTTGCCGTCGGTTACTTGGTTTTCAAAAGACAATATGAAAAAGCGGGGAAATCCGCTGCCAAGTTAATCGAAGATGCGAAAAAAGTTGCTGAAGAAAATCGCAAAGCTTCTTTAATTGAGTTTAAACAAGAAACTTTTAAATTAAAGCAAGAGAGCGAAAAAGAAATCCGCAACTTAAAACAAGAAACTGAACGTGAAATTAAAGAAAAACGCCGAGCCACAGCGGAGTTAGAACAGAAGTTATCCCAACGCGAAGAGCGTTTGGACAATCGGATGTCCAATCTTGACAAGCGTGAAGAGAATTTAAATCAAAAAGAGCAAAAAATTGAACAAAGGAAGAACGATCTCGACAAACAATACAGCAAAGCGGAAGAACTCATTGAAGCTCAAAATAAGAAATTATTAGAGATTTCTGGCTTAAGTGTGGAAGATGCCAAAAAAATTATTATTGAACGTGTTGAAGAAGACATGGCAATGGAAGTTGCCCAAATTATCAAAGATGCTGAAGAAAAAGCCAAGCTTGAAGTGAATCGCAAAGCCCAATGTCTACTGGCGAATGCGATCCAACAATATGCCGGTGAAATCGTCAGCGAAACCACCGTTTCGGTAGTGCCACTACCAAACGATGAAATGAAAGGTCGGATTATTGGTCGTGAAGGTCGCAACATTCGCGCGATTGAAGCCTCGACAGGGGCTGATATTATTATCGATGATACCCCTGAAGCTGTTGTCCTGTCCTCATTTGATCCAATTAGACGGGAAATTGCCCGCCGCACCATGGAAACCTTAATTGCTGATGGCCGTATTCAGCCATCCAGAATTGAAGAATTAGTTAATAAGTTTAAAAAAGAATTAGATGTGGAATTACGAGAAACCGGTGAAAAAGCCGTCTTTGATACCGGAATCGGTAAAGTTCATCCGGAGATTGTGAAATTAATCGGTCGCTTGAAATTCCGCACCAGCTATGGTCAAAACGCTCTTGCCCATTCCTTGGAAGTAGCCTTTTTAGCCGGTAAAATGGCGGCCGAAATTGGTGCTAACGAGATGTTGGCAAGAAGAGCGGGATTATTACATGATATCGGTAAAGCCGTTGATCATGAAATGGAAGGTAGCCATGTGGACATTGGCATCGAGTTAGCCAACCGTTTCCGTGAAAATCCGGTTGTCATTGATGCTATTGCTTCCCACCACGGTGATAACGAACCAACGTCGTTTATTTCCCAATTAGTGGTTGCTGCCGATACGATGTCTGCCGCCCGACCGGGGGCCCGTAGCGAATCAATTGAAAATTACATTAAGCGTTTAAGCAAATTAGAAGAAATATGTAACGAGTTTAAAGGTGTTGATAAGGCTTATGCGATTCAAGCCGGAAGGGAAATTCGCATTCTTGTTAAGCCGGATGAAATTAATGATGTTGAAGCACATAAACTAGCTCGTGATATCAGAATGAAAGTTGAAGGCAATGTCAACTATCCGGGAACCATCAAAGTGACGGTCATCCGGGAAACGAGAGTTCATGAAATTGCCAAATAAGAAGAGGAGTTGTCGATTGTGGACGGACAACGAATCATCAAAAAGCCAATTAAGGAGTATGTCAGCATATTCCTTTTTTGTTGGTTAAGTAATTAATTTCCTAAAAGTTCAAAGATATTGTCATCCCACAGGCATGTAAATTTTAAGTTGCTTGTCTTGTGAAAGCCCATAGTCTATGATATAATAATTAACAAAAGGTTGGTATCAACATGAATTTCTTAATCATCGGTGATGTTTTTTCGAAACTAGGCCGTAAAAGTTTAGAATACAATTTAAAAAAACTGAGAGAAACCGAAGCGATTCATTTTGTTATTGTTAACGGTGAAAATACTTCCCATGGTCGCGGTCTAAATGAAGGTCATTATAAATGGCTTTTAGAACAAGGTATTCAAGTAATTACTTTAGGAAACCATTCTTTCAGCAATCGCAGTATTTATAAATACATTGATGAAGCCAAAAACTTAGTTCGTCCTGCCAACTTTAGCGATGATGCCAAGGGCCAAGGTTATGTCACCATCAAATATAACCAATTAAGCGTTACCGTTATGCAAGTGGTTGGTCAGGTTTTTATGAATGGTGAAGTTGTTTCACCCTTTTTAAAAGCGCAAGAAATCTTGGATCAAGTACCAAGTGATATTTATGTTTGTGATTTTCATGGAGAAGCCACCAGCGAAAAAATTGCTTTCGGTTATCATTTTGATGGCAAAATACAGATTATTTTTGGCACTCACACCCATGTTCAAACCAACGATGCCCGCCTTCTTGACCAAGGAACCGCCTTTATTACCGATGTGGGGATGACGGGGCCTTTGGATGGGGTGATTGGTGTAGAAAAAAGAATTATTTTAGACCGCTATTTAAATAATGGACTGGAAAGATTTTCTCCCCAAGAAACAGGAAAAACCCAATTTTCCGCTGTGCTCGTGGAAGTGAACGAAATTACCAAAAAAGCAAGCAAAATAAAGACAATCCGAATCATTGATTAAAAGGAAAAGCTTATGGACAATAAATTACCTGTTCTTACTACGAGTCGCTTAATCTTACGAGAAATTAGCGACAACGACTATCTTGATATGTTTGAATATGCGAAAATACCCTATGTGGGGCCGGCTGCCGGTTGGCAACCGCATAAATCAGTTGCGGAAACAAAAGCTGTGATTAAAATGTTTCAAGGCAAAAGAAAATACGGTCAACTCGGCGTTTTTGCCATTGTCTTAAAGAGCACCAACAAAATGATTGGGACGATTGAACTGCATACCTATACTATGAAACATAAAGCCGAATTGGGCTATACGCTTAGTCCGTCTTTTTGGGGTCAAGGTTTAGTGGTGGAGGCCGCCAAAAAAATCATTGCTTGGGGTTTTGATACTTTGGGCTTAAAGCGAATTGAATGCACGACTTTTACAAACAACCTTCAATCCCAGCGAGTTTGCGAAAAACTGGGCTTGGTTTATGAAGGCTTAAAGCGCAAGGGCTATCTTCTTTATGATGGTTCTATTGGCGATCTCTTTTGTTATTCCATTATTGATGATGAGTTTTATGAACGGATTCGTCATGGTAAGTGGTGGTGAAAATGAAAAAAGTTTTTCAATTATTAATTTTGTTTCTCATTAGTTTTATTGTTTCTGGTTGCACTTTAGTTAATCAATTATTCGAACCGAAAATTGACACGGATACTTTGAATCACATCAGTACCGTGGTTCTTAATTCCAATTTAAAAATTAAAACCACGACTTATACGAAGGTCTTCAATACGGAGATTCCCGGACCTTTGCAAGGAACGGGAAGTGGTGTCATCATCAAAAACACGGATCAAAGATATTATTTATTGACGAATTATCATGTTGTGGTTTTATCGGAATCATATTATCATCGTTATACGGTCGAAGATATTTATAATAATGTTTCCAGTGCGGTTTTGTTAGAATATGATCAGGATTACGATTTAGCGATTCTCCGCTTTGAATCAACGGAAGAGATGGAAGTGATGTCATTAGCGAGGAGCGACCCGAAAGTCGGCGAATTGGTTTTTTCCATCGGCAGTCCTTCAGGGAAACACAATATTATTACTGCGGGTGAGGTTTTAGCTTACCAAAACATTAACAATGTCAGTTATGAGGTCATCATTCATGATGCCGTCATCCGTCATGGCAGTAGTGGTAGTATGCTCATTAATCAAAATTATGAAATTGTCGGTTTAAATACTTGGGGTTTTGATGATGAAGAAGAAATCACCGATTATGTTATCGGTGGAGCTACCCCAGTTTCCAAAATTTATGAATTCTTAAAAGCGAAAGGTTTTATTGATGAATAAAAGGGATGAGCCCTTTTTTCATTAAGGGGAGAATGGTAAAATAATAAACAAGGATAATAACGAATACTTAGGTAAAGAATATGAATAAAGATAATCGTCAATATTTAGGCCCATCATTAAAAGATGCTCGTAAACGCTTAAATAAAACGGTCACCAAAATTACTTTTCAAACGACTGAACAATTAGTGGGACTGGGTAATAATAAAAAATACTTAATCAAAACCTATGGTTGTCAAGGCAATTTGGCGGACAGCGAAAAGATGGCCGGGATTTTGGAATTGTTGGGGTTTACACCGACGGAAAAAGAAGAATGGGCGGATGTTATCATCATCAACACTTGTGCCGTTCGCGAAAATGCGGAAAACCGCGTGTTTGGGGAAATCGGTCGCTTGAAAAGTTTAAAACGCCACCATCCGGATTTGTTGCTGGTGTTGTGTGGCTGTATGCCCCAAGAAGAACGCGTTGTGCAAATGGTTATGGACAAATACCCGCAAGTCGATATTGTTTTTGGAACGCATAACCTTCATCAATTGGGAGAATATTTATCTACCGCTTATTTGACTAAAGAAAAGGTAGTTGAAGTTTTTTCTAAAGAAGGCGACATTGTGGAAGATGTTCCCACCAAAAGAGCCCATAATAAAAAAGCTTGGGTCAATATTATGTATGGTTGCGATGAATTTTGCACTTACTGTATTGTTCCCTATACACGAGGAAAAGAACGATCCCGTTTACCGGAAGATATTTTTAATGAAGTTAAGGAACTGATTAAAGAAGGGTATCAAGAAATCACATTATTAGGTCAAAATGTCAATGCTTATGGCCATGATTTTTTAAATCGCCAATATCGCTTTGCAGATTTATTAAATGATTTAAACCAAATGCCGATTGCCCGGGTGCGTTTTACTACTTCCCATCCGCGGGATTTGGATGATGCGACGATGGCGGTGATGGCCAAGCGGGGGAACATCATGCCTCATTTACATTTACCTGTTCAGTCAGGCAGTAATTTAGTTTTGAAGCGGATGAACCGTAAGTATACCAAGGAAGAATATTTGGAAAAGATTGCGAAACTGCGCGCTTTAGTTCCGGGTATAGCGATTACGACAGATATCATTGTCGGCTTTCCCGGTGAAACGGATGATGATTTTAATGAAACCTTGGATTTAGTGAGGAAAGCCCATTTTGAAGGTGCCTATACCTTCATCTTCTCACCAAGAAGTGGGACTCCGGCTAGTAGCTATGAAGACGAACTGGACCCGAAAATTAAAAAGCAACGCTTGCTTACTTTAAATGCCTTAATCAATGACGGTTTTTTAAAAGGCAATCAACGCTTTGAAGGTCAAGTGGTTCAGGTGTTGGTTGAAGGTTTCAGTGCAAAAAACGCTAAACAATTAACCGGTTATACCGAACACAATAAATTAATTAATTTTGAAGGTCCTGAAACTTTAATTGGGCAGATTATTCCAATAAAAGTCGAAAAAGCTTATACTTGGCATTTACAGGGGAAAATAGTGTAAAAAAAAGAGCTTCAGCTCTTTTTTTACATTCGGTCTTTTAAAACGATGCGTCCGACTAACGGACGTTTGCTTTTTTTAATCGCATTTTGCGGACAAACTTCCGCACAGCACCAACAACGGATGCAAAGATTCTTTTTAAGTTCGGGGAATTTTCTCGCTTTGATAGTCATCGCTTTCGACGAACAAATTCGTACACATTCGCCACATTTAATGCAAAGAGAGTGATCGATTTTGGGATGTTCTAAGACAAAGTTTCTTAAAGGTTTAATTTTTAGTAGTTTCAAACCAAACTGACTAACGGTGTTTCCCGGTGGAACAAAGTGTAAATCTTGGAATGTTGATAAGGGTTCACCAACGATGGTGATGTTCTTAAGATGCCCTTCACCGTAACCTCGCTCTTGAGCAATAGTATTAACAAAAGCTTTTTCGGGGTTTAAATGCATAAGTTCAATGGCCACACGATCCAAACTGACAGCATCAAGCGAAGCTAGGATAACTTCCGCTTGTTTCGGGTGTCCTGCTGAAGACGGTCCGTCCCCTTCTAAACCAATGATGCCATCACAAAGATGGAGGAGGGTTTTCCCTTTGAAAGCATGCAAGATGGCCCCATATAAATCATTTAAAGCCTCCCCAAATTGGAGTGGATTGCTCGCTTTAACGTGCCATCCGCCTTTACTTAAGCCGTAAATAAACCCAAATAAATTTTTTTGGGCAATCGTAACATAAGTTAAACTGTGGGTTTTCAATTTGGGCAGGTTAATTAACACATCGGTATCTAGCATTTCCTGCGACACTTCAAATGTTTTGTAAATTTTCGCACTTGGGTTGTGGATGGTTGTTAATGTTTTTCCATTAAAAATGGGAATTTGTTCTTGGACAACAACATCGTAAACACCGTTTTTCTTCATAACATGATGAATTTCTTTTGTGGCGGGGTTATCACCGATAAGGATATTAGCGGTTCTGGTTTTTACAAGCTGAATGATGGCTTGTACAAAAACCGGATGGGTGGTAATCCCCATGCTCGGAGAAAAAGGTCCTAAACCATTAATCTTAATAAAAACTTTGGCATTTTGGGGAATGAGTTGATTCAGTCCCCCCAAATGGTCCAAAGTATTTTTAATGGCTGTTTTAACTTGTTCTAGTTCATATTGTTGACATTTCGCAATCGCAACTTTTGACATTTTATTTTACCTGCTTCTTAATGGCTTGGAAAGTTTCTTCACTGATAACATGTTCAATCTTACAGGCATCGCGTTCCGCAAGTTCATCATCGACGCCTAAGTCAACTAAAAATCTAGTAATGGTTAAGTGGCGATCATAAATTTTTGTGGCCTTTTGATGTCCGGTCGCAGTTAATTCAATCACTCCGCTTTTATCAATTGTAATTAAGCCGGCTTTTTTTAAAATGGCCAAGGCTCGACTAACGCTTGGTTTAGAAAAGGACATATAATTGGCCACATCAATGGCATGGACTTCCGGCTGGGATGATTTTAAAATGAGTATGGCTTCTAAATAGTTTTCGCCCGATTCATAAATACGCATACTTACCTCTTGTTGGAATAATCATACAATATATTATCTTGATTGTAAAGAAATAGTAAAAAACCTTTACCGAACATTGCTTTATGATTTTTAATATTATAAAATTAACAAGAGGTATGAAGATGAAAGAAACAGTTATTGTCAAGAATTTAACCAAAACTTTTCAATTATCAAAGAAACAGATGAAGATTAACCAAACCACCGAAAAAGTTAAAGTGGCGGTAGATGATTTATCTTTTTCCACATTTGAAGGTGAAATCTTTGGTTTATTAGGCCCTAATGGCGCTGGAAAAACAACCACCCTTCGATGCATTGCGACCCTAATCAAACCGGATAAAGGCGAAATCACCGTTTCCGGAATTGATATTAAGGATGAAGTGAGCATCAAACGAGAAATTGCCTTTTTAACCAACGAACTAAAACTGGAAGAACAGTTTACACCCAACTATTTATATGATTATTTTTCAAAATTATATGATGTTGAAGAAGCAACGATGTTGGCAAGAAAACAATTATTGTTCGACCGTTTTGGTGTGTCTAAGTTTGCGGAAGTTAAAATCGGCGAACTTTCATCCGGGATGAAACAGAAAGTATCGATTGTTATTTCGCTTGTCCACGATCCCAAAATTGTTATCTTTGATGAACCGACTAACGGTTTAGATGTTATTACCGCTAAAACCGTAACGGATTACTTATTAGAACTGAAAGAACAAGGAAAAACAGTGATTATTAGTACGCATATTATGAACCTAGTCGAAAAAATATGCGACCGTGCCGGCATCATTATTGATGGAAAAATGCGTCTTTGCGACCGTGTAGATGCCTTATTAAAGAACCACCCCGGCCAAGATATCGAAGAAATCTTCTTTGATATTTACAGTGAGGTCAGCCATGAATGATGTTTTTAAAATCTTTAAAAAAGAAATGGATAAAATATTCCGTTTTCCGCGAATGATTTTCACTTCGCTTGTGCTTCCGGGATTGATTATTTTCCTAATTTATGCTTTCATTGGTCAAAGCATGCAAGCGGAAATGGAGCGTGCTGAAGAATATCGAGGTTTAGTTTCTATTATCAATGCTCCTGATTCCTTGGCTTTTGCCATCAACAATCCGGATAATTTCCATCTTTCGTTTGAAGAAAAGCCAAGTAGTGAACAAGATAATTTAATCGAACTGGTAAAAAGTGGTGAACTGGATGTTTTAGTAGTTTATCAAACCGGCTTTGATGCCGATGTTGCTGCCGGTCAAGATCCCCAAATTGCCGTTTATTATGATTCATCCAAAACCAATTCCAATGTTACTTATGCGAAAATTCAAATGATTATCGGGATTCAGCGCAACAACTTTTTAGAGTCCCTAAATATTGATCCGAATATCTTTGTTGTTCAAGATCACATCGTCACGGAAGAAAATAAACTTGCTGCACAAATTCTATCCATGGTTTTACCGATGTTGATTATTTCGTTTATTTTTGCGGGAGCATTATCCATTGGTTCCGATGCCATTGCCGGAGAAAAGGAAAGAGGAACCCTCGCAACGCTTTTAATGGCCCCGCTTTCCCGGACTAATGTTATTTTCGGGAAAATTCTTTCCACGGCCGTGTTAACTGTTTTTTCCGCTTTTTCTTCCTTTGTGGGGATTATTGCCTCCTTGCCGTTTGCGAAAGCGATGTTTCCCATTGAAGGCGGCTTAAGTTATTCGCTTTGGGATTATTTAGGAATCCTATTAATCTTAATTGTGCTTTCAGTGTTAGCATCAAGCCTGTTATTAATCTTCTCGACGCTTGCCAAGACGGTTAAAGAAGCAACGATGTTAGCGATGCCCTTGTATTTGGCTGCTATTATTATGCCCGTCCTCACCATGTTTAGTGAATCGGTTAGCAAAAAGTTTTGGCATTACCTTATTCCGATTTATAATTGTACCGTTGGATTAAAAGCGGTTTTGTCCATGGAAATTACCTTGCTTAATTATTTATTGATTATCGCCTCATCATTAGTGTTCATTGTCTTAACGGTTTTTCTCTTAGTTAAACTGTTTAAGAGTGAAAAGGTTTTATTCGCGAAGTAGTTTATTTGACATTATTCCTCCAGTTTGCTATAATTTAACCAGTGAAATCTTCAGGGCAGGGTGAAATTCCCGACCGGCGGTATAGTCCGCGAGCTTGCAAGAGCATGATTTGGTGAAACTCCAAAACCGATAGTAAAGTCTAGATGGAAGAAGAGACCATTTGTGGTTATTTTTGCTCATGAAGTTTTTTCATGAGCATTTTTTTATAGAAAGAGTTTACTATGCTAGTGTTAAGTTTTTGGACGGACAATTTAAAAGAAATCTTAATATCGTCTTTGTTTTTTGTTATTATGGTCGGCTTGTTGGTGGCCTTATCCATTATTCAAAGTCATGAAAAACGTTCCCTTAAAACCATCATTATTTCGATTGTGGCCATTATTGTGATTTTATTTGGTGTTTCTTATGCTATTGCTTTTGATTTTCAAAGTGACAATAAACCGATTCCGATTATTACAATTGCTTTGGTTGATTTATTGATTGTTTTGCTTTATTTTGGTATCACCTTTTTGATTATTAAAAGCCGCCAACAAAAAACCAATGAAAAAAAGACGACTAAAATCGCTATCCTCAGTTTATTAATCGCCATGTCCAGTGTGCTCATGATGATGAGTATTCCGATTTTTCCCCAAGCTTCTTATTTAAAGTTAGAATTAAGCGGCTTGGTTATTTTCATGGTTCTATTATGGTATGACTTTAAAACAGCGATGATTGTTTCGCTTTTGACGAATTTCATTCATGTTTTTTTGCCAAGTTCAACTCCGCCTTTGATTTTGTTTTTAGATGAAGGAATTAATTTGATTGCGACGATGGCCTTTATTTTGCCATCCGCCATCATAATGCGAAATTTAGGGATGCAAGAACGACCGTCCCCATTGGAGGTAATTGTCTCCACCATTATTGGGGTGTTGTTTACATCGGTCTTCATGGTTTTATATAATTATTTTATCAATTTACCGATTGTTTATGGACAGGATTGGTGGACTTTTGAAGAGGTGTTGACCATCTTCGGTTTGTTCAACCTCATTAAATGGGGCTCTGTTGCGATTGTCATTAATCTTCTTTGGCAACGACTTTATAATTTAAAATATGTTGGTAATTAAAGAGGGATTCATCCTTCTTTTTTTTCCATCATAATTAATTCTATGAGGAGATATTAAAGTCCTTCTTAAGTTTATCGTTTTTAATTATTAGCTTGCAATAAGTTTTTTTTTGCTAGAATAATATTGTAAACAAACTTGTTTTTAAGATGGTTTTAGTCAATCACTAAAGTTTAAATAGAATTGTTATCTTTTAACTTTCTTAGAAACAAGATGGTTTTTGCTTATGCAAGCATGTAAAATAAAGTAAAGGAGAAAATTAAGATGTTAATAACTAACATGGTATTATTTTGGGTTGCTCTTACTTTAATACTCTATTCTTTAATTGTTCTAATATATGTTTTGGTAAAACATCGAACATTTAAGTTAATTATCCTTGCGATTGTTCAACTTATATTTAATGTTTTAGTTACCGGTACTTTACAATGGTCTGTTGTTTTAATGTTAAGTGGTGGAAGAATCAGTCTTTTTCATTCAACCATTTTTCCCATCATTGGTTTAGTTGGTTTTCTTATTTTTGTTGGCTATGTTGTATATGTAACAAAATTAATTGTTAGAAGAATAAAAGTGAGTAGAACTCCATTGAAACCACAAACAAATGAAAGTCCAGAGAACTTAAAATAAAGACTCAATTAAATAATTTAGGGCTATAAATAAAAGCATTTCGTCATAAAAACGAAATGCTTTTTTTATAGATAAACTCCAAGACAATTGTCTTAATACCTTCTTTAATTTCTAAGGTTCTTCGCTTAGCAAAGGACAGTTATTTTAAACAAGAACAATTGAACTTTTGAAACAAATCATCGTTAAGTGAAACACTATTTTTGGGTTTGAAAGTAAGCACAAGCAATTTGAGCCCCTAGTTTAGCATTGTTATAAACTAAAACTAAATTAGCGGCTAGACTTTTGCCCTCTGTTTTTTCCACAATCCTTTTTAATAAAAACGGAGTTACTTCTTTTCCTAAGATTCCCTGCTGCTTACTTTCTTCAACAGCCGCATCGATAATCTGATTGATGTAGGAGGAGTCAAGTGAATCGGCTTTTGGTAGCGGATTAACAACTAACAACCCGCCCTTTAAGCCAAGCGTTGTTTTAGTGGCGACTACCTTAGCAATTTCGGCGGGTGTTTCGGCGGTTAAGGGGACCGATAAATGAGAATCTCTGGTATAAAAAGCCGGCAGAACCTTGGTTTGATAGCCGATAACACCGACACCCTTGGTTTCTAAATATTCCATCGTGCGCGGTAAATCCAAAATGGCTTTGGCACCCGCACAAATGACCGTAACATCGGTATGGGCCAGTTCCTCCAAATCGGCGGAGACATCCATGGTTTCTTCATAGCCGCGATGGACCCCGCCGATGCCACCGGTAACGAAAAACTTAATACCGGCCATGGCGGCGGCAATCATTGTGGAAGCGACCGTAGTTGCGCCGACTTTATTGAAGGCAATGACGCTGGCTAAATCCCGGCGTGATACTTTAATGACTTCTTTAGCCCTTGCCAAGCGTTCTAAATCGGCTTCCGTTAAACCGATTTTGATTTTTCCGTCCATGATGGCAATGGTGGCCGGGACAGCACCCTGATTGCGAATAATTTGTTCGGTTTTTTTCGCCATTTCCACATTTTGAGGATAGGGCATGCCGTGGGAAATAATCGTTGATTCCAAAGCGACGACGGCTTGGTGATGAAGTAAGGCTTGCTTAACTTCCTCTTTAATATCTAATAAGGGATTAAAATTACTCATCTTGTTGTTCCTCCTGTAATAGTTTGGTTTTCGTTAAATCAGTGCGGACGGTTGTTTCCGTTTGAATTGTGCGGCTGGCATTGGCTCGCCCGAAACGAAGGGCGGTTAAAAAAGGAAAGTGATTGGCAAGACCAAAAATAACTCCGGCCGAGAAAGCATCACCGGCGCCCGTCACATCAACAATATTCTCAATTGCTTTGGCAGGCAAAAAGGAAACATCGTGGTGTTCGTCGAAATAAGCCAAACCACTGCCGCCGGCAGTGATGACGGCCCGTTTTAAACCGGCCTTTTTCCACAGTAAGGCCAAAGCTTTTAGGTCGGTTTCCGATGTTGCGAAATACGCTTGGGTTTCATCTTTGTTGACGATGATTAAATCGATTCCAACAAGGTCTTTAGGCAAATTAGCCATTTTCGGTCCGGAGACACCGATGAGAACTAAGAATTGCTGATGGCTTCGACACCAGGAAATTAGTTCAATAATCCCGTCTAATTGAATGTTTAAATCCGCAACAATCATATCATAATGCTTCATTAAAGGGGTTTTGCTTAACACCCAAGTCTTATCAAGGAAATCATCGATATCCATATCGGCTAGGGCCAATTCCATATTTCCCTGTTGATTGCAAACGGCATAATAACAACCGGATGATTTTTGTTTTAAGCAATCAACCTGCGTCACATCCATAAAAGCCGAAGCGGCAATCAACAGTTCCTTTCCCAGTTCATCATCACCCAAAACGGAAAGCAAACTGACATCACAGTCCAAACGTCCCAAATTTTCCGCAACATTTCTCACAACACCGCCCCAACTTTTGGTAGAAAAAACCGGGTTGGAAGTGTTTAACATGAGCATGTGATGTAAGTGCAATTTAATATCAATATTGGCGCCCCCAAGGCATAAAATTTTCGGCCTTTCTTTCATAAGCATCTCCATCTTTGATAGAATCATTATATCATATTCTTTAGATTTTAGGTAAAAAATCAAAAAAAGCACATCAGTGCTTTTTACTAAATTGGGCATTAAGACGCTCATTAATTTGCTTCATAATTTTCCCATCCATTTTCACAAACTCTCGGTCATAAGTAATTAAACCGTTGGTTTCTTCCTCGACATCACTTAACTGGGTATAAATAGTGGCACATAAACCCTTGCTTATTTGGGGGATGATTTCCGTTTCATATAACTTCACTACCGCCTGTTGCCAAGTATCTAAAGAAGGATATTTACGATAGCCAAATTCTTTAGTTAAGTGATAAGAGTGCTTAGGAACTTTATAAGAATAACCGCCAAACTCGCTTAAAACAAGGGGGCGAACATCTTTTTTAAAAGTGATTTTTTTAAAATAAATATGTTTGCTGGCAAAATCGCCAATACCTTGGTCAAACCAACCGCTGGCAGCATCGATTAATCGGCTTTGGTCAAGCGTTTTTAGGAATTGATAATTTTCTTGGCTTTTAAACTGGCCCCAGCCTTCATTAAAAATAGTCCAGATAACTAGCGAGGGCGCGTTCCTAAGTAAATTTACAGTCGCTTCCATTTCTTTGCGAAAGCTTTCTTGGGATATTAATGATTTTCTTCCAAAGATTTTTAGCCGCTTTTGATCACTCCGGGATAAAAAACCAAGTAGCGGTAGAACGGACATATGGGGGAAGGAATAACGCCCCCCGTTAACCATATCCTGCCAAACCAGCATTCCGAGGCGGTCACAGTGATAGTAAAAACGGCGCGGTTCAATTTTCGCATGTTTTCTTAAAACATTGAAACCCATGCTTTTCATAAGTTTGATATCATCAATATAGGCTTGATCAACGGCCGGAGTATAGAGGCCGTCCGGATAGTATCCTTGGTCTAAAACCCCGCTTAAAAAGATTTCCTGATTATTTAAAAACAAGGCTTTCCCAAATTGGCCATCGCCAATAGTCAATTTGCGCATCCCAAAATAAGTTTCGACCGTATCGCTGGCTAATTCGATTAATACTTGATAAAGATGGGGATGAGCCACCGTCCAGGGAATAAAATTGGGAAGGACAATATCAAAGCTGGCTTTATTAATTTTTTCTTGGGCAACTATTTTCTTATTAGCGAATATTGTAATCGTTCCGCTGACTTCTTTTAATCCCACCAAATCAAAATGAACGGAACTGTGATCAAAATCCGGGGTAATAAATAAATCATGAAGATAGTCATCCGCCACCGCTTCCAACCAGACGGATTGCCAAAGCCCGCTTACCGGAGTATACCAAATGCCCTTTGGCTTGGTATGTTGTTTTCCGTAGGCATAAAAACTGTGGTTGCTGGGGTCAGTAACCTGAACGATGATTTCATTATCTTCTTGTAAATAGGGAGTAATATCAACAACAAAAGGGAAGTAGCCACCGATATGTTCAAAGACTTTAATTTGATTGATAAAGACAATCGCCTTTTGGTCGACGGCTTCAAAATGAAGCAACAAACGGTCTTTTAAAAATCCTTCTGGAAGGCGAAAATGGCGTCGATAAAATAAATATTCCTTCGGTTTTACGCGTTTTTGGACTTTGGATAAGAGTGATTCAATTGGAAAGGGGACGAGAATTTGGCCATCATAATGACTGGGAAGGGAGGCTTCGTTTCCTAAATAATAATCCCAAGTGCCGTTTAGAGATAAATAGGAATGGCGGACCATTTGCGGTCGGGGATATTCCGGCCATGGTGCTTTTTCATCTAATAAGGAAGCATATTTCGTATATAGTTTGTGATACTTCATTTAATTACCTCTTTTTTACAAATTCCTGCACAACCGTGGTTTGAAAAGAAGTCCCGGAAAAAGAACCGCTTTGGTTGCGGTTTAAGGTACCATTACGATAGACAAAAACTTCGCTTGGGAAAATGACCGCTTCAACAGGGTTTTGTCCTTTGGCATATGTTAAAGTGATGGTTTGTCGGGATTTTGTGAAAGTCCCGGTGGCGGTGCTTGCTTCCTCTTGACCTTTGATTAAAGAAGTCATAACAAAAGTGCGGTTTAATTTTAACTCCAAACGATAATAAGAATAATTTGGGAGCAGATTCACGGGATCACCCGTGGTTTCCTCTGTGTAAACGGTGCATTCATATTGCCCATAAACACCCGATGTTTGCAATAAATAAACCACAAACAAAGCCAAAGTAATAAGACCGACGAGCAAAAAGATGCCAATAAAAATTTTCTTGCGCATGTTGATACTCCTTTTGAATAATTCTTTAAATAGTATAGCATAAAAAGCTTAAAAATTAAACGCTTTCTGCTAAAATTGATTGCATTCTTGGAAACTTTGTGTATAATATTATTAGTTAGCATATACTAACTTGGAGGATGCTATGCCTTGGTTTAATAACAGAAAACAGCGAAACAAACATCTTGCCGGTGGCTTTCGTCACGGACAAGAAAACCACGAAACAAAAGCAGTTGTCAATTCGATAACAACGCTAAAAGATATAAAAATTGGAAGAAGCGCTGTGGTTGTCGGCATCAACGCCACCGGACCCTTGCGCCGCCGCTTTATGGATATGGGCATTACCAAAGGGACCGTTATTGAAGTAATCAAATATGCTCCCTTAGGCGATCCGATGGAATTAAGCTTGCGTGATTATATTTTATCGATTCGCAAAAGTGATGCCGAATTAATTATTGTTCAAGAAATCTAAATGGCGAAGATTAGCTTCGCTTTCTTTTAAGGTAGTAGTTAAGCATAGATAACTAGAGGAGGAAAGATGATCCGGATTGGTTTAATAGGAAATCCTAATAGTGGCAAAACCACTATTTTTAATGCTTTAACCGGAACTCAGCAAGATGTTGGGAATTGGCCGGGAGTGACGGTTGCGAAAAAAGAAGGTCGGATTGGTAAGGACATCCTTATTACCGATCTTCCCGGTATCTATTCATTATCTCCATATTCGAAAGAAGAAGTTATTACCCGTGATTATCTTTTATCCCATCAAGTTGATGTCATCATCAATTTGGTTGATGCGACTAATTTGGAAAGAAATTTATACTTAACAACCCAAGTTTTGGAAATGTCCATACCGACAATTGTCGCCCTCAACATGATGGATGAAGTCGCAAAACGCCAAATAAAAATTGATGTTAAGCGTTTAGCCCAACTTTTGCATTGTCCCGTTGTTCCCATCAGTGCTAAAAAGAATCAAGGTTTAAAAGATTTAATTAATCAAGCCGTTTTGCTTGCGAAAGAGAAAAATGTTTCGCAACTAGTTATCTATCCTTTAGAATTAGCTTTCACTTTAGATAAAATCAAATCGGAAACGAAATCTTCTTTATTTACGGCCGTTAAGCTGTTTGAAGGTGATCAATCTTTTAATGAGCAAGGGAAAAAAGTCAAGGAGATTATTGCTTCTTATTTAGCAAAACAACAAGATGACGGTGAAAGCATCATTGCCAATGAACGATATCGGTTTTCCGAACAAGTTGTTTCGCAGGTTTTAATCAAAAAACCGCAACAAACGAAGTCCTTATCGGCAAAAATCGACTCAGTGTTGACTCATAAAATTTGGGCCTTACCGATTTTTGCACTCATTATGTTTATCATTTATTACACCGCTATCACGGTGGTTGGAAACAATGTCAGCGGCTTAATGGAACAATTGTTGACTGCTTTAAAGACATGGGTGAGTCAGCGCTTAACCGCCATTAACAGTCCGCTTTGGTTAATTGATCTGTTCACAAACGGCATTATTGGTGGTGTTGGTTCCGTTTTAAGTTTCCTACCGCAATTGTTTGTGTTATTCCTTTTGTTAACGATTTTAGAAGATAGCGGTTATATGGCTCGTGTTGCTTTTATTATGGATCGGATGTTTCGAAGATTCGGTTTATCAGGAAAATCGTTTATTCCCCTGTTGTTAGGAACGGGATGTTCTGTTCCGGCCATTATGTCCACGCGGACCATCAGCAATGAAAGTGAACGAAAAATGACGGTGATGCTCGTGCCCTTTATTCCCTGCAGTGCCAAACTGCCGGTGTTTGCTTTATTTGTAGGGACTTTTTTCCATCCTCTTGTTTCCACAAGCCTATATTTCATAGGGATTGCGGTCGTGCTGTGCGGTGGTTTGTTGCTTAAAAAAATCCCCTCTTTTAAAGGCGATACTTCGCCTTTCATCTTGGAGTTGGTTGATTACCATCTTCCTAACCTAAAAAGCTTGTTTTTACAAGTTTGGGAACGAACTAAATCCTTTTTGATTAAAGCCGGAACGATTATCTTTTTAGCATCCATCGTCATTTGGTTTTTATCAAGCTATACATGGTCACTACAGATGGTTATTGATCCGGCATCGTCCATGCTGGCCGCAATCGGGCGCTTATTAGCGTGGATTTTTGTTCCGCTTGGCTTTGGCAACTGGCAATCGACGGTAGCGCTATTAGCGGGAATGATTGCGAAAGAAAATATCGTTTCCACTTTCGGGATTGTGCTTAATTCCTCGGAATCTTTGCCGGCTTTAATGGCGGCTATTGCTAAGCTTTTTTCTCATTCCCAAGCAGCCGCTTTTTCCTTCATGGTCTTTGTGTTGTTAGCGGCTCCTTGTGTAGCGGCCATTGCCACTAGCAAAAAAGAATTAGGGTCGTGGAAGCTAACGCTTGCTAGCGTTTTAATGCAAACGGGGAGCGCTTATTTAATCAGTTTGGCCATTTACCAACTAGCAAGTTGGTGGATAAAATCCGATGCTTTTAAAATCGGGGTGGTGATTACAATACTGGTGTTAATGGTTGTTTGGACGGTGGTATTTTTGTGGCGGAACCGTAAAAAAGCCCCCTGTCTTGCTTGTCATCATTCCGATTGTGAGCGTTGTTTTCTCAAAAAGAAATAATTGCTTCTCTTTTAATAATCAGTTATAATAATTCATATAGGTGGAATATGAAACATCATCGTCAGCTCATCATTTTTATTTTCTTTTTAACCATCTTAAGTGCTTGTTCATTTTCTCCATCCGCTAAGACGGAGAAGGTTTTTCAAGGCTTATTTTGGGGAGCTGATTTAACGAGAGTCACAAGCGATTTGTTTTTCCCTAAACAAGTGGATGGTGTTTCCCTCTCTTGGTCTTCCAACAATGAAGAAGTTATCGATAATCAAGGTCATGTTTTTAGGGCTGAAGGAGATGTCACCGTCGTCATTGATGTTGTTTTGGAATATCAAGGTTATACGGACCATCGCCAATTATTAGTAACGGTATTAAAGCGTTCGTTTTACCCCATTAGTAAAGCGAAAAGCATTGGTGATCAAAAAACCGTCACCGTTAATGGGACCGTCATTGGCACCGTTGGTCATGATGCTTATCTTCATGATGGTAGGGATGGGATTTTGGTAAAGAATATCGGCGATGTGGAATTAGGAGCATTTTTGCTTGTAACCGGAATAAAACAAGTTATAAACGGGCAGTTACAACTTTTGTTTGTGGAAAAAACAGTCGATGAAAACATTGACTTCGTCATTAAATCCCAAACGATAGCTGATTTTACGCTCCTTAACCAAGTTAATGACATGGTTACGATTGAGTCCGTTACGATGATTGTGAAAGAAAGTAGTTATTCTAGCGATGTTCGGGTTGAACTTATTAATCAAAATCAACAATCAATGGAATTGTTGATTAGAGCAACGCATGCCAATTATCAAACTCTTATTGAGCAAATTGCTCAGTTGCCTTCTAATAACCGAGTTCATTTACACCAAGTCATTGTCAGCAGTTTAAATCCTCGTCAAGTTGAGTTTGTACAAGAATCAAGTTTAGAAAGTTTAAATATTAATTTACAAGCCGCTTTTTACCCTGAACCAGGTTCCGTTTCTTTGCTTGAAGATTTACTGATTGAAACCGAAATCACGGCCGGTTTACCGAGCTTAAATGATGTTCATGCATTGATAATTCCGGTAGAATTTGCTGATTATTCTTTTACCCAAGTGGATTTAGAACGTTTGGAGCTGGCTTTTTTTGGGACAGCCGCCGAAACCGGATGGGAAAGTGTCCAAAGTTATTACCAACAAAGTTCGTATGGAAAACTGCAATTTAACGGAACGGTTTTACCCCCTTTTCAAACGCATCGTTTGGCCTCTTATTATTCTCGACTTTTTAAAAAAGGGATTGATGCCGATTACGAAATCGTCAAGGCTGCTTTAGAATATTATGATAGTCAAATCGATTACTCTGAATATGACCGCAATAACGACGGTTATATCGATGCCCTTTATTTTATTTATGCGGCCCCGGTTAATTTTAAAGGTTCTTGGTTCTCACTAAACAATGTTGATTTATGGTGGGCATATGTTTATCAATATCTAAGTGATGACTATGAGTATTATGACGGTGTAGAAGCTAATTACTATTTATGGGCGGGTTTGGATTTTATCAATGAACCCTTGATTGATGAAGGTAATAATAAACAAATGATTCCGATTAATGCTTCAACCTATATTCATGAAACGGGACATATGTTCGGTTTAGATGATTATTACGATTACAATGAATTTAAGGGTCCCGATGGTGGTTTGGGAGGAGCGGACATGATGGATTATACGGTCGGCGACCATAACCCGTTTTCGAAAATTATCCTCGGTTGGACGACACCACTCGTTGTGACCGAAGAATCGGTGACTGTGACCTTAAGGCCGTTTTCCGAAAGTGGCGATGTTATTATGATTAATCCCAGTTGGGAAAATAGTTATTTTGATGAATATTTGTTAATTGATTTCTATGTTCCTAGTTTTCTGAATGAAGCTCATGCCGGTTATCGGGGTTTGTTCTCGGAATCAGGAATAAGAATCTTCCATGTTGATGCAACTGCTGACCCCAAGCAAGGTTCGCCCCAAAATGAGAATGGTTATTATTCAGTCTTTTCTTTCAATAATAGCGATACCGACCATAAGCTGATTAAGTTAATTGAAGCCGATGGTAATTATTCGATTGAAAAAACTGGAGTTGCCGATAATGCCGATTTATACCGACCGGGTGATATCTTCGGTAAAACCAGTTATCCCGGTTATCGTTGGTACGATCGAACATTGATTAACTTTACTGTGGAAATCATCAGCATTAGCGATGATGAAGCGATTATTATGATAAGCTTTAAGTAAATGATTCTTTAGAAGAGAATCATTTATTTATTTGAGGGTGAAATTTTTTAGATTATATGATAAAATAACTTGAAGATAAAGGTAGGAAATTATGGCAGAAAACACTAAAACCTTAACGCTGATTGATGGCAACAGTTTAATGTTCCGTTCTTACTATGCCACAGCATATACCAACAATTTAATGAAAACGAAAGACGGCTTATATACTAATGCCTTGTTTGGCTTTTGTAATATGCTCAATAAGATGTTAACTGAAGAACTCGAATATGCCTTTGTAGCCTTTGATGCCGGCAGTAAAACTTTCCGCCATCAACAGTTTACTACTTACAAAAGCACCAGAAAACCGCTCCCGGAAGAGTTGCGAGTGCAAATTCCGCTTATTAAACAATATTTAGATATTCTTAAAGTTAAAAGAGCGGAAAGCCTTGATTTTGAAGCGGATGATTTGTTAGCGAGTGTGGCCGTTCATAGCAAGAAGGCCTTTCAAAAAATTCACATTATTACCGGGGATCGGGATTTATTGCAAATGGTGGATGATAAGATTTCCGTTTTCCTAACCAAAAAAGGTATCGGCGAACTCGATGAATATAATCAAGCCAATTTCTATGAAAAAATGCAACTTCATCCCTTTCAGATTGTAGAATACAAAGCGATTGTCGGCGATGCTTCCGATAATTTACCGGGGATTAAAGGTCTTGGGAATGTCAGTGCCATCAAACTTTTAAACCAATATCAAACGCTTGATAACATTTATGAACATTTAGATGAGTTAACACCGAAAATGAAACAAGCCTTTATTGAGAACAAAGAGATTGCTTATCAATGTCGCTTTCTAGCCAGTTTAAAACGAGATATTTTGTTTGATTGGCCACTGTCCGAGTTAAAAATTGGTCATTTTGACTTGCATGAATTGGTCGCCTTTTTCCAAAAGGTGGAATTTAATCACTTTTTGAAGAAATTAAATAAGCAGCATGAAGGACCAAGCAAGGATATCATTTTTGTGAAGGATGCCTTGACACCTATGCAAGTCGACTCAAACGAAGCTCTTTATGTCAGTGCTGAAGTTTTCGGAAGCAATTATTATACCGGCACCTTTTTAGGTTTGGGTTTGGTTAATGCTTTTCAGCAGTGGTTTGTGACGGCGGAAGCGGTGGGCAGTAACAAGGATGTCAAACAAATCTTGGAAGATGCCAAACTTCCGAAAATAACTTATGATGTAAAAACGCTTAATTTGGTGTTGGCAAGAAATGACATCCATCTTCAAGGGGTGACGGATGATTTATTATTAGCCAGTTATATCATTAATCCGCAATATGCCTTCGATGATCCGAAAAAAACCTTTGATAACTTTGGCATTAACCATTTAGCCTATTATGATAATGTCTATGGGGCTAATAAAAAAATGAGCATTCCCGCCCTAGAAGAGTATGCGAAATACAGCATTGATAAAGGCTTGACGATGAAAGCTTTGCTGGGGGAACTAAGGAAGCAATTAGCGGCCATTGACTGTCTTTCGCTTTATGAAATGGAATTACAATTATCCTTTGTTTTGTCGCGTATCGAACAAAATGGTTTATTGATTGCTGTGGATAAATTGGAAATGGTCGGCGTGGAACTTGTGAAAAAAGCTGATCATATTGCGCAAGACATCTATTTTATTGCCGGCGAGGACTTTAACATCAATTCACCAAAGCAATTAGGTGAAGTATTGTTTGAAAAATTACATTTACCTCACGGCAAAAAGAACAAATTGGGTTATTCAACCAATGTCGATGTTTTAGAAAAACTAGCCAAGGATTATGAGATTGCGAAAAAAGTTTTGGAATATCGCGCTTACACTAAACTCATTTCTACCTATATTAACGGGTTGAAAGAAGCGATGGATGGCAATCACTTTATTCATCCGCTTTATAAACAAGCCTTGACATTGACGGGGCGATTATCATCGGTTGAACCTAATATTCAAAATATGCCCGTTCGTACGGAAGAAGGGCAAGTCATCCGCGAATTCTTTGTTTCCCGTTTTCCCGATGGTGCGATTTTAAGTGCCGATTATTCGCAAATTGAACTTCGCGTTTTGGCCCATATGGCTGATGATCCGGTGATGATTGCTGCTTTCTCTCAAGCCTTTGATTTTCATACGCAAACGGCGAGTACGATTTTTGAAGTTCCTGTCGAACAAGTTTCTAAAGAGATGCGGCGGGTGGCGAAAGCCATTAATTTCGGGATTATTTATGGAATGAGTGCTTGGGGTTTAAGTGAAACCATTGATATTTCACCTTTGGAAGCGAATTTATTTATCAATAAATATTTTTTCACTTTCCAAAAAACAAAGGCTTTTTTGGATGCCGTTGTGGCTAATGTGAAAAAAGACGGCTATACAAAAACTATTTTAGGGCGCCGGCGCTATATTCCGGAAGCGGTGTCTGAAAACAATAATTTGCGCAGTTTTGGCGAACGAACAGCGATGAATGCCCCGATTCAGGGCAGTGCCGCCGATATCATTAAAATAGCGATGATTCGCATTGATGAACGGATGAAGAACGAACAACTAAAGTCGCTTATGATTGCGCAGGTGCATGATGAACTATTGTTTGATTGTCCAAAAGCCGAAGTTGAGATTATGAGAGGACTTGTGAAGGAAGAAATGGAACAAGCATTTTCTTTAAAAGTTAAATTACAAGCCGAAGTCAATGTCGGCAAAACTTGGGCCGAAGCCAAATAAGGAGGATATATGGATATTATCAATTATCGACGTAGTGTCCGATCTTTTACCGATCAAGTTATTGAACCGGAAAAAATCGAACAATTATTAAGAGCGGGGATGCAGGCTCCCAGCGCTCGTAACCAACAGCCTTGGCATTTTTTAGTTGTCCAAAACCGCGAGCAATTATTGAAAATTTATGAAACATCACCCTATGCAAGAATGTTCACCGAAGCCACTGCCGCCATTATTGTTTTAATGGATAAAACGAATTTGAAAAATGAGCTTATGGCCCCGCAAGATTTATCGGCGGCTACTTTAAATATTTTATTAAGAGCGACCGAACTGGGAATTGGCAGTTGCTGGTGCGGTGTTTTCCCTAATTCGGAACGGATGGCCAGTCTAAAGGTCCTCATTAAGGCTCCGGACCAATATGAAGTCTTTTCGTTAATCGCTCTCGGTTATCCGCAAGATGCCGATGCTTTTCGCTTCGTTGATCGCTTCGATCCCACAAAGATTTCCTATGAAGAGTTCTAAAGATGCCGGAATTACCGGAAGTTGAGACGGTCCGTCGGACCCTTGCGACCTTAGTTGTCGGCAAAACGATTGCCGATGTTTCGGCTCCTTACCCGAAAATCATCAAGAATCTATCTTTTTCGCATTTTCGGGGGACGCTTATTAATGAAACCATTACCGACATTAAGCGGAAAGGGAAGTTTTTAATTGTGGTGTTTACCAAATGTGTCTTGGTTTCGCATTTACGGATGGAAGGAAAATATTTTTATAAAACGACTCCTGCGATTGAAAAACATGAACATGTCATTTTTTGGTTTACGGACGGCTCCAGTTTGCATTATCATGACACCCGCAAATTTGGGACGATGTATTTGTTTCCAACAAGGGATATGACCTTAATTACTCAGCTTGAACCCCTTTCTCAAGTTGGCTTAGAGCCCATGGATGCGAACATGAATGTCGCTTACTTAAAAGCTCGTTTTCAAAAGTCTACGAAAGCCATTAAAACAACACTTTTGGACCAAAAGATAATGGCGGGACTGGGGAATATTTATGTTGATGAAGTTTTGTTTTTATCCAAAATTCATCCCGAAACGCCGACAAAAACTCTTAGTGATGAGCAAATCGCCTTAATCATTACCAATGCGCAAACCGTTCTAACAAAAGCGATTGCTCTTGGGGGGACGACTATCCGCAGTTTTACTTCGGCTCATGATGTTTCTGGTCGTTTTCAAAACGAACTTTTGGTGCACACTAAGACGGAATGTCCGGTTTGCCAAGCGAAAATTAAAAAAATTAAAGTTGGGGGTCGGGGCACTTATGTCTGTGAAAATTGTCAAAAGCCCTTGACATAGAAATTTAAAAAGCATACACTAAATACACATTCTTGGGGGAGATTATGATTGTTGGCATCACCGGTTCCATTGCTTCCGGTAAATCACTTGTAACTAGCTATTTAGCAGAAAAAGGCTATCAAATCATCGATTCCGATGTGATTGCGAGAGCTCAATTGCAAAAACCGGAAGTGATTACGAAGCTTAGGGCTGCTTTCGGAAAAGAAATCATTCAAGATGAGCAAATTAACCGAAGAGTTTTAGGAAAAATCATTTTTCAAGATGAACAAAAACGCCAAATTTTAAATCAAATTTTACATCCTTTAATTATCCAAGAAATTAAGCACTTAATTAAAGATGCCAAGGAATTGGTGTTTGTGGATGTTCCGCTTTTGTATGAAGCCAAGATGGAAGCACTATTTGATAAAATAATTGTCGTGTGGATTAATCGCGACCAACAATTAAAGCGACTAATGAAACGAGATCGAATCTCGGAAGCATATGCACTACTTAAAATCAACAGTCAGGATGATTTAGAAAGCAAAAAAGCGCGGGCCGATTTTGTGATTGACAACAACGGTCGCCCGACTCATACCCAATTTCAAGTTGAACAAATCTTAAGGAGATTAAAAAATGAAAATTAGAGATTATTTTTCCAACGATTTTGAAACCGGCGAAGATCATTATCTGCCTTCTTTAAAAACGCGTTATTACCGTTGTCGGATTGAAGATGTAAAAGCAGCCATCTTAAGATTTGTTGAGGAGGAAAAAGGCGTTGTGAAAGCGATTATGGATGAACATCATGAAATCTTTTTTGTGACTCCCAACTATTCATCAACGATTACCTACATCAACACGCGCATTGGTGAAGCAGCTATTGATATCAAAATAACTACTTATCGACTTATTCCTTGGGGGGCGGGCAAAAAAACGATTGAAAGAATGTATAAATATTTTGATGCCCACTTGCCGTTTAAGGGAGTCAGTCTTTATCGAGGTTCATGATGGCCATTTCCATTAGCGATAATTTTAAAATCACACAAAAACATGCTTTAAGCGGGGAAGATTATTTTGTGCTTTCACAAATGTATTTACCGATTATTGGCATTGACAGCTTTTCTCTCTATCATTTATTGTTTACGCTTAATGAAAGTGATACTTACAGTATTAAAAAGTTAGTGGACTTTCTTTCCTGCAGTTCGCCTTCTTTTTTAGAACAAGCTCTCCATAAACTGGAAGGTGTGTCCTTGATTGATACCTATTATCATGAGCACAAGGGTTATTTATTTAATTTAAAAACACCCTTATCCCGAACCTCTTTTTTAGAAAATTCTTTATTGGCTTCATTTTTATCCATGCAAATTGGTGAAGTTGAAATGAAGAAAATGCAAGAACAAGACAAAATCAATGTTCGCCAATATAAAGAAATTTCAAAAGCTTTTGATGAAGTCTATGATGTTTCCACGGATAATGTCAGCAATTTGTTTAAGCGCTTATTTAAAGTTAAGAAAAACAAAGGTATTAAAGTCATCAACCCGGATTTTGATTATATTGTTTTTAAAATGAGTTTTGATACGGATTTCTTTGACCAAAAATTATTGGACGATGAAGACTTTAAACAACATATCTTATCCATCAGTTATAATTACAAACTAAATGAAGAAGAGATGAAAGAAGTCATCGAAAAGACGATTTCCGCGGACCGCGATCTCAAATATACCGACATTTCCAAGCATGCTAAAGCGATGTTTCAATTAAAACACAAACAACAAAGGCCACGCATTTTAACTAAAACTCCCGATGCCTTCTTGCAAAGCCAAATGGATGATGATTATTATCGGGTTTTTGAAGTATTAGAGAATAAAACTCCGAGCGATATTTTAGCGGAATTATCCGGCATTCAACCCTCGGTTGCGGAAGTGGAAATGTTCCAACAATTGATTGACAACACGAAGTTTCCGATTAGCGTTATCAATCTAATGATTTTATATGTCAATACTTTAAAAAAGGGCGAGTTACCGAATTATAATTATTTTGAAAAATTGGCGAATGTGTGGGCACGAATGGGCATTAAAAATGTGAAAGATGCTTTGGATTATCTCAATCAACCCAAACCAACCAAGGAAGTAAAAAAGGGGATGTATGCGAAAAAAGAAAAACCCTTGCCGGATTGGTATGATCAATATACCACGCAACTGAGCAAGAAGAAGGAAAACGAAACGCTTTCGGAAGAGGAAGTCAACAAAATTCTCTCAGAAGCAGAAAAGAAATATAACTAGGAGCTGTTATGAGCAATGAATTTAAAAAAATCACCAAGGCTATTTTTGAAGATAAACTCTTAAAGGAGTTTGTAGAAAAAAACAAGCTTAGTGAAGAAGACATTTTAAATAATCTTAGTCGTTTTTATATTCAAAAAGAGAATAATGCTATTTGTCTTCCATGTGATGGGAGCAACTGTCAAATGGATCCCAAAGCCATGCAAACAAGATTGGTGATGGAAGGCAATTTGGATTTAGTTTATTTCCCTTGTCCGAAGTACGAACAAGCCATCAGCGATAATTTGGAAATGCTCTTTTTTTCACAACCCGCTCTTTTTGAAAACCAGAAATTATTTATTAATAATGAACGGGTCTTTGCCCTTAAGCATATGGATATGTTTTTAAAGAAATATCAAAAAGGGGTCTTTACCAAGGGACTTTACCTCCATGGTGCTTTTGGGACGGGAAAAACTTTCATTCTTTGGCAGTTAGCTAAACAATTAACGAAAAAAGGTGTTAAGGTTATGATGGTTTACTACCCCGATTTAGTCCGTACCATTAAAAGCTATATCGCTACTTCGGAGTTTGAACCGCTCATTAACCGTTTAAAATATATTGATGTGCTTATTTTAGATGATGTCGGAGCGGAAAATAATACGGCTTTCATTCGTGATGAAGTATTGGGTCCCATTTTACAATTCCGTCGTGATGCTCTTTTACCGGTGTGTATGAGTTCCAACTACAATTTTACATTGTTGCGTGACCATTTTTCCGAAACCAAGGATGAAATTAACCATATTAAAAGCGGTCGGATTTTGGAGCGCATTCAGTCATTAATGGATTCTATTGAATTGGTTGATAAGAATTATCGCGCTGTTGATTCTAATTCGAAGTAAAGTTATTAAGAAGGTCGTTATGAACAAAAAAAGCTGGATTTTTTTGTTTTTGGGATTATGTTTTTTGCTTGTTAGTTGCGGTTTTGATACAAGAAATTGGCCGAGAATTGTTCTCCCTTTTGAAAGAGAGCAATTGCTTGAAGTTTCCATTAATTATCATAAACAGCCTAAAGGCGAGGAAAGAAAGACCGCTGAAGATTTGATTACAACAAGTGATAGCGAAGTCCTTAATCATGTTTATGGATCGATTATCAATTTTCCCTACCAAGAAACGATAGAAAAAAAGATTGATAGTAAAAACTATTGGACAAAAGTTGTGATTATTTTATTCTATCAAGTTGATGGGGACACAAAGGAATACCATCTCACATATTACGGATATGGTGTGGCAAAGGGAATCATCGTTTTAAATAATGGTGAGGCTCATTTTGTACCTGGTGATTTTGTTTCTGCTTTATATAGTAATACAAAAAACTATTTTCACAATGAAGAAGCTAATTGAAATTATCCACTGAAGATAAACCATTTGACAAAACCCCATTGTTGATATATAATTTACCATAATCAAACAAGGTTATGAAGTGGACAACATCACTATTCAAGCGACTTTTAAGCGAGGATACGACAGTGGAAGGTATCTAAGCGCCCTAGTGATTACTACCATGGAGCCGAACGCGAAAGATGTTCCGCTGGACTCCCCGTTAAGGAGAATGAGGGCAACAAACCAATTTAAGATAAAAGGGATGTTGAAACAAGGTGGTACCACGCTAACAGGCGTCCTTTTACAGGATGCTTTTTTATTTAAAAAAAGGAGAAACAAGATGAACATTAAGTTTTTAGATGGCCGTGTTAAACAATTTACCCCGGGGCAATCAGCCTTGGATATCGCCAATTCTTTAGCGGTTTCCTTGGCGAAGAAAGCGGTGTTTGCGAAGGTCAATGGGGTGGATTTTGATTTAACACGCCCGATTTTTGAAGATGCCACCTTGGAACTGATGACTAAGGATTCCCCGGAAGCTCTGGAAGTTCTTAATCATTCCTGCAGCCATTTGTTGGCCAGTGCCGTTCGCAAACTCTATCCGCAAGCGCAGTTTGGGGTTGGTCCCGCCATTGAAGAGGGTTTTTATTATGACATTAACCCCGGTGAAGGAATCAAACTTCAAGAAGAAGATTTTGTTAAAATTGAAAACGAAATGCGCCAAATAGCTAAGCAAGACTTAGCTTTTAAACGGATGGAATTAACGAAAGCCGAGGCTTTAAAACTGTTTTCACATGATAAATACAAACAAGAAATTATTAACGAACTGGATGATCATGTCCTTATCACCGTTTACCAACATGGTGATTTTGTCGATTTGTGTCGTGGTCCCCATGTTGTTAGCACTAAAGTACTAAAAAATGTCAAACTTTTGGCCCTTAGCGGTGCCTATTGGCGTGGTGATTCCCAAAACGAACAATTACAACGAATTTATGGCACTTGCTTCTTTACGGAAGAAGACTTGGCTAAGCATTTATTGGTTTTAAAAGAACGGAGTGAACGGGATCATCGAAAACTGGGACGGGAATTGGACTTGTTCATGTTGTCGGAATATGGTCCGGGCTTTCCGTTTTGGTTACCCAAGGGGATGATTCTTCGTAAAAATTTAGAAGATTTCTGGTACAAAATTCATACTCGTGAAAACTACCAATTTATTCAAACACCCATTATGTTAAATAAGGAATTATGGGAAATCTCCGGCCATTGGTTTAATTATCGGGAGAATATGTATACTTCCGAAATCGACAAACATCAATTTGCTATTAAGCCGATGAATTGTCCGGGTGGAATGTTAGTTTATAAAAACAGTATCCATTCATATCGAGATTTTCCCCTGCGCGTTGGGGAACTAGGTTTAGTTCATCGTCATGAAGCGAGCGGGGCTTTAAACGGTTTATTCCGGGTTCGTAATTTCACTCAGGATGATGCCCATATTTTTATGACTGAACAACAAATTGTTTCCGAGGTCGGCAATTTGATTAAATTGTTTGAAGAAATTTATGCCGTGTTCGGTTTAAGTTATCATATTGAATTATCAACCCGCCCGAAAGAAAAATACATCGGTTCGATTGAAATTTGGGATCGTTCCGAACAGGCTTTAGCTTTAGCTTGCGAATCGGTTGGTAAACCATTTAAAATCAATCCGGGTGATGGCGCTTTTTATGGTCCGAAGTTGGACTTTAAACTGCGTGATTCGATGCACCGCATTTGGCAATGTGGAACCATTCAGTTAGATATGAACTTACCGGAACGCTTTGATTTAACTTATATTGATGAAAACGGGGAAAGAAAACGACCGGTGATGTTGCATCGCGCTATTTTTGGGTCCTTGGAACGCTTTATCGGCATTATTACGGAACATTATGGCGGCGCCTTCCCGACTTGGTTGGCTCCGGTGCAGGTTAAACTGATTCCGGTTAATTTAGAACGTCACCAAGCCTATGTGCAAGCGGTTAAACAACGTTTGTTGAGCGAAGACATCCGTTTAGAAATCGATAAGCGCGAAGAAAAACTAAGCTATAAGATTCGCGATGCGCAAACGAAAAAAATCCCTTATCAATTAGTTTTAGGTGATCAAGAACAAGCCGATAATCTAGTTACTTACCGCCAATACGGCCACAGCGCTACCAAAACGGTTTCCCTTGATGACTTCGTTTCCTTAATTAAAGAAGAAGTTCGGACGCTTGGAAAATAACGATGCTTAAAGATTTGTATGTTGAAATGACTCTTTACCAAGAGCGCATGCATCGCAAGAGTAAAAAGAAATTTCGTGACTATTTACACACGAAAGCCCAAGAGCTTAATCTCCCCTATCAAATTGTTCCCGAAAGCTGGTTTTCCAAAAATGTCTTCATTGGCAGCATTGATACGGCTGAATATATATTAAGTGCGCACTACGACACACCGCCCCGAATGCCTCCTTTTTTAGTCAAAAATGTGATTACTTATAACATCATTATTATGGCTATGATTGTAGTTTTAATCGGCTTAAGCATTATTTTCTCAATTCATCCTTTTTTGACTTCACTAATTATTTTCCTTTTTGTCGGTTATAATTTCGGCTTTCCTGCCATTTCCAATAAATACAATTTAAACGACAACACCAGTGGGGTGTTGACGCTCCTTTATTTGATGCAACGCATCAAAACCCCCAAGGTTGCCTTTGTTTTTTTTGATAATGAAGAAAAAGGCTTGTTTGGATCCTTAGGATTCGCTCGGTATTTACGGAAGAAAAAACTGAATTATCAGTTGCGGAAATACATCAATTTTGATTGTGTTGGCCGGGGAAATGTTTTCTCACTCGATCACTTTAATCGCCCCCAATTAGCCCTGCGTATTAAAAGTGTTTTTGATCGCTTGCAGATTACGGGCTATGAATGCCAAGTTCGCAAAGCTCGAGCACGGGAATTATCCGACCATTTCGCCTTTATTAAAAACTCCCATGTCGGGATTTTCGCTTTAAAAAATCATAACAATAAATTAGTAATCAATGATATCCACTCCCATCGGGATCGGCAAATTGATTTAAACAATATTTTCATTCTATCCAAGGTTATTGAAACTTTTATCAATCAGGAAGGAGGGAATAATGGAACCGCTCCACAAAAAACTCAGTAATCCTAATTTTTATTTAATTGCTTTTTTGGTAAGTTTTGTCTTATTCAATACCTTACCGATTGTTTTTATGATATCTTCCTCTTTGGTTGTGGAGTTTCAACAGCCGGGGTTCTTTATTGGTTTTTTGCGAATCATTTCCGGCCTTGATGATGCGGCTTATACACCAACCATTGTCGCCGTTTTGAATATTTCCCAAATGCTGGGGGAAATATTGTTGGCCGGGCTTTTTGTGGCTGTGCTTTGGAAAGTATTGGTTCATGATGCTAAATTAGCCTTCAAGAAAGAAAATATCGGCAGAAACTTATTGATTATTTTATTAGGTTGGGTGGCTATTATTGTTTCCTCCGTTGTTTTAGAGCTTCTTTATGAACGCTTAGGTATTGAAGGGACAGCGAATAATCAGGAGATAATTGAAACTCTTCTTAGTTATGATTCAAAAATTTTTATGATTATTACTGTTATTATTCTAGCGCCCTTTGTGGAGGAAATCCTCTTTCGAAAACTTTTGTTCGGCGCTTTGGAAGAAAAATTTCATTTATCCCGTTTATGGGCGGTCATTATTTCAGCGGTGTTGTTTGCGGCTGTCCATGGTATCGATATTTTCTTCTTTCAATATTTGGCTCTAGCTTTGGTAATCTCCGGTGCTTATGCCCTTTCCAACAACAATGTTGTTGTTTCCATCGGCTTGCATTTTGTCAATAATACCCTATCCATTATTTTGTTTTTCTTAGCGGAGCGATTACTATCATGAGTAAATATGATGAACTGATTGCCCAAGCTAAAACAGCTTACCAAAAACATGAACTGGCCACAGCCATTGCTTTTTATGAAGAAGCTTTTCAAGAAAAAATCATTGTGGAGGATTTGGTAGATTTAGGCTTTGTTTATTTAGATGATAAAAATCCTTTTAAAGCGGTCGCTATCTTGGAAGAAGCCACGGCCTTTGCTTTTGACTACCCCCTCGGTTTTTATGGTTTAGGGATGGCTTATGAAGAAGTAGGGCGTCGCGATGATGCCATTAAAGCTTATCAGAAAGTGATTGAGCTGGATGAAGCGTTTGTGAACGCCTATTTCAATTTAGCCTTAATTTATGATGATTTAGAAGATGAAAATCAAGCTTATAATTATTATAAAAAAACTTTACTCTATGCTCCCGGCCATTTTTGGGCCAATTTAAACATTGGTTCTTTTTATGAAAAACATGATTTTTTGGATTTGGCACTCGAGCATACCTTAAGGGCTTATCGCAAGAACGACCAAGAGAAAATGATTTCCTATAATTTAGGAGTTATTTATGCCAAGATGAAGAAGTATGAAGAGGCCATTAAATATTACCAAGAAGAACTGAAGAAACCAAAGCCTTATATCTTAGCTTATTCGAATTTAGGATTGCTTTACAAAGATGTTTACCAGGATTATAAAAAAGCGCAATATTATTATTTAGAAGGGATTAGCCAAGATAAAAACAACAGCATTTTGTGGTACAACCTCGCTTGTCTTTATGTTGTAATGAATGATTTTGAGAATGCTTATAATTGTTTTTTATATGCTAATCTCAAGGATAAATCCATCTTTAAATATATGGAAAATGACGAAGAATTGGATATGTTTCGCCAAACGGAAACTTATCAAAAACTGAAACAAAATTTAAAAGGCTGAATCAGCCTTTTTGTTTTGGTTGGGAATATGGTATAATAATAAGCGAAAACAGGTGAAAAAATGCAAGCTGTCAATGTTATAGGAGCCGGTTTAGCCGGTAGTGAAGCGACTTATCAATTAATAAAACGAGGTGTGAAAGTTAATTTGTGGGAAATGCGTCCTAGTAAGATGACGGAAGCCCACCAAACGGCTTTGTTCTCCGAATTAATTTGCTCCAATTCCTTCCGGGCAGCGAGCATCGAAAACGCCGTTGGCCTCTTGAAAGAAGAAATGCGGCGCTTGGATTCTTTGATTATGCGCTCTGCCGATGCCAATCAAGTGGAAGCGGGCGGGGCCTTGGCGGTTGATCGAACGATGTTTGCGGAAATGATTACGAAAACCATCAAACAAAACCCCTTAGTTAATATCATCAATCAAGAAGCAATATCGATTCCTGAAGGACCCACCATTATTGCCAGCGGTCCGTTAACTAGTTTGGCTTTCAGTGAAGCCATTAAAGCTTTTGTTCAGGAAGACTATTTATATTTTTATGATGCGATTGCCCCGATTGTTTATCTTGATTCGGTTGACAAAAGTCGGGTTTATTTGAAATCTCGTTATGATAAAGGGACGGCAGCTTATTACAACTGTCCGTTTACAAAAGAACAATTTGATTATTTTTATGAAGAATTGCTTCATGCCAAACGGGTAGTTCCCCATGAATTTGAAATGAAAATCTTTGAAGGGTGCATGGCGATTGAGGATATGGCTGCCCGTGGGAAAGAAACCTTATTGTTTGGACCGATGAAACCGGTCGGTTTACGAAATCCTTTTACAAATGAATTACCCTATGCCGTTGTGCAGTTGCGTCAGGATGATGCTGCTAAAACGATGTACAATTTAGTTGGCTTTCAAACCCATTTGACCTTCCCCGAACAAAAACGGATTTTACGGCTTATTCCCGGTTTAGAACGTTGCGAGATTGCTCGCTATGGGGTGATGCATCGCAATACCTTTATTAATGCACCGCAGTTGCTTAATTGTTATTATCAAAGCCTTACCCGACCTGATTTATTTTTTGCCGGTCAGATTACCGGTGTGGAAGGGTATTTGGAAAGTGCGTCGTCGGGATTAATGGCGGGACTGAATATGGCACGCTTTCTTAACCAAGAACCTTTGGTCAATTTTAGTTCACAGACGGCTATTGGCGCTCTGGCCAATTATATTTCCACGCCTAATTTTGCTTTTCAACCGATGAATGTTAATTTTGGTTTGTTTGCAGCTTTGGATAATGTCATGCGCAAAAAGGAACGAAAACAGGCTTATGCTCACCGTAGTTTAGCGATTATTGATGAATGGATGGAAAAAAATCATGGATGATGGGCAATTAGTATTATCTTTTTTATCCTACTTACAAAATGAGCGAACTTATTCCGATTTGACGGTATCAGCTTATCATAGCGATATTAATGAGTTTCGGGATTTTTTAAAAACGAACAATTTTGGGACACTTAAACAAGTTAAACCCAATTATACGAGGTATTACCTAGCCCACTTAAACAATCAACATTATCGCCCCCGCAGTGTCGCTCGCAAAATGTCCAGTTTACGCAGTTTCTATAAATTCATGCAAGCTGAAGGAATTGTTGATGACAATATCTTTAGTGAAATCCCTTCGCCTAAATTAGATAAAATTCTTCCGAAACAACTTTATCCACAAGAAATCCAGGCCTTGTTCGCTGCGATTGATGAGAAAACAGCCCTTGGGAAACGCAATTATGCGCTTTTAGAGCTCTTGTATGGAACAGGAATCCGCGTGAGTGAATGTTGCAATTTGAAAATTTCCGACCTTGATTTTCACAATCAATCCCTAATTGTCATGGGTAAAGGTTCCAAGGAACGCTATGTTCCTTTTCATGAGAATGTGAAAAAAGCGGTGGTTGATTATTTGCAATTCGCCCGTCCGGAATTATTAAAGCGGGCGAAAACCCCACCCACGGATATCTTATTTGTTAATTATCATGGCGGTCCGCTTCGACCGCGGGGGGTGCGGGTGATTCTTGATGAACTGGCCTTAGTGGCTTCTGAAAGCATGAATATTTCGCCCCATAAATTACGGCACTCATTTGCAACCCATTTGTTGGATAATGGGGTTGATTTACGCAGTGTCCAGGAATTATTAGGGCATGTCCATCTTTCCACAACCCAAATTTATACCCATGTTTCAAAAGAAAAACTACAAGAAGAGTATCGTAAATTTCATCCGCGGGCGCAAAAAAACCCTTCCGAATCATAATATTTTAAGGGAATAATTCCTATTAAAACTTGTTTTTTCCCAAGCTTTTAAAAAGTTAAAAACATTTGCATTAGCCAAGGGAATGTGGTATAATACAGCAGGCAAATAAAAAAAATACACACACTAGCCGAGGTAGTCGTTTAGTACACAATGTGGTGCGGTTATTGAAGACGTTAGTGGCGGCCAAACAAAAGAAAAAAAAGGAGAAAAATCATGTCTGTAATTAGCAAAAATCAATTGCTAGAAGCCGGTGTTCACTTCGGTCACAATACTCGCCGATGGAACCCTAAAATGAAAGAGTATATTTTCGGGGAAAGAAATGGTATTTATATCATTGATCTAGACAAAACAGTTAAATTAATTGAAGAAGCGTATAAAAGTCTTTATACCATTGCACAAAACCAAGGGACGGTTTTATTTGTTGGAACGAGAAAACAACTTCAAGAAGTGATTAAAGAACAGGCCATCCGGGCCGGTCAATTCTATGTTGATCAACGGTGGTTGGGTGGAACGCTCACCAATTTTAAGACCATCCGTAAAAGCATCGCCCGTTTATTTGAAATTGAAAAAATGGAAGCTGATGGTGTTTTCGAAGTTCTCCCGAAAAAGGAAGTTATTTTATTAAAGAAAGAAAAAGAAAAATTAGATAAATTCTTCAGCGGTATCCGCGATATGAAGAGCATTCCTTCCGCGCTTGTTGTGGTTGATCCGAAAACGGAACACAATGCCGTTAAAGAAGCCAGAAAACTAGAGATTCCTATTTTTGGCTTAGTTGATACCAATTGTGATCCGGATGAAGTTGATTATGTCATCCCCGCTAATGATGATGCCATCCGTTCCGTTAAACTAATCGTCGGAACATTGGCTAATGCGATTGTAGAAGCTCAAGGCGGAACGCCAATCGAGATTGATTTTACCGATGAACCATCAACGGAAGAGCGTAGCGGTCGCCGTTCTATCTATAAAGAAGGCGATCGTGATAGCCGTCGTGGTGATGGTCGTTCCCGTCCACGGTCGAGCCGTCCACGCCCGAGCTACAATCGTCCGCGGCCAGCGGCTCCGGTTGCCCCTGAAGCGGCTCCGGTTACTCAAGAAACTGCTCCCGAGGCTGCTCTTGAAGTGACTCCTGAAGTTGCTCCTAAAGCGACTCCCGAAGTTGCTCCCGAAGTTGCTCCTGAAGTTGCGCCCGAAGTTGCTCCTGTTGCTGCCCCGGCTAAAAAAAAGGTGAATAAGGAGATTCAAAATGATTAGTGCTGCTTTAGTTAAAGATTTAAGAGAAAAAACCGGCGCCGGAATGATGGATTGTAAAAAAGCCTTAGTTGAAACTAATGGTAATATTGAAGAAGCCATCACTTGGTTACGGGAAAAAGGCATTTTAAAAGCCCAAAAGAAAGCGGACCGCATTGCGGCCGAAGGTGTTTGCCATTTTACCGTTAAAGACCATAAAGCCCTTGTTTTTGAAGTCAACAGTGAAACGGACTTTGTTGCGAAGAACCAAGTATTTTTAGATATCGTTAGTGAAATTGGGGAAGCCATTATTAACAGTCAAGCTACTAATACTGAAGAAGCTTTAGCTGTTGCAAGTGCCAAGGGAACGGTTAATGATTTATTAATCAATGCTACCGCCACCATCGGTGAAAAGATTTCCTTACGCCGAGTGCAAGTTTTTGAAAAAACGGCGGCCGATGTCTTTGGCACTTATAATCATATGAATGGTAAAATTGTAGTTGTCAGTGTTGTTCGCGGCAATAATGAAGTTGTTGCGAAAGATGTTTGCATGCACATTGCGGCCATGAACCCTCGTTTTTTGAATCGTGAACAAGTTGATCAAGATTATCTCCAAAAAGAACGTGAAGTATTAACGCAAGAAACCATCAACGAAGGCAAACCGGCCCACATTGTTGATCGGATTGTCGCGGGTAAAGTCGATAAATTCTTGAAAACCATTTGTTTGGTTGATCAAGCTTTTGTTAAGAATCTTGACCAAACGGTTGGCCAATATCTCCAAGCTAATCAATGTGAAATATTATCATATGTTCGCCTTGAAGTTGGCGAAGGACTTGAAAAGAGAAAAGATGATTTTGCTGCTGAGGTTATGGCCGCTGTCAACAACTAAAAACAATCAGGCACTAGAGCAAATAGTGCCTTTTTATCAATCAAAAGGAGGCTAAATGAGAAAAAGAATCGTCTTAAAATTGAGTGGTGAGGCCTTGGCCGGTGATAAGCGAGTTGGGATTAATCATCACAAAGTCAATGAAATTGCTGCGGAAATTAAAACCTTATTTGATTTAGGGAATATTGATTTATCGATTGTGGTCGGTGCCGGCAACATTTGGCGCGGACGAGATGCCATTGAATCGGGAATGGATCGTTCCAGTGCGGATTATATGGGCATGTTAGCGACTATCTTGAATGCTTTGGCGCTGCAAAATTCCTTAGAACGTTTAGGTTGTGATACCCGAACGATGACATCTTTGGAAATTCCCTCCGTAGCGGAACCCTATATTCGGCGGAAGGCCCTTTCCCATTTGGAGAAAAACCGGATTGTGATTTTTGGTGGTGGTAACGGTATCCCTTTCTTTACAACCGATACGACGGCCGCCTTAAGGAGTGCCGAATTAGGCTCGCATTTAATCCTAATGGCTAAAAATGGTGTTGATGGGGTTTATGATTCCAACCCCAAAGACAATCCCCATGCGAAACGATTTTCCCAAATAACCCATCAAGAAGTTTTAGATAAACATCTTGATGTGATGGATTTAACGGCAGCCACTCTTTGTAAAGAAAACAATATTGATATTTTAGTTTTTGATATGAATGTCAAGGGCAATATTGCTCGGGCTGCTAACGATTTTTCGATTGGAACATTGATTTCAAATAATATCAGGAAAGGAAAATAACATATGCCTCAAAGTATTTTTAATAACGGCGAAGAAAGAATGGAAAAAGCCTTAGTGGCTTTAAAAAAAGATTTAAGTTTAGTGCGAACCGGCCGAGCTAATCCCGGTGTTCTCAACGCTGTCATGGTTTCTTATTATGGTGTCCCATCACCCTTATCTCAAATTGCGGCCATTTCGGTTCCCGAAGCCCAATTACTAGTGATTAAACCCTATGACCGCTCCAGTTTGAAAGATATCGAAAAAGCCATTCAATTGGCTGATTTAAACCTCGTTCCCATGAATGACGGAACAGTTATCCGCATTAATTTTCCGGCTTTAACCGAACAAAGGCGGAAGGAGTTAGTTAAGGATATTAAAAACATGGCGGAAGGCACTAAAGTGGCCATTCGCAATATTCGTCGCGATATGGTTGAACAAATGAAAAAATTGGAAAAAGACAGTGTTATTAGTGAAGATGAACTGAAGCGTCATAATGACCAGATTCAAAAAATAACCGATAGGTTTGTTGAACAAACCGATGTGATTGCGAAAGAAAAAGAAGCCTTGGTCATGGAAATATAAGAAGGGGAAACTCTTCTTTTTTTGGATTGCTTTTCTCCACTTTTTTTTGTATAATTAAACAGAGGTGGATAATGGATTTATCAGTTTTATATAACATTAGTTATGGTATGTATCTGCTCGGTGTAATGGACGGTAACAAGCCTTCCGGTTGTATTGTCAACTCCGTGATGCAAATTACCAGTAAAGACCCGATAATGGCTATTAGCATTAATCAACAGAATTATTCGTTTTCATTACTGAAAAAAACGCGTCGTTTCAGCATTTCGATTTTATCGGAGGATACCGATCCGAAATTAATTTCCCGCTTCGGTTTTTATAGCGGGAAAGAAGTGGATAAATTTAGCGGCTTTGACTACGAAATGTTTGAAGAAACGCCCATTATAACAAAAGACGCTTGTGGTGTACTGGTTTGTGAAGTTTTATCGATTAAGGAAGCAGAAACGCATGCCGTCGTTTTAGCGCGGTTAATAAAAACGAAAAAAGGAAATCACCCCCGCCCCTTAACTTATAGCTATTACCATCAAGTTATGAAGGGGAAGACCTCGCAATATGCGCCGACCTTCCAAGAAGAAAAAACGACGGGAAAATATGTTTGTGATATCTGTGGTTATCAACATGACCGCGATATTGAATTAGAAGACGATACCTTTAGATGCCCGGTATGTGGGGCCACCAAAGACCATTTTTATAAAAAATAAGAGGAGGATATTATGGAATTAAAAGGATCAAAAACAGAAAAAAATTTATGGGAAGCTTTTAGCGGTGAATCACAAGCCCGCAATAAGTATACCTATTATGCATCGCAAGCTAAAAAAGAAGGCTTTGAACAAATTGCTAATTTTTTTACGGAAACGGCTAACAACGAAAAAGAACATGCGAAAATTTGGTTTAAATTGTTGCATGATGGCATTCCATCAACCGCTGAGAATTTAAAAGATGCTGCGGCGGGTGAACATTATGAATGGACGGAAATGTATGCGGAATTTGCGAAAGTCGCCAAAGAAGAAGGCTTTACTAAAATCGCTTACTTATTTGAAGCAGTGGCGAAAATTGAAAAAGAACACGAAGAACGTTATTTGGCACTTTTAAACAATGTGGAAAAGGAAAGTGTTTTTGTAAAAGAAGAAGCGACGGTTTGGATTTGCTTAAACTGTGGACACTTACATTATGGTAAAAAAGCTCCTAATCTTTGTCCGGTTTGTGATCATCCCCAAGCTTATTTTGAAATGGTTAAGAAAAACTATTAGTTATATTGTGAAATCTCAACTTGAAAGTTGAGATTTTTTAAAAGGCATAAAATTATAATGATTGAATATTTAGCACAAATGTGGTAAGATTAATCAAAGAGTTGAAGAAAAATGAAAATAGTTTCCTGTCGGAATTTAGTGAAAATTTATCAAAATTCGAAAGTGACAACCCCTGTCTTATCGGGTATTAACTTAAGTATTGAACAGGGGGAATTTTGTGGGATTACCGGTCCTTCCGGAAGTGGAAAAACCACTCTTCTTTATACTTTAAGCGGACTTGAGCCAATCACCGATGGGGAGTTATTATTATTTGAAAAAAATATTAAGGATTATTCGGCTGGTGAAATTGCCGATCTTCGTAAATTTCAAATTGGGTTTGTTTTTCAGTTTTATAATCTAATTCCCAATTTAACAGCCTTTGAAAATATTAAATTAGCGCAGATTATTGCGAAAAGAGATGATGATGAACAAGTGCTGACGGCTTTAGAAATGGTGGAAATGGCGCAGTTTAAAGATTATTTTCCGAATGAGCTTTCGGGAGGCATGCAGCAACGCGTGGCGATTGCTCGCTGCTTGGTCAATCAACCGCAAGTTATTTTTGCGGATGAACCAACGGGAAATCTTGACCAGAAAACCGGCCAAGAAATCATGACCATTTTTCAAAAACTTAACCGTCAAGGGATAACAATTATCCTCGTCACCCATAGTGAAGATAATTTACGCTATTGTTCGCGTCATATTAAATTAACTGATGGTAAGATTATTCATGACCACAAGTTGGAAGTTTAAATTAAAATTTGCTTTTCGGAATGCGACCTTTAAAAAAGGGCGGTTTGTGGTCATTGTTTTCACCTTAATCATGATGGTTATGCTTTCGGTCATGATGTTTGCGCTGAAAAATTATTTAATTGATATTTTTACTTTGGAATATCGTGAACAATATCAAGATGTTGATTTGGTGCTGACCTATGATAACTATTCAACTTCAAGGATTGTTAATGTTCGCACCATTAAACAAAAATATGCGGAATACTTTGATTTTTATGCCACCTTCTTTAATCTTCATTCCTTAGTGAAAGTGGGAGAACAAACCCAATATACCCAAATCATGTCTTCCAGTTTGGGAGAATTTGAGCAGGTAATCAAATGCGATGTCGATGCTTTAAATCCGGGGGAATTGTTCATAACCGCATCGCTTGCAGCTAAATTAAAGCTTAATGAAAATGCCAGCCTTTTTTTAGAAATTAATAATCAGGACTGGCCATACATCGTTAAAAAGATTATTCCCGACCAAGGCTTATTTCAAAAAGATGCCATCTTCGTCAATAAAGAGGAATTGTTTGAAAAAACGGTGTGGTTCTCATCCCCCAATTTAGGGAATATAATCTATTTAAATGTCAAGCCGCAATATTCCTTAACTATGGTTAAAGAAGAGTTGTTGGCCGATGAGAAATACCAAAACTGTTTAATTTATGAAGCTGTTGACCACGAACAAGTTTTAATTCGGGCAGAATTTAATTTCTCCATTATGATTACCATGATTGTGGTGGTTTTCTTAGCGATGGCCATGATTATCAAATCTTTGTTTCCGCTTCTGTTTCGTGATTTTTCCCAACAACTGGGGGTTATTAAATTGCTGGGCGGTAGCAATCGCTTGGCCTTGCAAATCTGGGTTAGCCAGTTTGTCATATATTTGTCAATCTGCATTCCCTTAGGACTTGGTTTAGCTAATTTGTTTTTGAATATTGGCGCTAGAGCTTATCATATTTATTCCTATATTGGAATTAAACCCTTACCCATTTTGTTTTCGTTGTTGTTGTTTTTAGGGTTTATGGCTGGGCAGATTTTTTATCAATACCATCGCTTAACAAAACAAAACGAACTGACATTAACAAGGGACCGAAAAGCAGAACGACAAAGTTCTTCCTGGCTTTATCTTGTTTGTTTTGGTGGCTTGTTAGTGGTTAATTTATTAATTAACCCGTTTCCCAAAGTTCAAGCTTTATTGACATTATTATTGGTTATCGGTTTTACCTTCATGTTTATTTCTTCATCCTTGCGTTTGCTTTCGCGATTATGGCAAAAGAAAAAAACATTTTTCACTCTTTATTCCGTCAAACACTTATCACAAAACCGCATCACCCATAATTCCTTAAAAGTAATTTTTATTTCATTAGTGGTTTTAGCGGTTTCCTTAACGATGATATCCATGTTTAAGACCACCAAGCGCTTAGCTTTCGATGAAATTAAAATGGATTATTTGATGACCAATATCTATGATTATGGAAATAATTTAAAAAATGATATCAATGCTAATTATGATATCGATGAGCTTAGTGAGGGGGCAGTATATCACGAAATAACCATGAATTTTGGAAACAATGAATCACGGATAATCAAATATGTTTTATCCATGGATTCGCTAGATATCAATCAGTTTTTTAATTACCAATTTCTTGATGATAGTCTTAATGATTTACAATTAACGAATCGCTTAGCAATTGTTTTACCGTACCAGTATGAAAAAATCGGTCGAATTAAAAAAGGCGATGTAGTAATACTGTCTTTAGGTCGGACCATTCCCGAAGAACAATTTGAGGTGGTCGGTTTCTACAAAGGCTATAGTGAAATTCTCGCCTTTACCAATCTTCATTTAAGCGATAAATATCAAGAGGCCCCGCTTGTTAACACCTTATTTATTAATAGCGATGATTCGCATTTGCAAAAGGATTTAATTAAGCGATATAGCAACCGCATGTATTTCATTTTGGATGCCCAAGATTTGTTTCTCCAAGAAGTTGAGCGTTTGGTCGCTGTTGCTAATTTCTTGACTTTTATTGTTTGGGTGTTAGTTGGCTGTTTCGTCCTTGTGATTATGAATAATTCGTTGTTAGTCTTTTATTCTTTAAAAGCGGATTATGCGAAAATCAAGATTCTTGGATGTAAGGACGGGGAATTGTTTGTTAATATTTTGAAAGAGATAATTATTATCATGGCGCTGGCTTTAGTAGCTAGTTTTGTAAATGTCTTAATTGTTTTTGCGTTGTTTCCGTCACTGATGATTATGGTTGGTTATTATTTTCAATACCAATACCATATCAGTGATGTGCTTTGGTATTTATTAATCGGAATTTTAGTCTTTTCACTAAGTTATGTTAATTATTTCTTTAAAGTGAGAAATATGAACTTAGTAACAGAAACAATTAATTTATAGGAGGTTTTTATGTTTAAAAAATTATTGTTTATTTTCCTTTTGATTTTCTCCGTTTTTGGCTTGGCGGCCTGTGACGGAGACGATACTCCTGATGTTGATAAAACGGAAAGTGTTGATGTTCCCATCAACTTAGCAATTTCCGGTAAAGTATTAACTTGGGATGCGGTTGAAAAAGCGACCGGATACATCGTTTATGTGAATGATGTGGAAAAGAAGACGGTCACAACCACTTCTTATGACTTTTCATCTTTAAGTGGAGAAAATTTAATTTTCCAAGTGGTTGCGAAAGCCCCGAAGGGCATGAACAACTCTGCTAAAAGTGTGACGATTGCCTATATGGCTGATCCGGAAGCAGAAATTAAAGCCATTAACACGCTTCTTAATGAGATTGCTCCGGGAACTCCGAAAGGTGTTGCGGAAGAACTTGTTCGTAAAGGGATGACCGGCGATGATATGCAAGTTCTTAAAGATGCAGTTACGACCTTAATGGCGGATATGGAAGCCGCTGATGGCGATCCGGTTTTATCCAATGCGGCTTTAAAGAAATTCTTGGCGACGAAGATTAATGTTGAAGCGGTTGTCAGTGCCGGATTAATTTTGGCCGTACCTAGCATTGATGAGCAAATTACCCATGCTCAAGAACGGATTGAATGGTATCAAAGCGAGATTGACCAATTTGGTCCAAGTGATTATTATGCAAGCATGATTGCGGAATACCAAAGCGAAAAAGAAATGTTGACCAATATGAAGGCGTTGATTGCGTCTTCCCGTGATGAAATCGTCTTAGTTGCTACGAAGACCGTTAATTATTTAATTACCTTACAAACAAAAGTTACCGATGATTTAATTACTAAAATTAAAGATATTGCGGAAACAGAAGACCAAAGTGATTTAACAGCGGATGAAATCGTGGTTGTAAAAGACGAAATCGTTGATTTGTTTATGGAAAACTTACCGTCCGTGAATGATTTGGCGTTAGTTTATGAATTGCTAGCCACCGGTTACGGTCAATTCTTGGAAAGCAATGACTTAACAACATTATTGTCCGATTCATCGGCATCCTTTGCTGCATCAACAGTCTTGTCGATTAAGTTTTCGCTAAAAATGCTTGATTCCTTTGATAAAGCTTTCATTGCTAAAGTTTTAAATTTCGCAAACAGTGATGAACCTTACCAAGTTATCGAAAGCGAAATCATTATTGCTTTGATAGTACATTTAAAGAATTTTAAAGATGATAACCAAAAGTTGCTTGACGAAATTGAAGCCGTTTTCACTAACGAACAAAAGGAAGCCTTATTCCAAGGTTATATGCAAACCATGACTGCTGTCATGCTTAAGAGTGTTGGGGACGAATTCCCATCATCGTTTGCTAATACTAAATTAACCTACGCTTTAGTTGATGGAGCTTCTGCGGTCTTTGAAGATATGGTGGATAAAGCCTTGACTAAATTTGTCGCTACCGATGGTGAATTACTGCGCAAAATAGTTATTTTGGAATCCTTTGTTTATGATTGGGATTGGGAGACGGATACTGATACCTTCTACAATTCCGCAACCGGCGAAACTTATAAAAATTGGCATGAATACTATGATGCTCAAGATGAAGCTGGATTAGTGGTCCTTAAAGAAGCCCTTACTTATTATGCCCCAACTTTAGGAACTTTAACAAATGCGCAAATTACGGCCCTTATTGATATGATTGTTGCCGGTGTTCCGGTAGAAGAAATTGCGACCGAAATGGAAATGACCAAAGCCGAAGCACAAGCGGTAGTTGATCTTGGGGAAGGATTAATCCGTAAAGTTCTTCCTAATCTTCATACTTTAGTTAAAAGCTTAATGGCTTATGTTGTTACAAACGACATGATTACCAAAATTAAGACATTGGAAGCAACGATTGATAGTTATGAAGGTGAAGACTTTGAAGAATATGATCACAATATGACGGCCATCTTTATTTCGACTCATTTAAGTGCCTACTTAACAAATGCTAACCAAAGCCTTATTCGTGGTATTATTACCGATTTAGCCACCTTTGCCAAGAACGAATCTATTTATCCTTTGTTGGGAGCTACTTCCCTTACTGATGTTACGGAAATGGAAACGATGGTAAATGGTACTTTTGATCAGATTGTTTCTTTAGCGGGCGAAATTAAGGATTACAAGATTGCAACATTAACTCAAGCCCAAAAAGCCAAGATTGAAGAGTTTGGATCACTTGTGGCATTTTTGTTTGATGGACCGGATCAAGATGATGGACCGGTTAAATAAAACCCCTAGACCGAAAGGCGACTTTCGGTCTTTTTTTTTACAATTATGAAAACCTTTTTAAAAAAATTATCTAAAATAATGGTATTGCTAAGTTAAGCTATGGTATAATAAGCAAGACATAATCATGGGTTTAAAAAACAATCAGGTGTTAAACTAAAGATGGTTTTGTCCATTGCTTTGTTTTCTGGTAATCTTTAATTTCTAATCGCTTAAGGTTAGGGATATCATTGATGACATTTTACTTTTATACAAATTGATGTCAATTATTTCCTTAAAGAAAGATGAATTTAGTAACGAAAGCAATTAATTTAGAGGAGGGATTTATGTTGAAAAAATTTTTGTTTATTTTTCTTTTGCTTTTCTCCGTTTTTGGTTTAGCGGCTTGTAACGATGACAATAAACCAAAGGAAACGGAAAGTGTTGATGTTCCCGTTAATCTGGTGATTTCCGATAAAGTGTTAACTTGGGATGCGGTTGCCAAAGCCACCGGCTACATCGTTTATGTGAATGATGTGGAAAAAGCAACAGTCACCACCACATCTTATGATTTTTCCGCTTTAAGTGAGGAAAAGTTAGTTTTCCAAGTGGTTGCGAAAGCTCCGAAAGGGATGACTAACTCCCAAAAAAGCGCCGCCCTTAGCTATACGACGGCCGCTGTCTTAAGTGCTCCCGCTAACCTTGCTTTTAAGGGTAAGGTATTAACTTGGGATGCGGTTAAACAAGCCACCGGCTATATCGTTTATGTGAATAATGTGGAAAAAGCAACGGTTACAAGTAATTCTTATGATTTTTCCGCTTTAACCGGTGACAAATTACTTTTCCAAGTAGTTGCGAAAGCCCCGAAAGGGATGGCTGATTCCCCTAAAAGTGCTTCGATTACCTATACGGCCGCTATTGTCTTGAGTGCCCCTGTTAATCTTGCTTTCAACGGGAAAGTATTAACTTGGGATGCCGTTAAACAAGCTACCGAGTACATCGTTTATGTAAATGATGTTGAAAAAGCAACAGTCACCACCACATCTTATGATTTTTCTTCTTTGAGTGGAGACAATTTAGTTTTCCAAGTGGTTGCGAAAGCCCCGAAGGGGATGGTTAACTCTCCAAAGAGTGCCGCGCTTACCTATAGTACAACGGCAGCTGAAATAAGTGCTCCGGTTAATCTAGAGATTTCCGGTAAAGTGTTAACTTGGGATGCGGTTAAACAAGCCACTGGATACATCATCTATGTAAATGATGTTGAAAAAGCGACAGTTACTACCACATCTTATAACTTTTCCGCTTTAACTGGCGACAAATTAGTTTTCCAAGTGGTTGCGAAAGCCCCGAAGGGGATGAACAACTCTGCTAAAAGTGTAATGATTGCCTATATAGCTAATCCGACAGCGGAGATTACGGCGGTTAAAAATCTTCTTGATGAAATTATGCCGGAGGTTTCGGATATTGCTGCGGAAGAACTTGTTCGCAAAGGGATGACCGGTGCGGATGTGGAAGCTCTTAAAGCAGCTGTTGAAACCTTATTGGCGGATATGGAAGCCGCCGATGGTGATCCAGTCTTATCCAATGCCGCCTTAAAGACATTTTTAGCGACCAAGTTTAATATTGAAGCCCTTGTCAGTACAGGATTAGTGTTGGCTGGCCCCGGCATTGATGAAGAAATTGCCAACATTGAAGAAGAGATTGATTGGTATCAAAATGAGATTGATCAATATGGTCCAAGTGATTATTATCAAAGCCGAATAGATGAATTAACAAATGAAAAAGAAATGTTAATCAACATGAAGGCAATGATTGCGTCTTCGCGTGATGAAATGGTCTTAGTTGCCACGAAGACGGTTGATTATTTAATTACTTTACAAACAAAAGTTACCGATGATTTTATTCTCAATGTTCAAAATCTTGTGGAATCAAATGGCCCAAGGTTTTTAACAGCTGATGAAATCGTGGTTGTAAAAGATGAATTCGTTGATTTGTTCATGGATAACTTACCATCCGTGGATGATTTAAAATTGGTTTATGAATTACTGGCCACCGGCTATGGCCAATTCTTAGAGGACAACGACTTAACAGCTTTATTGTCCGATTTGTCGACGGCTTTTGCTACATCAACAAATTTGTCGATTAAGTTCTCACTGAAAATGCTTGATGCCTTTGATAAAGCGTTCTTTGAGGAAGTTTTAGCCTTAGTTAATGGTGAAGATTCTGAGCAAATTGTCCAAAGCGAAATTATTATTTTAGTAATTACCTATTTAAAGAATTTTAAAGACGCTAACCAAGCGCTCATTGATGAAATCGAAGCTGTTTTCACCGATGAACAAAAGGAAAGTTTGTACCAAGGCTATTTGCAAACCATGCTTAAAATTATGGAAACTAGCGGTGGAGAATTACCGTTCTCACTTGCGGGTATGCAATTAAGCTATGCTTTAATTGAAGGTTCTTTCGCTGTCTTTGAAGATATGATGGATAAAGCCCTGACTAAATTTGTCACCACTGATGGTGAGTTACTCCGCAAAATTGTTATTTCGGATTCCTTTGTTTATGATTGGGATTGGGAGAATGATGTTGAGTATTACTATAATGAGGCTACGGGCGAAACTTATGACAATTGGGATGATTTTTACAACGCTCAAAATGAGGCGGAGTTAGCAGTCATTAAAGAAGCGCTCACCTATTATGCTCCAACTTTAGGAACCTTAAGCAATGCACAAATAACGACGCTTATCGATATGATTGTTGCCAGTGTTCCGGTGGAAGCGATTGCGACCGAATTGGACATGACTGCGGATGAAGCACAAGCGCTTGTTGATCTTGCGGAAGGGCTATTGGGTGATGTGCTTCCGAATCTTCATACTTTAGTTAAGAATTATATGGATTATGTTGTTACGAATGACCTTATTACTAAAATTAAAGCTTTGGAAGAAACGATTGCCAGTTATGAAGGTGAAGACTTTGAAGAATATGATCACAATATGACCATCATCTTTATTTCCAAGCATTTAGATGCTTTCTTAACAAGTGCCAATCAAAGCCTTGTTCGTGGTATCATTAGCGATGTCGCCACCTTTGTCAAGGACGAATCCATTTATCCTTTGCTTGGAGCAAGTTCCGTCGCTGATGTTACGGAGATGGAAACGATGGTAAATGATACTTTTGATGAACTCGTTACTTTAGTGTCGGTAATTAAGGATTACAATGCTGAAACTTTAACGCTCGAACAAGAGGAAAAAATTATTGATTTTAGTTCGCTTGTGGAATTTTTGTTTGGGGGACCTGCTGAATAAACTCTTTAGACCGAAAGGCGACTTTCGGTCTTTTTTTATGGAAAAATATATATGCTTTGTGTGGAAAAAAAATCAAAATTGTAGTATAATACCTTAATGGTGAAATTATGAGAATCCCAACAACAACATTTACAAAACTGCCAAATCATGTGGCCATTATCATGGACGGCAATGGCACCTGGGCCAAAAAACGGGGTTTACCGCGGACGATGGGACATCGTCAAGGTGCTAAAACCTTATTGGAAGTAGTTAAAGCCAGCCAAAGCATTGGTATTAAGTATTTAACTGTTTTTGCTTTCAGTACGGAAAATTGGTCCCGCCCGCAAGAAGAAGTGGATTATTTGATGAAGCTGCCCTTTGAGTTTTTAGCTCAGTATCAAGACGATTTTCAAAAAAGTGAGATTAAATTTCAAGCGATCGGTAAAATAGATGATTTACCGGAACCCCTACAAGCAAAAATTAAGGAAGTCGAACAACAAAGCCTTAACAACACCGGTTTAAACCTCATTGTTGCCGTTAATTATGGTGGACATGAAGAAATCGTTCACGCTTGCAATCAGTTGCTTAAGCAAAATAAAAACATGATTACAGAAGCGGACTTTGTTGCGCAATTATATACCAACAACATCCCCGATGTTGATTTATTAATTAGAACGAGCGGGCAGATGCGCATCAGCAATTTTTTGCTGTGGCAGATTGCTTATAGCGAAATATATTTTACCGAAGTATTGTGGCCGGACTTTCACAAAAAAGAATTGATTAAAGCTCTCAAAGCATACGAAAGTCGGGATCGACGTTTTGGAGGCATCAAGTGAAAAAACGGATTATTACCGGAGCCATTTTAATGGCGATTCTTATTCCTTTAATTGTAATTGATCATCAAATTTATCCGCTGGTCGGCATTCTCTTTTTGATAGTGGGGATTTTTTTAAGCATGGTTGCTGCCTATGAAATGATGAATATGTTTTACCAAAAATATCCATCTTTAAAATTGTTGCGGTATTTAGTACCCATCTTTTCCGGAATCCTCGTTTATACAGTTTATTTATCAACCACGAAGGGATTGGATATCAATGATATTTCGGCGGCCAGCTTTGTTTATCACTTTTTAGTGGTAGTAATGTTAATGATTTTCATCATTATTTCCCTAGGGATTATTATCTTTACCAAATCGTCAACGGCTTATGATATGATGGCTGTGATTATGACGCTTGTTTATTGCGGTTTGGTCATGGGTTATGTTATCAGTATCCGTTATATTGAACCTTTTCCGTTTCGTGAAGGTTCGATTAATTTAATTTTTCGTGGTGGTCGAAGTTTTGCCTATTTATATTCCATTGTTTTAGGAACCGACACCTTCGCTTATTTATTCGGTATAAAATTCGGAAAACATAAATTATGTGCGGAAATCAGCCCTAAAAAAACTACGGAAGGGGCTGTGGCGGGCTTGGTTTTTGGCAGTTTGTTTGGGGTTGCTTCTGTTTTCATCTTTAAAATCGGCAATCCTGCCAATACAGCGGAAACCTTTATCATCATTGGTGGGTCCTTAGTTATCTCCATGATTATTTCTTGTTCCGTTCAAATTGGGGATTTGGTGGCTTCGAAAATTAAACGAACTTATGAAATTAAAGATTTTGGAAAAGTTTTTCCGGGTCATGGTGGTGTTTTGGACCGCTTTGATAGTTTAATTTATGCCGGGGCCGTCTTTTACATCATTGTTCAACTGATGCAATTATTTGTTATCGGAGTTGTGGAATGAAAAAGCTAGCTTTATTAGGAGCAACCGGCTCCATCGGGACGCAAGTTTTAGAGATTGTCAAGAACAATCCCGATTATCGGATTAAGAGTATCGCTTTTGGGAACAATGTTGTTTTAGGAAGGAAAATTATTGAGGAATTTCAACCGGAATTTGTGGCGGTACGGAATGATACGATTAAAGAAGATATTTTTCGCCAATTTCCCCAATTAAAAATTGGCGTTGGTGAGGCCGGATTAATTGAAGCCGCGACCTTTGTTGCGCCCGGAGATTATTTAATAAATGCTTTAGTGGGTGTTTTAGGTTTGGTACCGACAGTGGCGGCGATTGAAAAGGGCATTAATATTTTATTGGCTAATAAAGAAACCTTAGTTGTCGGTGGTGAGATTATCATGCCGCTGGTGAAAAAACACGGTGTGATGTTACTACCGATTGACAGCGAACACAGTGCCATTTTTCAGTGTTTGCACTGCGGGAAAAAAGAAGAAATCTCCCAATTGATTTTAACGGCTTCCGGCGGTCCGTTTCTTAAAAAAAGCCGCGAAGACTTAAAAAAAGTTAGTTTGGCGCAGGCTTTAGCTCATCCCAATTGGAAAATGGGACCGAAAATTACCATTGACAGTGCGACCATGGTTAACAAAGGCTTAGAAATCATCGAAGCTCATCATTTATTTGCTGTTCCTTATGATCGCCTTCGGGCGCTTATTCATCCGGAAAGCATCATTCATTCCTTGGTGGAATTTACGGACCGGACCGTGATGGCACAGATGTCGCTTCCCGATATGCGCTTACCGATTCAATATGCCCTAACTTATCCCCAGCGTGTGGCTAATGCTTTATTCCCAGCCTTTGATTTTTCAAAAGGGTGGAATCTACATTTATTGCCCATGGATATGGATCGTTTTCCCTTAGTTAAATGGGCTTATGAAGTAGGAAGGGCGGGCGGAATCATGCCGGCTGTTTACAATGCCGCCAACGAAGCTGCCGTTTCCTTGTTTTTAAATAATAAAATTACTTTCTTGGAGATTGAAAAAATCATTATCCAAGCAGTTGAAAATGCCGTTAATGTGTCGAACCCTTCTCTTGAACAATTAATTAAGGTCAGTCGACAAGTTAACGAGCAAATCTTACAATCCTATGAGGTGGAGAATGGATAATTTAATTGGTATTTTAGCCTTCGTGTTCGTCTTGGGAATGATTATTGCCGTTCACGAAGGCGGACACTTTATTTTTGCGAAGCGAGCTAAAATCTTAGTTCGGGAATTTGCTTTCGGTATGGGTCCCCAACTTTTGAAAAAGAAAAAAGGGGAAACGGAATACAGCTTACGGGCTTTCCCCATAGGGGGCTTTTGTGCAATTGCCGGCGAAGAACATGAAGCTGACCCGTTTAAGGGTTTAACGCATGTGAAACTGCAGATAGAAAACGGCATGATTAAAGCTTTTTATTTAGATGTGGACGATGATGAGGTGGATTTTCCTCTTTACAAAATCATCAGTTATGATTTATTTGATGCGGAAAACACCGGTAATCTTTATATGATTGCTATCAAAAATGGCGAACCGGAAAATTTACCGGTTGATCCTAGCGCATATATTTACCAAAAACGCAAGGGGTATCAAATCGCTCCCTATAATCGGACCATCGGTTCCAAACCAAAATGGCAACGAGCAATGGTGATTTTTGGTGGACCGCTGATGAACTTTTTATTAGCTTTGGTCGCTTTCTTTGTTGCCGCTTTGTTAATTGGTTTTCCCAACACCGAAAGTTCCCAAATATCGGGGCTTACTAAACCGACGGCAGACGATCCCGGCAGTCCGGCTTACATTGCGGGTTTAAGAGATGGAGACACCATAATTCATCTTAAGAGCGGGACCCTAGAACTTGTCGTTGATAAATGGAATGATGTTTCCTCCTTTATGGCTCAGTATACAACGCAAGGATTAACAACTCCGATTGAAGTTACTTATCTACGGAATGCTAGTCAATATCAAAAGGCGGTCGTTCCTCAATTGATTTTATATAGCATCGGGGTTTTAGGGGAAATGACGGATGAAGGGATTCGCATTATTGAGCTTGCGGAAGTTGATGACACGATGGCAACGAATGCTGATTTAAAAGTCGATGATGTGATTGTTGCTTTGAATGATGTTCCCTATACGAATTTAACCGCTTTATATCAAGTCTTAATTGACTATGAAGGCAATAGTCCGGTGGCTAGCGAAAACATTGTTCGGGTTGGCATCATTCGTGAAGGAGCTAGCCAAGATGTTGACATTCGCCCCTACAGTCACAAAATAATGAGTACGCAAAAAACCAGTGATGGCGAATTGCTTCCGATTGTGAAAGTCGCAATGGGCATTTCCCCGACCTATCATTTTGATTTGGTGAAGAGTTTGGAATATAGCGGCAAAAGCACATTATCATCATTTACGGCGATTATTGATACTCTTGATTTGTTATTTAATGATGACACCGTTACGATTGCGGCTTTATCCGGGCCGGTGGGAATTTTTAGCATCACCAAACAAATTGCCGCCAACGGTTTTCCCCAATTACTTAATTGGATGGGCTTATTAAGTGTGAATGTCGGGCTCTTAAACTTATTCCCGATTCCCGCTTTAGACGGCGGTCGCTTGCTTTTCTTAGGTTATGAAGCGATTACGCGCAAAAAAACCAATCCCAAAGTCGAAACCATCTTAATCACGGTTACTATGTTTTTATTGTTTGGCTTAATGATTTATGTAACCTTTAACGATATCTTAGATTTAATAAAGTAGGTGCAATATGAAACAAAGCTTATTATTTGTTCCAACCTTAAGAGAAACCCCAAAAGAAGCAGAAGTAATCAGTCATAGAATTTTGCTTAAAGGTGGTTATATCAAACAAACTGCGGCGGGCATTTATAGTTATTTGCCGCTGGCTTATCGTGTTATTAAAAAGATTGAAGCGATTATTCGTGAAGAAATGGATGCCATGGGGGCTTGCGAATTGCTAATGCCGGCCCTCCAACCCAAAGATTTATGGCTTGAATCGGGACGCTGGCAGGATTATGGGAAAGAATTAGTTCGTTTAAAGGATCGTCACGATCGTGATTTTTGTTTGGGGCCCACCCATGAAGAAGTTGTTACGGCCATTGTTCGCGATTATATCAACAGTTATAAAAAACTGCCTTTGGCACTTTACCAAATTCAGACTAAATTCCGCGATGAATTCCGTCCGCGTTTTGGTTTAATGCGGGGTCGGGAATTTATTATGAAGGATTTATATACTTTCCATAGCACGGATGCGGATCTTGATTTATGGTATGATAAAACCAGACAAGCTTACCAAAATATTCTTAACCGTTTAGATTTACATTACCGCATTGTTAATGCTTCCAGTGGTAATATCGGCGGCGCTTCGAGTGAAGAATTTATGATTCTTTGTGATATTGGCGAAGATACCATTGTTTATAGTGATGAAAGCGACTTTGCCAGCAACACCGAACTTTGTGATTTGCCCGTTGGTGCTTTGTCTCCGGATGGCAAAGGCCATATTTTACATGCCAAGGGTATTGAAGCCGGTCATATCTTTAAATTAGGAACGAAATATTCTGAACCGATGAAAGCTTTCTTCCTTGACCAAAATCAAACCCAACAACCAATTATTATGGGTTGCTACGGCATGGGCGTTTCTAGGTTATTGATGGCTGTTTTAGAACAACATTACCGCGATGAAGTGGCGTTGTGGCCGGATACCATTGCTCCTTTTAAAATCCATATTATTCCTCTCGATAAAGAAGGAACGAAAGCTTATCAATTATCGGAACAACTTCATGATGCCTTATCAAACCGTTATGAAGTTTTATTTGATGATCGGGATGAACGGCCGGGCGTCAAATTTAAAGATGCCGATTTAATCGGTGCTAATTATCGTTTGGTTTGTGGCCGTAAAGCTCAGCAAGGCTTGTTTGAAGTCACCAATCTTCGGGAAAAAACGATGGTGGAAATGAGCTTTGAGCAATTATTAGAGTTTTTGTTTTAGGAGGATATTATGAATAATTTACCAACGATTTCCGGATTCAAAGATAGTGTTATTTATGTAGCAGGTTTGGGTTTGTATAAAACTTCGCTTAGCATTAACCAAGGGAAAATCTCCAGCCTCAATTCAGCACCGGCCGATGCGATGAGTTTACCCGAAGATTTGATTGTTGTTCCCGGTTTTATCAATCGCCATGCTCATGGTGCTAATCATTCCGATGCCATGTATCCATCTTATAAAGATCTTCACAATATTGCTTTGACTTTAGCTTCGGAAGGAATTACGACTTTCTTAGCAACTACGATGACACAAACGCCGGATAACATTGACCAAGCTTTAAAGAATATTCGTGAATATATCAAAAAGCACCCGGATGCGGGCGCTTTGGTATATGGTGTTCATTTAGAAGGACCATTTATCAGTAAAAAACATAAGGGTGCACAACCGGAACATGCGATTGTTCCCGCCGATGTGGATAGCTTTAAACACTATCAAACGACGAGTGGCAATAATATCAAACAAGTAACTTTAGCCTATGAGGAAAACGGCGAAGCTTTAGTTAAATACTTAGTTAGCCAAGGAATTGTAGCCAGTTTAGGCCATTCCGATGCAACGGCCAAAGATTTACAGGCGGCCGCGGATGTCGGATTAACATCCTTGACCCATACTTTTAATGCCATGCGTCCCCTCCATCATCGTGAAGTGGGAGCATTAGGTGCAGCCTTACTGGATGAGCGGATTTATTTAGAAGTGATTGCTGATTTAATTCATGTTTCGAAAGAAGCCCTTCAGGTTTTATATCGCTTAAAAGGACCGAAGAAAGTTACTTTAGTTACCGACAGCATTGAAGCCAGCCATATGCCCGACGGGATTTACCAATTGGGCGGGCAGGAAGTCATTGTTAAGGGAAATGAGGCTCGCTTATCATCGGGTGCCTTAGCAGGAAGCACTTTGTTGATGAATGATGCCATCCGTAATTTTAAAGAAGTTAACAATTTGTCCTTAACGGAAGCCATTGACTTAGCGACGATTAATCCGGCTCGTTGTTTGGGAATTGACAGTATTAAAGGAGAAATTGCTTTAGGAAAAGATGCTGACTTTACCGTTATTGATCAAGATTTACAGGTTTATATGACAGTGAGAAATGGGAAGATGATATACAAAAAGTCCTAATTTGGTGGGCCGATTAGTTCGGCCTTTTTTCTTTCATAATATTACGGATTTTACTGACGATGATGTCAATGGCGACATCATTATGTCCTCCTTCAGGAATGATTAAATCGGCATGGACTTTCGATGGTTCCACAAACTCTAAATGCATTGGGCGGACGGTCGTTAAATACTGATTGATGACTGAGTCAATGCTCCGGCCTCGTTCGTTAATGTCACGCATCAACCGGCGGATAAAGCGGACATCATCCGGGGTGTGCACAAACAATTTGATGTCAAACATTTTTCGTAGTTCGGGGATGGCAAAAATCATAATTCCTTCCACAATAATGACATCGGCGGGAGCGATTTGTTCGACCAACAAGGCCCGATTATGGTTAACAAAATCATAAGTGGGTTTATCGATGCTTTTTCCTTGTTTCAGCATTTTTAAATGTTTGATTAATAATGGGCTATCATAAGCAGAGGGATGATCGTAATTGATGTTTTTTCGCTCGGCTAATGTTAAATGCGAGTTCTCATGGTAATAATCATCCAACCTAATAACAACGACTGATCCTAAAGCATGGGATTGTTCGAACAGTTTTTTCGCAACCGTGGTTTTTCCGCTGGCGGTTCCCCCAGCAATGCCAATAATGGTTGTCTTCATAGCTCCTCCCTTAGTTGGTTTGATTATACAAAAAAGGGGCTTATTAGTCAATTTAAAAAGCGGTTTTTACTGGTTTTTAAGGAGCAACTATGGTATAATCGTTCAAGAGGTGAAATTGTGAGACAATGTAAATTATTCTTAATGGCGTTTTTGCTGGGCTTAATGAGTATTTTTTTCTTTCAGCCCCAAGTTACCGCCACCACCAATTATCAAGAAAAAATCTTTGAATTTCGTGGCGCTTGGGTTGCGACGGTTAGCAATATGGATATGCCCCGTCAAGCATCGACTCAAGCCAATGATATAAAAGCCTACCAAGATGAATTTTTGCAGATTTTGGATGTCTTTGAAGCTTATCGTTTGAACGCCGTTATTTTTCAAGTGCGGCCGACCAACGATGCTTTTTACAGTTCAACCATCAATCCTTGGAGTCGCTTCTTAATTAATGTGGAGGGACAGTACCCAGGTTGGGATCCCATGGCCTGGATGATTGAGAGATGTCATGAACGCAATATGGAATTTCATGCCTGGCTGAATCCTTATCGAGCATCGCTCGGTGTACTTCCGGATACCGGTGATTATCAAAGTGAATTAAACAGTTATTTGCAAACTTTGTCACCGCTTAATTTCGCAAGAAAACATCCCGATTTATTGGTTCGGGGTATTCACGCCCCCGGCGATGCACGGATTTTACTAAACCCTGCGGAACCTTTGGTGCGTAAGCATATCTACGATACCATTGAAGAAATTGTGCGTAAGTATAATGTTGATGCCATTCATTTTGATGATTACTTTTACAACGGCGTTGCTGATGCGGAAGATAATGCTAATTATCAAGCCTATCTAAAGAATAATCCTTATTTATCAAAAGGTGACTGGCGTCGTGAACAGGTTAATATTTTAATTAAAGGAATTCACGATTTATTAGAAAACTTGAATTCCTCCTTAAACAAACAGGTTCAGTTCGGTATCAGTCCGGCTGGAGTTTGGGCTCCGGCCGATAATATGGGTTGCGGGGCTTACGGACAACCGGGGGGCATGACCGACATCGCCTGTTATAGTTATAGTTCTTATGTGGATTTATTTGCGGACACGAAAAAATGGGTTAATGAAGGTTGGATTGATTATCTTGTTCCCCAAAACTATGGTAATTTAAATGGTAATCATCCAGCCATCACGCGGTGGTGGGCCAATGAAGTCAGCAAAGGTGATGTGAAACTGTACATCGGCTTAGCGCCTTATCAATATATTAATTCAGGTTGGTCGATTCCAGAAATGGACAACCAAATGATGCTGGGCTATTCCTATCCGTCCGTTAGTGGCTATGTGTTTTTCTCAATTAGAATTTTGCGCCATCCAACGAATAACAATTTAACAAAAGCTTTGGAAAAATTGCAAGAACGATGGTCGCATGGAGCCCTACCGCCCCTTGTTTTTCCGAAAGCGGTGTCTGATTATTCCAAGCCGACTTTGTCTGCTTGGCGCAATGCCAATCACATTAATTTATCTTTTGATGCCAATCCGAATGCTTATGGATATCTTCTTTATCGACTTATGAAGGATGAAGTTTTTAATGCGCAAACAACCCCAATTTTCGATGTTGTTGCTAACCCTAAAAAAGCTTTTACGGTGCGTCATCAAGCGGATAATCTCACTGATTATACTTATTATGTGCAAACCGTCTTCAATGATGGAACGATGAGCACGGATTATCAAGTGCTTTCCACGGGGATTTATGATAACAATGCCGCGCCGGTTTTAAACAAGGTCCGAATTGAAGCCGATTCCTTAGTCTTTGCCTATCGGGATTGGATTAAGATTACCGGGGAAGTTAGTGATATCAATAATGATGAAGTCACTTTGACAATCGCTTTAGATGTTTCACTTCCCAATTATTCCTTGGTTTTCAAAACGGAAATTGTTGACGGCAAGTTTAGTTTTCTGGTGTTCATCCCGCCACAAACGATTAACCGCGGCCGCTTTGTGATTACCGCTTCCGATGGTTTGGACAGCACTGTTGTGCAAACCATCCCCTTTTACTCGCCGGCTTCGAAATATACGGATCTTATGATTTCGTTTATGAATATGGAATTAATGTTGTCGGACTTTTCGGAACGCATTTATGGTGACTAATGTTGTGGATTGATTTAGCGGGGGCCGTTCTCGGAATTGGATTAATATTTTTTATTATCAATCGGGCGCTAAGGTTTATTAAGAACAACCGGCGCGCATTTATTAATTTAGGTTTAGGGCTTTTCTTGGCTTTGTTGTTTTTCTTGGCTTGGTATTTTGATCAAAAAAACCAAACGAGTGAAGCTTTGTTAGCTTATCTATTTTACATAGCTGCAAGCATCGCCCATGGTTTCATCGGTTTTGCATCAATCATGTTCCCTAAATTAGCCTATCTAAAACAACGAACAACGAGTAAAGTTTACTATCAAGAATATTTATATGTGTTATTACGAACTGAGGAACAAATCTTCCTCTTTAAGAAAGCCAAACACTTGGGCGGCTTTGTTTACAAATTAAAGAAAACCGATTACCATGATGATGTTTTAAAAACTCTTTGTACAAAATGGGGGGTAAAAACATCAATTATGAACCAAGGGAAAATGATTATTAATCAGGAAAAAACGATTTATCACGCTTATTTATTGTTTGTTTCTAAACCAATGGAAAGTGCCAATTGGCTGGGATATTCGATAAAAGACCCGAGCCAATGGCCTAATGATCCTTTCGAACGGGAAATGATGCTAAGACTTAATTTACAAGAACCGTTTAAAATTGAAAAGTGACCTCATTCGGGGTCACTTTTCATATGGTTTCATCTTTTCTAAGACTAAGGGAGAAACTTTAGCTTTAATGAAGTAGTCGTTTTCATTTTGCTTAGTTTCCAAAATAATGGCGTTTTCATGTAAATAGTTCATCATTTGGCCTTCGTTAAAAGGGATTTTGTAGTCAACAATGAGATTGGTTTTAAACAATTGTTCTTCAATCAAGGCGATTAAACAATCAATATTAGTGTTTTTGATGGCGCTGATTCGCAAAGCCTTTTCATATTTAAACGGCACATAGAAGTAATCGCTATGTAAATCACTTTTATTGAAGGCATAAATCATGGGAATATTACTAACGCCGATTTCGCTTAAGACAGTATTCGTTACTTCAATTTGTTTTTCAAACTGCGGGTTGGAACCATCGACAACATGAACAATCAAATCCGCTTCAGTAATTTCTTCAAGGGTTGATTTAAAAGCTTCAATTAATTGATGGGGTAGTTTACTAATAAAGCCAACGGTATCGGTAACTAAAAATTGGAGGTTGTGCTTGGTTTTAATTAAACGCGTCGCTGTTTCGAGGGTTGTAAAGAGCATATCTTTTTCGGTAACTTCTTTTTTAATCGCCACCGACTGTTTTAAAAGGGCGTTTAAGGTTGATGACTTTCCGGAGTTGGTGTAACCGACCAAAGCGACAATCTTCATTTGTTGTTTTTGGCGTTTTTGCCGTTGTTGTTTGCGTAAACTGGTTAAGGCGTTTAATTCTTTTTTGGCGGTGGCAATGCGCTTATAAATCATGCGTTTGTCCAGTTCGAGTTTGGTTTCGCCGATGCCCCGACCGTGGGATAAACTTCCGGTTCCGCGTTGGCGGGCCATATAACTGCGCAGTCCGATTAATTGGGGCAGGCGGTAACGTAAGGTGGCAATTTCCACTTGAAGCAGAGCTTCTTTGGTTTTGGCCCGTCGGCGGAAGATTTCTAAGATAATATAGGTGCGATCATAGAGCTCACAATTAACGATGGCTTGGATTTTCGCAATCATTAGCGGTTTTAGTTCATCATTAAAGACTAAGACATCGATTTGTAATTCCCTAATCAATTCCGCAATTTCATCAAGTTTGCCTTTGCCTAAATAAGTTTGGGGGTTGATTTGCTCTAAGTTTTGGGTAATAGTATCGATAACTTCTAAATCACATGCTTCACAAAGATTGACTAATTCCGCAATCTCTTCGTGATAAACAGGGGAAGTAGGGTTGGTATTAACCCCGACTATTAAAATGCGGTTCTTTTTTTCCAGATTCATTGCGATAACCTTTCTTTAATTATATCCTTTTTCTAAAAGTTTTAGTTATTCTGATTGAGGACAAGTTTATTTCTTTATCCTGCTCTTGAAAAAGGAGATTTATTCGCAAGAATGAATCTCCTGTCTTTTTACAATCCACATTTTAATTGCGCATTGCAGTTGGTACAAGTGTTGCAACCACCGATGTCTTCCACGGTCCCTTCTTTACAAATGGGACAGATATCACCAAGCTCCACCCCGATGTTGCGGTTTGATTTGGTGCTTGGCGGGTTGATTTCGTCTTTATCCTTGGCGACGATATTTTCTTCAATTTTAATTCCCAAATCGGAAAATTCAACTTGTTTTGGTAGACTGTCTTCTTTCTTGAGGGTTAGAACTTGGGTGTCACGGCTGCCATCAACGTAAACGGTACCGCCTTTGGCTTTGCCCTTATAAAGACGCATATATAAGCGTTCGACTTCTTCGACGGAATAACCTTTGGGGGCATTGACGGTTTTGGAAATGGAGGAGTCCACCCACCGTTGAATGACGCACTGAACATCGGCATGTTCTTCCGCAGTTAAGTCCATCGCTGATACAAAAATGTCCGGAAGCGGTTGGTTTTGATATTCGGGATGTAGTTTTAAGTAGTTTTCCACAATCGGGGCATTGACTTCCATAAACTTGCCTAAACGGCCGCTACGGTAATACTTAAAGGCAAAATAAGGTTCCAAACCGGTCGAAACACCGACCATGGTCCCGGTTGAACCGGTTGGGGCAATTGTCAATAAATGGGAGTTACGAATGCCGTGTTTCAAAATAGCTTCGCGAATGTAGGCCGGCATTTTTTTCATATAGCCGGAATCAATGAATTTTTGGCGCGAACCATATTGATCAAGGAAGGGGAAACTGCCCTTTTCGATAGCTAATTGAATGGAGGTTTCGTAAGCTTTGGTGGCAATAAACTCAAACAAACGGTCCACAAAGCGGTTGGCTTTTTTACTGCCATAACGGTAATTACAATAAATAATGAGGTCGTGTAAGCCCATAATGCCCATTCCCACCCGGCGTTCGCCTAAAGCTTGAATGCGGTTTTCCTCTAAGAAATAAGTGGTACGGTCAATAACATTGTCCTGCATGCGGACAGCGGTTTTAATTGTTTGGCCCAGTTTAATCCAATCAACATCGTTTTGTTCGAAGTCGACCATATTGGCGAGATTAATGGCTGCCAAATTGCAAACGGAATAAGGGGCCAGTGGTTGTTCCCCACAGGGGTTGGTACAAACAACTTGTTGGCCATAGCCTTTCGCATTCGTCATATCGTTGGCATTATCAATAAAGAAAATACCCGGTTCCGCCGAATAAGTGGCACAAATATTAATTAAGTTCCAAAGCTCTTTGGCGCGGATGACTTTATGGGTTTTAATGGCATAGCCCATTTTTTCCCAAATGCGCACATCACCAACATTATGCCATTTTTCATCGTAAGCGGCTTTTTCACCTAGGGAATAATTATCAATGTCCGGATAGCGTAAGGAATATTCGAGATCATTTTCCACCGCATTCATAAATTCTTTGGTAATGGCGACGGAAATATTGGCTCCCGACAAAAAGTTCGGGTTATTGACTTCATAAAAGCCACCGGCTAATAAGACCTCTTTGGCTTTTTCTACTGTTGCTTTACTGATGGCAGTTGGGTTTTGGTTCGCACTTTCCACAATCCATTCATACATTTCTTGTTGTTCAGCCGTCAGCGGAATAAATTTTAATTTATTTTTGGCTTCTTTGATGATATCTTCATCGCTTAAATTATTGATGAGGAATTGTAAAATCCGTGGATTTTGCATTTTGCTGATGATGAACTCAATGATATCCGGATGCCAATCCGCTAACATAATCATCTGCGCCCCTCTTCGGGAGCCACCTTGTTCAACGAGATGGGTGAGTTCGGATAAGTCGTGAAGCCAACTGACCGCCCCGCTTGATTTACCGCTTACTCCTTTCGCAAGGGAGTTTTTCGGACGCAAGGATGATCCGTTGGTGCCGACACCACCCCCACGGGACATGATTTCCATTACCTTTTGGCGATGGATGGAAATGCCGCCGCGTGAATCGGTCACAAAGGGCATAACAAAACAATTGAAATAAGTAACGGCGGAATTGGAACCGGCCCCAAATAAGACGCGGCCGGCCGGGATTAAATTTAAACTATGTAATTCGTGATAGAAATCACGGACAGTTTCAAGTTTTTCACCTTGAGCTAAATTGTTGGCAACGCGGTGGCAAATTTGTTCATAGAAAATCTCTAATGGTTTATCAACTTCGTTCAGTTTGCGGCGGATGATGCCATCTTCGTTAGCATCGGGGCACATCCCCACAAATTCCGTTTCCAAAGTAATATAAACTTCGTCGTTGTCAATTTGCTTAATGTAACCAATCCCGCGCGTTGGAAAATTAGGATCATCTTTGAGAACACAAATGACTAAATCACCGACAGCGATGGAGACATGATTGATGTCTTTTTGAGCATAGCGATCGAGCATCACCAAGCGGGAGACGCTTTGAAAAGTTTTCTCCATGGTTTCATCAATTAAAAACAAGTGGGGAAAATAATTCTTTAAATCGTTATTTAATTTGTTAATGAGCTGAGCTGAGTAAAGGGTATTATTCATAGTCGCCATCTCTCTTTCTATTTCGGTAAATCATAATGTATATTATACTATAAATCAACTTAGAATAAAAGAGCAAAACGAAAATGAAAGTTTTTTCATTTTTGATGATATGTTTTGATGTTTTTTTAAGGATTAATCGTTTTTCCAAAAAAACATGATTTAGTCTATATTTTTATGGGATTATTTGGTATAATAAGTTAGTTAATATTGCCAGAAACAGGTTAGTAATTATGGGTAAAGAAAGCGTCTCCAAATATCATATTATGCGCAATAACGGTCATCTCCTTGACGTTTTTTTTGCGACTTCCTATATTGAACTAGGTAATATCCCCTTTGAAACCATGGAAAAACTCCTTCGTTTTGAAGTCTTAAAACTGGAGGAAATCATTTATAAGTCGATTCAGGAAAAAGGAATTGGCCGTAGCCAAACGGAAAGAAATGATTTGCAAGCGGTGCTCCCGTTTTTATTCTTTGAAAATTTACATTTAAAAAACCTACCTTTACAGATTTTTTTAACCTATGGTCTAATTAAACATAAAAATGAACGACAAAAAGAAATCTTTTCTCCCATAATTCTCATTCCGGTGAATTTGTATTTTGAGAAAGATGATATTTACATCCAACAAATTTCCCGCCCGGTGGAAAACTCCCTTTTAATCAGTTTTTTAATGTCAATCAAAAACATTAATATTTCCGTTCCCGATAAACTTGATAATATTTTTGCCATGGATCGTTTTTGTATGAGCTTTACAAAACACGAAGAATTAGAACTGAAATATGAGAATTATTTGACCTTTGCTTTTTTAAGAGAAAATGAAATTAAAATTAAACATGACAAATTTATTTCTGCCAAAAGCATGCCTGATTATTTACATGATCAATTGTTCGATGATGCCAATGCGGATAATTATTATTTGTTTGCCCTTAATCGCTCCCAAAGATATGTTGTGCAAACTGCCCAAGAAGGAAACAATTTTGTTATCTCGGGTCGTTTAGGAACGGGAAAAACGACGGCTTTAGTTAATGTGGCCATCAATGCTATGAGTCAAGGTAAGCGGGTCCTATACCTTTCCAATATGAAAACGACCTTGGATGAGGTGTTTTCGCTTTTGGAAAGCAAAAACCTCTCCCAATATGCAAGCAATTTTACCAATTTGTTTTCTAACATTCATAAATGGGAACAAACCATCAGTCCGAAAGCTTATAGCGCTAAAGAAGAATTTTCTGCCTTAATCGACAACTATCAATTTGTTCAGGATTACGAACAAAAAATGGGGGAAAGAATTTTAGATCAACGTTTTATTGATATTGTTAACGCCTTGATTATGTTAAAGCAAAAACCTCATCAGTTTTTAGAGATTGATGATTTGCAACATCTATATAAGGCTGAATTCTTAGAAATCGTTAACGCTTTAGAAATCATCCAACAATCGCTTGGGAAAATGGCGAGTTTTAAAAACAATATTTGGCGGGATATTCCCATTTATAACAGCATTAAATATCCTAACCAAATTGTGTCTCTTATCTATCAAATTCACAAATGTTTTAAAATTTTAGAAGCGGAAAAAAGTGTTTTAGAAAATGATTTTGGGTTTAAAACGATTGCCAATTATGCCTATTTAAAAAATATCATTCGCAGTATTAATAATTTAAATATTCATGAAGTTCCCGAGGCATGGAAGGAACCAAGCAACCAAAGCTTTTTCCAAGCCAACGAGCTTTATAAACAATTAAAACAAGAAATCTATCAACTCCAAGAAAGAGAGAGATTTTTAGAGCATAAATATGATTATTTCGATACCATCAATATCAAGCAAGATTTAGCTAATATTGAGGGCCACTATTTTAATGAAAGCGAAAGCGAAGAGATAAACCAAATTTTTGCTAATCGGATGGATATCATCGTTTTAGTTAATAAGTGCCAAATGCAAGAAGATGTCTTTAGGAAAACGGCGGAAAAAGTCCGAACGATGTTGAGTTGGGATTTTGCTTTCAAGGATGATATTGTCCGCGAAATCACTTTACTAGGACGGTTTTTACGGCATCATCAAATTAATGGAAAACTCTTAAATCATATTAAAGCCGGTCGTTTTCCCAAAATTATGAAGAAAATGACAACTTGTTTGCAAAACATCGATCATATCAATCAAAAGATGGAGACCTTCAAACAGTATTTTACTAAACTTTATTTAGATGATTTAGACCAAACGATGAATATTTTATATCGTCATCAAAATGATGACCATACTTTAACGAAAAAAGAACTAAAATGGTTAAATCAATATCGTTTCCAACAAGCGCAACAATTCGAACAAGTAATTGAAGCTTTGTCTTCTTATTATGATTTCAAGAAGCAATTGCGCAGCAACCACGATTTGTTTGAACAAACTACCGGGTTTCCGGCCTCTGCTTTAGTTTTAGAGGATTTCCAAAGTTTACATGATTACTTGCTCGATTTGGAAAAAAGGGCTTACCAAGATAAAATCCAGTTTTTCTTAAACCACTTTATTGCCGTTATGCAAGAAGATTATCGGGGTATGCGCAATTATTTAAAAACGCTGGAATTATTTGAGAATTCACATCGGGATTTATGGAAATATTATGATAAACTATATCAGTATCCCTTCAAGGGCAAAAAAACCACCCTTTTAGCGCTCTTTGATGATATCAAAGTCATTAATACTTATTTAACCAAAGCCTATTCCGCCAATGATCGTTTATTTGCAGCTACCAAAAATACAAGTGATAAATTTATTAAAGCTGAAGAATTTTATGAACTTGACCGACAGATGGATAAAATTCATCAGTTAAAGGCTTATTTACAAAATCATTCTTTGTATAAACAATTGTATCAGGACTTTTACCAAGCCGAACACTCCAACTTGGTAGCCATTAGCCGTTTGTTGGAAACTTATGAAGTTTACATCGAATGTTTCGCAAATGCGGAAGCCTTGTTAGGAAGTCTCGATCCCCTTGCTAATGACAAAATCCTAGGTCATTTAAACCGTTGCAGTGAAGTAAGCAACGAAATCAGCGAAATCTTTACCGTTTATTTTAAAATCTTCCGCGATGATGTTTCAAAATACTATTATGATTCTTTCGCAAACAATATTAAACGGATGAATGTCCTTTTAAAGTCTAAAGATGAATTGATTAATTATTTAATCGTGACTGATAATTTACAAGTTTTGGGAAAGTACCGGCTGGACAAACTGATTAATTATATTGTCAACTGTCAGGACTTTTCGCATTTAGTTAGCGATTTTCAGTTTACTTATTATTCCATCTTGAAAGATAAGTATTTAAAGAAATATGCTTACTTGCATAATTTTAAAACGCTGCTAGCATGCTTGAATCTTATCAACAATAATGAAGGTGTGATTATCAAAAAGAATCAAGAACAGCTATCGCGGACCATGCGCAAAAGCACCAGCCTGCGATTTACAACCCTTGGTTTGAAAAACCTTGATTATCGGGGCTATATGCGGCGGACAAGCGGTTTTAAAAAACTGTTTTTGGCTTCCACTCCCATTTTAAACAACTTCTTAAACAAAGATGATTTTGATTTAATCATTATCGATGATGCTCATTTATTAAGTGCCAATGAGTATTATCTAGCAATTGACGGTAAACAAGTCATCCTTGCCGGTGAATTACCATTGCAAAGCTCCACGACCAATAATTTGATGTCACGACTTTCGTTTGCGACAACCATTAATCTTAATTATCGCTTTTCGCCGACGCCCCTTCGCTTATTAAACCATCTTCACAATTTGCGAGGTTGCATCAGCCCGAAAGTTAACGATAATGAAGGAATTGAAATAATCAATAATAAATTAACGGCTTATTTATTAATGCTTTTAAAAGAACAAAATGATGTAAAAATCAACCTTTTTGTGTCGTCACTGGAAAAACAGAAACGCTTTTATGATGAACTGGGGGAGGGTTTAATTAAAATGGGCTTTTCATTAGCCCAAATTATTGCCATTTTGAAAAACCAAATTAACATTGTTGATTTACGCTTAAGGCATTTGCTTAATGCTGATTACAATGTCTTGTTTTTAGATGATTATCGCAAGTTGAATAACGAATCCATCGTTATGAATCTACTTGATGATTTATTGCTTTGTAGAAAAAGATTGATTATTTATGACCACAACGACTATTTAAAACGTGGTCAAGGGTTTTGCTTGATTGATGAACTTAACAAAATCATTGACAACAACCAAATTTATTATCAAGAATATGCCACTCCGTTGTTAAAGTTGTTAGCGGAAAAGTTGATGGAACATGGCTTGCAGGTTTATAGTTTTAATCATGAAATGCAGCTTTTAATTCAAAAGGATGAGCATCTTTTTGGGGTCTTATTACTGTGGTCGGACAATAATTTTTCGACTGACACTTTAAATCAATATCGGGAAACTTATTTATGGAATATGGGTTTAAATTTCCCGGTCATCTTAATTGGCACGATGGAGTTATTGACTTCTATTGATGATGTCATCAAGAGAATCCTAAGCGAGGTGGGCCATGAATAAACGCGGTGCCAAGAAACGCTTTAAAGATTTTGTTGACTGCATCAAACAAGATCCTCATCGCTATCTCTATATCAAGAACATGTTGTGGCGCTTACAAAATGATGGCTTTGATTTAAACACTCAGGGTTATGGTGGTAAGACGCTCCTTCATCTGGCTTTGAAACTTAATAATTTGCGGCTGATGAATTTATTTCTCAGTTTTGGTGTCAATCCCAATTTAGCCGATGAACAGGGTAATGCTCCCCTCCATGTAGCGGTGCTGGCCAATCAAATGCGCTTTATCAAGGGCTTGGTGGCTCATGCTTGTGATATCAATCTCGCTTGTGAACAAGAACAATCCCCCCTCCATCTCGCCGTTATTAACGGCAATTTGGAGGTTGTGAAATACTTAATCGAAAACGGTGCCGACATCATGATCCAAGATGAACTTCATAATTATCCCTTGGATTATGCAATTGAAGAAAAAGATGACAAAATACTACGCTATTTATTAACAAAACAAGAAATCGATGATGAACGAAAACGAAAAATATTAACCATTATTAACAAAGCAGGTGAAAAACAATGATGAATTGGACGGATTTTTTAAAACTAATTGAAGATTATACTTACAATTATTCATTTTGGGGTTTTGTACGCCTAGGAGCGGACTTGGCATTAACAATCGGGCTTTTAATCTTTTTGTATAAAGTCTTTAATATGAAAGCTCATGTCTTTCGATTATTAATCGGGGCGACCGTGATTTTGCTAATCTTTTTTATCGGCCTGTTTTTCCAATTAGAACTGTTTTTGAAATTGTTTCGCTATATTCTATTTTGGATTTTTGGCCTATTTATTATCGTATATGGTCAAGACATCAAATATACACTGGATGGTCTCTTTTCCGCAACCAAAATTAATACCGTTTATTCATCCAAGCAAGAGAAAAAAGAAATTATCGGGATTTTGTGTTCGACCGTCGATTTTTTATCCCAACGTAAAATTGGGGCTTTGATTACCATTGAACGTGAAGACAGTTTAAACAGTTATATTGAAAAAGCGATTGAGATTAAGGCCACGATTACGCAAGAACTGTTAACGACCATCTTTACTCCGGGCACAGCTTGTCATGACGGGGCTGTCATTATCCGTCGTAATCGTATTATGTGTGCGGGGGCTTATTTTCCGTCTACCGACCGCTATAATGTTCCCAAATTTTTAGGAACAAGACATCGGGCGGCCATTGGCATCAGTGAACGTTCCGATGCTTTGACCGTGGTCGTCTCGGAGGAAACCGGTAATATTTCCGTTACTTTAGATGGTGTCATCAATTTACAATTGACCATTGACCGTTTAGAAGAAATGTTAGATCGTTATTTAGTCAGCAAATAATAAAATTAGTTACTGATTAATAACCTTGATGATGTTTTAAAAGGCTCTGGTTTGGAAAATCTAGAGCCTTGTTAATTTTTGTTGTCATTGTTTTCCCATTTATGATATAATAAGTCAAAGGAAGTGCAGGTATGCGGATTGCTTTAATTGCTCATGATAAAAAGAAACCTGAAATGATTGACTTTGCCTATGAAAACCGTCATTTCTTGCAAAAACATCAGTTGTTTGCAACGGGGACGACGGGGAAAATGGTTATGGAAAAAACCGGATTGCCGATTCACTGCTTTAAATCGGGACCGCTGGGTGGCGATCAGGAAATTGGCGCCCAAGTGGCGAAAGGAGAAATTGATTTAGTTTTCTTCTTCCGTGATCCATTAACGGCTCAACCTCATGAACCGGATATTTCGGCTTTGTTAAGATTGTGCGATGTTTATGAAATCCCGTTAGCGACAAATCGCAATACTGCTAAGATGATGATTAAATCGGAGGTCAAAAAATGTTAAATGATATCATTGTGTTTATAACTAACAATAAACTGACATTGTTTATTCCCACCTTACTTTTGGTAGTGGTCTTTTTGTTTGGTTCTGTGTTGCGGAAACCGAAAACCCCTTGGGTCAGTTTGATTGTCACGCTGTTAGCCATTGGCGGCTTGGTTGTGGAAATACTGAAGGTGGTTCCCGAGACCTTTTCGTTGTTTGGCTTTTCGTATCTTTTCTATTTATCAGCTTTAACTCTACTTGCTTTAATAATTACTTTAATTGAATTTTTAGTAAGTCAAAGACAATACCACAATCGCATAGCGATTATTGAAGCGATGCCGTCCAATATTGAAACCAATGTTTACGCTTATTTAAATCGGCAAGGACGCTTGCTTAAATTAACCGAGGGTTTTTTAGATTTATTTACCGATTTAATTAGTGGTAAACAAATGTGGTTTGAAAGCATTAGCCGTTTTAGCTGCAATGATGAGGAAATGACTTACAAAAAATGGTTGGCATTTTTAAAACATGCTCCGGAATCAATTTTTTTAGTTAATATTAAATTAGTTAATGACGAAGAACTGAACTTGAATTTGGAAAAAAAGGCCATCTTCAAAGATGAAAAACTGGTTGGCTATATTTTGCTTAACCAAAAATTAACCTTGTCTGAAGTCTTTAAAGATGATGTCAAGAATGATTATAAAAAACGATTAAAAAAATATCTTGATTTACTTGATGAACCGTTGGCTTATTTTGATCAAGATAAAAATAAATACATTTTATCGACGCAAATGATGCGCTTACTGAATGCGAAGGAAAGTGAGTTAGCTCCGGCTGTTTTTGAAAAATTAATTGTTCCAGAAGATTTGGGAGCTTTAAGCAAACGCCCAACGACGGAAGGTCAAGCTGTCGTTCAATACCGTTTAATCACCATCAACGGTCAAGAGTGGTTTGAAGAAAACATTCAGCACCACGGAAATCATCGTTATTTGGTTCTTCATCGTTCCGATTTCACAAAAACCAAAATCAACTTTAAAGGCTATCCGGAATTATTAAGCGATGTCAATGCTTTTATTGATCAGAATCGTGATTTTGCGCTCGCCTTTTTAGCCCTTAAAGATTTGCCCCGTATTGTTGATGTTTTGGGAAATGATGCCAGCGAGCTCGTTGCTCTTAAGTACTTCACAAAACTGAATGCTTCCAGTTTAAGCGGGAAAATCAAAGTTTACCGCATTAGTAAAATGGAATACGGTATTATCATCGATCGTCTGGATAACTATGATCTCATTCTTCGTGATTTAAAAAACAATGTTTCCGAATTATTGGGTTTAGAGATTTATTTCAATGAGAAGAAGTTTGTTTTGAAGAATGCTGTCGGCATTGTTTCTTCCAAAAATGTGTTGGAACGAACACCGGAAGCGATTGTGAAAGCCGGGTTTGATGCTTTGTTCTTTGCGACCGATGAAAAATATGATAAACGCTACAGCATTTATTATGCGAAAAAACCGGTTGTGGAAACAAAACCGGAAGATATGAAAATTGATTTAAGCGATCAGTTTTTAGATCAGTTATTAAGAAAATAGCTTAGATTAATGGCCGCTTTACCAAGTGGCCCTTTTTAAAAGGAGATATGATGTTTGATGTGGTGTTGTTGATGGCCGGAAGCGGAACGAGAACGCTTCTTCCTTATAACAAAATATTTTATCAAATCAACGGTCAACCGTTGTTTATGTTTTCTTTAGAAGTTTTTTTAAGTTTTCCCGAGTGCGCGCGGATTGTGTTGGTTGTTAAGGAAGGGGAAGAAGAAAAAGTGTTAGCTGCTCTTGACAGCATTGATCAAACCCGTATTTATGTTGTTCCGGGCGGTAGTCAGCGTCAAGACAGTGTTGCTTCCGGCATGAAGATCTGTCAGGAAGAAACCGTCCTCATTCATGACGGAGCACGGCCCTGCCTCCTAAAAAGCGATGTGGAGCGCCTGCTGGAGGTTGTTAAAACGGCCCCGGCGGCGGCTTTAGCAATCCCTCTTACCGATACCATTCGCCAAAAGCAAACATCCGGTTATCGCGTCCTTGATCGCTCGACCTTGATGGCCATGCAAACACCGCAGGCAGTGCAGCGGAAACATTATTTAGAAGCCTTGGCTTTCGCTCAAGCGGAAGGTTTTTATGGAACCGACGATTTAGAGTTATTGGAACGGTATTTACAAATCGAACCGGTTTTGGTTTTCGGTGATGCTCGCAATCTAAAAGTTACGAGTCCAGCTGATTTAAAGATGGTGGATGCTTATTTACAGGGAGGAAAAAGGCATTATAAAATTGGTCATTCCCACGATACTCATCGCTTCGTTTTTGGTCGTCCCTTGATTTTAGGGGGAGTCACTATCCCCTGTGAAAAGGGTCTTTTAGGTCATTCCGATGCCGATATTGTCTACCATGTAGTCAGTGAAGCCATCATTGGGGCACTGGGGCTCGGGGACCTTGGTCAGCATTTTCCCGATACCGATCCCTCTTTCCACAACATCTCCTCCAGTTATTTTGTAACAACTGCTAAACAATTGCTTATTGATCATCAATATCAAATCAGCAATCTCGATATAACGATTCATCTTGAAGAACCGCATTTAAAAATCTATAAAGATCAAATGAAAAACAATCTTGCCAGTTTGCTGGAAATTGATTCCTGTTGCATTAATGTGAAAGCCACCCGCGGGGAAGGGCTTGGTTTTATCGGTCAAAAGCAAGGAGTTTCGGCGGAGTGCGTGGTTTTGCTTTATCCGAAATAAATCATTTTCTAAAACTAATTTTTACATTTATGGTATAATACGATGAAAAGAGGTAATGAATATGGAAAAATTAACAAAGCAAGAAATAGAAACTAAAGTCAAAACCATTATCAATAAAATCCGTCCCTATTTATTAAGAGACGGTGGCGATATTGAATTTTTACGGATTGAAAACGGGATTGTCTATGTCCGCATGATGGGTGCTTGTGTTGGTTGTGCCAACATCGATGTCACCTTAAAAGACGGTATTGAAGCTATTTTATTAGAAGAAGTTCCCGGTATTTTTGGTGTCGAAAACGTTTATGAATGAGCTTGTTTCTCCTCATTTTAAACGGATCTATGTTGAAATCACCAATGTTTGTCAGTTAGCATGTACTTTTTGTTTGCCCTTAAACCGCCCCAAACAGTTTATGACGACGGAACAATTTAGGCGGGTGTTAAGTGAAGTTAAGCCCTACACCGATTATCTTTACTGGCATGTCAAGGGTGAACCCCTCCTTCATCCAAAGTTGAGATCTTTTTTGGATTTAGCTTTGGAAAAGCATTTTCAGATTAATTTAACTACTAACGGCCTGTTGCTTTTTCAACACCATGAGTTGTTAAGCATTCATCCGGCCATCCGCCAAATTAATTTATCACTTCATGTACTGCAAGAATTACCGGAAACTGAGCGCAAAAACTATCTTCAAGAATTGATTCGTTTTTTAAAAACGATGGAAAAAGTTTTCTCAAAATACATTTCTTTAAGATTTTGGTTAGGAAATAATCCTTTAAAAAGTTATGTAATTGAGCAGCTTAATGCTGCTTTTAATGTTCATTTGCACAATGATTCAAGGAATTTGTTTCCCCATGTTTATCTTGATACTGATCAAGAATTTGTGTGGCCGGAACAATCAACCACGACGAGTCCGTTTGTTTTTTGTCGGGGTTTAAAAGATCACATCGCTATTTTAGTGGACGGTTCCGTTGTTCCTTGTTGCTTGGACGGTAATGGGCAAGTGGTGTTAGGAAATGTGTTTTCCGATTCCCTAAAAACGATTTTGGCGGGATCGGCTTGGAAAAAATTAAGGGAAGCTTTTAAAAAAAGACAAAACTTGCCACCGCTTTGCCAACATTGTTCATATAAAGACCGTTTTGCCCTCTAGGGCATTTTTTATTTCTCCTTAACTTTTATAATAACATATGTTATAATTTACATATAGTAGGTCAAGAGGTGGACAATGATTAAAAAAGGTGACATCGTCATCGGGAAGATTACCAATATTCTCGGTTACGGTGCTTTTGTGAGCGTGGGGGAATATGACGGCCTAATTCATATTTCCGAATTTTCCGACAATTTTGTTCGTAAAATCGATGATTATGTGCAAGTCGGACAACAAGTGAAACTGAAAGTATTGGATGTTGATGAAAATACTAAGAAATTACGTTTAAGCTATAAGACTTTGAATAAAACTAGGGGTGTCAAAGGTGAGATTCCGAAATTTATTATCGGATTTAATTCTTTAGAAAAAGCCATGCCGGCCTTCATTGCTGCGCAAATCAAAAAAAAGGAGTAATATGTTAAACTATCAACAGGTGCTACCGTTTATTAAGAAAACTGATTTGGAAGCTTTGGAACCCCAAGCTCTTAAAGCTAAGGAAGATTTGCTTCATAAAACTTGTTTGGGCAACGATTTTGTTGGTTGGGTTGATTACCCGAATCGCTTAAGCGAAGCCGATTTAAAAGCAATTGTTGCTGCCAGTCAAACGATTCAAAATCAATCTCAAGTTCTGCTCGTCATTGGCATTGGCGGTTCCTACCTTGGAGCTAAGTCGGCACTGTCAATGTTAAGAGCTTATTTTAAAAAAACCGGTGGTCTTGAGATTCTGTTTGTGGGGAATACTTTGTCATCAACTTATACCAAAGCGGTGTTACAATATTTACAGCATAAAGATTTTTCTATCAATGTGATTTCTAAATCGGGGACAACGACGGAACCGGCGATTGCATTTCGTTTGTTTCGCGGTCTCTTAAAAGAAAAATATGGTTCCCGTTTTAATGAACGCATTTATTGCACGACAACGATTGGTAAAGGTGTCCTTTATTCGGAAGCCATCAACAATAATTATCAGATTTTTGCTATTCCTGAAGATATTGGCGGTCGCTATTCGGTTTTAACTCCGGTTGGATTACTACCGATGGCTTGCAGTAACATCGACATTTACCAAGTCATTAACGGGGCTAGCCAAGCGATTTTTAATTTCTCACAAAAACCGTTTTGGGAAAACCAAGTTTTGCTTTATGCGAGTTTACGTAAAGCGCTGTATGACCAAGGAAAACGGATAGAAATGCTGGTTTATTATGAACCAAAACTGCATTATTTTGGCGAATGGTATAAACAATTATTCGGTGAATCCGAAGGCAAAAACCATTTAGGCTTGTTCCCGGTAACGGCCAATTATTCGACGGATCTACACTCACTGGGTCAGTATGTTCAAGACGGTCACCGTCATTTATTCGAAACCGTTTTAAATATTAATAAACCGGAAGAGGATTTAACGATTCCTCTAGACCAGCTTGATTTTGATCAATTAAATTATTTAACGAAATATTCGCTCCACCAAATTAATCATCAAGCTTTGGTGGGGACAACGATGGCCCATGTTGATGGGGGCGTTCCCAATATTCTCATTAATGTTCCGGAACTATCACCCTATTATTATGCTTATCTAGTTTATTTCTTCATGCTTAGCTGTGGCATCAGTGCGGCTCTATTAGGTGTTAATCCTTACGATCAACCGGGGGTTGAAGCTTATAAACGAAATATGTTTGCCTTGCTTGGAAAACCGGGCTTAGAAAAACTGACGGAGGAACTAAAGAAGAAGCGATGAAAAAAACCATCATTTTAATTTTACTAGTGTTGTTGGGCTCATTAAGCGGCTGTCAAAAGAATAGGGTTGAGGATGATTATCCAATGCTTAATGGAATTAACCATGTTTTTGAAAAAAGCACTTACCAGGAAGTTACAAAGGCTCTCACAGTTGCTTCCGGGGTTCAGGTTGTTTTATTTTCCTATAATCCCCATTTTTATGAATGTCCGTTTTGTCTCGCCGTCATGCCGATTATTAATGATGCGGCTTTAAAAATGGGGATCGAGAAAATTCTTTATTTAGACATCTATGAAATGCGTAAGAATAACACGACGGAATATCAATTGTTGCTCGGTTATTTAGACAACAAAGTTGGCGATTTAATTGTCCGTGATGGTGTTAAAAAACTGATTGTTCCCGATTTATATGTTGTAAAGGACGGCGAAATTGCCGCTCATCATATTGCAACATTAAAGAATGACAAAGGTGCATTTATTTATGATTTAAGCCCGGAACAAAAACAAGAACTTCAGACCATTTATGAACAAATGTTTCAATTAGTGCTCTAATAATCGAAAAATCAAATAAGGCGATTATGGCTATATTTGATTTTTTTTGTTTGTGAGTAGTGAAATATCCTCCGGGGTATGGTATAATAATACAAAAATAGGAGGCAATATGAAAATCAAAAAAATCATTGCTAACGAACAGATGATGATTAATCTCGGTCAAATCATCGGCGAACATGCCCAAGCTAATATGGTCATCGCCTTAAACGGCAATTTAGGAGTCGGAAAAACGACTTTAACTAAAGGTATTGCTTTGGGCTTGGGGATTAGGGAAACCATCAACAGCCCCACTTTCACAATCCTCAAAATCTACAAAGGTCGTTTGCCTTTATATCACCTTGACCTCTATCGGACTAGTATGGGGAGCGGGGATGAGGATTTAGCGGAGTACTTTGAACAAGGTGGCCTTTGTGTTGTGGAATGGGCCAATAATATTGCTCATTTACTCCCGGCTAATTGTCTAACAATCACCTTTTTTGTTTTAAGTAATGGTGCAAGACAAGTTGATTTGTCGACGGATAATCCGGCCTTTAATCAAATGCTTGGGGCGATAAAATGAGAACGATGATTTTGGATACATCGACAGCCCTTATGTATGTCGCTTTTGTTCAAAACAATCAAGTAATATATGAAAAAAAACAGTTCGGAAAAAACAACCATTCCGAACATTTTCTGCTGGCCATTGAAGAAGGACTGAAGCACTTGTCATGGCAAGTCAAAGATTTTGGGGCGATTATTGTCGGTATCGGCCCCGGTTCTTATACCGGCTTACGCATTAGTTTAACGGTTGCAAAGATATGGGCATGGACACTGCAAATTCCCCTTTATACTGTTAGCAGCTTGGACTTATTAGCTAGTGGCTATTATCATCAAAACGGTCTTTATGCTGTCGTGTCGCTTGCAAAAAGCGGCCATGTTTATGGCAAAGTTCTTAAGGCGCAAGACGGTAGCATTCGCCCTTTTGGGGAGGAAAGTTTTATGGAAAAAACAGCCTTTTTGGATAGCATCAAGCATCTTAACTATAGCTTAGTGGATGAACAAAATTATTTAGTTGACATCCGAGGCCTTAAACCGGAACTGGTGCAGGATTTGCATAATTTATCGCCCTATTATATGCGGAGGGGGATATGAAATATCAAATCCGGCCTTTGGAAGAAAAAGATATCGGGGCAATCGTGGCCGGTGAAGAAGCCATTTTTGGTGTTTCCTTAGGCTTTGATCTTATTTATGCGGATTTTAAACTCAATCCCTTTGCTCATTACTTGGTTTTAGAGATTGATCAGCAGGTGGGTGGCTACATCGGTTTATGGATTCACGACGATAAGGCCGAAATCATTAACTTCTATGTTGATAAAGCCTATCAACACCAGGGGTTTGGAACGATGCTGCTGGACTTTGCTTGCCAATTATGCGAGTTAAGCGGGGTGTCAATGCTTAGTTTAGAAGTGCGGGAAAATAATAATGCCGCTTTAGCTTTATATGAAAAATTTAACTTTGTGTTTTCTCACAAACGTCATCAATACTATCAGGATTTAAGCGATGCTTTAGTGCTGATTAAAAAATTTGAGGAAGCAAAATGATTGTTTTAGGAATAGAAACCAGTTGTGATGAAACCAGTGTCGCGCTTGTGAAAGACGGTCGCGAGGTTTTGTCCAATGTTGTTTATAGTCAAATTGATGTTCATAAAGTTTATGGCGGAGTAGTTCCGGAAGTGGCGAGTCGCCACCATGTCCAAAAAATAACCGTCGTTTTTGAAGAAGCTTTAAAAGAAGCCCAGATTAGCCCTCAAGACATTGATTTGGTAGCCGTTACCACCCATCCCGGTTTAATCGGTTCGCTTTTGGTCGGCATCAATGCGGCCAAAGCTTTTGCTTTAGCGCATGGGATTAAACTAGTTGAAGTCAATCACCTCCATGGTCATATTTATGCCAATTACTTGGAAAGTGATTTTTACTTTCCGGTTTTAGCCTTGGTGGTCTCCGGTGGGCATACGGAATTAATCCTTATGAAGGACCATTTTCAGTTTGAAGTGCTCGGCGAAACCTTGGATGATGCTGTTGGAGAAAGTTATGATAAAGTTGGTCGAGTGCTGGGTTTGGAATACCCGGCCGGAATGAAGGTGGACGCTTTAGCAATAACAGGCACTCCCAGCTACCAACTGCCCTTAGTTTATTTGGGTAAAGCCAATTTCAATTTCTCCTTTTCCGGATTAAAATCCGCTGTTATTAATCTCATTAATACGGCTCATATGAAAAAAGAAACGATTGATATCGCCAATCTTTGTGCCTCTTTCCAAAAGGTTGTGGTGCAAGTGTTAGTTGATAAAACCATGCAAGCGGCCATCATGCATCAAGTGAAGCATATTGTTGTGGCGGGGGGAGTAGCCGCAAATAAAGGTCTTCGCCAAGAGATGCAAGCCGCAGTGGCGAAACATCCCCCCCTAAAATTAAGCTTTCCGCCCCTTAAATATTGTACCGATAATGCGGCTATGATTGCAGTGGCCGGTTATTTTCAAGATAAAGGCGAATAATTATAAAAAAAGTTTGATTTACAAGGTAAATTATTATATAATCAAATAAGTAAACTGTGGAAAAACCATAACCAAGCATTTATTGATGGAGGCCAATGCGAGTGAAGAAATTTTCAATTGCCATAATCATGTTATTAATTTTAGTGTTGGCGGGATGCGGCGACAGTAGTTCTCCCGAGCGACTTTGGAATCATTATGTCAGCGCCATGAACGCCAAAGATATTGAAGCGGTGGCCGGTAGTTTTTATTTGGAAGACTCCGCTGATTATCATAAATTTATTGAAAACAATAATCCGGAAGTTTATTTTGCGGACTTTACTTCTATAAAAACCCGCTCCTTTAAACCGGAAGTTGTGAATGAGAATTTTTATTGTGCAGACATTACGATTAGCTTAAAGGATGCCAGTGGTAGTCAAAGCAAGCAGTTTTTAGTTTACTTTATCAGGGATTTAAATACAGGATGGAAATTTACCAATGAAGTCAATGTCACTGCTTATGATATGGCTTTACTTGGCAATGAACCCAGCGCTTACTATTATGCGAATGTTGTGAAAAACGCAGAGGGCTTTGATTATAAATATATTTATGCCGGTATTGCCGGTGAAGCCGGTGATGATGATTTTGTGAAAATCGTTGCTCCAAACAGTAATGAAAGCACCATTGTGATTCCGGATACGATTGAAGGAAAACCGGTGAAAATAATTGGCGACTTTGCTTTTTTTAATTATTCGAAATTCTTAAGTGTTACCATTCCGACGAGCAAATTAAAAACGATTACGATTCCTAAGTCAGTGACAACAATCGAAGAATATGCTTTTTACCAAGCTAAACAACTACAGAGTTTAGTAATCCCTGCGAGTGTTAAAACAGTTGGTAAATACGCTTTTGCCAGTTGCACCGGTTTAGAAACTTTAACCATCAATGTTGATGAAGCAGCCATGTATGATCCAACTAATATTGTCAACTTAAGCGGTCGCGACAGTATGATGATTGTTGGCAATCGCAAACTTTACATGGAAGATAATGTTACCCTAACAACTAGCGGGGCCTTGGTGGATTGGTCGACAAATGATGATGGTGTTGCCACAATTGCTGCCAATGGGAAACTCACCTTAGTGGCGCCGGGAACTGTCACGGTTAAAGCCACCAACAAAAATGATAATACTTTATATTCGGAAGCCAAGTTTACGGTTTTACCGAAAGCTCAAAAATTAATCACCAGCACGACGGATATTGAATTCTACCGTTTCACGATTAATAGTGATTGGTTCGTGGGTGATAACCAAAAACTGGAAGTGCAATCGGAGAATGTAACTTGGTCATCATCTAATCCCGCTGTCGCTTCGGTTGATGAAACGGGAAGAGTAGTTGCTTTGAGTGCGGGAACAACAACGATTACCGCCCATTCCACAATCGCTCCGGTAGTTTCCACCGCTGAAATTACCGTGTTGCCGGTCGAACAACGAAGTGTCGTTACGACTTATTCATATACACCGATCAGTTTTACGGGCGCCCGCAAAATGTATGTTTCCGATTTAGTGACATTAGCAACCACCGGCTATAATCTTGGTGATATTCTATGGACGAGTTCCAACAATGCCGTGGCCGCAGTATCAATGTATGATGGACGAGTTGAAGCCTTAGCGAAGGGCAATACTGTTATCAAAGCGACTTTAATTGCCAACCCGCAAATTTATACAACGGTCAGCATTCAGGTTGCGGAAGTTACTCCGTCAATTACTTTTTCGGAGAATTCTTTAGACCGTTTAAACAGTTTAAAAACGGTTTATATCAATGCCATTAATCCCAATAGCGTCACTTGGAAGGGCACTTTAAAACTGCGCAAAGATGCGAAGATATATGTTCCGGCCCAAAACTATGATGCTTACCTAAAGGTTTGGAAAGATTATGCGGACATGATTTATATCAAGGAAAACGAATAAACACCCCAACGGGTGTTTTTCCATTTCCCCAAGAAGATGATTTTGTCATCATTGATGATTGATTTAACGGGATGGAGATAAGATGACTAAGACGGATTTTAATCAGTTGTATAATAACTTTACCAATATTGCCATGGAAGCAAGGATTAGTTTTCGCATTAAGAAACTACTTTTTGAATTGCCTTCTTCGGAAGACGGTTTTAATAAATTAATAACAACAATCCAAGAAACTAATATAACCAAGGCCCAAGCCCTAAATGATATCGAAGACTTTTTCTTAACCATGAAGTATTGTTATAGTGGTTACGAGTATTTTAGTAGAAGAATCGATTTTGATACTTTAAAAAGGAATATCATTGATTTATTAGAAAAGAGTTCAAATGCTTATATTTCTTCAATTGCTTTGGGAGAAATGATTTTTAATCAACTTTCTGGCCATCTTAACGATGGACACTTTTCAATCATAGGTTTTGGTAATTTCTTAACATCATGGCGAGCTTATGTTACGCAAATTGTTGTGGAAAAGGATGGGGGGAAATATCGCGTTATTAAGGGTAGTAGGAAATTACCCATCGGGACAGTAATTGAACATTCTGATTTAGCAGGAAAATTATTACCAACCTTAATCATAGGTAATCATTATGACTGCTTTTTAATTGGAATTTATTCGCAAAAAGTAATTAACGAAATTAATGTTGGTGATGTTGTTCTTCGTACTCATATGATTGGTGCGGACAAATATGTAAAGGAAAATAGTGGCTATCTTCAAAAGTATGAAGAACATCGAGATTATAATGTTTTTTTCAGTAAGTCTTATCAGATTGATTATAATCCGGAAGCAATATTAGATGAATACTATCAGTTTGGGAAAAAATGTCGAAATAAAAAAATAACTATTTTCGATGTTGCCGGGAATCAAGGCGGTAATTCTAGGTTTCCCCAAAGCTTTATTAAAGGGTTAAATGAGTATGCCTATTGGCAATCAGGATGTGCCGTTTTAGTCAATCCCGTCTTTAATCCTCAATCCAAAGGAAAAAGTTATCAAATTGAAAGCACTCCTCAAGAATATGACAATAATAAAGGTCAATATAAGGGCACTTTATATGTCATCATGAACAAGGGGACGACATCGTCGGGCGAAGCTGCCGTTTCATATGCAAAAAGTTGCCCCAATAGTATCTTTCTTGGTTCTGCAACGGGCGGGATTGGCACCTTTGGTGATGTCAAACACTATCGATTAAGGAATTCAAAACTCTTATTTCAATTTGGTCATAAAATCTTTTACATGCCTAATTATGAAGAAGGTAAAGGGTTTATCCCTAATTATTGGCTTGATTCCAAAAATCCTTGGCTTTATTTAAAGCGGTATTTGAAACATAGCAAAAATTAGCGATTTTTAATGGCGCTGTTAAATAACTTGGGGTTTTTAAGTTTAGGAAAAAAACTAGGAATTTTTAATCTCATTATTTTAGTAGTTAAATAAACAATGGTTCTTATCATTGAAGGCATGATGCATTCATCCATTATCAGCAGTTTTTTGATTACCAATAATCGCGCTGCTTTTTTGTTTTTTAAATTAAAGGTGATATTTGTAAAATTATTTGTATTACAACCGATAAAATGTTATAATAAGTAAAATAACAAGGATGGAATCTGCGAAGGAGTTCGTGTGGAATACTTCTCAACATTTAATTTTGATATTATTATTGTACTGGTGTTGCTTGCTTCCCTTATTACCGGTGCTTATTATAGTTCATTCCGTCAAGGACGAAAAACATTGATGTTGATTGTTCCGTTAGTGGCTTTATATTTTGTTTTACCACCACTGATGAAGTTCATAAAATCGACTTCTGCGGTTGACAATCTCTTAATTAAAATCGTTACCTTTATTGGTCGCTATTTAAAATTAAGTGCCTACCATAATGTGATGATGACCGGTTTAGTGGCTTTGGTGGCCTTCATCGTAATGAGCTTGATTATTGCTTTCATTTATAACCTCTTTGCTCAATCGATGGAAAAACAGGTCTTAACATCACCAACGAAGTTTTCTCGCACTTTAGCCGCTTTGCTCGGCCTCATCAACGGTTATGTTTTGGTTATTTTATTGATGTTGTTGATTAAGCCGGTCGCGGATATCAATTATCACGCTCCCCTTTCGAAACTCATCGGGGATACCAGTACAGCTTACTTACCGGTTTCCAAACTGAATGAAGTGCAAAACATTAATCCAACCTTGCATCAGGAATATCAGGAAGCCTATGATTTTATCAGTGGCAACGAAGTACAAAACACTTTAGACTATTTTGTTTCGCTTAACGATGAATTTACCGACATCAATACTTATATTGACACGATAATGTTTAATCAGCTTTCCACTGATTCAAAAGCTTTGATTACGGCCCACTTAAGCGGTAACGATTATGTGACTGCGCTTTTGACCGAAGTTAGTGGAACCTTAGTTTTAAATACGGTGTTAACGAAAGAAAAAAATCATCCGGAAATGACGACGATTCGTGAGAAATTAAGCTACCTTAACGATTATCGTGCTTATTGGACCTTATTTTCAACACTTTTGACTGACCCAATTGCTAGCTATGACTACCAAGAAATTGCGACGATTTACCTTAATAATCAAGAGACATTATTGTCCTTATTTTCCCAACTGCGACTTCGCAATGATTTCATTCAAAAAATGAATGTCTTAAGTTTGTTTGCCCATTATTATCCGGCTTTTAAAACGATTCTAAACGATAATGCCGCCATAGATTTTACAAGTTACCGCACTCGTTTTAACCTTGCCATGAGTAATAATTTGTATAAATATGCCCAAGCGGTGGTGACTTATGCTTTTCCTGAACGTGATAATGTCGTTATTTCGCTGCAGACTTTATTTACTGAAGTCTTAAAGCAAGAACCGAAAATGGTTTTACTGGATAAGAATATGGGCATCCCAACCCAAGTCATCTTGGCTAAACGCTATGATGAATGGTTTACGACCCCGCTTTGGGAAACCGAAGTTTTAATTAATAGTTATTTGCTGGACAGTCTCGGAAGCCATCAAACCGGTGGTTATCCTCTTTACCATGAATATTTCTTTTTTCAATATTTGAGTAGAGGTGTAACTTGGGATAATCAATTCAGTGCCGATGATTTTGTTATCATGTTAAATAATTTAGCAGGGACTGTTACCAATGGTTTAATCACTTCCGCCCAAGCCAGCGCTTATTTGGATGGCTTGTTGGCGCAGCCCCAAAGTGTCATCCGCACTTTAGAGCAACAAGGGAAAATGACCGCTACTTTCTATGAAGAACTTTCTCTTATAAATCACTCTTTGTTTAGCGAAAATTGGCCAAGGCTTTTGGAAGTTTTGGCGGGTGAATAAGATGGCTAAAAAGAGAAAAGAAACAATTGTGGAATATGTGTTAACGACGAAGGGTTATAACAAAGTAGTTGCGGGCAAAAACGACCACGAGGTGGGAGTTCATCCGTCCCAAAGGCAAATCAATAATCTTGATACGGCCAAAACCCAATTCTTACGCACTAATCCCTTTATGTATAATTCCAAGACTTCGGCTTATCCGATTACCAGTATTGAAGAATATCTGGTGAAAGTTCGTAAAAGTGAATTCGCTTTAGGCGATATCGTTCGTAATCCGGATCTTTCCAAAACTAAGAAACGCCGCTTGGTGAAAAGAGCCTTTAAAAATTGGAACAAAGATTATAATACGCAAAAAAGCCGGGCTTTTAGTGACAGCGATAAAACCATGGAAGTCATCGGTGGTGTCAATTTTATGAAGATTTCCTTTGCTACGAAGCTGGTGATGATGGTGTTGTTCTTGTTGATGATTTTTATCGTTTCCCTTAATTCCTATTTATGGATGAAAATTGCCCAAACAAATTTCGGGTTTCGGTTGCGCCAAAATGTAATGGATTTGTTCAATACCACCGCCTGGTTGAAAATGCTTGCGAACCTTACCATCTATGTTCTGGTGATGTTTATGTTCTACGCCACCATCTACAGTATGGTTTCGAAGGATTTTGTTCGAAACCATAAAATGGCGATTAATTATTTAAAGAAGTCGGAAAAAGCCATTAGTCGTGCTTATAAAAAGAAATTTAAAAAAGCGAAAACTTATTACTTAAAGATGATTGGCTCAAAAAAACGCTCCCATCCCCCCTTGGATATTAAAAAAGTGGAAGAGGGTCAAATCAATATCACGACCTTCGATAATATCCGCAAGGTGACGGTTGACCGTGCCTATACATTAAAAAAACACCGGCCCCTTTATGTCGGTCTCAAAAATATCTTCTTATTATTAAGCTTCGGCGGTTCATTAACCGTCGTCGGTTATGCCTTATACAAAATTGTTGTTAGTCTTTTTTAGGAGGAAAATATGGAAACTAATCCCAAAAAAACCCCAGTGAGTAGCCCCAAAAAACGCTCTGTGAAAAGTGGGGAAACTAAAAAAACCGTTGTTCCCGTTGAGGAAAAACCTGTGGATGTTGTGGAACGTTTAAAAAATGTTTTGGCCGAAGTGCAGGAAAATAAGGAAAAACCCGTTCCTAAAAAAGCCGCTCCGGTTAAAAAGAAGGAACCGGCGAAGAAAAAAACCACCAAAGCCAGTTCCAAAACAACAGCCAAAAAACCAGCCAGTGCTAAAAAGAAGAGTGAAGCTAAAAAAAGGCCCACTGCTTCCTTGGAGGAATTAAATGTTAAGAGCAAAAAGCCTTTGCCGATTTCGAAAAAAAGTGAACAAACGCCGTCCGTAACGAGCGATGTGGAACGCTTAAAAGGCGTTATTTCGGCTGGCAAGCGTCTCCAACAACTAATGGAAATTAAAGAACTTAAAACCGAAAGCAAAGAACGGGTTTTAAAAGAAAAAATAAGTTTAGCACAAGGTTTAGAGGAAGATCTGGATGAAGTCACTTTCGACGAACTTGAACAAGAACAAAGCAAAGTTCAAGAGCTGAACGAAAAAATTGCCCTTCTCCAAGCTGAGAAAGAAAAACTTGATGCCGCCATTTCTAAAGTGATGGCTGCTAAAGTAAGCGGCATTCCGATTATTGACGAAGAAAGCCTTGACTTGTCTCCCAGTTTTCCTTCAGGCGTTCCAGCTAATCAACAAGAAGAAACTTCGCCAACTTCTAAAAAAATATCTGAGATCGAGGAAGTATTAATCTCGCTCGAAAAACAGCATGCGGAGAATCAAATTAAGTTAATGGCTGCCGAACAAGCCAATAAAGGGTTAATGGACCAATATGGTGAGCAAGCGGTTGTTGTCAATGATTTGGAAAAGGAAGTGGTTGCTCTACGAGGAGAGGTGCTCAACGAGCAAGCCACAAACCAACAGATTAAAGACCAACTGGAAATAGAATTACAAGCTAAAGAACAATATCAAAAAGAGGCTGAGGAATTAAAGAAACAACTAGATTTATCAAAAGCTAAATTTCCGACCTTGAAAGCTGCTTTAATTGAAGAAATGGACGATAAAATAGCAATAGTCGAACAACGCTTTCTAAATGTGAAAAAAGAAGGAACGCGCTTAAAAAGGGAATTACAAAGCCTAACGAAAAGTGTTGAAAAAGCGCAAGCGAAAGAGGAATTGGCTAAAAACAAAATGCTTGAAGAAAAGAAAGAAAAACAAACCCTAGCTAAAGAAGTTGCAAGCTTAAAAAGCAATATTGCAAAAATGGAAGCGAGTGCAGAAACACAAATGCAAAAACAACAAGCCGTCCTCCAAGAGGCCAAAGAAACTAAGCAAGCCCAAACCGCTTTAAAACGGGAAATCACCCGTTTGGAAAAAGCGGTGGAAACGCAAAAAACCAAAGAACAACAAACGCGGGCATTATTACAAGATGAGAAGAAGGCTAACCGGCGCTTACAAAAGGATCTTGATAATTTACAAATCGCTTTTGAAAAAGAAAAGGAGAAAGCCATCCCGACGGAAAAAATCGTTGCCATCGATCAAGCCTTCCAAGACGAGAAGAAGGAAAACGCTCGCTTACAAAAGTCTTTAAATTCGCTGACGGACTCTTTTGAGAAATTAAAAGCTCAAAAAGGCACCAAAAAAGCCGAACTAGATGCAGTAAAAAAAGAAGCGGCGCGCTTAAATAAGGATAATGAAGCTTTGAAAGCCACTTTTGATGATTTGAAAAACAAGAGTTTGGAAAACAAAAAATTATATGATGCCGAAAAGAAGTTGACAGCGAAACTCGAAAAACGTTTGGAAAACTTGACCAAGAGTAAAAAAGAATTACAAACCACCATCCGTTATTTCAAGAAGCAAGAACAAGCTCAATTGGAAAAAGATGCCCAAAAGGATCAATTAATTGAAGCCAAAAAAGCGGAAAAAGAACAAGTTGAAAAACAACTTGAACAATTACGTCAAGAAGTTGACGGCATGATGGCCAATTTGCAAACTCTTCACCAAACTAATGAAACTTTGAAATCGCGTGATTATGAGGAAAATTCCTTGTTTGAAGAAGAAAATCAACAATTGCGGAGCGATAAGCAAAAAATAGCGGAAGAAAACAATCGTTTGTATGATGTGATTGAGGATTTAAGAAAAACCAATGACCAATTGAAAAATCACAATTTAGAATTAACTAAACGCTTGGAAACAGAACTTGGCAGTTTAAATCAAAGTTTAAACAGTCAAGCCCAAGAAAATACCGCTTTATTGGCGCAATTAAACACCTTGGAAAATGAGAAAGCACAATTGGAAGCTGAACTTAAAGAACAAATGCTTCGCATTAGTGAAACTGACGAACAGGATTTGCCAGAAACCAAGCAATTAAAAGATGCCAACCAACAATTAATAGCCGCTAATAATGATCTTAATTTAGCACTGGAACTTTTAAAAACGAAATATGCCGATTTAGAGAAAGTATTAGAAAAAGAACGCTTAGAAAAGAGTCAAATGCTTCCAAGTAAGGATGATTCGTCTAAAGTTGCCGGCTTAATCAATGAGTTAAATAGAACGCAAGATTTAGTGAAAGCGAAAGACCTTGAAGTAGAAATTTTGAAATCCGCTTTATTCCGTGAACAAAATCGGGTGGTGTCGCCTGAACCTTATCCGTTCTACAATTATGATCATCAACGCTATCAACAAAACATTCTTTATCAGCAACCGGTAGAGCCTAAAATTGCGCCTGGCCTTGTCGAACAACAAGAAAAGCAATCTTTAGTTGAAGAAATTAAAGCTTTGAAAGCGGAAATTGACAAATTGAAACAAACACCGTCTGTTGATTCCCAAGCCCTTTTGAACGAATTCCGCGAAGAACTGCTTCGTAATCGTGAAGAATTAAGTCGCATGAATGTTCAAAAAGAACAAGAGATTCAAGCGATTGCGGAAAATTACGAAACCCGCTTACAAAGCACGGAACAGGAAAAAGTTGAATTAAAAGAACAAAATAATCAACGTTTGCAACAAATCAGTGATTTGCAAACGCAAGTTGATGATAAAGAATATACTTTACAAAGATTGAAGACTACCGTTAAACAGTTTACTGAAGAAGATATCTTTGATCCGGAATTTAAACGTCGCATTCGTTTGATTCGTGATATGCAAAAAGAGATTAAAAATCGTTTGGATGAAGAAGCCATTAATTATAATTCAAGCATGGCGTCCTTAGAACTGAAGATTTCCCAACGGCAAGAAGACATTGATAAACTTAATAGCCGCATTAATCAATTAACGGCGACCTTTAATGCCAACCGTGATTTTACCGCCTCTACAAAAGAAGCGTTTGAAAAAGCCAAAGCGAAAGCCTTATTGGAACTGCAATTACAAGAAGAACGTTTGGGTGGTTTGGAGGAAGATCAAGCACATTTAAAAACGAAATATCAAAATTTTGTTAGTGCGAAGGAACAAGAATTGACCAATTTGAAAATCAAAGAAGGACAGATTATTGATTATTATCTCCGAAAGATTCGCCAAGATTATGCTTTAACCGATGATTACAAAGAAATCAAACAAGTGGAAAGCGAACGCAATCAGTTATTAACGCAAATTCAAGAATTAAAGGCCTCCCAAGAACAAACTACGGAAACGATTGTCAAGCAAAGCGAAGAAATTTCCAAAGTGGTGGCTGCTAATCAAAAACTAAGTGCCCAATTACAAGATGAACGTAAAGTCGCGATTGACAAACAAGCGGGCCTTTTGGAAGCGGAATTACGCGAACAAGGTCGTGAATTAGGCGAAATTACCCGCAAAATGAGCGATTTAAAAACTGAATTAGACAAGCGTTTAGAATATGAAAAGCATTTGCGTATTAATGAAGAAAAAGTGTCGGATTTCTTTAATAACAAAATCTTATTAGAGCAGTGTTTGACAGATTTTAATGCTCGGGCCAGCCAAATGACTGAAGTTACAGCCCGGATTGAGAGTTTGGGTACGGAACCGGCCAACCGCACGGAGCTTTTAAAAGCGAAAGCGGAATTAACGGATTTAGAAGTCCATCGTGATGATTTGCGTTCGAAAATTGATTTCTGTCGCAAAAACTTAAAAGATTTAGAAACTAATGCGACCGTTGCCACTTATATGAAACTGATTAATCAAATTGACCAAATTCGTAATGCGCAAAAAGAATTACGGGAAAAGGCCGAATTACTCAAAGACAGTATTCAAGTTAAGAATAAAGAACTCGATGCTTTAATGAAGGAAAAGGCCGAAATCGTATGATTATTACGGTCGACAAATCAATTTTGCGAATTATTCCTTGTTTTTATGTCATCGCTCTAACAATGGATGTTACTGTTCGTGATAGCGAAGGCATGCAAGATATCATTTCGCAATATGAACAAAAAATAGCTGAGGAATATTCATTAGAGGAAGTCTTGAATATTCCTCTTATTAAAGAAGCCAGAGATGGCTATAAAAAATTTGGCAAAGACCCGAGTCGATATCGTTTGGCGGTCGAATCTTTGTATCGCCGGATTGTTAAGAACAACCCCCTTTATCGTATCAATAATGTGGTTGATGCCGGTAATCTGCTTTCTTTAGATACACAAAGGTCGGTGGCTGTTCTTGATTATGAGAAGATTCAAGGTGATATTACCATCCGTTTAGGAAGGTCCACGGATGAATACTATGGCATCGGTCGTGGCTTGCTTAATGTTTCCCATATTCCGGTTTATGAAGATGAAGTGGGACCATTTGGTTCCACCACTTCCGATACCTTAAGAACAAGCATTACGGATTCGACTTCCAAAATTTTACTATTTATTATTTGTTTTTCCGAGACCTTTTTGGATGAGCACAAGCAGCTAGCGATTGACTTGTTTACGAAATATGCCCAGGGCAAAAACATAAAAGAATTAGATGTTAAGCGAACATCAATTGAGGGATGATTATGGAAGAAATATCAAATTTTATTAAAACGATTATGAAGAATGATTTGGAATCGGGCAAGGCGAAGAAAATCATTACTAGGTTCCCACCGGAACCGAATGCTTATTTGCATATTGGTCATGCTCGGGCCCTTGTTACCAATTTTGAACTAGCGAAAGAGTTTGGTGGTTATACCAACCTCCGTTTTGATGATACCAATCCTGCCAAAGAAGATGCGGAGTTTGTGGACGCCATCATTAAAGATATCGAGTGGCTTGGTTATGAACCGGCCGATGTTTTCTTCGGCTCCGATTATTTTGAAAAAACTTATCAATTGGCCCTTGGTTTAATTGAGCGGGGCTTAGCCTATGTTGATGATTTGTCGCAAGAGGAGATTCGTGAATACCGTGGCACTTTAAACGAACCCGGGAAGGAATCACCTTATCGAAACCGCAGTGTTGCGGAGAACTTGCAATTGTTTACGGAAATGAAAGATGGCAAGTACGAAGAAGGTTCAAGAGTATTGCGTGCTAAAATCGATATGGCGCACCCGAACATCAATATGCGCGATCCTGTTTTATATCGCATTCTATACATCCACCATCATCGCCAAGGTGATAAATGGTGTATTTTCCCGATGTATGATTTTGCCCATCCGATTCAAGATGCCATTGAAGGAATTACTCATTCTTTGTGTAGCCTCGAATACGACAATCACCGTATTTTGTATGATTGGGTCGTCGATAATTGTTTCGGGCCTCATGACTATCCGCAACAAATTGAATTCGGGCGTTTAAATATTACCAACACGATTATGAGTAAACGCTATTTAAAAGAGCTTGTTCAAAAAGGTAAAGTTGAAGATTTCGATGATCCGCGGATGCCGACTTTAGTTGGTTTGCGCCGCCGTGGTTATACGCCGGAAGCCATTAAAAAGTTTATTTTGGCTTCGGGTCTTTCCCGCATTAATTCGACTGTTGAAGGTTCAATGCTCGAACACTTTTTGCGTGAAGATTTGAAACTGAAGACGAAACGCTTAATGGCGGTGGTTAATCCTTTGAAAGTTGTTATTGATAATTATGAAGAGGGCCAAGTGGAATTTTTGGAAGCGGCTAATAATGTCGAGAATGCCGATTTGGGGACAAGAAAAATGGCTTTTTCGAAATATTTATATATTGATAAAGATGATTTTGTCTTAACCAAACCGGATAAACATTATAAGCGCTTAGCTCTTGGTTTAGAGGTTCGACTGTACCATGCTTACTTTATTAAAGCCAACTCCGTGGAATACAATGCCCATGGGGAAGTCAGTGTTGTTCATTGCACTTATGATCCCTTGACTAAAAGCAACACGGGCTTTAACGCTCGTAAGCCTAACGGCACCATTCATTTTGTAGAGGCCACAACGGCCAAAAAAGCGCTCTTTAACTTGTTTGAACCGCTGATTTTAGATGATGATGAAACCAAGAACTTCTTGGACCGCATTAATCCTAAGTCTTGGATTCAAGTAGAAGGTGTGATTGAAAATGCCGATGAACCGTTTAACGAAGGCGATAAATTCCAATTCATCCGTGATGGTTACTATGCTGTTGATAAAGTATCAAGGCCTGAGCAATTAGTTTTTAACCGCATTACTTCGCTTAAATCCGGTAAATAGGTGATTTATGCTGAGGAGTTTAAACGAGCAACAAAAAGCCGCCGTTTTAGCAACCGAAGGTCCGGTAATGGTCTTTGCCGGGGCGGGTAGCGGAAAGACGAGAACCCTAACATACCGGATTGCTTACATGATTAAGGAAAAACAGATTGCGCCCTCGCGCATTCTGGCGATTACTTTCACCAACAAAGCGACGAATGAAATGCGCGAACGACTTTATAACTTAATTGGTATCCCCGCCCATGATTTAACTATCAGTACCTTTCATGCTTTTTGTGCTCGCATCTTAAGGCGGGAAATTCCTGCCCTTGGTTATAACCGCGACTTTTCCATCTTGGATGAAGAAGAACAGTTAAAGATTATTGCTGATGTGCTAAAGGAAAACAATGTTGACCGAAAGCAATATACTCCTAAAAGCGTGCAAAAAAAGATTAACTTTTTAAAATGTTTTATGCAAAAAGCGGAGTTTTCCTTTGAACAGCAAATGATGAATTGGTATGAAACCAAAATGAAATCCTTAAATCTTTTAGATTTTGAGGACTTACTGCTAAAAACTTACCAGCTGTTTAGGGATTTTCCCGAAGTCAGAAAAAAATACGAAGATTATTATCAATATGTCTTGGTTGATGAATTTCAAGACACCAACCTTGTGCAATACGAACTGATGAAAATGTTAAGTCATGAAAGCCGTAATCTCTTTGTGGTTGGCGATGACGACCAGAGTATTTACAGTTTTCGGGGCACAAACTACGAAAACATGAATTTGTATAAACGGGATTTTCCGGAATATCAATTGTTTCACCTCACACAAAATTATCGTTCCACCCAACATATTTTAGATGGCTGTAATTTGTTAATCAGTAACAATTACAATCGTGAACCGAAGAAACTGTTTTCTACTGATCCGGGTTCACCGGATGATGTCCATATTTATCAAGCCTTTACCGAAAAAGAAGAAGTCAATTATATATTGGATCGCATTTTTTCGTTGAAACTAAAAGGTGTTGATTACCAAAAGATGGCCATTTTATATCGCAACAGCAGTTTACTACGCAATTTGGAACTGGGCATTATTCAAATGGGACTACCCTACCAAGTGTATGGCGGTGTTTCCTATTTACGCCGTCGGGAAGTCAAAGATATAATTGCTTATTTTAAACTATTGCTTAATCCCGATGATGTTTATAGTTTTCAAAGAGTGATTAATGTACCGTCTCGTTTGCTTGGTGAAGTGACGGTTGCGAAAGTTTTGGAGATTAAAAAGAAATATCACTTATCTTTATGGCAAGCGATTGACGCTTGTCAGGCCTTAATCTCCGATAAACGATTTACGGCTCTATTGGAATTTAAGAACCTCATTACGGCTTTTTCCTTGCGCCTGGAAGAAGAACATTTATGGACGGTTTTTGATGAATTGTTAGCCTTTATTAAATATGAAGACTATTTAAAAGAAGATGAGGATTTTGAGGAGCGCTGGGAAAATGTGCAGGAGTTTAAGAGCATTCTCTTACAAATTGAAGAATCACAAGGAGAATTGACAAGAAAGGAACGTTTACAAGCGGCTTTCGATGAGGCCATTTTATCCGATGATAAACTCCAAAACCAACGCCAAAACCCCCAAGGCCTAATTTTATCCACCATCCACTCCGTCAAGGGTTTGGAGTTTGACTATGTCTTTGTTATTGGCTTGGAAGAAAACATCTTCCCGAATGTCTTTCGTTTTGAAAGCGAAGCGGAATTGGAAGAAGAACGCCGCATTGCTTATGTCGCTTTCACAAGAGCCAAAAAACGATTATATCTTTTAAGTGCGAAAACCAGATTATTATATGGTAAGCATTTTACCAATAAAACTTCGCGTTTTGTTTTGGAGTTTGCCGGCATGAACCGGCTTAATGTTGATATTCAAGCAGAAGTTGTTGCGGATTATGCGCAAGAAGAAGCGCGCGGGATTGTTTCTGTTCGCCCGCAGGATGAAGTGAAAACCACGGATGGTGATTACCGAGTTGGGGATAAAGTTATTCATGAACAGTTTGGTGAGGGCATCATCATTGCTATTAATCGCAACATTGGTCAAATCTTTTTTGATAAGACAAAAAAACTGTCTAAAATTTTATTAACGCACTCGGGTTTAAAGAAAAAATAAAAAGGTCTTGCTTTTTTTGTGAAATAGGTTTACAATGGGTCATATATAAAAAAGCGAAGAAAAAGAGAAAAAATATTGACCTTGCTTTTAGAGATCTCATGGTTGGTGAAAATGAGGACAAGCCAATATAGAATGTACACTTTGGAGCTGTTTAGGCGAATTTTTAGTAGTTTAAACCGGGAAATCCCGTTAACGATGAATTGATTGATTGATCAAGAGTGATGGTTTTTTAACCATAAGCAGGGTGGTACCGCGGAATTTTCGTCCCTTAACATAATTGTTAAGGGACTTTTTGCTTTTTTATAGCAAGGAGGAAAAGATGATTAAATTTTATCAGGAAACTAATTTGCCGTTGGAGATGCACAAGGTGCGGATTGTACAGAAACTAAACTTAATTCCACTTGAAGAACGAAAGAAGGCTTTAGAACAAGCCGGATTCAACACCTTTTTGCTTAAAAACCGTGATGTCTTTTTAGATATGTTGACGGACAGTGGCACTAATGCGATGAGCGACAAACAACTAGCAGCGATGATGGAAGCTGATGACAGCTATGCCGGCAGTGAAACTTTCTTTAAATTGACAGCTAAACTGCAGGAAGTGTTTGGAACGAAGTATTTCTTACCCGCTCACCAAGGTCGGGCTTGTGAACACATTCTGGCCAAGGTTTTTGTGAAGCCGGGCAGCTTTGTGCCGATGAATTACCATTTTACCACCACCAAATCGCATATCATGCTTTGTGGAGGGGAAGTCTTGGAATTGTTCATCGATGAAGCTTTAGCGGTAACAAGCACATGTTTGTTTAAGGGTAATTTGGATGTTAAGAAGTTAGAGCAAGTTATTAAGGATAAAAAGGCGGAAAACATCGCTTTTGTGCGCATGGAAGCCGGAACTAATTTAATCGGCGGTCAACCGTTTTCCTTAGCAAATGCGAAGGAAGTTTTTGCTTTGTGTAAAAAACATGGCATCTTAACTGTGCTTGATGCTAGTTTGTTAGCTGATAACCTCTACTTTATTAAGATGCGTGAACAAGCTTGTTTTGATATGTCAATTTTAGAAATTACTAAAGCGTTAATTTCCCAATTCGACATCGTTTATTTTTCCGGTCGCAAACTAGGCTGTGCTAAAGGTGGCGGGATTTGTGTGAATGACGACAATTTATACTTGAAGATGCGGGAACTGATTCCCCTTTATGAAGGGTTCTTAACTTATGGAGGCATGTCAACCAGAGAAATGGAAGCCATGACGGTTGGTTTAACAGAAACGATGGATTTGGATATGATTTCACAAGGCCCGAAGATGATTGAATTTATGGTTAATGAATTACAAAGCCGCGGGATTCCGGTTGTTACGCCGGCTGGGGGCTTGGGTTGTCATCTTGATGCCTCGACCTTTATGGCGCACCTTCCTAAAAAAGAGTATCAATCAGCATCCTTGGTGGCGGCTTTGTTTTTGGTAAGTGGCTGTCGTGGGATGGAACGCGGGACTTTATCGGAGATAAGAGATGCGAACGGAAATGATGTGTTTGCCAATATGGAATTGGTGCGTTTAGCTTTGCCAAGGCGGGTTTTTACTTTATCACAAGTTAAATTTGTGATTGACCGTCTTTGTTGGTTATATGACCATCGCCAATTAATTGGCGGCTTAAGGTTTGTGGACGAACCAAAGATTTTAAGATTCTTTTTTGGGACCTTGGAACCGACATCGGATTGGGTCAATCAATTAGTTTCCCAGTTTAAAATTGATTTTCAAGACAGTTTATAAGAATATACAAATTTATTGAATATGTTCACTATTATCTGTTTGACATTTAGTCAAAAAAGCCCTATAATGAGAATTATTAGAGGGTAATTATGTGGACTAAATTTCGTCATAAAGTCGTTTTCGCCATTGTAAGACCGTTTTTTTGGGTTTTTTTGCGCCTTCGTTTCGGGTTTCGTGCTAAACCGTTTAAGTTACCCAAAAAGCCGGTTTTAATTTTGTTTAACCACCAAACCAGTTTAGATCCCTTTATGGTGGCGCTGTCTTTTAAAGGTCCCATTTACTTTTTAGCGACTGATGATATTTTTTCCCTGCGGTTTTGGTCGCCCTTAATTCGGTTTTTAGTGGCGCCGATTCCCAAAAGCAAATCATTTCGCGATTTTCAAGCCATTAAAAATATTATTACGGTTGCTGCTGAAGGCGGTGTAATCTCCTTGGCCCCGGAAGGCAACCGGACTTACAGTGGTCGCTTATGTCATATCGATTATGCCATTGTGAAGCTCATCAAACATTTAAAAATTCCCGTTTGTTTATATACTTTTAAACACGGCTATGGCATTAGTCCCCGCTTTTCACCCTTTATAAGAAAAGGGAAAATGACTGGGGAAGTAGCAAAATACTTAGACGAAGATACTATTAATCGTTTAAGCAACGATGAACTTTATCAAGAAATTGTGTCGACTTTAAGTATCGATGAGTTTTCTTCTAAACAATTGTTTAAGAGTTCTCATCGAGCCGAGTATTTGGAACGGGCGGTTTTCTTCTGTCCGGTGTGTCGTAGAATCGGGACGCTTCATTCCCATAAGGATATGTTACATTGTACTTATTGCCATTTAGAAGTAACTTATCAAGAAAACTTAAGTTTAACAGCTAACAATCAGTTGTTTAAGTTTACTTATCTATGGGAATGGATGGAATTTGAAAAGGATTATTTATTAGAACTTGATTTAAGCGAAAACCGAACCCTCTTTAAGGACGAAAAGGTTACTTTAAAAGAAGTCATTAAAAACCGCCGCAAGAAAAAACTCTTAAAGGGACAAATGATGATGGATTTTGAAAATATCAAAGTCACAGATGGCGAAAAAACCCTCATGTTTCCGCTTGATGATATTATCTCGATGGCTGTTATGGGACAGAATAAACTGAATATTTATTTTGGGAAAGCCATCTTTCAAATTAAAGCTCATCCACGCTTTAATGCTTTAAAATATATGCAACTGTATTTTCATATTAAGAACAAGAAAAAAGGAGTTACCGATGGAGATTTGGCAAGGTTTTTGGGAATTTAGTATTGGCATCGATCAAATGATGCTCCAATTAGGAATTATGATTGTGGCTTTTTTAATTGGCAATATGCTTAGAAGAAAGGTCGGTTTTATTAGAAAGTCATTAATCCCGTCTTCGATTATTGGTGGGATCATTATCTTATTATTAAAAATTTTTCCGTTTTTCCGTAATATACTGACAAAGGAGTTTATGGAAGTCATCACTTACCATGCCCTTGGTTTAGGAACGATTGCCTTATCGCTTAAGGCCAGTCCGAAAGGACCGGCTAAAGGCCGCAACAAAGAAATCATGAATGCCGGTTTAATTACCGTCAATTCCTATCTTATTCAAGGAATCTTCGGTGCGCTCATTACCGTTCTTTTAGCGGTGACCTTTATGAAGGGCTTGCTTCCGGCGTCAGGATTAATATTACCACTGGGTTTTGGTCAAGGTTCCGGTCAAGCCTTATCGTGGGGCACGATTTATGAAACCGAATGGGGTTTTACCGGCGGGGCCAGCTTTGGTTTAACCGTCGCTGCCATTGGTTTTTTAGTGGCTTGTTTATTTGGGCTAACTCATATCATTGTGCAGAAGAAGCGGGGCAAAATCGTCATTGGTGACCAAAGCGATGCTTTAGTGCAATTGGAAGAATTCACTTCGCCCAACGATGTACCGCTAACGGAATCGGTGGACCGCTTTACCATTCAAATGGCTTTAATTATCTTGGTTTACTTTTTGACCTTTTTAACGATTTGGGGAGTAGTGAAATTAGATGCCGGAAACTTCGTTGATAAGACTGTCAAACCGATGATTGTAGGCTTTAACTTTTTAATCGGGACCTTCTTTGCGATTCTTGTGAGGAAAGTCTTTGATGCCTTAAAGAAGACGAATTTAATGACAAGAGATTATCCGAATAATTATTTATTAAACCGCATCAGTGGCTTTTGCTTTGACTTTATGATGTTAGCGGGGATTGGAGCGATTCAGATTTCCGTATTAAAAGGTTTACTGGTGCCCTTAATACTAATGTGTGTTGTTGGAACAATCATCACTTATATCTATGTTTATAAGGCTTCGGAATATTGTTTTCCGGGTTATGTGGAAGAATCATTCCTATCGTTGTTTGGAATGTTGACAGGAACTTACAGTACCGGGATAATCTTATTAAGAGAAGTTGATTCCAAGTTTGAAACCCCGGCGGCCAACAACCTCATTTTCCAAGCTCCTTATGCCATTATGTTTGGGTGGCCGATCTTCCTCTTGCTCGGTTATGCACCAATGGGATTAAAGGAAACTTTGATTACAACCGGTATTTTGATTGTGCTCTTTTTAGGATTTAATGTCTTGTTATATCGCGATAAAGTGTTTAAGAAAAAACAAGCATAATTTTAACTCCAGCAATATGATTGCTGGAGTTTTTTAATGGGATATTTTAATTTATTTAATAATACAAGTTAAATTATGCAATAAAAACAAAGTAATAATTGAAAATAGTGTTAGTTTGTGGCATAATATAGAAGTAGTCGTCGGGACGTGGCGCAGTTTGGTAGCGCGTTTGGATGGGGTCCAAAAGGTCGCAAGTTCAAATCTTGTCGTCCCGACCATTTTTAGTGATTGACTTTCTCCAATAATATATCCATAACAACTGATTTGATATCTCTAAAATAGATGAGAAAAAACCTAAGAAAATGACAAAGAGTTTAAGGGAAATGCATTGCTTTGATTCCTCTGATAAAAAATGGTTTTTACCTGAATGCTTTTATGAGGTATCATTTTTTAATTTTAAGTAGAAGAGTTAAAATTTTGAAATTTCAGTTTATTATAAATAAATTATGAACAAATGAGCTAACTGATTTTTTCTGTATATGGTAAACTGAAATTGACCATCCTTTGAATAAAACGACACTCATAATCTAATAGATTGTGAGTAAATAAAGTAAGGGAAAAACAAAACCATTGTTAGATTTAAAAAGGGTTAATCCAAGAGGACACTAGAGAACTAGGAATTGTCCGCAATACCGTTAAAATATACCTTTGAGAGCATAAAGAATTGATGATAGAACCTTATGATGTTCCAACATTAACAGTTGCTATGGTGGATGGCTTAACCAACAAAACTCATCTTATTACAATCAAAAAAAGAATCATATTGATTAAGAAAAACTAAGGAGTGGTTATGTTGCTAAGCTGTCAATTCCCGTTGATGATTACATTTTCGAAATCTACACCATTATTAATCTAGTAAAAAGAAAAACAACAAAATAAAATGTGGCTTATAGCACACATTAATGATATAATAAAGATGGTGATAGTATGATACAAGAAACATTTGGTAATAGGATAAAAGAACTAAGAAGTTCAAAAATGATATCTCAATTAGAACTTTCTAGGCTTTCTGGAATTGATAGGGCCCAAATATCAAAAATAGAAAAAGGCAAAATAAATGTTACATTGGAAACAATAGCTAAACTAAGTAAAGCATTGGGGCTTCAAATCATAACCTTAATGGATTTACCAAACAATCATAAAATGAGGCCGTTTGTAAAATGGGCGGGAGGAAAAACGCAAATAATTGACAAAATAAAAAAAATGTTGCCACAAAAATTTGTCAATTATTTTGAGCCCTTTGTTGGTGGTGGGGCCCTATTTTTAGATATTGCTCCCCCAAAAGCTTTTATTAATGATGCAAACAAAGAATTAATTAATGCCTACTTGTGTCTTCAAAACGATGAACTATATTATCAATTGTTGGAAAAATTAGATGAACATGAATCAAAACATAGTGAAGAACACTATTATTTGATTCGGTCAATGGATCGTTTGCCTAACTTTTTTGAATTGCCAATATATCAAAGGGCAGCAAGAATGATTTATTTAAATAAATCATGCTTTAACGGCTTATACAGAGTTAATGCTCAAGGATATTTCAATGTTCCATCTGCTAAGAAAGATAAGGTAAAAACATATGATAGTGAGAATATGGAACGGATTAAAGATTATTTTTCACAATCTGATATCCATATTTCCTGTCAAGACTTTGAGTTGGCAGTAAAGCAAGCTCAAGCAGGCGACTTTGTTTATTTTGATCCACCTTACGATGTTTTAGATAATAAGGAGTCTTTTACATCATATTCAAAAGAATCTTTTGGTAAAGAAGAACAAGCTAGACTTGCTCGTGTATATAAAGAATTATCTCTCAAGGGAGTAAAACTCATGCTTAGCAATCATAATACAATTTTTATTAATGAACTTTATAAGGATTTTAATATAAACATTGTTAAAGCGAAAAGAATGATTAATTCAAATGCAAATGGCCGAGGAGATGTTGAAGAAGTAATTATTACAAATTATTAGGAGTAAGCTCATGATTGCCAATTTTGAAGAACAAAACATTTATTTAGATGACCAAGGCTTTACTTTGTTGTATGGAGATTCATTCAAGTTGCTTAAAAGAATAAAAGAAGAATCAGTTGACATGATATTTGCCGATCCCCCATATTTTTTGTCAAGTGGTGGAATATCTTGTAAAAACGGAAAACAGGTTTCTGTTAACAAAGGTGAATGGGATAACACCAAAACAATAGAAGAGAAAATAACATTTCACAGAACCTGGATTGGCCTTTGTAGAAGTGTTTTAAATAATGACGGAACGATTTGGATTTCGGCAACACTACATAGTGTTTATGCAATCGGGGTTGCTTTAGAGATGGAAGGCTTTTCTATTATTAACAATATCATTTGGCAAAAACCTAATCCTGCTCCTAACCTTGGATGTAGATGTTTTACTCATTCGACAGAAACATTAATCTGGGCAAGAAAGCAACTGACTGCCAAGAAAAAAGGTAAACATTACTTTGATTATCCGTTAATGAAAGAACTTAATGATGGAAAACAGATGAAGGATGTATGGTATTTTAACAAAGAAGAGCCAAGCATATGGAGTATTCCGACTACACCGAAGAAAGAAAAAAAAGAAGGGAAACATCCTACTCAAAAGCCACTGGAACTTCTTAAGAGAATTATTTTAGCTTCAACCAAAGAAAATGATTTAGTGCTTGATCCTTTTAATGGCAGTGGAACTACAGGTATTGCTTGTAAGCTTTTAAACCGAAATTATATTGGTATTGAAAATGAAAAAGAGTATTTGCATTTAACAAAAAAAAGATATGAGGTAATAATAAATGAGAAATTTTAATGAATGGATTGAAAACTTTAAAGAAAGCATAGCAGATTACAAATATTATGTTGATTTTGACAAAGTATATGCTGAAGTGGACAAAATAAAAGTTGAACTAAATATTATGAATAGTCTCATAGGTTCTCAAAATATTGAAAATGATTTTGAAAGTTTACTAAAAGAATATCCTCAAATTTTAAAATGTATTCCTATTTTAATTGCAAAACGTGAAAAAGAGATTATTGCGATTGATGAAGACGGCTCCTTTAACTTCAATTTTAATTATTTTAATTATTCAATTTCGGAATATAAAATGTTTATGAGGAAAACCGGATTATTTGAACTTATATCTAATAGAATCATAAATAATTTGGTTGATTATGTTTTGGGCGTTGAATCAGGGCTTAGTTCCAACGGAAGAAAAAATCGGGGCGGCCATCTTATGGAAAATATTGTTGAAGGTTATCTTAAAAAATCAAAACTAACATATTTTAAAGAGATGGATTTAAGAGATATAGAAACAAAATGGGGAATTGATTTATCACAACTTTCTAATGATGGAAAAAGTTCAAAACGGTTTGATTTTGTTGTAAAAACATCTTCGTGCATTTATGCGATAGAATGCAATTTCTACAGCAGTGGGGGCTCAAAACTGAACGAAACTGCGCGCAGTTACAAAATGTTGGCATTAGAATCAAAGAATATTAAAGGTTTTAAATTTGTTTGGTTTACTGATGGAATTGGATGGAAATCTGCAAGAAAGAATCTTGAAGAGACGTTTGATGTGCTCGAAGATTTATATTCAATACATGATTTAGAAAATGATATAATTTCCAAGGTTATTAAATAATATAAAGAAAAAACCATTTCCCACAATAATATATATGTGGAGGTGGTTTTTTTGTTATACAATGATGATTGTCTTAAAGTTATGTCTACTTTAAAAATAAAGTCCGTAGATATGATATTTGCTGACCCACCATATTTTCTTTCAAATGGGGGAAAAAGTATATCAAGCGGAAAAATTGTTTCGGTTAATAAGGGCGAATGGGATAAGAAAGAAAATTACGAGGATGTTAATGAGTTCACAAAAAAATGGCTGATGCTGTGTTATCAAATATTAAAAGATAGGGGTAGTATTTGGGTAACCGGAACCTATCATAATATTTTTGATATTAAAAAAGCAATGGATGAAATTGGATACAAACTAATTAATATAGTTATTTGGAAAAAGTTGGATCCACCCCCACTAATATATAAAAACAAATTTAAGTTTTCATATGAATTTATTATATGGGCAGATAAAGGCCAAGGACATTTATTCAATTATGATGAAATGTTTAATATTGAGAATGATGAAATGGAAGATGTATGGGTATTGCCATCAGTTCAAATGAATGAAAAACTATACGGATACCACCCTACCCAAAAACCAGAATGTTTGTTGGAAAGAATTATTAAAGCATCGACTAAAAAGGGTGATATAGTTTTAGATCCATTTATGGGGAGTGGAACAACTGGTGCTGTTGCTAAAAAATTAGGTAGACAATTTATAGGCATTGAAAAAGAAAAACGATTTTATCTAAATGCAAGCAATCGAATCAATGCTATCATGAAATAAGTAAGGTTGCTTTTTTGATAACACGAGAAGAGATTAATTTGTTTTCTTGTGGACATTAAATCTGTTTCTACTTGATAATATAACGAATTTTAACTTGATGTCGACATTGTTTTGAAATCAAGTTTTTTTGTTGTCAAATGTCTTTCCTTCTGTGTCCATTATTAAAGTCAATGTTAATTTCACAATAAAATTAGTGAAAAGAGCAAAACAAGGTGTTGATTAATGAAGGTATTTTATGGCATAATAAGTTTGAAGGAACGATAAAAATAAATGTGAATTCTTTAAATTGACGATTGACGAAGGTAAATCCATATTTAAGTTGGTCAATCAAATCATGGGATTAAATGCCAATCTAAACAATGAGCAATAGAATATCGAAATCTTGAGTGATGAAATTTAAGGAAATCTTTTATTGTCATTAAGGACTGTTAGTACAACATTAATGCTTTTTAGTAATATGCTGTTTACATAATGCAATATATTAAATAGAAAGGAAAACATATGGCAAAAAAACAAGCAACCAAAAAACCGAATCGACTGATTACCATTAAGCGATATGCTCTTGCGGCGGCCAATCTTTATGGTGTTATCAAACTAGAAGATTTCATCAAAATCTTTAACCATTATGAAAAAGAACCCTTAACCGAAGAAGAGGCCATAACTATGCTTGAACTTTTATCAAGCATTAGCGAAGATCTTGTATCTTATAAACAAGGGATTTTTGCAAACGGTTTATTCTATTTGTATAGGAACAAAGAATTTCAAATAGCTAAAGGGATACTGCAAGCACTATCTCATAGACCGCGTTATTTACCTGCTAAAGAAGAATTCCTTAAATTTGAAAATGAGCAATACATTGAACCGATGGAACCGCTCTTGGCTTTAGAAAGGTTTATTATCAAAAATGAACTGGTTAAAAATGGTAAACCGGATGAAATTAGATTTGATGTTCTCGATTTCCATTACAAAATCCTTTTGCAAGGAGAACCATCAGATTATATGAACTTTTTTCAAATGCGGGGATATGAGTTTAAAGACGAAATGCAAGTGAATATATTTATTGGTCTTATTATAGATCTTCACAACAATACTAGATCGTATGAACATTGTGGTCATACACCAGCAGAAGTCGGAAAAATAATGGAATAACAATTAAAGAAAACAAACTAATTTCATTGGATTTTATATTATTTCGATTGAAAACCCAAAAACAGCAAAATGATATGATATCTCTAAAGTAGACAGAGAATAAAAATAAAGATAATACCAACATTGTTTTATGGAAAAAAGCAAGGAGATGAAATTTATAATGGGCTTTGTAACCAACTCCAGTAGTTATAGTTCCACAACCATCAACATCAAGAATAAGAAATTAGTTGAGTTAATCATTGATTATCGTTTAGAATACGATCTTTTTGTCGGAGCCGATGTCCATTTTGCTGAGAATGAAATTAATGTTGTTTTTGAAGAAGATGGACCGTTGGCGGTGCCGAAATCCACAACTGAAATTGTGGAATTATTGTATTTATTTTCCAGTGATAAGCCCGAAGATTCCGTTTTATTAGCTAATAAAGAAACCATTAATAATGACTATGAATATGTCCATTGGGAAGTTTCTTTTTCCACAAACGGTTTTGAAAATGAAGATGAAATTAATCAAGTTTGGGAAACTTACTTTCGCAACAAAGGGGAATTTCCGGTTGATTTTAAAATGTTACAAAAAAATACCATTTTTAATTTTAGAATTCCCAAGTATGAATTTAAAGAAAAATTTATTATTGAAACAAGTTCAAAAAAGTATACATATCGGAGTTATGAAGAAAACATCTTTGATAGATTAATGTCGGTAATGGTTAAGTTTGATGAATATACTAAATATCAATACAATACGCAACTTCCTTTACAAATCGGTGATAAAGTATTAGTACAAGGACGGTTGTCGAAACGGATGGGTGAAGTTATCAAAATTAATCTTCCTTGGAAAAAAGAAATTTATATGAAAGATGTTGTCTTTGTTGTTCCTAATTACGAAGAAGAAGAAATAAATAATGAGAGCGATGACCCTAATCAAAATGCTCTTTATGAAGTTGTAAAAGTCGTGCCCATTGTTAATTCCTTGTCGGAAGTGTTAATTTTAACCTATGCAACAGGAGATTTTAAACTTGAAGTTGGCGATTTGGTATCATGTGATGATGGTGCTTTTGCTAATAAAGGCTTAATGGTGATTAGAGGAAATCACTTTGTTTCTGCTAACAATTTAGGTTTTGATCCTAGCAAATTACTTAGTATAAGTAAAATAATAAGGAAGAATAAAACCGTAGATGATATTTTAATGTAAAAAGAAGAGGACGAAGATAATTAAACTTAGGATAAGATTGATAAATGACAAGATAAGAGGCATCATTTAAGCATTTCAAAAGTTAAATTTGCTGAATTTGAGGAATGAAATAATAAAGTTTAATATTGAAAAATAAAACTATTGATATTAAAAATATTGTCTTTGTGTTTTAGATAATAACAATTATACATTGATTTTTTATTCGTAGATCGATAAGCTTAGTTAGAAAAACTTTTCAAAATTAATTTTTAAAAATGTTTGGTTGCATGCTCAGTTTTAGTATGGTATAATTTGTTTAAGAAAGGGGTAGGTTAAAAAATGAGCGTATTATTTAGTTTTATTGGCATGTCGGATCCGGTCTTAAATTGCCGCGATGCAGCCATGCTTCACATTGTAAGACATTATCATCCCGCAGTTGTCTTTCTTTATTTTACGAAAGGAGTAATAAAACGAAACCGGGATCGTTTTTTTGCAAAGACAGTGAAAGCGCTTTATTCGGATATTGAAGTCCGAGAAATTTATCGCGAACAATTGGAAGCTCCCCATTTGTTTTGGCAAATTGATGATGACATCAAGCAAATTTTATTAGGAATTCACAAGGAATTCCCCAACCAAGAGATTTTAATCAATGTAACATCGGGAACACAACAGATGACGGGTTCTTTAATGTTGGTATGTGCGCAATTGCCGTTTCCTGTTAATCTTATTCAAGTTAAACGACCCCAAGAAATAGACGAAACAAAAAAGGACAATTCCTATTTGTTTGAATTAACAACCGGAGAAGAGGTGTTAAAAGAAACGCTTGATGGAATTGAACCGGAGAATCGCTGCTTAGAAAATAAGAAATCGAATATCACCAAGTTGATTGCTAAACAAAATATAACAACATTAATTAACAATTATGATTATTTTGGTGCCCTGAAAGTTGCAGAATTACACCAAACTTTCTTTAAAGAAGAACTGGTTCAATTGCTTGAAAAAGCCCACTTGAAATATATGATGAAAAAAACAAGTGCTAAAAAAATCAAAAGCGACTTTATCTTTTATCCGGTTATTGATGAAAGTATGAGTAAACTATTTGATTATTTATTGTTCTTACAAACAAAAGTAAAATTGAGCTTTGTTTCCGATTTCTTTAGAGCAGTGTCACCCGCCTTCACCTTTATAATTATTAAATGTCTTGATTTTTGTTTTAAAATAAATTTTGAACGGAATTATATAATTAAATCTCCAAGTAGAAAAAAACTGCAAATGTCAACATGAAATTGACCACCCTCGACCATATGAAATTGACCACCTAACAATTTAGCCAATCTTTCGT
>MVZM01000003.1 GCA_002068415.1 Tenericutes bacterium ADurb.BinA124
TACAGGGGGAACACATTTCCCCCTAACCCCCTTTGTTCTTTAAATCTTTTTTCTATTTTCATTTTACAATATTCATTTAATTAAAAATTAAAGCCAATTGCATCTTCCACCGGAATGGATAAACATAAACCATGGGCCGGGGTTTTAACGCCATGGGCTTCTACAATCCCCTTCATAATGGCCACTTTCGTTTCGGCTTTCGTAACAATCATGAGAATGTCTTTCTCCGGTAAAATCGTTATCCCAAAAAACTTACTAACTTCACCCATGGCACTTCCACGGGCATGTAAAATGGTGCCACCCCGAGCCCCGTTTTGTTTGGCCGTTTCCATGATGGCATCCGCAAAACCTCGATTACAAATTGTTAATATTAATTCAACTTTATTCATCTTGTTCTCCAATCAATAATTTCATTGCTTTTTTTCCAATACTCGTAATGGGAATGGTAAAAGCCACACCGGCTCCTTTTTTATCAAATTCGAGGTGTTTTCGTAAATCCGGTAACACCTTGTCAACTTCATTTTTTAAATCGAAACCTAAGACCAAGGTCTTTTCCGTTTCGCCAAGACCTAAAAAATCTAGCAATTCACTATTAGCCGTCCCTTTTCCCAAGATTTCCACTTGATAAGTTAAGCCATGTTGCTCATAAATTTTGGTAACTCTCTGGCACTGGGGCCGATCAATGATGGTGATTAGTAGTTTCATGAATGTCCTCACTTAAATTGATGATTTCTTCGATATCATTTTTAATGCGTAGCTTTTTAGCTTTTTTATGAAAGATTAGCCCTAATATTTGAATCGTCACCAGTGGTAACATAAACACGAGGGCCACGATGCCAAAAGCATCCGTCAAAGGATTGCTTCCGGGAATGGCCATGGAAGCACCTAAACCCAAGGGAACTAAGAAAGTGGCCGTCATAGCTCCCGAAGCTGCGCCCCCGGAATCAAATGCAATGGCGGTAAAACGGTCAGGAACTTTGAAGGCTAATAAAATAGCAATTAAATAACCGGGAATCAAAAAGTACAAAAACGACCAACCCGTTAAAATCCGTAAAGCGGCTAAACCGACGGCTAAGGCAATCGCTGTTGATAAACTGATAAGTAATAAGCGTCTAGGAATAGCGCCACCGGTCATTTCTTCTACTTGTTTAGTAAGCACTCCGACCGCCGGTTCGGCGGCAACAATCACGAGACCTAAAATCATCCCCACCGGAATAAGTAACCACGCATATTGAGAAGTGACAATCGCTTCACCGATTTGCTTGGCTAGCACCAATAGTCCGTAATTAGCTCCCGTTAAAAACAAGACCAAACCAAGATAGGTAAACCCAAAACCGATAAATATTTTAATGATTTCTTTTTTAGGGGCTTTAAAAACCAAAACCTGAAATACAATAAAAAACAACAAAAAGGGGAGGAGTGCAAAGCCAATGGACATCGCAAAAGATGAAACATAACCCCAAAAACCTAAAATGGCGTCTTCGTTTCCGTTCTCAAATCCGGGATTATAAATAAGTCCTAAAAACAAAATGGCAAACACCGGACCCAAAGAGCATAGACCGACTAAGCCAAAACTTTCATCCTCCGCTTTCGCATCACCACGAGCATGGGCAACGCCTAAGCCTAAAGCCATAATGAAGGGAACGGTAATCGGTCCCGTTGAGATGGCCGCAAAATCAAAAGCCACCGGAATAAATGTAGCCGGAACAAAGATGACTAATCCAAAAACAAAAGCATAAAAAATAAGTAGTAGCACTGATAAGCGAATTTGAAAAATAATTCTTAACAGCGAAATGACCAAGGATACTCCTACCCCAAGGGACACCGTCAAAATTAAAATGGGGGTCGGGATGGCCACAAACTGACTCGCAAGAACCCATAAATCCGGTTCAGCGGCAGTAATCAAAAAGCCCATTAATAAAGTCACAGATATCAACAAAGCCAAACTTTTGCGTTTGGTAATATATCGACCGATTCCTTCCGCAATCGGCATCAAGGATGATGCTGAGCCAATACTGAAGAGCATCAGTCCCACCATTAGCAAAACAACACCGATAACAAAAGCGCCAATTAAGGACCATTTTGTACGAACAGCTAAACTGATAATTAAAATAACAACCGCCACCGGCAGAATGGCTTGTAAAGTTTCTTTGACTTTTTCTTTTAATATTTTGTTCAAAGTTTCCTCCTAAGCATCTAGAAATATTAAAACATCACTTTTTAATTGTTGATGGAAAGCTGATTTGAGCATTAAATGCGAAACATGTTGATAAATGCACCACTTACTGTCGGGATGAGTACATTTTGCTGCTAAAAAAGTAATCGTTTTTTTAGGAACAAGTTGATCAACTTCACCCCAAGCGATAAAACAAGGATTGTTGATGGTTTTAAGCTCACGATTAGCTTTTTTAATCAAGCGACGAAAATTTTTAAAGGCAGTTAAAAAATAAGAGTGCAAATACCGTTCATATAAAAATCGTAAACTTTCTTTATCTTCTTCCAAGGTATGCGATAAGATAATCCGATAACCAGTTTTATCCTGGTCATTTTTTTGTATAATCGCTTTTTCCAAGGACACGAAATTCCTAGCATAATGTTTTAGTTTCGCATAAGGAAGGAAGATATTGAAGTATTTATTAGCCGGAGCCAATAAAACGAGTTTTCGGAAAGCGTATTTTTGACTTAAGTAGACTCCCAAAGCGCCCCCCATTGAATATCCGATGACATCAACAATGGGATATTTTTTTAAGAGTTGTTCAAAACATTTTTCCAAACGGAAAAAAGTTTCTTCATCATTAAAGTTTTCATATGACTCATCATCATGGTGCCCGGGATAAACAAAGCGCTCAATATAATCGTATCGCGTTTCTAAATCAGGCATGATGGGGTCAAAATCACTTTGATCGGATAAAAACCCATGAAGCAAAATAATCGCCTTTTTCATTAAAAACTCCTTTATTTTGGCATCAACAAATAATAAGCGATGACAACAATTAAACTTGGTAACATGTTGGCTAGTTTAATTTTTTCACAACGGAAAAAATTTAAACCAATGCAAGCAACAATCGCATAACCGACCATGCTGAAAACAGAAATAAAATCACCCGGCAAAAAGTTTCCAAAAATAAGTCCTAGTCCGGTGATTAAACCTTGGTAGATGATGACGGGGATAGCCGCCAACATAACACCAAAACCCAGTGTTGAAGCTAAAACAATGGCGGTAATCCCATCAATGATAGCTTTTAAATAGATGATGGACGGGTCATTTAAAGCCGCATTAATGCTACCAACTATGGCCATCGCACCGATGCAAAAGATTAACGAAGCGGAAATAAAGCCTTCGGAAAATTGACCACGATTAAGTTTTTTTTCTAAATAAGCACCAAAACGATTTAAATGATCATCGATTTTAAGTATTTCCCCAATAAAAGTCCCCAAAGCTAAACTAATTAACAACAATAATTCATTTTGGGTGCTAATCTGATGATTATTAATCACAAGCATTTCTTTTAAGACACCAGCCAAACCGATGATTAAAACGACAACCCCGACAACTTTCAAAACCGCCGTAAAAATCTGCGGTTTAATGAGTTTACGAAAAAGAAAACCAACTAGCCCGCCCAAGATAATGGCCAAGCCGTTAACGAGCGTCGCTACCATTTTAGTCTCCGAAGCTAAAAGTCATCGCCACCGGATTATGGTCGCTATAGAAAAAATCATTGTCAATATTATGAATATCAATCACCGAAATCAAATCATTAACGATAAAACCATCGATAACGACCGTGTAATTGACATTCTTGGTATAAGCCATATCCGTACTGCGGCATGTTCCGACGTTATTGGCAGCAACGATGTGATAGCCATTCGGTAAACTGTCCTTGGGGAAAACATAAACCCAAGTCGGCACTTTTTGGGTAGTGGTAAATGAATGTAAACTATCCGCAATATCGTGGTTAAAGTCCCCGCCAACAATCACATAATGATTCTGCTCCGCAATCAAGATTTCTTGCAGTTTTTTCAGTTGCAATGCCCGGATGGCTCCCCCTTCATCATAGGCGGATAAGTGGACATTGATTAAAACTAAATCACGCTCCGTATTGGTTTTGATTCTGGTAATGACAAAACAGCGATCAAGATCAAAAAAGCGGGTCGGAAACGAGTTGTCAATCGGTAACTGATAGCGGGTAGCTTCATTAATTCCATATTGCGAAAAAGTAGTCATACCCGAGGTTATTTTGCCAATGGGATCATTAAGAGGATAGAATAAATAAGCGGAATGAAAATTTAGCGCCATCACGCGGGCTAAAGCGGGTAAGGCTTGGGAAAACAAGGCATATTGATCAACAAAATAACTGCGGTTAGCCGCAACATCCACTTCTTGTAAGAACAAAAAGTCGGGCTCAACTGTTTTCACAAGCTCAATGGCGCCATTGGTATTGTTTTCCACAACCCTTTTATCCTCCGCTTTGGCTTTAGTTCCCTTCATTTTTTCACCGCTGAGCATTTCGCCGGTATCCATAAAAAAAGAAAAATCATGGTTATAAGCGCCAAAGCCGATATTATAAGTCATAATAACATATTCGTTGTTGACATCGACAATTTGGGAATTATTATTATGAACATTGAGGACGAGTTCGTCATCCAAACGATGGTATTGGATAGAAACATAAGCAACATAAGCACCCATCACCAAAATCAAGGTAACTAGGGTTATCATTAAGGTTTTACTAATGATGATTAATCGACTTTTCTTCATATGACCTCATTCATAGAATTTAACTAAAGCCTGAGTTCCTAAATCTTCACAACCTTCAGAAGCTAATTTTTCATACATCTTTAAAACCGTATGAAGCATTTTTAAATCTAGATTTTCGGTCTCACTGATAGCTAATTTCATATCTTTAATAAAATGTTTAATATAAAAACCGGGTTGGAAATTATTTGCTAGCGCCCGAGGAGCTGACACCTTTAATTGGGTGCTGGCGGCACTACCGGTATTCCAAATCGGGATTAATTGTTCTAAATTAAGACCCTTAGCCCGACCATAGGCCATCATTTCCGCAACCGCCGCCATGGCTCCGGCCACTCCAATTTGGTTGGCCAATTTCGCATGTTGACCCATTCCCGCTTGGCCGACATAGACAATCGTTTTCCCCATAGCTTCTAAAATAGGCCTAACTTGTTTAAAAACGGCTTCATCACCACCACCAAAGATGGTCAATGTTCCTTCTTTAGCACCGATATCACCGCCCGTAACCGGACAATCCAAACTATATAAACCTTTGGTTTTAGCAGCTTGGGCAATTTTTTGTGCTAAAGAGGGCGAAGAAGTCGTCATATCAATCATGATAGTCCCCGCTTTCGCATGATTCAAGATTTTATCATCATCAAAATAGATACTTTCCACATCCTTAGGAAAGCCGACCATCGTGATAATAAGCTCATTTTGTGCCGCCAAAGTAGCAATACTAGGGATTAAGGTCGCCCCGGCTTGCACAACTTCCTTTACTTTTTCCGGATGACGAGCATAGATTTCCACGGCATAAGCTTTTTTAAGCAGATTTTTAACCATGGAACTACCCATAACCCCGACACCAATAAAACCAATTTTCATATGTTCTCCTATTTTAAAAGCCCTTCAATTAGAATCTTTAAGCCGATGATTAAAAGAATAATGCCACCAAGCAAAATGGCTTTGTTTTTTAAGATATTTCCAAACCGTTTGCCGAGAAAAACCCTCAATAACAAAACGATGAACAGGGTTTTGCTTATCTTCATTTTTGTTTCCATTAGCCCATGGCATAAAGAAATTGCCACCGCACTCATGAACAAGCCCACTCCAGAATAATAATCTCACCATAATTCATATCTACTCACTAATGAAAAAAGAGATGACATCTCTTTTTTTGCTTTAAAAAAATGATTTTAATTGTCTTTGGGTTCTTTTTTAGTCGGTGTTAAAATAATATGAAAAACCGGAATTGACAGAAAAATAACCCATAGCGGGTGCCAAAGACCGGTGATGAAACTGGCTACCACATAAATAATGGCAATTACTAAGGGAACAGAAAAACGAATTTTCTTTTCACCAACAATAAAAGGCATTAAGGGGACCAGTAAAAAAACCATCCATGCGGGGTGCCATTTACCCGTTAAAAAGCCAATTAAGAAAAAGGCAATTGAACAAATAAAAGGAGTGATGGCAACAACTTTGTTTTTTATCGACATAAATATTCCTCCTCTTCGATTATACTCTTTTTTTCATCATTTATCAAATATTATTTATATAAAACCTTTTTCCTTAATAAAAACGGGCCTTACTTCGATAAAGCGCTTAATTCACGCTAAATTTGCTGCTGGCTCGTTTTTTCTTAAGTTTTCTTATAAATTATTGCAAAACAACTAAATGAAAATAAACGCCATTTTTAAGAAATATCAACGATAAAGAAAATTATTTAAGACGTCTTCGTTTGTGAATTAATAAATTTTTCTAAGATTAACAAGCCTTTTTCTAAATAAGACTGTGGGCAAGCTAAATTGATTCGAATAAAGCCATTGCATTCTCGTCCGTAGTTTTGGCCTTCATTGACAATCATCCCCAGTGCTTTTAAGCCATGACAAATGTCCTCACCCTTCATATTTAAAAACCGTAAATCAAGCCACAATAAATATGTTCCCTCCAGTTTCGCAATCCCCACTTGGGGAAGATGAGAGCTTAAGAACTGAACAGCCAAGTGATGGTTGTTTCGTAAATGTTGGAGCTGCTTTTCCAACCATTCTTCACCATCACTATAAGCCGCTTTACAGGCGGTAATCCCCATTAAATTAGGCAAGGAAGCAAAATGGCGCTCCATTTGTTCTAGATATCTTGTGCGGAAATCATCATCAGGAATAACTAAATTGGCCGTCTTTAAGCCTGCTAAATTAAAGGTTTTGCTAGGAGCGGTCCCAATGATTAAATGAGAAAACTCGGGAATAAACTGACCTAAGGACACAAAGGCTTGATCGTATAAAACAAAATCACAATGGATTTCATCGCTGAAAAGCACCACTTGATACTTTTTGCATAAAGCAACGACCAAGGTCAGTTCTTCTTTCGTCCACACTCGGCCTACCGGATTATGGGGACTGCAAAGAATCATCATTTTGACACCATTTTTAAAATGCTTTTCCAAATCAGCAAAATCCATTTCATAATGGTAGTTGCGACAGATTAATTTATTTAAGATTGTTTCCCTTTTAGTTGCTTCAATCACCGTATAAAAAGGATTATAGACCGGGGGCTGGATAAGAATGGCATCACCTTCATTGGTGAAGGTTTCAATCGCTAAGGCGATGGAAGGAACAATGCCCGCCGTGGGCACAAGCCAATCAGCTTGAATTTGATAACGGTAGCGCTTGGCAAACCACCGAACGATAATGGCACGGTATTCATCATCAATTCTTGTATAACCAAAAATCCCATGGTCGCAGCGCTTTTTCAAAGCTTTAATAACTGCCGGTGCGGTTGGATAATCGGAATCAGCAATCGAAAAGGACAAGATGTGTTCGTCGTCAAAGTTCCATTTGGCCGAAGCCGTTTTTAATCGAGAAACAGGTTTATTAAAACAATCCATAATTCTCCTTTAACATTTCCATTTGTTTTATTATAACATTATTATTCGTAATTTCCAACCACAAATAAAAGCAAATAACTAGTAAATTATTTAAAAACATTGTATAATGAATAAAAAGGAAAGGAGAATATGATGGAAAATACGAACAAAGTCAATTTCGAATCCGCCATTGCTAATAACCGTTTAGTTTTAGTTGATTTTTATGCCAATTGGTGCGGTCCATGTAAGATGATGGCTCCCATTATTGAAGAACTAAACAAAGAATTAGCCGGAAAAGTAAAAGTTTTAAAGGTCGATGTCGATCAAGAAAATGAATTATCAAGGAAATATCAAATTACCGCCATTCCAACCCTCATTTTAATTAAAGATGGCCAAGTTGTTTCCAAAACAATGGGATATAAACCGAAGGATGCCATTCTTGCTATTATTAAAAACTATGCTTAAAAACTCTATGAATTAAAAAAGTGATCCATATGATATGAATCACTTTTTTTGTTACTTAACTTCAAAAGCCCACAAACCATGCAGATTGCAATACTCATAAACGGCGACCAATTTTTCATCCGTTAAGGTAAAACTAGCTTTTGGTTCTTGGTTTGGTGCCAATTTTTTGAATTGTCCGCCTTTGCTTGTTTCCAAATAAATCCATTTAATGAAATGCGCTTCCACCATCGGGTGAATTACGCTTCCGACCACAACATCAACTTGATTGCCCTTTTGAACCACAACGGGAATATGTTTTTCATAAGCCGCTTCCTTGGTGTGCGCAACTAGTTCCTTCATAGGTTCACCGCAACAAACAGGGGTAACACCGGAATGATGAAGCATCACAACTTCGTTTCCACAATGTTCACAAATAAAGAATTTTGCTTTCATAATATCAACCTCCTATCATGGATATTATAACATAGTCATTATTGCTTGTAAATCAATATACTTATGTTAAAACTTGTTTTTCATTTCCTAAAAAAATGGTATAATAGCCTTGTAATTAAATCATGGAGGAAAAAATGAAGCAAGCAACAAACGATTACTTGAAACGAAACAAGTGGGCTTACAGTTTAGGCGGTATTGGCCGCGATATGACTTATACATTAGTAGCCACCTTTTTTATGACCTACATTCAATATGCCGGATTAGGTTTATCCGTCGCCCAATTCTCCGTTATTGGGATTTTGCTCATTGTCGGTAGAATTTGGGATGCCATCAATGATCCAATGATGGGTGCCATCATTGAAAATACCAAATCACGGTATGGCAAATTTAAACCATGGATTTTAATTGGGGCGGTATTAACGGCCATTGTCATTGTTATCATGTTTAATGTTCGCCCCCTAGGAAATAAGGGTTGGAATTTTGTTATTTTCTTTGGTATTATATTTTTAGCTTGGGAAATCACCTTTACCATGAATGATATCTCTTATTGGTCAATGCTCCCTAGTCTATCAACAGACCCCAAACATCGCGATAAAATCGCAACTTTAGCGGTTGTCTTTGCGGGGGTGGGAGCCTTTGCAGCCCATGCGATGATTACCTTTCTTACCGTCGGCAACGCCGTAGCCGGATATTCTTTTATTTCCATCATCATCGCCTTATTCTTGGTCGGATGCCAGCTGTTAACCGTGTTAGGGGTCAAGGAACCGGAAGTTAAAGACACCATCCCGCAAGAAAATGTCTCGCTAAAGAAAATGATTCGGGTGATTGCGAAAAACGACCAGCTTCTGTGGTTGATTCTAGCAATGCTCCTTTATAATTTAGGCAGTAACATTTTGGTTGCCCTCGGGTACAACTTCTTCTTTATGGAATTAGGTTATGATCCCTTTAAGGTCACCATTTTCATCGTCACCTTTGGGGTCAGCAACTTAAGCATCCAAGCTCTCTATCCCAAGATTGTCAGCAAAATGGGTCGCAAGAAACTCTTAGGCCTTAGTTTATTAATCTTAGCTTTTGGTTACTTATTATTATTTTTAATGGGTTTTCTTGCCATTTTACCAGTCAGTTTAGTCACCATTTGTTTATTCGGCATCTTCGTGTTCACAGGACAAGCCTTATTCTACATGGTTTTAACGGTTAATATCGCTAATACGATTGAATATAACCAATACAAAACCGGCGAACGCAATGAAGGCATTATTTTCTCTCTACGCCCCTTCATGGCTAAAATGGCCAGCGCTCTCGAACAAGGTTTTATCACTTTAGTGCTGGTGACCTCCGGGATTTATTTGTTATCGCAAAATGTCAGTGAACTGGAAAAACAAAAAAACATCTATGACAATCTTGAAGTAGCAGAACAATTGGAATATAAGGCCAATATTCTTCTTAAGGATAATATCTTCGTTGGTGAAGAATATAAAAAATATTCCCCTGAAGAAATCGAACAATTTTACGAAATGTTGAAAGATGTCGAGTTTGTGGAGGAAAAAGGCAAGAATGTGATGTTGATTACCGATACGGCCGATGCCAACTTCCGCGACCTCGCCACTACCAAAATGCGCTTGTTGTTGCGGATTGCTATTACCGTCGTTCCCACGCTTTTAATTACGACCGCTTACATCATTCTTAAAAAGAAATTTATCATTGATGAAGCCATGTACGAAAAAATGGTTGCGGAAATCAAAGCTAAACAAGCTATTTAAAAAGATGGTCTATCAAGAATTCTGTAAATCATCACAAAATTCTTAACTTACCAAAAAAGGATTCCAGTTTAAAACTGGAGTCCTTTTTAATGGAAGTATTCTTGATAATCATCTATCGGCGTATAAGAATAACTAATGTCTTTAAAAGCAATGTTGCTATAATAAGTCGACAATATTTCCGCATAATTTTTGCCTGCATTAGCCAAGCCATAAGCGCCATATTGACTCATGCCAACGCCATGTCCATATCCACCACCATAAAAAACAAAGGATTCGCCCTCTGCCTCAATCGCAAAGAAACCGGATAATAAAGTGGAGTCATTGGCGGATGGATTAGGGTCGTAAGTTGTACTTGTTCCCTTTGCACAATAACGATAGACCGTGGAACCGGCATCCTTGGGACGAACGGTAAAGCGGATATTGTATTGATTGATGATTTTATAAATTCCCGTCGTTGTTTCCACAATCAAACTGATGACAACCCCGGAACTTCCGCGCTCACCAACATAGATATTCGTAACATCACCAATTGATGAAGGAATGGTTTGTGAAAGCCAACTATCGCCCTTTTTAGTTAACACCAGTTGCGGAGTGGCACTGTAAGTTAATTTGAGATTTTTATTAAGCGTCGTGGTTAATTGCGTTTTTGTAAAGCTGACTTTCCAACGATGATACTTGGAAAGTGCACTTTCCGGTGTCTTCATTTTGATGGTTTTGAAAAAAGCCAACATGCTTGCTTCATCCCGATAATCAAAACTGATGGTCTTTCCTAAATCATCTTGGGCCAAATTCTGACCAATTAAGTAAGGAATTTCACTCCCAACTTGCTTAGAAATCCACACCTCATGACCGCTGGCAGTCAAGCCCGAAGATGTTGAATAATAATAAGCCGAAACCGGTGTTCCGTTATAAGTCATGATTTGTCCGGCCGTTTCATTGACGGCCCTTTTTGATATCTCATTAGTATTTTGATTATTATAAACTTGGGATTTGACGGAATCATCAACTGTATATCCATATGCTTGCGTCGCTTTATTAAAGACATCCATATAGGCATAGGTTCGAGCAGCAATGGCTTGAGCTTTTAAAGCTTCCAAACCAAAGCTGGAAGGCATTTCACTCGGCAGCACTTTATATAAATATTTTTCCAAGTTAAGATCGTTAACAACCAATAAACGATTGTTTTTAATCGCCACTTCCATATTGCCGTGATAATAAGGTTTGCCATTGGCCCGCGTAATACTCAAAAACTGAATATTTTCATTATTTCCTAAGGATTGTAAAAGCAAGCGTTTAGCTGTCTTCATGATGATGTCATTACCGCGTTTGACTTCAATTTGACCATTTAGGTAAGTGAAAGTTAAATTGCTGCCTTCACTGATGGCAAGCGATTGCGCACCATCAAATGTTTTCAAAACCATATTTTCCAAAACCGAAAACTCTACGACATCATGATATAAAGTCGCATCAAGAGCAATATCATTTATCGCCTTCCTAATGCCAACACGAATATTGGAAAAGCCAATTTCACCATCGATTAAGAGGGCCGAAATAAGATTGGCTTCAACATCAATCTGAGCATAAACATTTTCCATGCCGAGCATTAAATCGGATAAGGACAAATTAATTATCTTATCCCCAAGTTTTTGCTTAACTTTGGTCGTCGCACTAAATTTGGTTGTTGGACAATCGAGTAATTCCATCTGGTAATTAACTTGATCAATCATGAGGATTTTGGTTTGATAATATAAATAGTTGCGAAAAACGATGGTGATTTGTTTGGTAGTCGATAATTCCGGATTTAATTTGGAAGTTGCCGTCACGATTACGGTCCCGGCAACTAAGCCGGAAATAATTCCTCGGGTATTGATGGTGGCTTTTTGCTCATCATCAATTGTCCAATCAATATATTCACTAACATCTTCATGACCATCAAAAGCCTTTAAGGCGAGCGTTGACCCAACATAAACTTCTTCTCCCCCCTCAATAACTAAGGTCGCAAGAGGACCATGAACAACGCTAACAAGCACTTCTTTATAAACGCTTGGGTCAATGATACTGCTAGCACGAATAATCGCCTCACCAATTTGGCGTGCTTCCGCTCGACCATTTTCATCAATCGCAATAATCACTTCATCGCTGCTCGACCATTGAAATTGCTTCGGAGCATAAAGAGGGAGACAGGAAGCCGAATAAGTAAAACTTTCTTTCCACGCCAAGGTGGTTTTTCCCGTAATCATTATTTCTTCAATCACGAGCGGTTTAATCGTGACATCGATATAAGTATTAACATTGCTGTTATCAACAAGCCGAGCCACTAACCGCACTTGCCCGGCTTTTAGACCGGTTAATTGTCCGTTTTCATTAACGGTGGCTATTTTCGGATTACTTGACTCCCAATTAACTGTTTTCTGAAGGGAGTCGGGATTAAAGGTGATGGTATACGAAACGCTTTCATATGCCGATATTTCCCTAGGACCGACGATAGTCATCGTCAGGGGTTTAATCGTCACATCAATATACGCATAAACTTGGCGGTTGTCCTGAAGCCGGGCAAATAAGCGTATTTCCCCGGCTACTAAAGCGATTAATTGCCCGTTTTCATTAACGGTGGCTACTTCCGGATTACTTGATTCCCAATTAAGTTTTTTTTGGGTAGTGGCCGGATTAAAGGTGATGGCATATTGAATGGTTTCGCCCTCGAAAATGGTCGTGGGACCGTCAATGCTTATTTCAAGCCTTGGCGCTTGACAGCCCATTAATACCATTAATAGGGCAAAAAGAAAAATCAATTTTAGTTTCATAATATCCTCTTATTTGTTAGTACTAAAAGATGTTTTTTTGACAACCAATCCATAATGATCCTTAACAAATTGTTGTAATTGATCGACATCAGCAAATTGGTGTTGTTTTTGTAAGCGTTTAAGGAATTCCCCAATGATTGATGGTTGGGAAGAAATCTTAAACAAATTGCCTTTGGTGGTCTTTTTGATGCCCTTGACATTACGGATTAAGCCGATGATGATATCGGGGTGAAGATGATAATCTTCCACAATCTGAAAAGCCGGATGATGTAAATAATATTGTTCATTGACTAAACTTTGATAGGTAAAATATTCATCATGCGGAAGATATTCCGCAAGAGCGGCAACATAATTGCGTAAACTTTGTTCGGAAACTCCTTGTTTTGCTAATTTCTTCATCGAAATTAATCGTTCATTGTCAATCAAAAACATGGAATAAGAAAATCTCAAGGTTTCAATAAATAATATTAAAGTTGTTTCCCGCATTTGACGGTCTTTAGGAGTAATCACATATTCATCATGGGAAAGGACTTTTTCAAAAAAGAGCGTTTTGATGGATGAATAAGTTTTTTTGATAACATAATTGACATCATGAGTTTTATAACCAAATTCATCCAACCATAAGTTAGAAAAATATTGATAATCTTGAAGTTGAACACCTTGCTTTTCAAGAATGCCTTTTAACTCCTCTAATTCGTAAAACTCATCAACGAGGATGGCTTTCATTTTTTGTTTTGTAGCGGCCGTTAAAAGTGGTTTACGGTTATATAAAGTATGGAAACAAATATAATCACTTAAGGTTTGGTTGATGATGTTAATAAGCGTTCCCGGATGAAAACCATGATTTTCAATTAAGCGATCGATAAAATCATCTAAAGGCAGGGGAGCAGTTAAGGTTTTCCAAGTTTGGAAAATAAAATCACCAAAGCTCATGCCCACCAGTCCAATCATGGGTTGACGATTAAAAGCAATTCGCTGTTGATAGGCTTCATCATCTTGGAATATTTTCCGTAATAACTGATGTAATTCATAACCGTCACGAATATCAATCGTTTTTAAAAACTCATAATGCTTGCGGTAAAAATAAGTGCAGGAATAAAAACCATCGACTTCGTTTAATATCTTTGCTAAACCTTCTTTTACTTTGGGCGTAATGAGGCTGTAATCATAATAACGAGTGTAGCGCAAACCCAAAATCGTATTGGAAACATCATCAATGAATTTATCATAGGCGAAATCAAGGTGGTTTTCCGCAGCAACTTGATTAGCCCTGTGAACAATTTGGCTTTTATGCAAACCTTTTTTGGGAATGAAGTGCTCAATGACAAATTCTAGGAATTGTTTTTTCGTCATCACATCATAAGTTTTTCCATAAATCAGCATTTTCGGAGCAAATTGTTTCGGAAAATATTCTTGGAAGCCAGCTAAGGAAAAAGCTTGAATCCGACCTTGATCCATTAGGGACTGAATATAAGCTTGGGGGTATTCATATTTCTCTTTAAAACTGATTCTTTCACCTAAATATTTAACCACATTAAAAGAAAAATCATCAATGGCATAAACCCGTTTAAAAACTTCCGGATGCCAAACAAAGCGATTATATTCCTTAACCAAGGCTTTTTCCAAATATAAAGGGATTTGCGCCATGCGGTCCCGAATAATTTGGCGGATGCGTTCCCGCGTTTTGTGGAATAAGGAAGCAATTTTTTGGAGCGTCATGCCCTGAAAACGAGCTTCCAAAATAGCCTTCGTTTCTTCTTTCAAAGAACTGTTCTTAATCTTCTCCCGAAAATATGGTAGCCGCACGCCTTCTTCATTAACAAGCAATTCACAGCATCCCTGTAAACGCTTTTTAAGTTGTTCTAAATAAAGGGGATCTTTAGTTCCGATGATGCTTAAAATATCCGTCCAGGACATTTTACCAAAGCAATTATCGACAAGATATAATTGGAAAAACTGGAAATCATCATCGGCCGTAAACGAAAAATATTCAGCAAGTTTACGCGTAAAACTTTGCATCGTTTTATAATTGAATAATGTCCCCAAGGTCCCATTGAGATAGCCAAAACGGAGTTTCCCCAATGTATCGAAACCAAGGGCGGAAAGTTTTTTGACCATTTGCTCAAAAAAGCCAATTTCCGTTAAAGTAAAATCATCAAAGCGATGAAGGGAAGCGTAAATTGGTAAATATTTTGCTAAGTCTTCCCGGGCAACAATGTCCTTAACAATGGTCATGATTTGCGCAATCGACTTAGCCCCTAAATGATCTAATTCATATATTTCAAAATGAATAATTGTTTTTAAGATTTGCGAAACAGTTGTTATTTGGTTGCGCGTCAAACCGTTAAATGCACGAAGGGAAAGGCCCAATTCCCCAAATGAATATTTTTCATCCAAATATTCCAACGGAAAATAATTTACCCTTCCCCTTAATTCTTTTGTCAATTCTTCTTGTTTATATAAGTCAAAAGCATCAACAATCATCTTGGTTTCGACTTGGGAAAAGCCTTCTTTTTCATAATGGAAATTAATTAAATGGTTGACCTGACAGATGTTGTGATCTTTTAATTTTGTAATGATATCTTCATCCAGTTGCAGCAGTTTAATGGAGCGGTTCATATCCAAACACCTCTCTTTCTACTTACATTATACATAAATTAGGCGAATAAAACAATGATATTATTGCTGATAAATGTCATCATAATTAACTTAATTGGCGCGGATCTTCTTGCCATTCCTTGATTAAATCGCCGATGTTTTCACCGAGATGATCACCCAACAAGTATAAATCGGTCGTTAGTTCATAACGCTGACGCATGGCCGTTGGCAAGTGGTCGAGGAAATGATGAGGAATTTCCGTTTTCGGATTAAAACCGAACAAATCATAAACGAGGCGACTGGCAAAAGTAAACGAGGATGAAAGCCGCGGGTTTTCCAGTAATTGTTCTTCTTTTCCCCGTAAATATTGATTCACAAATTGAGGGTGGTGCAGTAATAACCAAATTTCAAAACAGGGACTGCTAACCACTTTTTTGATTGCCAACTTTTTGGTTTTTTTTAAGAAATCTAAATAGCTTTGCAAAGGATGAGGATGGTTTTTAAAACTATCGCGATCAAAAATCATGACATACTGACCATCGGGATCATTCTTTTCTTGTTGATAAGTTAGGAGAAAATTAAGTAATTGGCGGGGTGAATTACTGCCGACATCGTTTTCGGTTCTCTCCAAAAAAACAAAACGAATTTTATGGCGAAGATTATTCCTCAACATTTTCTTTTCCAACAAGCGAAAATATTGGGGTTCGGTATTGGTTCCCTCCATGATGAGATAATATGTTCGAAACGGTTCAACCGTCCCGACGCGAGCGGCGGGGTAACGATTAACTAAACTGATATGTTCGCGAATAGCCATTATTGTTCATCCTTGAGATTAAGATTGGGAATGCCGCCATAATGTCCTTCTAAATATGAAGTTGCTAATTGTTTGCTTAAGCGCTCTTTAAAAATATCGAGGGAATACAGTTTGGAAGATTGATCCAAAGCTTTTTCCATAAACCAAATTTCATCCCGCCGCCATAAATTTCGGGCTAACAAATGGGTCTCATGTGTTGAAAAAATTAATTGATTAGGGAGCGATATTTCCCAGTATTTTTCCAAAAACTTTTCTAATAACAAAGGATGAATGCTACGATCAAGCTCATCCCAAACATAGCTCGTATCCGCACAAGCATTGATTAAAAAATCAGTTAATTCAATAATCCGTTTGGTGCCGTCGGATTCTTCCCCAAAAGAAAACAAGAAAGGACTATTTCGATGTTTAAAGAAGACCAAGGACACTTCCACTAATTCTTCTTGTACAAAACGAAGGCGATATAATTGATTATTAATCAGCACGGCATAATACGGTTCTTGCAAGGAGTCAAGCGCCAAACTAGAAAGCGAATGAGGAGCTATCAGCGCTTGGAAATCATCAAGAGCCATAGTTTCAAGGGCAATCGCTTCAATACCCGTGTCAAAATCAGCAATAAGCTTTAAAAAAGTGTTTTGGTAATCTTCATCGACTCGCCCCCAGCGTTTAAGTGCCTGTCCCTCCATTACGACAACTAAATGCTTGGCAAACCATTGGTAAACGGTTGCTAAAACACTGATTTGCGAATGACGATGGTAATCACTTACCAGTAACATCTTCGCTTTTACATCCGAACCAGCGAGATGATAATTATTGATTGGCGAATAAAAGCTTTGCTCGGCAACATGACGCTCAAATAATAAGTGACTGTGGTCGGTTTGCGGGTCAATTTCCAATAGCCATTCTTCAACAATCTCTAAAGTATTAAAATTAACACTAAAACCATAGCTAAAAAAGTGGTGATTGATAAAAAAGGTATACTCCCAAGTGGTAATCCGTGGTTGGGAATCATCGCCCAATTTGGAATAAGCAAATTTAAATTTAGGAGATAATCCTGCTAAAACAATTTGCTTTCCGAAGGCCATTGCTCGCAAAAAATTACTTTTTCCCGATGAATTAGCACCAAAAATAACGGCATGTTTTAAAAGCTCTCGCTCATCAACCCGAAGCATATGTTTTTTTGGGCTTGTTGGCAAGCTGGGAATCATGGACAGTGTTTGTTTGGAGCCAATGGACATAAAATTGCTAATGGAAAAACTGATTAACATAAAACCCTCCTATAATTTGATAAAAGCGTCCAAGAGTGATATTCCCCTTGATTAAAGTTTCTTTTGTACAAATTCTTCATAATAAGCCCTGATTAATTGTTCTTGCACTTGATTTAAACCTAGAGCAGCCGGATAGAAATATCCCCCGTTACTGGCAAAACAAAGGGCCGTCTGCGTTTCTTCGTTAAAGAATAATAAACTAGACAAACCATAAGCGGAGCCGGTATGCCCTTTTAAAAGACGCTCAAAAGGAAGGAAACGAATTTGTAGGCCTTTCGCATAATATTCATCATTCGCCCCCTGCCAGTGTTTAGCAAGCATTAAATCAATGGTTTCGGTTTGGAAAAGGCGCTTTCCCTGAACGACACCACGGTTTAAAAACAATTCCGCAATCCGCGCAAGTCCCCTTAAACTAATGAACATTCCCCCGGCCGGGCCCCGAAAATTATCGCCTAAGGTAAATAAAGGATAAACAGCCTTGATAAAATCCGCTTGCGAGCGAGCCAAGACAAACCCTGTTTGGGGCTTGGCATAATAAAGCGAGGCAATTAAATCGGGCCGAGATATCGTTGTGGCTTGAAAGCTCGCATCAATTTGTAAGGGATCAAGAATGGTTTTCTTCACATAGTGAACAAAGGGCTCATTGCTTAATTTTTCAATTAAACATGCTAAAATACCGCAGCCAAAATTGGAATAAATAAAGGTTGAGCCCGGTTCACGTTGATCCCAAGTACAATCGGTATAATATGGTCCCGTATTGGGAACTAATAAATCAGCTAATTTGACCGCAAAATGCTGTCCATTAACCCCATTATAGCCTCGAAGCGTTGGCGTTTCATCGCTATAACCATCGGTTAAGCTGGAGGTTTGGGTCATTAACATTTTGATGGTAATAGGATGATGGGGAAAATGAGGATTGCGAACCCGATAGCCTAAAATATCACCGATATCGCTGTCAATCGTCACTTTCTTTTTTTCCACAAATGACATCATCGCTAAGGCGACGACCATTTTCGAAACCGATGCAATCCGAAAAATTGTCTCAAGGGAGAGCGCCTGACCAGTTTCCCGATTAGCAAGCCCCCTTTCGTAATGACTGGCGATAGTAAATTGGTCGTTTTCTTTGTGGAGAACTAAATACCCCCCGCCTACTAATTGATTATTAGTTAGGATTGTTTCTAAACGGCTAAGTTTGTTCATTTTTTCTCCTCTTCTTCTACTCCTTTAGACTAAATAAGTTTGCGGATCATTAAGCATTTCTTGAATCTTCAAAATCCCCAAACAATAAGGATAGCCATCGATTAAAGCATGGTGAGCTTGAATTTGTAAAGCAATCAGGGTTTTCCCGTTTTCTTCATAGTATTTCCCCCATAAAATCCGGGGAACGGAATCGAAATCATTCCCGGCCATCGGATGGATGGCGGAAGTGAAATTAATCCACGGAATGCTACTGATAAAGAATTGATCCATCCTTTGGTCCATTAAATCATGAAAAGAAGAAATATCTCCCTTTTTGGTCGCCGCCATTTTTGCTTTAACGGCAATTAAATATTCCTTAAACGCTTGCCACTCCACATCGCAGTTATCATAAATGCCCGTATCCGTCATTACCGTAAAGGCGGGATGGATGATATCATATTCAATAACTTGGCCGTTTTGGATGCGTAAGCGAAATTCGGGAATCGTATTTAAGGCTTTCACCACTACATACATGAAACTGGGAAAAAACGGCAATTGGTGTTGACGAAGAAAAGCCAAGAAAAGACTTATGTCCATCGTCGTTGTCGCCCCATAATAAGGAGCTTGGTATTGAGAAAACCATTAAAAATGCTTTTTTCCCGCCCATGTTTCTAAATCAATAATCCGTTTTCCCATTTTATTTGACCTCAATCAATTGATAAGTGCGAGAACCTAAACCGATTTTTTCACCGTGGCTTAAACCGGCCGCCCAAGAAGTATAGGGATTAAGACTTTGAAAGTGATCCTGATGATTACTTGGATAGTCATTAATCATCGGGGCTTGATTGATGAGATCGGAGGCGGCTTGGTCAAGAGCCACCGGGTCAAAAGAAGCTAAAAAACCAATGTTGTTAACAATGGGAACATTGTTGCTGGCTACACAATCACAATCCGGAGAAACATCGATGACGAAGTTGATATGAAAATGGGGTTTTCCTTTAACGACCGCTAGGGCATACTCGGCAATCTTTTGATTCATTTTGACACTACTTTCGTTCCAATCAACTTGAACCGCATCAAAATTACAAACACCAATGCAGCGCCCACAACCAACACAGAGATTGTGATCAATCCACGCTTTGCCATCACGCAAGGAAATGGCTTTAACGGCACAATTCTTAAGACAGGATAAACAAGAGCGGCATTTTTGACTATTTATAAAGGGTTTTCCCGACGAATGCATTTCATGCTTTCCGGCTCGCGAAGCACAGCCCATTCCCAAGTTTTTGAGGGCGCCCCCAAAACCGGCCAAACCATGACCCTTGACATGATTCATCGAAATAATGATATCACTGTCTGCAAAGGCCCGTCCTACTTTAGCTTGCTTCACAAATTCGCCATTAATGTCAATTAACGCTTCATCGGTGCCGCGCAAACCATCACCAATGATGACATGGCAATCGGTTTGAAAATAATTATAACCGTTTTCCATCGCGACGCTCAAATGTTCCAAAGCATTTTTCCGGCGACCAACATATAAAGTATTACAATCGCTTAAAAAAGGGTTCCCACCCAAGCTTTTAATAACGCTAACCATCCGGCGGGCATAATTAGGTCGTAAATATGCTAAGTTTCCCGGCTCGCCAAAATGAACTTTGATGGCCACAAATTTATTTTGAAAATCGATTTGTTCCAAGCCGGCCGTTTTAACTAAGTTTTCCAAGCGATCCAATAAACTTTCACGGTTTCTAATGCGCATTGATGTGAAAAAAACTTTTGCTTCCATAAAACACCTCTTTTTATATTATAAACGAAAGCAAATAATATCTCAAGAAAAAATTGACCACAGCTAGCCTTTACATGTTGATTGATTTTCGCTATAATAAAAGCGAGGTGCCTTATGTTTCCTAAACCCCGTTACCAAAAAAAGAACCCCGGATGGTTTTTGTTAAGCCCCAAACAAAGCATTAATTATGCTCAAGTGTTTTCCGAAGAAATAAAACCCCTCGCCCTGTTTTGGGAGCAAAAGTGGCAAACGCCACTCCTTTTTTCATCGTTTAGCACTTTTAATCTCCTCTTAGATTTTCACTTGCAGGATGAACAATACCATCTTTCTATCACCAGTGAGCAAATAACGATTAGTGCCAAAGACAAACAAGGCATGGCCTATGGCATCGCCACCTTTTTAGCTTTAATTAAAGAAGAAAATAAGCAAGTTTTTGTTGAGGCCCAAGAAATTGATGACTTCCCCGCCTTTTCCTACCGCGGTTTAATGTTAGATGTGGCCCGCCATTTTTTCCCCATCACTACCATCAAAAAAGTCATCGATGTGATGGCCCAACTAAAACTAAATGTCTTTCATTGGCATTTCTCCGATGACCAAGGCTGGCGGATTGAAAGCAAGGTTTTCCCCAAACTTCATGAAAACCAAAGCAACTTCCCGGCAAGCACCAAGGGCTATTATAGCCAAGAAGAAATTATTGACCTTGTGGCCTATGCGGCGCAGAAAAACATCACCGTTGTCCCGGAAATTGATCTTCCCGGACATGCGGGGGCGATTTTAGCGGCTTACCCCCATTTATCACACCATGAACAATTAGCCATCAGAACCACTTATGGGATTGCGAAAGAAATAATGTGCTTAGGAAATGAACAACTATTAAGCTTTCTTCAAACTTTAATTGAAGAAATGATTAGCCTCTTTCAACCCCGTTATTTTCATTTAGGAAGTGATGAAGTTAAACTAGGAGAATGTAAAAAATGTAAACACTGCCAACAAGCGCTAAAAAAACACCAGCTTCCGCATTTTTTAAGTTTACAAACCCATTTAATTAAGCAACTAAGTCAATTTTTAAAAAGCAAAAAAATTATCCCCCTTGTTTGGAACGATATTGCGGGTGAAGTGCTTGATGCTAGTCTCATTATCCAACATTGGAAACCTTTTACTTGGAAAAGGACGGCTTTAGCTCAAAGTCGGGGCCATCAAATCATCCTATCTCCGTTCTTTAATTATTATCTAGATTATCCCTATAGCATGACCCCGTTAAAAAAAGTTTATTCTTATAATCCCCTATTAAACAAACAAATAAGAAGCCATGCCATCCTCGGACTGGAAGCTTGTTTATGGACGGAATGGATTGCTACGGAAGATAAATTATTCTTTCACATGTTCCCCCGCTTAGCGGCTTTGGCGGATTCCGCATGGCGCGGCTTTGACCAAAAAGATTATCGTGAATTTTGTGATTCCCTAGCTTTCTTCGAACAATGGCTTGAGCGTCAACAAATTCCTTATGCGAAAGGCCATTATCAACAAGCAAATATATTTGTTAGAATCTTAAGAACGATAAAGTGGCTTAAAAACAAACAAATTGAATATGAAAAGCAACAAGAGGACTAATTTTAGTCCTCTTGCTGTTATTCTTCCAAAGCCGGTAATCCTTCCACATTATGAAAGACTTCCTGAACATCATCTTCTTCATTAAGTAAAGTCAAAACTCTTTGCATTGACGGGACATCTTCTTCCGATAAAGTAATATATGACATCGGAATCCAAGCCAATTTATCCTCTAAAAATTCAATTTCCGGATTGGCTTCACTAAGAGCCGCTTTGATTTTCGAATATTCCGTCGAGGGTGCAAAAACACTAACCATCCCCTCATCAATTTGAATGTCGGTGACATCACAATCGGCAGCAACTAACAAATCCAATGTTTCTTCGTCCGTAAAACCTTCAAAGCTAAAAATGGCTTGATTGCTAAACATGTGAGTGACACTGCCGGGAACACCCATTTTGCACCCCGTTTTCGATAGAATAGTTCGAACGGCGGTATAGGTTCGGTTAACATTATCCGTTAAGCATTCGACAATAATTTGTGAATTACCGGGACCAAAGCCTTCATATCTGATTTCTGTATAAGCGTCATCCGCCCCACCTTTGGCTTTTTCAATTGTTCTTTTAATTAAATCAGCCGGAATTTGTGCTTTTTTTGCTTTTTCAATTTCTTTTTTTAAGTTTTGATTGACTTCAGGATCAGGGATCCCCGTTTTGGCAGCTCGATAAATGAGCATGCTAAATTTTGCATTCAATTTACTTTTGGCGGCCGCTGTTTTTGCCATGGAAGCGGCCCGAACTTCATGTGCTCTTCCCATATTACTATCTCCTTTTCCTTATCTATTATACTTCTTTATCATCCATTTTTCCACAAATTCTTAGTTGATTTCATAAAGATGGAAACGCCCTTGTTTTCCCATCAACTGAATGATGTTTAAAAAAGCCAAAACTAAAACCGCTTTTTGGGCTTGCTTTAAACTTAAAGAGCCGGCTTTCGCAAAATCACGGGTTGTAAAGGGGGACTTCAAAGCCACAGGAACTAATTTAATGTAGTCAGCAGGCGAAGGAATTGCCACTTCCGAAACAATCGCTAAGGGTAAGCATTCTTTACGAAGCGAGCCTTTTTTACGGTCAAGACTCCAACCATTAAGATAACGGTGTTCTTCCCAATCAAGTAAAATAATCCGTAAGCGAAAATGGGGATGGACTAAAAAAGCTTTGATTTTGTAGAGTTCCGAAAAAACGCGATAATAAGTCCCCCGGCTTGGTGACAAGCGTGGTTTGGATAAAGAGCCATCACTTTCATCCTGCCAGCGTAACCATTTCCTAGCATAACTGGGATAAACGACTTCCACAATATAAGCCGGTAAAAAGGCTGCCAGTTTAGCGCGGAGCTTATTAAAATTCCCGGTTTGAATTTCGGTAATGTGACCATCGCGATAAATATCCGCATAGTAAGAACCGATTTTAATTTCATGAAATTGGCCATCAGGTTCTAAATAAGTCTTCACAAGTCGATGGATGGTTTTTTCCCCCAAAGTCCCAATTAAGGAACTGGAACTTTCTGCTGGTGGGGGGATGATGGGCTTAAATAAGTCTTTGTTAGGCATCGTTTCTTTCTCTATTATGATTATACTACAAAAAATCCTTTTTCGAAACTTATTTATGATTAAAATTGCCAGATGACGACGATTTTGATATAATAATGAGCAATATGAGGTTATTATGAAAAAATATTTATTCATCATCTTGCTCTTTTTTGCTTTTACTTTCTTTGGCTGTACGGAAGAAGCCGCTTCCGTCACTTTTTCCCAACCAGAAATCATCTTAAAAATCAATGAACGCTCTAGCCTCCCCTTGGAATTACAAAATATTAGCTTTGATAAACTTCAATTTGCTTTTTCAAAGGACAATATTGCCATCATTGAAGATGAAAGTATCAAAGCCCTCAATATTGGGACTACTAGCTTGACGGTCACGGTTCCCAGTCTTTCGATATCCACAAGCATTGAGGTGATTGTGGAAGGCGACGAGGGAGAAAAATCCCTCGCTTTCTTTCAAGAGGAAATCATCTTAAAAACCAATGAAGGACGTAGCCTCCCTTTGAGATTACAAAATATTAGTTTTGATGAACTTCATTTTGCTTTTTCAAAGGACAATATTGCAAGCATCGAAAACGGACTAATTAAAGCGCAAAGCATTGGTTGTACCACCTTAACCGTCACCGTCCCCGGTCTTACCATTACGGCAAGCTTGAAGGTGATTGTGGAAGCGGGCAAAGTACTAAGCCCTGTGCTTTATGCCCCAAGCAATTATTTAAAGTTGGGAATGTCCACTGTCATTTTGATGAAAAACGAAGCGACGCTCGGAGCCAGCTTTGATAGTTTTCACTGGGGCTTAAGCAATCCCGATGTTATTTCCTTAAATAACAATATCATAACTGCCCTTAAGCATGGCGAAGTAAGCATCATTGCTACTTTAAAATCTAATCCCGCTATTCAAGCAAGCTTAACAATTAAGGTTGGCGAAACCAGTTCTATTAAAGATGCCCACGGCGAAATTGGGGCGGGGCGCATGATTTTGTCCTCTCCCACTATTGAAGCTTTCATCCCGGCCGGAGAAAGCATCCAATTAGCAATTGATGGTGCTACTAACTTAGATTATTATTTTTGGAAGAGTTATGACAATCAAGTGGCCATGGCCGCCAGTGGCGGAAAAGTCTTCGGCGTGGCCCCGGGGGTTGCGGAAATCGCCGCTTTCTCACCACTCTCCAATGATATCTATGGTACCATTAAAGTTACCGTCTTTGGAAAACCCAATGTTGATTATGCCAGTCGCTTAGTCGAAGTCGCCTTAAACGAAGAAGGTTATGTGGAAGGATATAATAACGACACCAAATACGGTGATTGGTGGGGCATTCCCAATGGGGAATGGTGTGCAATGTTTGTCTCCTGGTGTGCCAATGAAGCCGGAATTTCCACGGCCATCATTCCCAAATATGCCGCTTGCACCGTCGGGCGCGAATGGTTCGAACAAAGAAAGCAATTCCAATATAAAGAAAACTACCAACCTAAAAAAGGTGATATCATCTTTTTCCTTAGTAATGGTGCTTCCCACACCGGAATTGTTACCGGTAGTGACAAAACTTATGTCTACACCATTGAAGGTAATACCGCCGACCGCGTTGCCCAAAGAAGCTACCCCCTCCAACATCGAACGATTACCGGTTATGGCACCCCCAACTATCCACCTTTTTCCAAATAAAAAAGATCCCAACCGCAAACAAGGGTTGGGATTATTTTATTAGGAAATAACATAATTGACGATTAATCGCTGTCCCCAATCATCCGTTGAACTGGATTCAATAATCGTTACGGTGAACTCAAATTTCCGTGGAATAATCGAGTTGGCAATATAGAATCCGTGACCGTCAACGACGACATATGAGGAAGGAAAGTATAATTCAAAGTCATATTCCGTCGGTAAATCGATGACAACGGTATAATTACCGGACATACTACTGTTAAACTTAACTTGGGTTCCGGTATAATTGGTTTTGTAAAAGTAGGAAAACAAAGACATGGAAGTAATGACCGGAACATCATCAAGGGGATCATCATCAATATTAAGGGTAATAAATAGTTTGTCGAAAATAATCGGACTGATACTTGAATCAATGACAACGGTTATTTCAAAGCGAATATTGTTGGTGACGTCTTGAACAGCAACATGATAATCGGTGTAATGGGTATTATAAGTCGGATTATCTTTATCATAATCTTCCGCATAAACCCGGTAATGGACGAAATTGAAAGTTGTCCCATCACCGATTGGATTAAAGTCCGTGCTAAAATCCGTCGATTGAAGCAAAGGATCATCCGCATTGTCTTCATCAATAATGCGATAAATACTGGCCCCTAAAGGCAGGGTAAAGGTTGGGGCATAATAACTTAAATTAGTTCTTTGAACCTGACCAATCACCCAATATTCTTGATAATTCAAATAATCATTATAACTAATACCACTGGTCGGTAAAACAATAATTTCCCGTGAGGTTCGATCATCCAAATAACCCTGATAGCTTACATCCGTTAACAAGGCGATATCCATCACCGTGTCCAAACCGGTAAAGACCGTATCCGTTACAAAGTTGATTTGTGATAAGTGACTGTTGTTGTTGAGTTTTTTCGTAATCGTAACCTCTTGGAAAGTTAAGTTCCAAGAAACATTGATGCTAGGAGTAATTTGGGCGGAATTAGCAAAACTCATGGTGAAGTGATATGCCCCCACCGGAGCATCAGCACTGAAATCGACTTCAAAACCATAGGTACGGAAAGTATCAATAAAGTAATGAAGATCTTCAACCGCCGTCCCCGAGCCTGAAAAACTAGGTGCAACCGTTAAATAGGAAGAATCGGGAATATAAACATTAGCAAAATTATAGTTTAAGCGAACGGTTGGTGAATCTTCCCGCTCAAAGGCAACAACATTATACGGTGACTCCACAGCATTACCATCCACAAACGATTCCACAACATTAAGATTAACCTCTTTTTCCAATAAGTAGTGGGTAAAAGTGGCCGTATTGCCATTTTCGGCCCTGATATTATAGGTAATCGCATACCGGTGACGATAAGTATCATACATGCTGACATTTAAACTAATTGAAGTCAAAGTCGCATAAGGAGAAATCTCTAAAGCATTTAAATAACTTGGTAAATTAGCACCCGTTAGATTATTATAATAAACATTGGAAATGCTGGACAAATTACTAAAGTTGACCAAATTAGTTTGACTGTCCGTGCTACGATAAAAGATACCATAAGGGATTTCCGAAGTATATGATGTTTCTGAATTGGATAATGTCACCACTTGATTGTTGAAGACAAAACTGGTGACGAGAGCTTCCGGGCTTTGCTGTTTGGTAAAATTGAGGACATAGACATCAAACGAAGAGAGAACAATGGAAACCTTATAATTACCGCTTGGTAAATTTTGGGTCGTTGCCAAGGAAAAGGAAACCGTCCCCGCTCCCCAAGTACCACTCACCGGATTAAAACTGCCACTGGTCGTGACAATCCCTCCCGTTAAGCTGTATAAAGACGGATCAACATCATTACCCAAAGCATCGGTGAAAAAAGTAACCGGCAACAAATCCGCTAAATGGGGAATATTGTTGGTCGCATAAGTAAAGCTCGCCGTCCCTTGGCTACTACCGCTTGGTTTATAAGCAATCTGACTGGTAGCGGTCACATTTTTAAGATTCGGGATACTGGATGGCTTAGCATTAGCGCCATTAACTAATAAGGTATTTAAATTCGTAAAGCTTTGATCGGCAATCCGGACAATCCGTATTTTGTAATCCGAGAAAGTATAGGGGTCGCCGCTTTCATCCAAAGGATCATATTCATAGGCTTCCGCATAAGTCCGCACCAAACCATAGAAATTCTCCATCGGTGTAATTAAGGTTCCGCCATCATAGACAGTGCCATAAATACCGGATAAAATCGGAATTTTGGCTCCGGTATTGCCACTGTATAAATGATTTTGGTCATTGTAATTATAATACAAGGACGCTTTTTGCGCTAATTGATAAGTATTGCCATCTAAATTAATCGAAAAAGTTTTTCCGTTATCGGAATAAATGGCCCCAGAAAAGGTATTTATTTCATAGGTCACTGCTTCTTCCGTCGGTCCGACATAAACATAGTTATTGGTATTAATTTGGCGATATGCCCCGTAACCAGAAGCAACGGCAGTCCTTCCGGTAATGGTAAACCCGGTAATCCGAGAACTTGGATTATTATTGTAAGTATATAAATTGTAAGAATTGCCATTTCTGTCTTGATAGGTCTCCGTACTCTTAGTATAGGTGTTTCTCGCCCATGATGTCTTAGCACTGAAAGTTATCTCATAATTTCCTGAAGAATGATAAGGACCGACGGTCGAATAATTATTGTTCGCATCCTTCTTATAATGTCCGACATATTTCCCGGTCGTGCTATTATAAGTATCCGGAACAAAAATCGCTCCCGGTACTCCTTCCGCAGCTTCCGTATAGGCAGTTAAGGTTCTTGTAGTAAATGTTGAGCCGCTAGCCGCATCCGAGTTACTCGCTACATAGAAAGTAACAATTTTGTTACTTTGATCAACAACCGGATCACGGATAATAATCGATGGATCCTGATCACAAACCAATTCCATATCAAAGATGGTGGATGCAATCGATTTTATTAATTGCTTCATTCCAATATAAAATTTATTGAAAGGCGTTTCCCCCCCTGAATTGATTACATTTTGCCAAGTATCATCACTGATTACCAAGCCGTTTTCATCAAACAAACGGGGATTTAAGCCGGATAAGTTCATATTGTCGGGAAGGAATTCACCATTTAAAATCCCGGTAGCACTGGAAAGAGCATAAATCCCGACATTATCGCCCTCAAGTTGGCCAATTTCATCAAGATTGATTTCTGCAGCCAAGGCCGTATTAACTTTGGAATAAGGAATAAACTGAATGTAGTCAGCAATAAATTGGTCGGTATCAAAGTTAAAGGTCGTTGGTGGCGTTCTTAACGAAAAGGCTTCATTAAAAATACCCATATAGGTGGTGCCATTGCGGCCATCTTGGCCGGTTAATGGATCCGTATCCAAGGAATAGGATTTTATGCGATTAAAGGGATAAATGGAACCATCACTTAAACGAACAGTGGCCATATATTGGTTGATGCTGGTAACAAGGTTTTCGTCGGTGTAATAAGTTGCATTAGGTGATTTACCGATGATATCTGCAATTTCATCAAAATTAATTAGATAACTAAAGACAACATTACGGATGGAAAAATTCCCGCTTATGAAATTCCATGAGGTTGAATTGGTATGGATTTTCCCGATTAAGGCTCCAAAAGCATATTCTGAATTGGCCGAAGTCTTGGCAACATAAGTTTGGTCAATTTGGGTAGCCGGAACGGCGGTATCTTGGTTTGCTGCATCATAATAAAACGGACAATCGTTTCCCGTTCCCGTCGCAATTAAGCGCCGAATGTCACCATAGTTAATCGAGTTGGCAATAAAAACTTCATTAACGCCGATCGAAAACTTTTGGAAGAAAACAAAACCGTACATTCCGCTGGCAACATAACGAGAATAAATATTCCCATAATTAAGGACATTGATGGTGCTTAAAACACCCAAAGCTAAAATGCCCGAAGCTTTACATCGTGATTCATTGTTCACCCCATAATTAGATTCATCAACACGATTCCAAGCATAGACCTTACCATAATTAATGGAGAATTGAACTTTTCCAAAATGGGAACCGGCGGTCGAACTAGCACCGTAATCGGTCCCGTTTTCGGTTTTTTCATTTCTTACCGCAATCCCGGACGAATTTACCCAGCCATTGGTAGTCGTAGCATTGGAAGCAACCGTCCCATAATTGGCACTATCTTTAATCTGGGCATACTGTCCATTCATTAAGAAGGTAATTCCCGCCGTTTCCACTTCAAATTCACCCGAGGAATAAGTATCCCCATCGCCATATTGTCCTCTAGTTTTAATGGCATTTTCGTTATAAATATTGCCGGTGTTAAAGCACGAAGAGAGCATAGACGCATTGACGGAAACAATTCCGGAAATCCGCGATTGCCCATAAAATTCACCGACAGAGTGAATTTCACCATCATTAAGAGCATTATGAATGCTGCCTTGCACCGATGCATCGATGTCAATGGCTTTATTATCAATGCCGTTAGCAGCAAATAAATTGGTGTTGGCATTTTTATAAGCGATTCCCGAAATATAGAGATTAAATTTTACCTTTAAGCCCGTATTCATGGAAACTGCGATTTTGCCACCATTATATAAATTGGTAGCCAATTTGTCTTCACTGACTTCTTCTAGTAAACCCACTAATTTAAAGTTTTTATAGGGGGTCGCAACACCATCGGCATTTGGAGCATCCTTTAACAATTTCGTCGTTTCATGGCTGAAATGAACCGAAATATTTCCTTCATTCCGCAATTGGTCAAAATTAATATTTTTCCCTAAAGAATTACCGGAAAGCTTAATTTGGTAAGAAGTTACTACACCCGTAGTAATCGCACTGATATTACCGGTGTTATAGGATTGAACAATTGTTACCGTTGTTCCATAAGTCGAACTGACATTATCATAAACCGGGTTCCCGCTAACTAATGAATAATTATTGTTGGATAGGATAACACCGGCAAAATTATTGCAAACACTCAAATCGAGCACAAAATCGGCTTGATTGAAGAGTCCTTGAAAATAGGCATTGGTGCCTTCCGTAATTACCACCCCAGCCATTTCCAATTTAATTGATTCTAAAACCGCCGCTGATAAATTATTCGTTCCGTTAACAAAAACATTACCAACGACACCGGAATTAGCCAAACTGTAAAAGATAAAGTTATTGGTGCCGATGACATTACCGTAACCGGCCACTTTCGCAATCAGTTCCGCTTTCGTAACAATCGTAATCGCACCTTCGTTGTTAACACGAGCAGTGGTTAATAACTCTTGAGTGTGAAGCCCAATCGCTCCACCTTGATAAATTTTATAAATATAACCATTTTGGTGATTGGATAAAATATCACCGCGATTAATGGATTCAAAAAAATGATTGGTAATGCCATAACCGATTAAACCACCTAAATACAAAGTAGTGGTATTAGAGGCGGCATAAGATAAACCAGTGATATCCATCGCACTAATTGATTCTGTCATCGTTGTGCGCAAAGAATATCCCATTAAGCCGCCAATGGCACTTTGGTTGCTTTTTTCATCATCAGGATCATAAGGATGGATGCCGCCATTAATGGTACCGGCAGCGGAGGATTGTGAAATGGTGCCTTGACCATAGCCGACTAAACCGCCCACATACATTTTCCCTAATTCAAGATTATTGGGAAGGGAAATATTTCCTAATGCATGGACATTGCTAATGGTGCCATTGTTAAGATGGCCGGCCACAAAGCCCAAATTACTTCTAATTTTTGAAACATGCTCCTCCGCATCCAAGGTATTTAGCGTCGCATTAATGAAATTGATATTGGAAACCGTTCCCGATACCAAACCAAATAAACCATAACTGGTATATGTCCCCAGCACCCGTCCGGTAATAATGCTTAAGGAAATGATGGAATAATATCCATAAGCGCCCCGATCAGTAGAATGATTATAAAGCGTCGTTGTGCTCGGATTTGTAATCGGTAAACTGGTAAAGGTTCCCGAAAAATCGACATTCGGCGTTCGATAAACACCATAGCTAACTTGATTCATGTCAATATCTTGGGTCAATACATAGGTTTTGTTGCGGAAAAAACTGGAGGCGGCCAGTAAATCGCGCATATATAACAATTCCGTAGCATCGCTGATTAAGAATTGACCATTTTCATCATAATCGATATTCTTTAAAATCGGATAAGTATTATTGAGCCAAGCTTGCGGATTGGTGGCCGAGTAATACTTGTTTAAATACCAACCAGCACCGAAATAAGCGGAATTTTGGAAATCAGCAGTTTCTAAAGGGGTCCCTAAATCACCCGTTGGGGGTGTCGGAAAATACACAGTATCATCGAAATAGACATTGCTTAAGGTTCCGGTATTTTCATTGACCACTGTATTAACCGTAAGATTATTGATAACAGCTTCCGACTTCACAAATCTGGTGGACAAAAAAGAGTTTGTGAAAGTCCCTTGATTAACAGAAACCATTCCGGATAAATAAAATTCACCATCGACACTTAATCCGGCAGCGGCGCGATTATCAATTACAAAAACATGGTCAATCGTACCTTGGTTTAAACCGGCTAAAGGCGAAGCATAATGCATCATCCCCCAGTTAATGGGTTGAATCATGGTAGTGTTAATCAATCCCAAGTTTTTTACCGTTCCACTGCTACCGATGCGAGAAAACAACGAATAGAAATAAAGTCTTTGTTCGTAAACCTCATCGTATTCCTGTTCGGAATCAATCGGTTCAAATAACAAGTTGGAAATGGTAAAACCTTGACCGTCAAAAGTTCCTAAAAAAGGATATTCGTTGTGATAACCAATGGGATAGATTAAATAACCCAAGGTTGAAGCATCATCAAAGTCGATATCTTTCCCTAAAACATAGTAAAGGCTTAAGTATGAGGCCCGATTGGCACCTTTAGCGGCAACGGAAAAATCATACAAATCTTTCGCATCGCTAATCACATACCTTTTGGCGGGATTAATCGCACTGGGATTAGTACTAATGGTGCTAAAAGGAACATACAAACTGTTAACTGTGGTGGTCGTTAACTCCGAAAAACTTAAGCTACTTCCGTCCCAATAATTAGAAAGGGAATAGTCATAGCCGGAAGCTTGATTATCGCGGTTCGGAGCGCTGATGAAAAAGGTGATAATGACGGCCACCATTATTAGCATTATTAACTTTTGCAATATCGTTTTCTTCATAAGTCACCTTTCTTAGTTTATTCGAAATAATCCGGGCTAATGCCCCATACTTCAGAAAAACGGTTGGCTTGAACAATATCCACAATAAAGTCTAAATAGACATAACATTCTTCATAAAAAGCGGAGTTGGCAAAAACGGGGCGCGCTTTACCGGAAGTAATAAACTCAAGTTCTAGGGTTTCTCCCTTCTCTAACAATAAATTGTAATATAAATATCCGCTTTCGCTATCAAAAATATAATTCGATAAATTCGCAATGGTAAAGGGATAATCCGTATTCCCAGGAAAAATAGCTTCGTTTTCATGGGAAATGGCTTCAATAATCGGATTATCGGAAAAAGCATAATAAGTCCGCTTTAATTGCCATTCATCTTGGATTTTAATCCGAAAACGAGCTGTTACCTCCGGGGTAATGGTCAAACTGACACTTAGGTTTTCGATATGGTTGGTGCTGGAAGCATCACCGGCATCAATAATAATAACTTTTTTATTGGTATCATAATAAGGACTGCCCGTACTAATCACATTACCACTAAATGCCACTGCCATTGAAGCTTCAAACTCGCCGGCTTGGATAATATAAGTCGTTTCATTGGTTTTAATAAACCAGGAATAGGTTAATGATAAACTAACAAAGAGAACCATGGCGATGGTCATGATTGCGAAAAAAACTTTTTTAAATCCTTTTTTTACCATCATATTGCTCCTTCCCATTGCGTTGAAGCAATTGAAATCAGCATATCATAGGAATCACTTAGGTAGAGGCTGGGAGCACTTAGTTCCTCATAATCGCCCCAGACAGCAATTTGGAGCGTAATCCAGTCTCCGGGCTCTAACTTAATGCTCGCAATATCCGCAATAACACCGGCATTATAAGTTGCCAAAAGATTTCTTTGGGCGCTGACATTAGTTTCGCTACCAACGACGGTAACAATTAAATTATGCCAATTATAATCCAAAGCAGCCGGAGTAAGATTCTTTCCTTCATAATAAAGTAAATAGAATAAACCTTCATCAGGATCAATACTTAATTGGGTATTGACATCACTGGAATTTAGGCTGTTGTTGATTTTTATTTGGGTAATGGACGCCATTAGATTTAAGACTTCATCATCATCGGCGATGATGTCACTACTAAAATCCATAAACGCTAAATCATTAAATGCTAATTCTTCTTGAATGGGAGCAGCGTTAATATTAACACTAACATCAATCTGGCCACTTTTAAAGGTTGCTAAGGGGCTTGTTTTTAAGAAAACAAACCATGCTAAAACCATTGTGACCGATAAGAGCACAATTGACATTAAAGGAGCAGCTATTAAAATGAAGTTCTTCATTTTTTTCATAATCGACCTTCCTAGAAATACAAAAAAGCCAGCTACATTTAAAATGCAACTGGCTACCACTTTGACGAGGCCCTATAGCTTTGCGTCGCTAATTTTCATTAGCTTTGCCCTTTATTGACAACTTATTCTACCATATATCAAGAATGTTGTCAAATAAAATATCTTGTTGTTTTTTTAAATGCAGCGAAATTTTTAATTTGTTATTAAATAACATGATTAATTATAAAACGGCATTTATTCCTTGGCTATTTTCAGTAGCAAATCCTTCCAACAACCATTGCAAAGAGCTTATTAAGCACTAATTTTTGTTTTTGCGCTTAGATTCCATTTCAGCGCGAATTCTTTGTTCTTCTTCTTCCAACAATTTAAGCTTTTCTTGCTCTAATTGATTTTCTAATTTTATCCGGTTTTTCTCGTTAATATTTTTAATAATCGTAATCGTTTCGGAAATAATGATGATAAGGAAAATCACCATCATCACCCCAAAAATAAGACTGCGATATTTTAAAATCAATTGTCCCAAAGACAAGAAAGAACCATATTTAATAACCACACCATAGAAATTATCTCTTGTTACCGGTTCTTCATCAATCGGGGCTCTTGGATTATCACCTTTGGTAATATAATCATTGTTTTCGTCTTTATCAATGACGCGATGGACAAAATATTTTTGATATTCAGTCGAATAAAAAACAATAATATCCTCTACTTGGACTTCTTCAAAAGCCACTTGTTTCGCAATAATGATATCACCAACCATAATGGTCGGTTCCATTGATTCCGTGGCCACCACGGAATAGGAATAACCAAAAACATTAATCAATTTTTGTTCTTTTTGTAAGATACTGCCGGCAATGAGAACAACAATCGAAAGAACAAACAGTAAAATCGTGAGTGTGGAAATAATATAAATCAAAATCTTCTTAAACATAATTTTCCTCAAAAAAAGTCAATGGCGATAATCACGCAAGTTGACTTGATTTAACTTTTGTGATTATTGTTTTTGGAGAATAACCGCAATCTGAGAAATAGTAAATTGTTGGTTTTCAAAAGCATTGCTATTATTCGTTAGAACCCCAAGCTGTGTTTTTCCGCTGACAAGAGGATCAAAATACAAGTCAAAATAAACAATGGCTTCTTTAGTATTAACATCCGTACAGCTTAAGGGAATATTTTCCACTATAGCATAACGGTCATCGACATTCTTTAAGAAATGACCGGTATGTAAAGTAATACCGCTACTAGTTTTAACATCCGCACTTTCCGTCCCCGCAACTAAATAAGTAATTTTCGTGACTTCATATTCAAAAGCCACTTGTATCTTATTATCAGCGATGTCGTATCCTTGCGATACTAAATGGCGTAAATCAAGGCTGAGGTGGGCATCAAAATCCCCAATGTTTTTAACCTTAACAGCAAAGGAAAAACGATCATCGGGAAATACTTTGGCAGTATCACCGAAAATATAAGGGTTTTCCGCATTTTCAATTAACCAATAACAAGCATCATCACTTCCGGATGAACATTCATTTGTGGAAAGGCTGGGATTAGATGAACCATCACGACTGTTGTCGAGATAGATATAAAAAGCATATTCGGCTTCAACATTACCAACTTGAGTAACTAAAGAACCGGAAGCCGATTTGGATAAGCTAATCCAGGCAAATCCAATCGAAATAAACACGAGCAAAGACACGGCAAAGGTTCCAAGCGAAACCATAATCATCCGTTTGGGTTGACCACCTATTAAATTGAGCATTGATCACACCAACTTTCTTTTCCAATTTGCTTAGGATTCGTTTTGAGGTTTTTGATCCTTTTCTAATTTAGCTTTTTCTTTGTCAATTAAAGCTTGTTCACGCTTTTTAATTTTAGCCAATTCAGCTTCATACTTTTTCTGAGCGCGAGCTTCCAGCATTGCTTCTTTCGCCTTAATTTGGGCGGCTTGTTTTTCAGCCATCTTCTTCTTACGAAGAGCAGCTCGCTCGAGTGCTTTCTTTTTGCGTTCCCGCAATTTAGCAATTTCTCGTTTACGATAGTTAGCAGCTTTCTCTTTTTCTTTCCGCAACAATTCTTTTTTCTTTTCTTTTAGTTCTTTAGCTTTTTCTTTAAATTGTTGTTGGATGGCTTGTCTTTGTTTTGATAATTCGTCTTTATTAACAGCAACAGCTTTTAACTCTTCATCCATTACTTTGATATTATTACGAGCCCGTTCACGTTCTTGCTGCATTAAAGTTAATCTTCGTTCATCAATCTTATCTTTCGCTAATTGTTTATCGCGAGCAATCAATTTCCTATTTAAACTGTCGATTTCCCTCATCAGTTTCTTTTCTAAACGGATGGAACGGTTATAATCGACTTCTTTGGTTTCTCGAATAATGCGGGCAATGCGGGCTTTCTTTTTAGCATCGTCTAATTTATCATCAAGATTGACTTCTTTAATCAACATTTTAAAAATGTCTTCTTCTTCTTCCAGTTCAAAAACGGCTTGATACAAGGCATTAGTGATGTCAATCGTTTGATTTAAAGCACGCCTTAAAGCGACATCATAACTGAAATTTTCCGAAATAATATCTTCTAAACGTTTCTTAAAGACTTTTTTATTTTGATTAAGATAATATTCATTAATGGCATTATCTTCAATTCTAATTGCATCCGGGTTCTTCACAACATCATCGACATGGGTTTTCGCTACCCTAGTGCCTTTTTTGCGGTAGGTAACTAATTCAATTCGACGGTAATCTTCCATGCGTTGGCGTTGATTAAAGACGACAGTTGTATAAGTCAACAAAGCTAAACGATAAATATTCTTTAAATATTTCCTTTGAACCGGTAAATTCTTTTCCGCAACCTCATTATCAAAGCCTAAAATCGTATAACGGTCTAGGAAAAGCCACAAAGTGTAAGCATTCCGAAAATCGGGATTTTTCAAAATCACATTGGTTTTCATGATGGGCGGAACGACTCTTCGCGCTTTTTCCATTAGTTTCATGAAAGGAGAATTTTTAAAACCGCCGACTAAATTATGTAAATATTCAGCCCTTTGCAATAAATCAAGGTTATGTTGATTAATGGCATCGTCATCAAGATTGCGCTTGATGACTAAATCGATATCCATATCGACGACGGAGTCGTTGATATCAAAATTCGATTTAAAATTGACATGGTTTCGTTGAAACGATTCATAGTTAGATTTAATGACTTCATAACGGTTTTGAACAAAGGAAGATAAGCGATTAATCAAGGTCATGATAAAACGATTTTCATAAATCTGATAATCCTGTTCCGCACTAACCGTTAAAATCTTTTTGGGAATGACAACATTATCGTCACGGATTTCTTTGATGAAATGGGTATTAGCCGCTAAGTGACGAATGGAAGCGCCCGTAGTTTTCTTCGCTCTTTCAATGGCCGTGATTTCTTCTTCATATTTTAAAGCCGATTTCGGATTTTTGATAATCCGATCTAAACTAGGGAAATACGATTCCAGAGTTTGTATCCATTCACCATCAAAACGCTTGGTTTCGGTAATGACTTTTTGATAGATTTTGTTATCACCGGCTAATAAAATATTATAAAAGAATTCCGGGAATTGGGCATTGCTTTCCTGGTCTTTTATCGAAGCAATTATTTCCGCATAAAATTTGTCTAATTCATCGGTTTTTCTCATGTTTACAACCTACTAACTAGAAATTTTTCTTTAATTCATTAATGAAGTTAATGGTTTCGCCAAAGGAATTCTTCCCAAAGATTTTTTCAATTAGAACAATTAATTGATCCATTTCATTTTGTAAGAACGGTAAGTTTAAGGACTCAAACTTACGAATAATTTTGCGAGCCACCATGAAATCCAGACCATCGATTTCCGTTCCGCCGCAGGCGACATAAACCGGAACAAATTGTTTAATTTGTTTTAAAATCCGGTTACCAAAAGTTATCTTAAATTTAGCGGTAATGAATTCATCAATCTTCGCTAAGTTGTCCAACATTTTGGGGGACATCGCATGTTCGGCTTCCGCAACCTTAAACAAACTGTCTAAATACTCATAACTCATAACGACAGATTCCGTTTGCGGGGCATCGATATAACCGGCTTTTTCATTCATTTCAATGGCAATCGCCCGGTCATAAACTTTATCCGTAATGGTAAAGGTCGAATCGTCTTTGTTAGCGGTGCCCACAAACCAAACATTTTGGGGAACTAAAATCTTGCCATTAACTAAATTCTTCGGGTCGCCGGGAACATTATTCGGAACAACGTCAATCTTCCATTCATTAATATTCGGCATTTCCAAAATCGATAAGAATTCCGCAAAATAATACTCAATCCGCGCCAAGTTCATTTCATCAAGGATGATGAAATTTAAATCTTCGCGGTATGTTGTTTCATATAAAGATTTCAAAAAATCCGATTCATTGAATTTTTTAGTAAATTCATTCAAATAACCAATCATTTCCGCTCGGTCCCGCCAAGACGGTTGAACGGAAACAATGGCAGCATCATTGCTGAAGAACTTACCCATGGCATAAGGTAAAGAGGTTTTACCGGTACCGGAAATACCTTCCAAAATAATAATCTTACTGGTGGCCATGCCGGCAAAATAAGCAGCAATAATCTTTTTATCATAATAAAGTTTTAATTGCGAAGCGGAAAAATGAACAAACCTTTGCACGAGTTCCTTTAAACCAATCATGTCTTTGCTCTTCATGGTGATTGTGGAAACGGTTTGCGCATAAGCTTCATCAACACTAATCAATTTCACAAACCTGGAAGTAGTTTGTTCCGCTGGTTTTTTTGTGAAATCATCAAATGCTAAATCATCTTCGCTCATCTTATTAGTGCCTATCCCTAAAGTCGAAACTTTCATCGCCAAGATCTTGTTCTTTTCGTCAATTAATTCAGCGGCTTTCTGATTTAAGGCGGTTATTTCTTCCATCAATTCATCTTTTTCGATTTCTCTCTTAACGAATCTTATATATCTTCTTAAAAACTGATAAATTCGTAATATTAAAAAGAAAACTAAAGCGGAATTAATAATAAGGACAACTAAAGTCGCAATCCAGTCCAAAAAGTTAAATTTATTGCTGTAATTGACTAAGTTCTCAAAATAACGAACGATGTCCTTAAAAAAGAAATCGGCAAACGCCTCAAAAAGAGTTTTGAAAAACGTACCGATATTCGCAAAAAAATCTTTTATGAAATTAATGTAGTATCGAGAAAACTCTACCATAACTTCAACCTTTCATTAAAGGAATAAATAACTATTTCTTTTCCTCTTGTTTCATTTCTTCCATTATTTTAGCTCTTAGAGCTTCTTTTTCTTTTTCTAATTGTTCTTGAACTAGTTTCATATCTTCTTGGTGTTTAGCTTCCATTTTAGCTTTATTAATGGAAAGAATATTCCTAGCTAACAAAATTCCTTCATAAACCAACACTAAAAAAGTTGGCAAAACAATGAAAACGGCAAAACCAACCGGTGATTGTAAGAATTCTAATGCTTTTCCGGCACCTCTCCAAGTCGATGTATGGACGGCTAAAATCTCATCACGAGTCATTATTTCATAGAAATTTTCATCGTTAACTAAAACATCGGGATCAAATACTTTATCAGGGTAAGTAATGGCAACTTGGTCACCTTGTGTGAAAATTATGTTGTCTTGGATTTTCACAACTCTGTGGGTGTTCAAAGCGCGAATTTTGGTATCCCAAAAAGTCACGATATCGCCGACCTCTAAAGCATTTCTTTCTTTGTCATTGCTGATATTCACAAATAACAAATCACCCTTGGCAAATGAATCTTCTTCATTCCCCTTCATGGAATCTGATTGTACCGATAAAAAACCCATCCCGAAAATACTTGGGATATCATCATCTCTTTTTACTTTCATGTTCGCAATTGAGAACAATAACAGTAAAACAATTACCGAATAGAATAAAACATTTAAAACAATTTTGACTGTCTTTTTGACTTTGGGAGAACATGTTCTTTTCATTTATAAGCCTCTTTTCCTTATATTAAATAACTTTATAATAATGATAACATATAAATGAAAAATAATCTAGACAATTTTTATATTTTTGTCGAGCAAAAAAAGAAATGTCACAACTTAACAGTTGTGACATCTTAAATTTTAGGTTTAATTAATCATTAAGACGCTCTTGCTTCAAAAGCAAGACCAACTGTAAGTGCATCTCCTAATACAAAATTGAGACAATCAGGATCCCATCCCTCAACCCAAATACGGATGGTAACAGTCCCGACATAATATTGACCTTCTTGAGTTAAACTCAATAAAGAAGCACCACCAAGAGCATCTTGCGTAGTAACGGCAGCTGGTACCGATACTTCTTCAACTCTAAGCGGATAATCCCCCGTTTTAACATGATAGTAATTAACGGCGCCATAAGCATTAGTTAAATCAGCGGCATCGAGAGAACCTAGTTCGGTATTAGAAGCCGAAGTCGGTAACTCATAAATAATGGGGGAATCACTGGACCCAGCCTTAATTACCGAAATTCTTGTAGAGTCGGCGGCATAGTATCTTATTGCTCCAGAATCCGACGTAATTGTTTCGCCTTTTGCATTCACAAACGAACTGACATCGCAACTCCAAAGTTTACCGGTCGAAAATAGTGTTGCTTCTTTCCAGTAAATAACTAGTTTTTCACTATTTTTCGTTCGTATTTTTAAATTGAATTGAATATAACCACTGGCAGCACTGTCGTCGTAACCTTTAATTGTTTTACCATCAACTGAAGTATTGGCTTGATATTTAAAACTAGGATATTGGGGGGGATAATGAGTCGATTCAATGTCATAACCGTTGAAAAGATAACCATTGATATGTTCAGTCGATAAATTTGTAAACCAGTTAATTCCATCGAGTGACATATCTAAACCTTCACCGGCTGTTACCGTAGCACTAAAGGATTCAACCTTATTGGTATTATTTAAAGTAAACCAAGCGTAAGTTGTTGTTCCTAAAATGATAGCGGAGAAGACAATTAGTAAGATAGAAATAAAAATTTTATTTGTTATTTTTGGCATCTTAACCACCCTAATTCAATGTAATAAATTCAACATATTAAGAGAGAGGAGAAGTATAGAAGCCTATAATTCTCCTCTTGATATTAGAAATAGTCTAATTATGCGTTAGTGTTTTTGAATACTAAGCCAATTGATAAAGTATCATCTAAAATAGCGTTAAAAGCATTTTGATCCCAACCTTCTAACCAAATAACGACACTTACTGAACCGGTCCAATTTTTGGCAGCTCCTGTTAAAGTTATTAATTCATTATTGTCTAGGTCAGCTGGATCAGTAACAGTATTAGGAATAGCTGCACCTGCAGGAACTGTTTGCACTACACCTTTAGCTGCGTTATAAGATTTTTGACCGGCTGTTAAAGCTTCTAATTCCGCTTTGCTTTTTTGCCCTAAAACAGTATTTCCTTTAGAATCAAAATTCTCGGCTAATTCATAAATTACTGGATTATCAGCGCCGCCCTTAATAGAAATACGAGCAGCATTGGCAGCATAACGAGGTAAGTTAGCATCTCCTGCGGTTACGCTAGGAGTAGTTGCTCCAACGGCATCTGTAAAGCTAGCATCAGCTGTCCATTGTTTTCCAGTTGAAGTAATCGTAGCATTATTCCAATAAATTTTCGGAGCTATATCGGTATCATCCTTAGAACGGAAGTAAAGAGTAAATTTAATATAGTGGGTTCCAGCAGCCTCATTAACGCCTGTTGCTCCATCCATTAATGTAAAAGCCAGTCCGTCTGTCGAAGTTACTAAATCTAATTTGAAAGTTGAAGCATATTTACCAGTGCCAGCAGCGAATAAAAATTCTTCAATTTTAGCTTCAGTAAGAGTTGTATACCAATTGGTTTGATCTAATGAAATTTCAATACCTTGACCAGCGGTAACAGTTGCATTGAAAGGTGATACAGTAGCGGTATTACTTAAAGTGAACCACGCGAAAGTAGTGGTGCCAAGAGCGATAACTGCAAAAGCGACAGTTAAGATCGAAATAAATAATTTGTTTGTTAATTTTCTCATTTTTTTCTCCTATTTTTCTTTTTTTTTTTTTTTAATCCGTGATGGACTTACCAGCCCGGAATTTTAATTGGATTCTAATTACATCATTCACGATTGCATCGAAGCAATCTGCATCCCAACCTTCTAACCAAATATTCATGGTAACTTTACCAACATAATAAGTTTGGCCCTTACTATCTTTTTGGTCACTCACAATCAACTCCATAATCCTCGAGTTATCACTTACAGGAATGTAGGGGTTGTTTGGGGAAAATTTAGTTAGTTCATAAACCGTTTCGGGTTTCTGAGCTGGTGCTTCAATGATTCGACTCATTCGTTTACTAATGTAATCTAATGCACCGTACGAAACTCCGTATCCTCTGAGAGGATCTCCACTCGGATCAATTATCACCTTTCTTAAAGATGAAGGAATCCGGGTGTCATAGATATTGTCATCGTGAACTTGTTCTACAAAAGCAATTCGCACTGCTTTACTAGCATAGTAAGTATTCCTTGTTCCTTCATGAACAACATCATTAATTGTATCCGTTCCATTAACGAAGGTCAGATCGGCCTTCCAACTTCTCCCGAGGGATACCACAAAGGTCCCATCACGTCCAGTATCAAATTCAACATCATTACTTATGTTATCAACGAGGTAAACAAATCGTTCAGCGGCTGTGGTGCGAAACCACATTGTGATAGCGACATAGTCACGGTTGGGGATAGCCTCCCCAAGACCGGTTGGACCTCCTGAACTGAAAGTTATACCATTGATAGAAGTAACATCATGCATTTGCAAGTTGGTTAACTGCTTAGCAATCAACTCACCCGGCAACTTGTTGTAGTAAGAAATACCATCTAAGGAAATTTGTAAGTCTTCGCCATTAGTGACATTAAGGACTAAGCCATCGGCGACACCCGTGTTGGACATCGTAATCCAAGCGAAGGTTACCGTCCCAAGCATGATTGCTGAAAGAGTAAGCGATAAAATGGATAATAGTAATTTATTAACTAATTTGTTCACGTTATTCTCTCATCACCCAATTTCCTTAAAGTGTATTTCTATTCCTCAGCGCCTACAATATCAAATTTCATCTGAATCCTAATCATCCCCCCTAATATTGAATCGACACAATCCGGATCTTCACCTTCCAACCACATAATTACACTATATTTTTTATACATGTGGGGTCGGAGGTTGGCAATCTTTCCTCTCGTCACAATTTCATCATCGATGAAGTAATTAGCCTTCGGCATCTCTTTCGGGTAATCATAGGGAACCGTATCAGGCTTTTGATACAAATACTCATCGGTATCATCTTCGATAATTAATATTCTAACGGCTTCATCAACATTTTTGTAAGTATCAGTTATTTTTAAATGATAACCAACATCCACGGTTTCACTGCCAATGTTCTTGACATAGAAGGTATAGGCAACATAACGATAATCTTCATCGATATAATCGCCATCCGTTGCTTTAATCTCCGATAGCTTTAACCAGGAATAAGTAATATCTTTCACATCGATAACGGGATTAGCTAACAATCTTGGGGAAGGAGCTAAGAATTTATCGTCACTAGAAAGGATGATGCCACGGGTGAATGAATCGGGGTCAATCGACATAACGAAGTTTCCGGCTTGTTGACCATAGAAGGTGATGATGGCAATGGCTATTGATAGAAACGCCGTAATCAGCAAACCGATGGTCACAGCTGTTGTTCGGACAGCAAATTTTCTAACTCCAAGCATTTTGGAAAGCCGCATTCAAACACCGCCTTTCTTTGTGGAAATAAAAAATAGCCAGTATCATTCTAATAATGACAACTGGCTACCATTTCAGGCCCTTTAGCTTTGCGTCCCTAGATTTCTCTAAGTTTGCCTTTTACATATCTTCTTGATAAAAAGATAAATAAAACTTATTAAATTATATCCTTAAAGAAAGAAAAAAGCCAGTATCATTCTTACAATGACAACTGGCTACCATTTCAGGCCCTTTAGCTTTGCGTCCCTAGATTTCTCTAAGTTTGCCTTTGAACATTTTTCTATCTTAAGTGCCTCCATTCTAACACACCAATAAAATCTTGTCAACAAAAATACAAAAATAATTATAAATAGTTCAACTATAATGGGTTATTTCTTTTTGTCAACACTTTCTTCCGGTTCTTTTAAAAGTTTTCCCTTCCAAGATTGACCTTCGATATAGGATTTCAAATCATCACCTGACATCGGATAACCAAAATAATATCCTTGAACGACATTAATACCAAAATTGCTAACTTTCTCCAGCATTTCGTAATTCTCCACTCCTTCAGAAATAACAACCTTTTGGTTATTACGAGCAAAACCAACAAGCAGGGTGGCAAATTTTTCCGTCATATAGGACTCTTGCGTATCGCTTAAGAAAGACCGATCCAGTTTAATGATGTCAATCGGCATTTTTTCCAGTTTGGCAAGAGTTGCAAAATCCAGACCAAAGCCGTCAATAGCAATTTTAAAACCGACATCTTTAAGTTTTTGAATATTCACCATAATTTCATCATAGCGCTCAAACAAGGCAAACTCCACAATTTCCAAAGTGATATTGGAAGCTTGTAAACGGTATTTGCGTAAAATCTTCAAGAAATCAGCAACCAAAGTTAAAACAATCAATTGTTTAGGGCTCAGGTTTAAGGATAAGCGTAATTCTAGTTCCGGAAAATCTTTTTTAATTTCAAAGTATTGTTTAATGAGGTTTTCAATGCCCCATAAACCAACCCAATAAATATCCCCGGATTGCTCCATGATATTGATAAATTGGTGAGGAGACAAAACACCATGTTCCGGATGATTCCACCTTAATAAGGCTTCCGCCCCATATAAAGTTCCGTCATCGACATTGATAATAGGTTGATAATAAAGCAAAAACTCTTTATTCTTCATGGCTGTTTTAATTTGATAATAATAAGCCAAGTTTTCAAATTCCGTTTCATTGATGTCTTCGGAATAGAGCATGAAATCATTTCCGCCCTTTTTCTTCAACAAATAAATGGAAATCTTTAGAGAATTAATTAATTGTTTTAAACTACTTCCATGTTTGGGGTAAAAGCAGACCGCCACACAAGCCGTGGGGGTCACAAAGGTATCACTATAAATTTTAATCGGCGTGCGAACAACTTCTAACAGTTTCTTCGCCACTTCCAAACTTTGCAAGCGGTCATAATCACCTTTTAAGAAAACCAAGAATTCATCACCGGTTAAGCGTGCCATTTGTACACGCTTCGGCAAAACATGGCTGAGGTTTTGGGCAATTTTCTCTAAAGCCCGTTCCGCTTCCTTTTCCCCAAAGGCATTGATAATATCGGTAAATTTATCAATATCGACATAAATGAGGGCGAAGGTCGTTTCCAACGAGCCCTTGGCAATATAGCCGGAAATGGCACTCGTCAATTCGGACTTCGACAATAAGCCTTCTAACAAAACCGTCTTCTCTTCACGGAACTTAGCTCGTTCGCGAAAAACCGAGCGAATTAAAAAATATCCGAGCGTCGCCGTAACTGCGAGGGCAATGATCGAAAAAAAGATATAGGCACCATCATTAAAGTTGGCAAGAAACATGGGATCACCTCTTGTATATTGTATCACAATCATCAAAAAAAGATATTGTTTTTTAAAACAAATTATTTTTCTTTTGTTTTTGATTTCACTTTTATTTCTTTAGTTTTATTAATATTATACTCATTAATGAGTTTTAAAGCGACACTTTCGGGAACAGCGGCACTGATTAAATGCCCTTGAATGACATTACAGCCGCTTTTAACCAAAAATTGGTTTTGTTTATCATCTTCAACACCTTCCGCAATCACATCCAAGTCCAAGCTCTTGGCCATGGAAATAACTTTGGAAACAATAGCCCGCGAGAATTTATCGGTATTGAGATGACGAACAAATTCCTTATCAATCTTAATGGTATCAATCGGTAAATCTTTTAAGTAGAGCATCGAACTGTAACCGGTCCCGAAGTCATCCAAATGAATATTAAAACCATGATTTTTCAAAAGCTTTAATTTTTCAATCACCGAGTCAAAATTAGTCATCAAGAAAGTTTCGGTGATTTCCACCGAAATGGCATGCGGTTTTAATTCAAAGCGGTCGTATATTTCCACAATCTCGCTGACAAACCCGGCTTGCAATAATTGAACTGGAGAAATATTGATGGAAATGTGCACATTATAAGGTTCAAATTCTTTCGCAATCCGGAAAGTATCTAAAATAACGAATTTACCGATTTCGATAATTAAGTTGTTTTGTTCAGCTAAGGCAATAAAATGAGCCGGTGACTCCAATAAATACTTCGGATTATTCCAGCGAATTAAGGATTCAAAACCAACAATCCGCTCTTGTTCATTATCAAACTGCGGTTGCAAATACATGACAAATTCTTTTTCTTGAATGGCCTTGACCAAATCGGTTTCCATAATCTGTTCGCGGGTAATGTACTGTCCCAAACCGAGGTCATAAGTAACATATTTAGCCGTCCGCGAGTTTTTGGCCCGTTTTAAAGCAACCATCGCATGATCATAAGCCATGGTTGGTGTTAAATTGCCATAGATTTCACTTTCAATATTAAAGATTCCCATTTTCACATCCAAAATTAATAAGTTCTTATTAATTTCGACCGGATGCGCTAACAATTCGAGAGTGCTTTCCACCCATTTTTTAACTTCATTAAAACTTTCAACGCGTTCAAACAAAACCACGAAGTTATCCGCTTCCGTATTAAAGAGCGTCGCATTCTTGTCTTTTAAGGATTCCTTAACAATATTAGCAAGGGTAATTAAGGTTTCATCACCGATTTTCATCCCGAATAAATTATTGATGTTTTTAAAGGAACTGATATCAAAAGCAACCAAGGAATTAAGCAATCCCAATGATTCCTCATTGTTAAACAAGTCCTTTAGTTTGGCTATTAAATAGTTTTTATTCGGTAATTTCGTCGTTTTTGTGTAGAGAGCCATATTCCGGTTCATCAAATAATCTTGTTCGCGGGCCGTAATATCTTCCCCTAACAAATAATAACCGAAGCCGGAGCGTAAGGGAATAAAGCGAATGAAGATTTCACTGCCAGAAATGGAAGTAAAGGAAGCCGTAAAGGGCCGTTGTTTGCGTAAATACGAAAGCACGGTCGTACTATCCACTTCGGTTTTAAAATCGCTTAAATATTGATAATCTTGATAGGACTGCAAATTGCTTTTACAAGTCTTATTAAAGTAGCGGATTTTCCCGCTGGCGGACACCCGAACAATATAGGGTTTGGAATAATAATAAATCAAGCGCGCCGCTTCCACATCGGAGTTTTTCGTTCTTAGTAAATGATAAGTGCCAAATAAAACTACCGCAAACAAGAGCGCCACTAACACCAAAACAATAATGAGCGACATCCCTAAATAACTCATGGAACTTAAAACATCAGTTTTTGCGAAAACATGGACCACAAACAAATGGCGGGTGGAAAAATCCTTTGACAAAGGTGAATAAGCGAGGTAGGATTGTTTGCCATCAAAATTAACCATCGCTATTCCGGTTTTTCCGGCATAGAGATTGTCAACAATTTGGGCAATGTCTTCTTCGGCACTATTACCGCGGACATAATGTTCAAACAATTTATCACGGATAGTAAGGTGATCAATTTGGTAATTAATCAATCCGTCTTTACTAATGATGAAATACTGATTTTTGGGCGCATTGCTTACTTCAAGAAAGATGGGATCAAAATATTTAATGGCATCAAAAACAGCAATGTAATTGTCAATTTTGAAAAAGCCATAAAGGGTGGTATCGGTACTATCAATAAAGGCATCCGCAAACGCATAAATCGCTACCCTTTGATTATAATAGTCCGTTGACAAAAATTCTGTATTATAGAAATAATCAGTGCCATCAATAATGAAGCGATCCGCTTCCACACTACCAAAATACACATAGGGGTTGGTGCCGACCCTTATTTTCGCCTTTTGTGCATTTAATTGGCTGAGGATATCACCATCATTGGGATCGAGATTATTAATAACATCAGTTAATTTATCATAATCATAATTGATCTTTAAATCGACATTAAGGGCAATCTTTTGATTAATGTAAAGCATGTTTTCCGCCGCTTTACCTTCGATAAAATGATCGGCAATGAAATAATAAGCTCCATAAGCGACCAAAGCGACGATTATTAAGATGGCAGAGAACAAAATCGATATTTTAACGGTATAAGACTTCATCGCTTGGCTCCTCTTTAACTAAATTAACTTAATTATACACTAAAAGTTGCTAATTGCAAGGTATCTTTCATCAAGAATGATAGTTTCCGTTACAAAAAGGTTGAAATCTTCAATCTTTTTTGTTATAATACTATCTAGAAAAAGCTCCTATAGTTTAGTGGTAAAACAAAGCAATGGTAATGCTTAGATCCAAGTTCGATTCTTAGTAGGAGCACCATTGACTAATTTAAACAACCCCTTTTGATAGGGGTTGTTTTTTTTTAGGCTAAATTAGGTATTTCCTGGGCCTTTTTCAAAGTTATTTTGGTAATAATCGGACCAACCAGTTCATAAACCAAGGTTGCTGCCAACACAATCGTGCGGATTTGGGAACCCATCTCAGGATTAAGAATTTGGGTCGCAATGAGGCTTAAACCGATGGCCACCCCGGCTTGGGGAATCAAAGTAAAACCTAAGTATTTCGCAATCTTAGGATCCGCATGGGTTACTTTGCTGCCAAACCAAGCCCCGAAGATTTTACCGGCAACCCGGGTGATGATATAAACAAGACCAATAATACCGACAATCTTGAGGATTGATAGCTTTAATTCCGCCCCACTTAAAACAAAAAACATCATGAAAATCGGTGGGGTAATATAATGGGTTAGTCCGTTCACCTCATCATAATCCTTGCTGATGTTGGCAAAAAGACCGCCAAAGGCCATGCAGGCCAACAAAACCGAACCGCCTAAATAATCAGTTAAAAAGATAGTTAAAAAGACAAAGGCTAAAGTTAGAGAAATCCGATTACCGCGATTGGAAAACCACTTACAAGCAAAGTTTAACACAATCCCAAAAAAGGCGCCAATGCCCAAAGAAAAGATGATTTCCCAAATCGGTTTAATGATTTGAATGAACAGGGAACTATCACCATTGCCCCCTAAACCGTTGGCAATCGCCACATTGATGCCAAACAGCATTAAGGCCACCGAATCATCAAGGGCCACGACGCTCATTAGCATTTCCGTAAGCGGTCCGGAAGCCCAGTATTGCCTCACCACCATTAAGGTTGCGGCCGGTGCGGTCGCCGCAGCAATCGCCGATAACACCAAGGAAAAGCGAATATTCGTTAAATCGAGCGTTCCTTTAATAGCAAAGAAAACAATTAAGCCGCCAAAAACAAACAACACGGCAAATAATGATTCAAAGATGGCAATTACAATCGGTCTCGTCCCGACTTTTTTAAAATAGCTGAGCTTTAATTCATTGCCAATGGAAAAGGCAATAAAACCGAGGGCAACTTGCGAAACCAAATTTAAGGAAAGCAGTTGATCTTCGCCAACCAAACCGAGGACACTGGGACCAATAATTAAACCACCAACTAAATAACCGGTAACATTCGGTAAATGTGAGTATTTAGCTAATTTACCAAACAAAAGTCCGGTTACTAAAACAATCCCCGCATATAATAAAATATCCATAGCTACTTCTTATACCCTTTTACATACTCAATATTAAGCGTAAAAACAATGCCAGAATTCGGTTTGGATAAATCACCGGCTAAACGATCAATTATATCTAAAACCCTTGGCACTTGTTCATCTTCCAAAGCCATCAAAATAACTCGTGAATCCGTCCTTGGCGTATCAAAGATGGCTTTTAAGGACCCGATAATATCAAAGTTATCGCTTTCAACTAATTTTCTACCCATCCCCGTACTGTTTAAAATCGTGGCGCCTCTAATTTGCGCATCTTTCAACTCGTGAACAAAGCGGTCTAAAAGATTAACATTATTCATCACATAAACTAACAGTTTCATATTTACCTCACTTGTCTTTATTCATTATACCCCGATGTTAGCTTGATAGCAATAAAAAAAAGCTAAGAAATAACTAACGGATTTCTTAGCTTTAATAATATGAACATTAATCTAAATTAAGTGATGGAGCAACAAACTGACGCGCTTTCAATTCTCGATCAAGGGCATAAAGGCTCCCGCCATGTTTTCCAAAGTTCTCGTAAGCGGAAATTAAATTCTCAGCATTCATTTCTTCCTCACCCTGTTCTTTCACAAACCAGTTTAAGAATTCAATGGTGCGATAATCTTTCAAGGACAAGGCCACATCATAAATATGATGAATGGAGGCGGTAACAAATTGTTCGTGTTCCAAGGCACCATGAAGGGGATCTTTCAACTCCTTATAAACTAAATGCGGTTTCGCAATCGCATCCAGCGTAACATTAAAACCATTGTTTTGTAAATATTTGATAAACAACATCGCATGGCTTTGTTCTTCTAAAGCCTGGACATTGAACCAATTGGCAAATCCTTCCAAACCTTTGTTTTGATAGAAATTAGCCATATCTAAATATAAATAAGCTGAATAAAATTCTTTGTTTATTTGTTCATTTAATAATTTTGTTACTTTTTCGTTTAACATTTTCATTTCTCACCTTTCTATAAGGTTTTTCCTTACATAAAGATTATAACATATTTATTTTTAATAATTCAACTGAAATGCTTTTAGCTCCAAATGAACCAAAGCAATAAATAACCGGTGATAACTGCTGCCAAGGTGAAAGGAATTCCGATTTTAAAGAAATCGGAGTTTTTGACTTCATAACCTTCTTTCCGCAAAATCCCAATCCCGGCAATGTTGGCAGAAGCGCCAATCGGTGTTAAGTTGCCACCTAAAGTAGCACCTACCAATAGGCCAAAGTATAAGATATAGGGCTCAATGCCAAGCTGTAAAGCGATGGCGGAAACCACGGGCAACATCGTTGCCACATAGGGAATATTATCAATGAAGGCGGAAAAGAGGACAGACGCCCATAAAATTAAGGTATAAATCAAGAATAAATTATTACCGCTGGCCTTCACAAACAATTGGCTAATTTTATCAATGACTCCGGCTTCAGTAATCCCACCAATCACAACAAATAAACCGATTAATAATAATAAGGTCGTATAATCAATTTCTTTTAAAGCCTCCACAAAGGGTTTTATTTCTCTCTTCACAATTATTTTACGGGTAATCCCGACAATGAATAAGGAAACACAGATAATCCCGTTAATCAATCCTCCGGTTGCTGCGGAAAGTTTGGGGAAGAAAGAAGCAATAATCAACAACACAATCACACCAAGTAATAAAACAGTTGGAAAATAATCTTTAACTTCGGTTTTTTGGACTTCTTCCACTTTAGCGGTTTCTTTTCGGAAAATCCAAAGTAAGATTAAAGCGGAAACCAAGGCTCCGGCTTGCACAACCCAGAAAATCCCAACCTTCCCTTTAAAAAAGAAAAAGTCTAAAAAGTTCATGTTCGCCTCACCACCCAACAAAATGGAGGTAGTGTCACCAACCAAGGTGGCAGCGCCTTGCAAATTAGAGGATACGGCAATGGCAATAACCATGCCCACCGGCGAAATCTCTAATTTCTTGGCAATGTTTAATGCGACCGGAGCAATCATTAAGACTGTAGCCACATTGTCAATAAAGGCGGAGATTAAGCCCGCAAAGAGCGCTAAAATAAAAATCGTCCATTTAACATTCGGCATTTTCGCAATAATAAAATCCGCCAGCCGCGAGGGCATTTTCGATTCTATAAACAATCCCACAACGCCCATCGTCCCAAAGATCATCATAATGACATTCCAATCAATGGCTCCCAAAACTTTATTAAGGGGAATAATTCCTAAAATAATAAACACCGCCGCCGAAGTAAGGGCCACATAAGCGCGGTATTTAGGAAGGGCCAACAATAACACATAAGTACATGCAAATAAGATTAGCGCTAAAACCATTCTGTCACCTCATAAAAACTGTTCTTATTGTAACATAAAGCCCTTTAAACTGCAACCATTGGTCTTTAGAATCCACCTTAGAAGCTACAAAAATGGCATTTTAGAACTTACATATGATTGTTTACAAGGCTAAATTAATTAGCCAAGCATGTTAAAGAGATACTTAAGAGAACCAAAACAAGTGAAATCTTTGAATAATAACCAATGGTTTTATTAAAATGAAAAACTATGCAAATAATAAAAACAATTTGATTCGGATAGACAAATTTAATAACAATATGACAAAACCCACCGCATGTAAAGTTGCAGTGGGTTTGATCATTTTATAGTTTATTATAAAAATTAGTGCTTTTTGACCATAAAACCACAAATTTTTAAAGAAGTTAATTGTCACACAACAATATTGTAAATATTTGATTAAATTTGACGAATCAGAGCTCTTCCTTCTTGGTTTTCAATTAATTTAATTGCTCTTGTAGATGAAATGGTAATTGTGGAAGCATGATAGATGCTCAACACTAAATCTTGTAATATCGCGTCATCTTCTAAACGAACAATTTTTAATCCCATATCTATACAATATTGCAACGAAAAATGTCTAGCATGGGATTTGGCATTCATATTTAATTTTTTTACAATTTCTTTGATGATGTTAGTCTTGTTTTCGTCTTTAAACATATACTTTTCTAACCATTCTTGTACAAGAATTTTTGAAAGTTTCATAGCATCAAACACTCGATATAAAAAAGCTGCGGGGTATTTCGACAACAATTGACGCCAATATTCAGAAGACTGAGGATTATCAGTTAACTCTTTTTTGGCATTCTTAAATTCCTCTATGATGTTGAAGGCAGGTATGCCACCAAATTGAGGATCAACGGGACCTAAGCAGGATTGCTTTCCCATTATTATTTCCTTCGCAGCACAAGCGAACATTGTCCCTGCTGACATTGCCATATGGGGAACAATTACCCTAACATCATTATTAAACACCGAATGCAAATAATTAACAATGTGTTCTGTTGCTGTAGGATCACCACCGGGTGAATGTAAAATAATATCTACACCTTGACTTTTATTCAATTTATTGACAGTTGTCATAAAACCAGGCATATCCAAATCGGTAATATCCGTTCCTGGCATTTGCGGTTTTTCTAGCCATCCAGAATAATATAGGATGGTGTTTCGCCCCGTGTGATTAGATAGTTTTTTTAAGTAAGTTCTTCTAACCAAGTCAACATTATTATTATTTGTTTTTATCTCTTCAAGTATTTCATTCCATGACCCCATCAAATGCCTCCTTCAATTACCTGTGTTGAAGAAGAAAAAGTCATTTTTAACGATTGGTCTTTACCAGTATGGAGTTTATTTGGTAATACATATGAACCAATAAAATCAACATCTTTATTATTTATTTTTAAATCATCTAAAATTTTAATTATTTCTTCAATAGTTAATTCTTTATTTGTTTTTTTCATTTTCTTTCTCCTTGTCGATTTAAAGTAAAACAACTTATATGGTTGCAAATAATTGTTTTATTTGATTTTGTTATAATAATAATATATCAAAAAAAAGGGCTTGTCAAATATTAGTTTTTGAAAAAATTATTAGTGCAAATATCAACTTAAAATTGACCACCCTCACCAATTAATAGTCAAATGCTTATCTTTTTTAGTATAATAATTACATTTATCATTAGGGGAAGAAATAATAATTTATGAATCTGATGATGGAGCAACTCATATTGAAGTAAAGTTGGAAGATGATAATATTTGGTTAACTCAGCAACAAATGGCTGAACTTTTTAGCACTTCTAGGCCCAATGTAGTTATTCACATCGGAAATATCTATTCTGAGGGGGAACTTGATAAAATTTCAACCTATAAGAATTTTAAACAGCTTCGAAAAGAAGAAAATAGAATGGTTGAAAAGGAGATACCTTTTTATAATTTTGATATGATTATTTCTCTGGGATATAGAATTAAATCATCTTTAGCCATTAGATTTAGAATATGGGCAACTGAAAAACTTAAAGAATATATGATTAAAGGTTTTACAATGGCATCTTCAGCAGAAATTATCATTAATTCACTAATGTAATAGCTCGGTATTTTTTCGATAGTGTTAATTAATCAACCATTCTGTCACCTCATAAAAACTCTTCTTGTTGTAACATAAAAGCCCCCATAATATCAATCATTTTGGGGGCTTTATCATTTTATGATTTTTTAGTGCGGAGACGAAGGATGGAAATTCCGTAAAACAGAATCCCCATAACTACTAAAAACATGATGGCAAATAGCGGAGTAACTTGCCAATTCCCAATTTTAATCACCACTCCCATTTCAAGGGCAAATCTGGACATTTCGGCTTCCGGGGCTTGCGCAAACACTTCGCCCATCGGTTCTTTCATAATGATGGTGCGGAATAAGGCCACCGAATAGGTCCCCGGAAAAACTTTCATTAGTTTTTGAATAAAATCCGGTAAGGCCCCAACAGGAACATAAATGCCCATTAAAAACCCAATAATCGTTCCAATGATAATGGACAAGGTCGAAAAAGCATTTTGAGTACGAATAAAGGAAATGACTAAAAACAAGATGGCGGAATTTGCAAAAGTCGATAAAACAATCACACCGAAGACTTTTAATAAATCAAATAAACTTAAAAGCTCGCCACCATTGATGATGATATACAGTTCACCAAACACCAGAGCCAAACAAGACATGATAGTCCCGATGACAAACGAACTGATTAAATAACCGCCAATGAGCGTTGATTTCTTGATTGGCGACGAATAAAAATCCTTAACGATGTTTTTGGAATAATCCTCAACAATAACTCCTAAAGCTCCCAAGGTTGATGTCACACTGGAAGCGGCTACTAAACCCGCTACAATCCAGCTATCCATTAAAAACCTTACTCCCGTAACTCCCCCTTCCCAGTTAGACATCATGTCCCCTAAGAAAAGCACATATAAACTCATAATAATAATGACACTTAAAGACGAGAAAAAAACGGAGGTTTTATCTCGAAAGAACAAACGGATATTTCGTTTCGCAATATTAATCATAATCTTCTATTCCCCTTCCGGTGATTGATAAAAAGGCATCATCCATTGAGCCATTGACAACCGAAAAACTGATGATGTCATCTTGGTAACGGTTGATTAAAGGAATGGCATCCACGCTCCTAAGCAATCTGATTTTCACAACATCGGCAATCACCGTATATTCTAATTTTTCTTTTTTTAAAGCCTTTACAAAGGGCTCAAGTTCTTTGGGTTTCATCATCAAAGTATCGCGGGAATGTTTATTTTTTAGTTCCGTCGGCGTTCCCATTGCCGCAATACTTCCACCGACAATTACCACGACATAATCAGCATTATCCGCTTCTTCCATATAATGGGTTGTGAGGAAGATGGTCATTCCAAAATCCGCACGCAGTTTTTCAATCGTTTTCCAAATCTGTTGTCGGCTCATCGGATCAAGTCCGGTTGTCGGTTCATCTAAAAACAAGATTTTGGGAACATTGATTAATGCGCGGGCAATATCAACACGGCGTTTTTGGCCGCCACTTAAGACTTTATAACGTCGGTTTTGAATATCTTCCAAATTTGTCATTTGTAAAGCATTCTGAACTTTGGCTTCGGCTTCTTTAGCCGAAAGACCATATAAAGCGGCTCGAAACAATAAATTTTCTTTCACGGTCAATAACTCATCTAAGACCTTGTCTTGGAAAACAACGCCGATGGCTTTTTTTATCTCAAAATCATCTTTGCCGATTTCCCAACCGTCAATTAGAATTCGACCCGAGTCCGCCTCTAAAATGGTGGTTAAAATATCAATGGTGGTGGATTTCCCCGCCCCATTGGGACCTAAAAAGGCAAATAAATCGCCTTTTTTGACACTAAAATTGATGCCATTAACGGCATGAACATCTTTGTAACTTTTATGCAAATTACTAACTTCAATAATTTTTTCACTATTCATTGTGGTTCTTTTCCTCTTTCTGAAGACGTTTTTTTCTAATTCTTCCTAAATACATTAATATAAAAACAAGGCTAAGGGCAATGGAAACCCATTTGCCGGCCGTTAAAACACTGGCCACATAAGCTAAAATACCCGTTGACTGGGGATAGCGACTAAAAAAGATGATTAACAAAGTATTTTCGCCCCAATCGAATAAGAGGGCGAGAGTAGGAAAAAACAAAGCGATGCCCTTTTGTTTCATCATATTACACAAATGACCGATAATGACGGTCAAAGAAAACCAATAAACAAGGGGCCAAATAATATCAAACCAATATTTGGATTGAATATAAACTTGGATTCCTTCAGGACCATAAATTTGCGCTAAATTGTTTAAAATAGTCGGCGAATAAAAAATCATCATGTCGGGGATAAGGGCCGTATGGAGTTTCCTTAACAAAACCCCATTAACAATCGGTAAGATAACAATCACAAACACGGCTAGTAAAAGAAGGGAAATGATGACCATTCGACGATTTATGCTGGCAATTATTTTTTTCATAATTCACCCTTTCAACATTCTATTATAAGCTTGTTATTCCGTCAACCAATACGCATTAAATCACCTTTTTTCTTCCTCTATTAATCAAGAGTGAGGGCAAATAAAAATCCTTATACGGAAGTAATACTATTTTTAGTTTTCTTGGTTTGTACCCACCTAATAAAGCAAAAACGATTAATCAAACGAGTGAAGCGATAATTATTCCTCGTTATTTTTTTTCCATATTCCACCTTTTCCTTGTTTTATTATCAACTCGACACTATTATACTATATGCCATACATTATTGTCAAGTAAAAAATATTATTATTTTATGATTGAAAAGTAATGATAAAAAAAGGAGCAGTCTAGTTGCTCCCTTTATTCATGGATCATTTTTGCTTGGAAAGAAAGCTAAAGTGATATTTATTGAATGAATTTTGGCAAATTTTAAGCATCTTCTTCCATTAATTCAATAAATAAGGCGGCTAAATAAGGATCAAACTGCGTTCCCGCACAAGCTTTGATTTCCGCTAAAGCTTCTTCCGTTGTTTTGGTGGGACGGTAGGAACGCTCTTGGGTCATGGCATCGAAAGCATCAACAATGCTGATGATGCGTGATAAGAGGGGAATTTCTTGACCTTTTAAACCTTGTGGATAGCCGGAACCGTCCCATTTTTCATGATGAGACAAAACATACTCGGCAATCGAACTCAGTTCCGGTGATGCTTTGGTAATGCGGTAACCAATTCCCGGATGTTTTTTGATTTCCTCCCATTCCGTAGCATTCAATTTCCCCGGCTTATTTAAAATATTACTATCAATGCCGACTTTGCCAATATCATGAAGCGTTGCCAATAAGGATAATTCATCAAGACCTTTTTGATTAAGGCCGAGTTTCTTGCCAACTCTTTCGGATAAAAGCCGCATTCGTTCCGCATGAGCTTCTGTTTCTTGGCTCTTTTCAAACATGGTGGCGGTAATGGACGAGACGAAGGAACTATGTAAACTGTTTCGTTCCAAGAGTTTGCGCTTATACATAAAATCTTCTGCTGTTTTTTGTACATTACTAATACTTTCCGTTACGCTTTCTTTAGTTGCAAAGCCCAAGGAGAGACTAATAATTGAACCTTTGCCGAGAGTATTGCTTTTATCTTTATCACAGCGATCTTGAATCTTTTTTAAATAATAATAGGCGGTTTCGCTATCCGTATTCGGTAAAAGAACGGTAAATTCATCGCCTCCGGTGCGGGCGACCACATCATCTTCTCGAACGGAGGTTTTGATAATTTCCGCTGTTCTTTTTATTAAGTAATCACCTTCATCATGACCAAAGGCATCATTGGTTAGTTTTAAACCATTGATATCAGCAACAATAATCGACAATGGTAAATACTGTAGATGGTCTAAGCGGGCGCGTTCTTTATCAAAATACCCCCGATTATAAAGCCCTGTCAACATATCATGTTCACTCATATATTGGATTTCAATTTGTTTGCTTTTTTGTTCACTAATGTCAAGGATAAGTCCTTCTAAAGATTCCACAAATCCCATTTCATTATAAACCGGTTGCCCTTGTTCAAGAACCCATTTTCGTTCTCCAGTGGCGGTGACAATGACGAACTCTTCCCGCACTGCTTGCCGATTTTTGACGGCATCACCCCACACTTGCCACAAATGTTCTTGAAACTCGGGGGCAATTAATTCATTGAACGAAAGATCCCGATTATTGATGATGTTTTCCGGGCGATGGCCGGTTAATTCGAAACATCCTTCCGACACAAATTGCATCGTCCAATTGCGATCAAAATTGCATTTATAAGCCATTCCCGGCAAATTAGATAACAAAACACTATGACTGTGAACACTTTCTTTCAACTGTTTTTCAACGGCTTTACGTCGCGTAATATCAAAGAAAGTAACCACGACGCCGGTAATTTGACCTTGTTGGAAAAGGGGATGAGCAAAAACTTCAACACTGAAACTCGTGCGGTTCTTCCGCCAAAATACTTCTTTGTCTGAGTAAAAACCGGCTTTGGTTTTAAAGACTTGTGTAATTCCACATTCTTCAACGGGAATTATTTGATTGAGAACATTATGGTGGTGGAAGAGTAAATGGGCATTTTTGCCAAGCAAATCACTTTCCCGTTCGTAACCAAGCAAGCGACGACAAATGAGATTACAGAATTTAATATTTCCTTCCAAATCAATAACAAAAAGGGCGGCAGTGGTGGTATTAAAAATGGATTTAAAAAATTCTTCGTTGCTGAAAAAATGACCGGGGGATGATGGGTTTTTCTTTAACAATTGAATATGAGCAATTAAACCCCTTACTTTTCCGGAAGCATTGCGCAAGTAAGTAATCTTATGAGAAGTAAGCAACGAAGTTTGGTTTTTATGAATCATTTCCACTTCCAATGTAAAAGGTTTTTCATCTTCATGGCCGTGGTCATCTTCAAAGAGTTGCATAAATAATGTTAGGGAAGAAACTGCAATTAAATTAAAAATGCTTTTTTGTTTGATTTCTTCCACCGAATAACCTAATAAAGAAACAACACCCGGACTAGCATAAGCGATTTGGTAATCGTTCCGGACAATTAAACTCATTTCGCCACTTTCTTCATAATCATGGTCGCTTAATTGATGGCTAATTTCTTGGTAACAAATAATGACTTGATTTTTCTTGATTGATGAAGCACGCGCAAAATAATAAATCTTACTAAAGGCCGAATAACCTTTAAACTGCTTTTGGGTTTTGGTGTTTACCACTTCACAAAACTGCTTCCACAATTCCCATTCATCGAAAAAATCATTAAAGACCGCTCGACCTGCTTTTTTTAACACATGACTTCTATTTAAACCCCAAAAGCCAAGCATGGTTTCATTGATTTCTAAAAAAGAAAAATCAATAATTTTAGATGCTTGTTTTTTCACCTTTAAAATAGCTAAACCGATGTCGTTTTCGCCAAACAATTGCTTCCATTGTGAAGATTTCATGATGTACCTCATTTAAGTAAAAAATTAACGGGTTTTTAAAAGGGAATAATCAAGGTTTTACTCTTAGACTAATTATACATCAATTTTATGATTTAAACAACGAAAAAATAAACGAGCTTCAACTAGATGTTGAAACTCGCTTTTTGATTAAGCTTAATAATTGCTTGGGTTCATCAATTAAGAGTTCAGCTTGAGCTTTCCATAATTGCTCCGCAGTGCGAAAACCCCAAGTTACCCCAATAAAGGGTAATAAAGCATTCTTGGCCGTTAAAACATCGGTTTCCGAATCACCGACATAAACGATATCGGAGCTGGGCTTTAGACCTAACTCGGAAAGGGCTAGATGAACACTGTCGGGAGCCGGTTTTAAAGCTAAGCCCGGACGATTACCGATGGCCACATCAATCCATTTTCCAAAAAACTGATCCCGAAGGCCATCAACTCCGGATTGAATCTTGTTGGAAACAATGGCCATAGGGATTTGTTGGCGTTTTAATTCATCAAGCAAGGATTCTATGCCATCATAGGCTTTAGTTTCAATCAAAAGATGCCTTTGATAATATTCTTTAAAGAATATTAAACACTGTTGATAAATGTCCTCACCAATAGTTTCCGGAAGAGCCTTGCGCACTAGCCAAGCAACACCATGGCCTAAATAACAGCGAACTTCTTCCCGTGATTTTAAGGGATAGTGATATTGACTTAAGGTGGCATTAACCGCCGCCGTCAAATCGTCCAAAGTGTCTAACAAAGTGCCATCTAAATCAAAGATAACAGCTTTAAGGGGGGTGGTAATCTTCATCGATATTACCCCTTTTGCGAATTCACATAGTGATTGAATTTCGCAATCTTCGCCGTGGCCCCAAAAACATAAATATGATCATTGGGCATAATGCTGTCACTGGCTTTAGGCAGCAAGGACAGTTGGTCCCGTTTAATCAATAACAAGTTGACATCAAAGCGGTTGCGCGGATTTAACTCTTGAATATTGAGGGGGGTGATGTCGCTTTCAATCGATATTTCCGCAACCGAAAATTCAGTATTGATATTAAAATAATCAACAAAGGTATCGGCAACAATTTTATTGGCCAAGCGCACACCGGCAATTTTTTGGGGGGAGACGATATCCGTGGCCCCCAGTTTTTTCATCACGGACACATAGAATTCATCATCAACCCGCACCGTTATTTTAGGAATCCCCATTTCCTTTAAAATAATTGTCGTTAAAATGGTGTTTTGGAGGTTGGAACCAAAGGCAATAACGGCATGGTCGACATTGTGTACCCCTAATTCTTTTAAAGCGGCTTCGTTTGTAGAGTCACAAACAAAAGCGCTACTAACAAATTCGCTCGCCTTAACAACATTTTCCTCCATAACATCAATGGCAATGATATCAACATTGTGCATACTTAATTCTTCAATTAATTTCAGGCCAAAACGGCCCAAGCCTAAAACGGCAAAGGATTTTTTCATATGAACCTCCTAATGTAAATTCTATCCGATAATCATTTTTTCTTCAAGGTACTTAATGCCGACATTGGCATCAATATTCCAATTCCGGTTCCAAGCACTGATAATCGTAATCGGCCCTAAACGCCCAAAAAACATCGTTAAACAGATGATTAATTTACTGCCCCAAGTTAAATGAGCTGTAATCCCCATCGAGTTTCCTACCGTCCCAAAGGCGGAAAAGACTTCGAAAACAATTCGTTCTAAATTGTCGGTCGTAGCTGTCGCTAATAAATGCTTTTGTTCGGTCAATGTTAAAGCAAAAATAGCCAAAAAGATAAATGTTAAGGAAAAAACCACTAAAATAAAAGCTTTAATGACACTGCCAGTAGCAATCCGTCGTTTGAAAGTAAGCGGTAAGCGACCACGAGCAAAGGAACTGATATATTTAATAACGGTATAAAAGGTGGTCGTTTTAACGCCACCACCGGTGGAAGCGGGTGAAGCACCAATATACATTAGAGCCATTACAACAATTAAAGCACTGCTGGTGATGGTGTTAAAGTCTACGACAGCGAAGCCGGCCGTTCTGGCTGCAACACTGGTAAAGAAAGCTTGCATCCAAGTGATATTATTCCATTCCAACAGTTTTAAAATAAGTGCCCCAAAAACAATTAAGCACAGCGATGTTAACAACACAATCTTGCTATGAACAGATAATTTTTTCCAGGATTTATTGGTAATAATGTCATTAATGACAATGAAACCAATTCCCCCAATCACGATTAAAACAGCCGTGTTAATTAAAAGGAGGGGATTTTGATAAGGTATGAGGGAAGTTCCTTCAGTAAACAAATCAAAGCCGGCATTATTAAAAGAGGATATGGCATGAAAAACACTGATTCCTAAAGCCTTCCCAAAGGAAAAATACCTATTAAATACTAAAAAGTTAATAATGGCACCCAATGTTTGCACAATTAAAGTAACAAAAACAGTAAAGCGCACCAGTTTAACGATCCCTTTTAAGGAGTTTTGATTTAAAGATTCCTTTATTAAGAAACGATCCTGAATCCCAATCTTTAATCCTAACAGCGTGAAAATAAAGATAACAATCGTCACAAAGCCCAAACCGCCAATTTCCATTAAGATGGCAATGACGATTTTCCCAAACAAGGTATAGGTCCCGGCTAAAGTGGGGACGGCGGATAAACCCGTCACACAAACCGCACTGGTAGCGGTAAATAAAGCATCAATATAGGATAAGGAAACATGATTGTAAGTTGCGAAAGGAAGCATCAACAAAAGCGAGCCGATTAAAATAAGGCCGATAAACCCCAAGATAATGATAACATAAGGCGAGATTTTTTTCTTATTCATTCATATCACCATGAAAGATTTTTCTATATTGGTATTATACGCTTATTATTTACTTTATGCAATGAATGGTTTTTTTAGACTTTTTTTCTTTCTACAAAAAAAGGGTCATTTTGACCCTCTTATCCAACTTTAACATTGTTAACCATCGTAATAATGGACGCTAAATACTCTCTCGAAAGATTAGTTAGCGGGGTGCCTTTAAATTGCACAAGGTCTGTTGGCAATGGTTTCGGATAATATTTTAAATTAGCTTGCGCCCATGCTTTCAACCAAGGATCATCGCCTTGATAGCCGACAATTTGGTCATAAGCTTTTAAAACGGGGGTGCAGTAGCCCACAACACTGGCATTTAAGTAAGCAATTTCCGGTCGCAACATGAAATCAATAAATTTATGGGCCAATTCCACATTATGAGCGTTTTTCGGAATAACCAAGCCATCCATAAAGGCAATCGTATCTTCCGGAATATAAATATCGAATTTGACTTTGCTGGGATCGGGATTAACATCGAGTTGTTGGTAATAAACATCTAAGAAATCCCCCGTCCAAACAAAGGCTAAATCTAAGTTATTGGCAACAATCGCTTTTTTCAGAGTATCCGTTCCCCATTCCGCAAACTCCCGCTTTCTTAACGTTGTTTCCGCAAGCGCCAAAGCCGTACTTGATTCTTCGTTGACACTTAAGCCGTTATAAAGCATCGCCGCAGCATAAGCATAGCGGGGAATATTATACATCCCTACTTTCGTCCCGCTGGGAACTTTGTCCACATCAAAGAAAGCACTCCAAGCGTTCGCAAGCACCGCTTCTTCCAAGCCCGCTTTTTGTTTATTATACATTAAGCCCCAAGTTCCCCAAAAATAAGGAACGGCATATTCTTCATTCCCGCTAAACATGGCTCCTTGGATTCCTAAAACCCCGGGCATCAAGGGATTATTAACAGGATCATAATTGCTTAATTTAGTTAAATCAATTTTTTGGAGTAAACCATCATTCTTCATCTTCTCAATCATATATTCGGAAGGCACCGCAATATCATAAACAGTGGTCGCATTGTCAATTTTTTCATAGAAACCTTCATTGCTCTCCACATAAGTCGGAACAACCCGAACATGATACTCTTGTTCAAAGCGGCTTACCACTTCATCATTGATATATTCGCCCCAGTTGAGAAGCATTAATTTTTCCGAACCGGAACAAGCCGAGCTCACTACCAATAACCACAGCGAAATTAAAAAAACACTAATTTTTTTCATTTTTATTTTTACCTTTCCTATGAGAAATAAAATTAAACAACAACAAAAGCCCCAGTGTAAACAAGGTTAACAAAGTGCTAAAAGCATAGACGGCCGGGGTTAAGCTTCGGCGACCAATGCTGGCATAAATCCAAATGGATAAATTATCAAATCCATTGCCGGTTGTGAAATAACTGACGACAAAATCATCAATGGACATCGTAAAGGCTAGTAACATGCCGGAGAAAATCCCGGCTTTAATGGCCGGAATAATCACTTTAAGCAAGGCTCGATAAGGTTTAACCCCTAAATCGAGAGCCGCATCCATTAAATTGGGATCAATTTCCTTTAGTTTGGGCAGCACACTTAAAATAACATAAGGGAAAGTAAAGAATAAATGCGCTAAAATTAAGGTTGGGAAACCAAAAATATATGGATAAATATTGATTAAAAGCGAAAACACCAACATCAGGCTAATCCCGGTCACAATATCGGCATTTAATAAGGGAATGTTATTTAATAACAAAAGCCGTTGTCGTTTTTTGGTTTCCAGAGAATTAATCCCGATGGCGACAAAAGTCCCCAAAACCGTCGACAAAACGGTCGCTCCCACACTAATGATTAAGGTGTTTTTAATGGCCGGAGCGAGGGTCGGATGGCTGAAAATCTTCGTATACCATGATAAGGTAAAAGAATCAAAAACATTCAGTTGCGTACTGGAATTAACGGATTGAATGGCAATAAGGACAAGGGGTAAATAAAGAGCGATGATGATTAAAATAACCATCACTAGTTTAACGATATTAAAGATTTTTTTCCAAACCGTATAATCTTTATAACCGTATTCTTCAATGCGAGCTCTGGGATATGCCATCATAGCAGGGTCTCTCCTTCCTTATCGACTTTGCTGACCACAAAGATGGAGCCTAAAATCAGCACTAATAAAATAATGGCTAATAGAGAACCAAGATTATAGTGAGTATGCAAGAACGATTGTTCGATAAGATTACCGACTAACACGATATTGCCTTTCCCTAAAATTAACGGGATAGCAAAACCCGACATGGAAGGAAGGAACACCATAATCGATCCGGTGATGACGCCTTTTAAGGAAAGGGGAAAGATAACCCGCCAAAACTTTTGAAAATCATTAGCTCCTAAGTCAACAGCGGCTTCTTCCAAGGAATAATCGATTTTTTCCAAAGCGGTATAAATCGGTAAAATCATAAACGGTAAATAAGTAATGACCAAACCTAATAAAACCGCCAATTGATGGCCTTCTTTATTACCGAAATCAAGGGCATAAATATTAACGCTTAAGTCAATATTGATGCGACTTAAGAGGTCTTGAATCATATTATTAGGTTCCAACATATTCCGTAAAGCTTCATTTCTTAAAAGAATATTTGACCACATTGGTAAAATTAAGATTGTTAATATCAAGAATTTGTTTTTGAACTTGGAACGAAAGATTTGATAAGCGACTAAGTAACCTAAAACCCAACAGATAGCCATCGTCAAGAAGGCAAATTTAAAACTGTTTCCAAAGGCCTGCAGGGTTGATGGTTCCTTTAGAAAGGCAAAGTTTTTTAAAGAAAAAACGGCTTGACCAAATTTAATTCCCGGCACATCCAAAAAAATTAATACCAGCATCATAAAGACCGGAAAGACGGCCAAGATAGACAACCAGACTAAATATGGCGTCGCCATTTTGGTAAAGGCTTTATTCATTGCTTTCCACCTTCATTAAATGAATCTCATAGGGATCAACTTTTAAACCAATTGGTTGTCCGACTTCATAATTTTCATAGGTGTTGACCACAAATTCCACACCTTGAATATTAATGCATAGTTCATTATGAACACCTTTAAAAATGGCGGAAGTCACCACGCCCGTTAATTTGGCTTGGTCAAGGGGGACAACATCAAAATCTTCCGGACGAATAACAACATCGACATTTTCGTTGTCAGCAAAGGTATAGCCCATGCATGCAAACTCCACAGCCATGAACTTCACTAAATTTTTCTTTAAGTAAACACCCGGGATGATATTCGATTCCCCGATAAAGGTCGCTACATAGCGATTAACCGGTTCATTATAAATATCTTTCGGGGTCCCTAATTGTTGAATAACGCCATCTTTCATCACAACAATTCGATCACTCATCGTCATCGCTTCTTCTTGGTCATGAGTCACAAAGACAAAGGTAATCCCTAAGGTTCTTTGCATTTCTTTTAATTCGTACTGCATGTTTTGGCGTAATTTTAAATCTAAAGCCGCTAATGGTTCATCAAGCAAAAGAATTTTAGGACGATTAACAAGAGCCCGAGCAAGGGCCACGCGTTGTTGTTGACCGCCGCTTAATTGGTTGACTTTACGGCTTTCATAACCTTTTAGTTTAACCAAGGCTAGAGCTTTTTCCACCGCGGCACTGATTTTCCCATTGATAACTTTTCTTAGATCTCTTTTCGTAATTTTATAAGGTTCCGCTTGCCCGCGGGCTTTTTTTGTTTCTTTCACTTCATCGATAATTTGTTCTTCGTTAAAGAACTTTAATAAAAACTCCAAATTGCGGTTGCGTAAACCAAAGGCGACATTATCGAAAACATTTAAATGGGGAAACAAAGCGTAGCGTTGAAAAACAGTATTAATCGGCCGAACATAGGGTGGTAAATCATTGATGACTTTGCCATCAATGATTATTTGTCCGGCATTCGGGCTTTCAAAACCGGCAATCATGCGAATAGTCGTTGATTTACCGCAACCCGAAGGACCTAATAAAGTTAAGAATTCATTCTCATAAATCTTGAGATTGAGATTATCAACAATCACATCGTCGTCAAATTTTTTAGTAATATTTTTTAGCTCAATTAAAACCTTTTGCACACCAGTTTGCCTCCATTTTTTGTGATAGAACAATTATATATTAATTATTGAGAAATACAAGTTAAAATTTTTATTTTTTTAAATTAATTTACATAGAAAAAAGCCAGTAAAACTGACCTATTGATTTTGGGGTCACCTTAAAGGGATTAACTTTTTTTACCTCACAATTTATTAGATTGTGAATGTTGTTTAAACACAAGGGGTGATCAATTTCAAATCACTGTTTTCTTTAAAATCTGGTCAATTTCAATTTACTATAAACAGATCTTTTACAATATCTTCAGGACAAGTAATCTCATTTCCTTTTAACGCTAAATCTAATACTTTTTCTTTATTATGATTTCCTTGATAAAGTAGCAATCTTTCATAGAGAGAAGTATTTACCTGACGCTTTAGTTCTCGAACAGACCATTTAGAATTTATACTTTCTTTTTCATAGAAACTTCTTTTATTTTCATCACTTATGCTAAGAAGTTCGTAATAATGAGACCAAGACAATTTGCCAAACAGTGTCTGGCTTTATGGATAAGTAAGAAATAACTTCCTCATGTTTTGTAAATTTGACCTTGAAAATCTTTTACCAAACTCTTTGTTAAGTTCCTTTAAGAGGTCTTTAATCAAAGCCTGACCATATTCTACTCTGTCCAAGTGATTTTGTTCGTCTTCCACAATAGTTCTTCCTATTTCCCAATATACTTTGACTAAAGTGGTGTTCACAGTTTGAGATAGCTCTCGTCTAGCTTGGAGCATTATTCCTTTTATATTTTTAAAAACAGTGTTTTTGTCTTGATTTATCAAATTGCTCATATCCATCTGCAAATGTCAACTTGAAATTGACCACCTAGCGGTTTAACCACTCCTTGTTTAAGAAATTTATTATGTCCCCACGGTATTCTTAGTATTGGTGTTTCAAATTCCACCCCAGCTTGGGGTAAATTCAGCACATTTGGATATAATTCGTAAAACCAAACCATATAGCGTAAATTTGTGACCGAAAACGACTTTACATCCAGCAGAAGTTCTGTTAAATCCTTACTGACATTATTATAAAAATCAGTACCATAGAGTGATGTTCTATTCATCGATGCAATATCTCTGCCGAGTATCCAATAAAACTGAAGCATTTGGTCGTTCACTTTAACAGCCACTTTTAATTGGCTTTTTCTAAATGCCTTGCTGATGGATTGAATCCATCCACGATAATATTCATCCTTCTTTATCAATTCACTTACGAATCTACCTCCAAGCATTTTAACTTTTCTATGAAATCGCACTTAATTCAACTTCTCTACAATCTCAAACCAGTAATAATTTTCTTTCTACTCCCTTTTACCTCACATTCTATTAGATTATGAGTGTCGTTTAACACAAAGGGTGGTCAATTTCAAATTGCTGTTTTCCTTAAAATCTAGTCAATTTCAGTTTACTATAAACAATTATCATTATTTTTTACTTTATTATCTATTGTTTTAATAGTCTTTAAATATTCTTTCTCAACTTTTGTTAAAGTTTTAACTTGGTATTTTTTATATTCATCTCTTGCCTTTTCTATTGCTTGTTCATGAGAAATTGTTCCCGCATTTGCTAATATTTCTTCTCCAGCAGTGGAAAGAATTGAGTCTAAATATTTAATATGATCTTTCATATATATAGGTTTTTTTCTTATGGCATTTATCTCAGCGAAATCAAAATAACCTGAAACCATATTATTTAAAACTTTTAGTTCTTCTTCAGTTAAATAATTTTTGGCAATACCAATTATCCTTCATTCTTGGAAGTTCACCCTCAAAATTAGTAAGTCCCATAAAAGGTTTATTTGCATCTACACGATGATATATTATTTCGGCAGCAGTATTTCCATGGACAGCAAAGTGTAATTTATTTTGAACAATTTTAAAAAATTCAAATGTTTCTTCTGCTTCAGAATCGTAATCAATGCTAGTGGTATATAAGTCTAAAACTTGACGATATATAACCTTTTCAGAAGAACGAATATCACGAATTCTATCAATTAGTTCTTTCCAATAACTTCCCCCACCAAGCTCTTTAAGTCTTTTATCATCCATAGTAAAGCCTTTTATCATATATTCTTTTAATCGTTCTGTTGCCCAAATTCTAAATCTAGTAGCAATAGATGACTTTATTCGATATCCTAGTGAAATTATCATATCTAAATTATAATAAGGCATTTTTCTTTGAACCTCTCTATTTCCCTCTTTTCGAACTTGTCGGAATTTCCGACAGGTTGAGTTTTCTAATAATTCTCCCTCACTATATATATTTTTAATATGTTCATTAACATTTGTTCGAGAACTATCAAAAAGTTCAGCCATTTGTTGCTGAGTTAACCAAATATTATCATCTTCAAGTTTTACTTCTATATTAGTTAAACCATCTTCAGTCTTGTAAATTATTATTTCACCTTTATCATTTTTTACTGACATAAGATATCTCCTTCTATAATTTATTATGATATTAAGTTTTAATGTTATTTCTTGTATATTTTAGCATAAATCTATCGTCAAATAAAGTCATTTTATAAGATAAAAGCAATTATATTTTGATCAGTTCAAACTTCTAAAAGATAAAAGCAAATATATCAGTTCGAACTCTTGAACCAATAATACACAAGATCATTGCACAAAAAAACCGCTATAAGTTAAGATTTGAACTTATAACAGTTTGTATATTAATTAGTTTATTTAGCTTTATAGAGCATTTTTTTCATTAAACTAACTTAACATTTCCTTGGAGCAGGTAGCGAGAATCGAACTCGTATCTTCGCCTTGGGAAGGCGACATAATAACCATTATACGATACCTGCACTCATTTTTTACGAATGTTATTTTAACATATCTCATCACATATTTCAACAAAAACAAACAAAATTTTAGGGGAAAAATCCCAGCTTTTTCCCCTAAAATAAGATTATTTATGAACAAAGAAATAGGCAAACGGGACGAAAACCGCACCACCAATGATGTTCCCGATGGTTACTGGTAATAAATTCATGAGCATTTGACCAATGGTGATTTGGCTACCTAACATTTTCGCATAAGGTAGTAAAAACATATTGGCAACACTATGTTCATAACCGCTTAAAACAAATAACCCCACCGGCAAAATGGCTCCGGCGATTTTGCCACCAAGCGTTTTAGCAGCAAAAGTTAAATAGACGGCTAAACTAACTAAAATATTGCCCAAAATGCCGCGAGCGAGGGCTTCCAAAAAACTCAGTCCGACTTTTGTGATGGCTAAATTTAAAACAAACATTTCCACAGTTCCGGAAATCACTTGGGCGGAAAAAAGTAAGGACACTAAAAGAAGAGCACCGATGAAATTGCCTACATAGACAATTCCCCAGTTTTTTAAAACCGCCAAAAAACGGTACTTCTTCCCCAACCAGCCAAAGGTAATTAAGCAATTGCCTGTAAACAAATCACCGCCCGCCAAAATAATAATCACTAAGCCAATCGGAAAGACAAACGAACCGATTACTTTTCCTAAAAAGTGAAGCTCGGAAGTAGAGCTCCCTGCTAAAACCAAATAACCATAATAACCTAAACCAATAAAAAAACCGGCAAGGATGGCAGAAATAAGTAATTTCCCCAACGGTTTTCGGACTTTATTTTCCCCCACTTTAATCGCTTCCTCAACAACTTCTTCTGGAGAATACAACAAATGATTGTTTATTTCCATAATTCATTCACCAAAAACAAAGCTTGCTTAGCTATCGCTTTTCCCTTTTCTTCATATTCCTTAGCTTTAGTTAAATAAGTATCCGCTATCTTAGCATCCATAAAACCGGCCATATTAGTGCGCACATTGAAAACTGCCCCCACCAAACCCGCTTCCAACATCAACACAGCGACCCCAAAATCCGAGCCCGTGCTTTTCACAATCACCGGAAACAGCGGTAAAGCGATTTCCAAAGCGGTGAAAGCCGTTTTTGCCGTTAACAGCGGGACTTCCGTGGCATGAATAGTCGCTTGGTCGATGGCTTGTTTTCGGATAGCTATGTGCTCATCGCTTTCTTTCGGTAAGCGGTAAGCTTCCATAATCTGCTGATAAGAACCAGCATCACTTTCAACCAAAGTTAAAGCTTCCTGCTTTAAAGCGCCCAATGTTGATAGTTGTTTATAAAAGTCATCTTTCACCTTTTCGTCAAGTTGAAGAAATTTCTTTTTCGTCATGGTCAGTTTTCCAACCATTCCCAATAAACTAATGCCCATGGCAACACCGAAGGCGGCAGCACTTCCGCCACCGGGAATCGCTGTTGGCGCATCAATTTCATCTAAAAACATTTTCAGGGGCATGGCAATTAATTTCATCTTGTTCTCCTTTTATGTTTCTCTTTCAATCAGCTTTTGACCGCCTATATAAACACTATGGACATGATTAATCCCAAAATGGTAGAGCAAATAGGCTAAATTAGGAATTTTAAGAAAAACCAAATCGGCATCTTTTCCGACTTCGAAAGAGCCCTTCCTTTTTTCTAAACCTAAACTAACAGCCGCATTGATGGTAACAGCGGTGATGATTTCTTCCGGTGTTAATTTTCCCTTTAAAAAAGCCATTTGCATCGCCAACTGCAAATTTTCTGAAGGACTGGTTCCGGGATTGTAATCAGTCGCAATCGCAATTCCACAACCTTTATCAATCATAAAGCGAGCTCTAGCCATCGGTTTATTTAAATAAAACGATGTTAAAGGTAAAATTGTTGCCACGGTTGTGCTTGTCGCTAACAGGTCAATATCCTCATCCTTAGTCACCAATAAATGGTCAACGGAGTGACAATTTAAGGAAACTGCTAAGCTCGTCCCCCCTAGTGAAACCATTTCATCGGCATGCATTTTTAAACCGTAACCCAAGGCTTGTGCTCTTTCTAAAATAAGTTTAGTTTCCGCAAGCGAAAAAACGCCCTCTTCACAAAAGACATCCACAAATTCCGCAAGCTCCTCCTTTCGGAAAACTTCCATCCATTTAAGGAGATTAGAAAGATATGTATCGCGATGTTCACAAGTTTTCGGAAAGGCATGAGCCCCCATAAAGGTATTAACCACGAGCGGTCCCAATTCCTTATTTAAGGCTTTCCCTACTTCCAGTTGTTTTTTTTCGCTTGCGAAATCAAGCCCATAACCGCTTTTAGCTTCCACGGTCGTCACGCCAAAAGCCAGCATCGTTTTTAAACTGGCTTTGGCTTTTTCGTATAATTGGGAAAAACTGGCATTTTGCGTTTGTGAAACGGTTTGGTGAATGCCACCGCCGCTTTTTAAAATATCTAAATAACTTTCCCCTTTAGCTTGGCGCTCTAAATCATTTTCCCGTGAACCATAATGAACTAAATGGGTGTGGGAATCAATGAAACCGGGAAGCACAATGAAGTCTTCTCCGTTAATTAATTCGCATTGTTCTGTGTTTACAAAGGCTAAATAATCCCTATTACTGCCAAGAGCAATAATCTTCCCCGCTTCCACAACCAAAAAACCATTTTCAATAATTTTAAGGTCCCCCATTTCCGCACCACGACGTAAACGATTAGGCCCGGAAACGGTCACTAACTGGCGAATATGGTGAATGATGAGGCGTTTCATGATGATTGTTTTATCCTATCCCGCAGTGTTTTTAATAACTTATCATCGACCAAATAAGGAATTGTCAAATGATCATGATTATTTTGGTTATGCATAATAGCCGTTTCGATGGCATGAGGATTGCGCGCCCAAGCACGTCTTCCCACACCGACCATGACATCCCAACTAATGGCTTTATCAATGATCTCATCAACTTCGTAAGAGCCATCTAAAAATAAGCCGTAGCCGCCATTAATGGATTTGCCGATGCCAACACCGCCACCATTTTGTAAAGCTACCATCGTCATGCCGTGAGCGGCATTACCGGCAAAAACCGATGTTGCCATATCGGCCATGATATTGGAGCCATCTTTGATATTGGATGTTTCCCGAAACGGCGAATCTGTACCTCCGGTATCATGATGATCCCGCCCCAGCATAATGGGACCAACTTGTTTGTTACGAACAAGGGCATTAAAAGCTTTCGCAATCTTAACCCGCCCATAGGCATCTTGATAGAGAATTCGCGCCTTGGTGCCGACCACAAGCTGGTTCTTCTTAGCATCTTTCACCCAGTTATAATTATCTAAGTCCTGAAAGCGGCGGTTTTTATCAATGCAAGCCATTGCGGTTGCATCAGTTAAATCTAAATCACTTTGGCGACCGGATAAACAAACCCAGCGGAAGGGACCATATCCATAATCAAACAAAAGCGGTCCCATAATGTCTTCCACATAACTTGGCCAAATAAAGCCATCTTGGGGGTCGGTCTTGTTTGTACAAATCTCTCTAACCCCAGCATCAAAGACCGCCTTCATAAAGCTATTCCCATAATCAAAGAAATATGTTCCGCGCGCCACCAATTCTTTTATCAACTGAAAATGACGTTGCAAACTGGCATTCACAAGTTCACAAAAACGTATTTTATTCGTTTTCAAGAGCTTTGTGCGCTCTTCAAAACTAATCCCAACCGGACAATACCCGCCGTCATAAGCATTATGGCAAGATGTTTGATCACTAAGTAAATCAATTTTTTCATCATTTTGAACCGCATAAGCCAATAAATCAACAATATTGCCTTCCAAAGCAATCGCCGCTGCTTGTTTTTTAGCTTGATACTGATGGGCAAGCATGAAGGCCTGTTGCGGTGAACGAACCCAATCGGTAATCCACCCTTGGGAAAAACGCGTGTCAATGCGGGAACGATCAACCTCAGCAATGATAGCAACCCCACCGGCAATCACACAAGCCTTGCCTTGAGCACCGCTCATTCCCCCTAAACCGCTACTAACAAATAATTTGCCCGCTAAGTTTTCTTCTTTTTTTAAACCTAGTTTTAAACGACCGGCATTGATTAAGGTCGAATAAGTGCCATGAACAATGCCTTGCGGGCCAATATACATCCATCCTCCGGCCGTCATTTGCCCATAGGAAGCAACACCCAAACTGGCCGCTTTATGCCAATGAGCCAAATCGTCATACATGCCCACCATTAAACCGTTAGTAATGATGACGCGGGGAGCATGTTTCGACGAGGCAAATAAACCTAAAGGATGGCCGGAATTAACCACTAAGGTTTGCTCATCGGTCATTACTTCTAAATATTTGTGAATGAGGTGATATTGCATCCAATTTTGTGCAACCGCCCCTGTCTCCCCATAAGTAACGAGTTCATAGGGGTAAAGAGCCACTTTGAAATCGAGATTATTGTCAATCATCACCCGAATCGCTTTGGTAGCCGTTAATGAGCCCGGGTATTCATCAATGGGTTTACCATATATCCGTTGTTTTGGATAGAAACGATAGCCGTAAATGCGCCCCCTGGTTAATAACTCTTCTAAAAACTCATCCGCTAACTCGGCTTGCCAAGCTGGGGGAATATAGCGTAAAGCATTTTGTAAGGCCAATAATTTTTCTTCCTCACTTAAATTAAGTTCCCGCATCGGGGCACGGCGGATAACCGGGTTAAACTTCGGATACTTGGGAAGTTCTAAAAAAATACTGTCCAATTTAATCGTCATGGCTTGAGAAATTTGCTTATTATTCATAAACCCTCCTTTATAGCGAACCACATCTTTGTTCGACTTCTTTAATGATTGTTTCTTCATTAACTAGAGCAAAGATTTGCTCTAATAGTTGGGACATGATTTGGTCATCTTTTAGGAAAGGGATTTTATTCCTAATCAATTGATAAGCTATTTGCGTCCCCACACCCAGTTGTTTTTTTGGTCGTAAATCAAGGGCTTGACAAGCGGTTAATAATTCCATCGCAATGACTTTAAAAGCATTGTGCAGGATATTTAGGGCCCCTCTAGCCGCAATCGTGCCCATGGAAACATGATCTTCCTGATTGGCGGATGAGGGAATAGAATCGACACTGGCCGGATGAGCCAAGGATTTATTCTCGCTTACTAGGGAAGCGGCACTATATTGGACAATCATGAATCCGGAATTTAAACCGGGGCTACTTGCTAAAAAGGCCGGTAGACCGCCGTTTAAACTGGGATTGACCAATCTTTCAATGCGGCGTTCACTAATACTTCCTAGTTCACAAAGGGCCACTTTTAAGAAGTCAAAGGGGAGGGCTAGTGGTTGACCATGAAAATTGCCTCCGGAAATAACGGTGTCGGGCCCAAAAATAAGCGGATTATCCGTCGCCGCATTCATTTCTATTTCCACTTTGCTTTTCACATATTCCAGTACATCACGGCTCGCCCCATGAACTTGGGCAATACAGCGAAGTGAATAAGCATCTTGAACCCGAATTTCGCCCTGACTGCTTAAATAAGTACTGTTACGGCATAAAAAATGGATATTTTCCGCTACCTTGATTTGACCGTTTTGTCCTCTAACTTGATGAATCCGCTCATCAAAAGCTTCTTTAACACCTAAAAGAGCTTCTAGTGATAAGGCACTCGCAATATCCGCTAATTTTGCTAGTTTAATGGCATCATAGAGGGCAATGGCTCCCACCGCCGTCATGGCTTGGGTGCCGTTGATTAACGATAAACCCTCTTTAGCCTGTAAACCGGCCAAAGGTTTTAACTCGGCCAAAGCTAAAGCTTCTTGTGTTGGCATGAGCCGCTTTTGATAATAAACTTCCCCCAAACCAACAAGCGTCAAACCCATATGTGATAACTGGGCTAAATCGCCACTCGCTCCCAATGAGCCTTGTTCGGGAATCGCAGGAATAATATCATGGTTCAAATAAGCAATAATTTGCTCTAAGACCACTAAACGAATTCCGGAATAACCCTTGGCAAGGGCATTAACGCGTAACAACATCATGCCACGGACGATTTCTTCGGAAAAATGTTTGCCAACGCCACAAGCATGGGACTTTAACAATTTAATCTGTAAATCGGCGAGATTGTCTTTGGAAATGATGACATCACTCATTTTCCCAAAACCCGTATTAACTCCATAAACCGTTTTATTGCTTTTCACAAGCGCTCTAATCCATTGGTTTGATTGATTAATCTTGGTTTTAGCTTCGCTTGATAAGGTGACCGCTTCTTTTTTTCTAGCAACCTTCATAAAGTCATGCAGTGTTAAATCATTCCCCGTAATTATTAACATAAAAGTCTCCTCTTTATTCATTCTTATTTTACAATAAAAGCCTAATTATAGCAAGATGGGATTACTAAGAAAAAAGAAGAAAAAATTTATTAAAATCTTTTCTTCCCTTAATTTAAATTTCCTGACAAGTAGAGGGTTTTACCTTGGAAATCAGCACTTAATTCACAAACGACCGTTTGTTTAATGATTTCCCTTTGACCGGCAGTTTCAATCATCACAAAATGGGGATTATAGAGATAGGGGTCAATAATAAAAGCATTCAAGGGATCAAAACCTATAATTTTAAAATCTTTGTTTACGCTTTTCCCTGTTTCCAAAACTTTAGTTATTTGTGCTTGTTTTTTTCCAAAATCATTCTTTAACAAACTTTCAATTTGTTCATCAATTTTAAAATCGAAGTTTACATCAGCGCTGGGCTGGGAGAGCATTGCGAAAATCGTTTTCGTTTCCTCACCAATCCGGTGCTTAAATGAGCATTTTTGAGCATCCATTATTAATAAAAGCATTGTTCCCACATCATAGGATAGATGTCTAATTTTCAACAAGCGATTTTGATCAAGTAAGCGCAGCAATAACTTATTATGCTCTTCTATAAAAACTTGTTCATCAATTTGTTTTAGGGCTTGCATTTCCACAAACTGGGCCATCCCTTCCACAACCTCTATCTTGCTTTCATAGTCCACTTGTTTGGGAAAGTGAAGCGCTCGGTAATTACGCCGTTTAATAAATTCATCCCACTTTGTGTTTGTAAAATGGCGACTTAATTCTCCAAGTAAGAGGTTTTCTTGATACTTAATCGTTAAATTCAAGGCCGAAAAACCATAACGAAGACCATCCATTTCATTGGGAAAGCGTTTTTCCTTCTGCTCATATTGAAAAGCATGGAACATCTCATGCACCAGTTTAGCGGTCAACAATTGATAATCATTATCACTTGCGTCTTGAATATTCCAAATAGCTAACCAAGATTCCTCCCATTTGATGGCGGTGTTGCCGATAAATTGTGGGGTTATGGGTCTTTTTTCATTATCGATGACTACTTCTTCTTGATTATACAAAGCAAAGGGGAAAGGGTGAAAATCCGGCCACAGGGCGGAAAAATCAATTTCATCAAGTAAGTTAGCAATTTTTTGGTAAAGAATTTGTAAATCACTCATCGTTTTGCTCCTTTAAAAATTGTTCGACTTCCGCACTGGTCGGATAGGAATTAAGCACATGGGGCTTCGTGACACTGAAAGCGGCGACGGCATTGGCCCAGCGCACCGCTTCTTTTAAGGTTTTTTTATGTAGTAATTCTCTAACTAAAGCAGCATTAAAAGCATCCCCGGCGCCGGTTGAATCAACACAGGCAACTTTAAAGGCCGGAATAAAGCCTTCTTCATGATTATCAAGGTAGTAAGCGCCCTTGGCCCCGAGAGTTACCACAATTCGTTTTTTTAATTGTTTTAATTTTTTTACAACCAAGCCCCAGTCACTAGAAAAGTCTAAACCGGCCATTTGGCGGGCTTCACTTTCATTAGGTGTTAAAATATCGACTTTATGAAGAATATCTTCGGGAATGACTCGGTAAGGAGCGGGATTTAAAACGATTAATTGGTGTTTTTTACTAGCCATATTGACGGCTACTCGCAAAACTTCATCGGCGACCTCAAGCTGAAGTAAGAGCGCTTTTGAAGAAGCCAGCGATGAGGTAAAATGGTCAACATCGTCTTTGCTTAAGGATGCTCCCGGAAAAACCGTTACTTGATTATCACCATCCCGATTTCTTAGAATGCTTGCGATGGCCGTTTGTTGGTTTTGTTTGTAAACGATATGAGCTTTAATGCCCCTTTTTACTAAATATTGTTCACATTGGTGCCCATATTCATCATTTCCAACCGCTGATAAAAAAGCGACTTTAAGGCCTAATAAGGACAAAGCTACCGCTTGGTTAAAACCTTTTCCCCCCGGCTCCACAAATAAACATTCACTGATTAAAGTTTCACCGGCTTGATGAAAATGATCAACTTGGAAAAAAAGCGATTGGCCACTTAAGCCAATAACACTAACAAGGGCTTGTGCTTTCATATTAAAATACCTCTCTTATATTCTACCAAAAAAAGAAACTAAATGACAAGTAAAAAAACCTCCCCAAGGAGGGAGGTAAAGATTATTCAATATCGGCAGTCGGATCAAAGCCTAAACGCCGCAATGTTTCCACAACATAGGATTCTCGGTATTCTTCGCCGGGTTTTCTTCCTAAATAAGATTTAAAGAATTCTTCACAAGCCTGTTCATAAGAAATCTTGGCTAATGTAGAAATAATGCGGGTACTGCGGTCAATCAGTTTCTTATTGGAGGGGAAAACTTGAATCATCCAGTTGGACCATACCCGACCCATTTTTGCCATCGTCGCCGTACTCAATAAGTTAAAGGCCAATTTGATAAATAAATGGGTCATTAAATCCATAATCGTCCGCGGTAATTTAACCGGTACATGAATTTCATTAGCAAATAGTTTAAGATGAGGAATATCACCAAAGCGGAGCACTAAACCATCGCTAAATTTCCCAACATGTTGATTGAACCAATCCATAACACCGCCATAAGCGGAGCCATTGATGTCAACAGCGATTAAATGGGCGGGTTGACGCGAATAACGCGAAGGATCGTCAACATTACCAATATTATATTGTTCAATTTCTTGCGAACCAAGTTGCGGTGGATTGTCAATAATCGACTGTGAAGCCTTCATGCGAATATAATCTTCTTTTGTCCAATCCAAGCCTTTAATGGGACGACGGATGATATGCGACCAAGCCACGGTATTGGGATAGAGCGGGTCTTTTACATAGGCCCAGCTGACGGGACTGGTGTGGTCGCTAAATTTACGAAAGGGTGGTAAAGTAAAGGTCGGTTGGCGTTCCGTTGTGTCCGTCATAATATCAATCAAATATTCATGGGTTAGATAAGTAATTAAGCCGTTTTGATTATAAGTATTAGTTTCAAACTCGACCGCTTTAGCTAAGCCTTGTAAGGGTTCTCCTTGCGATAAGGTATCAAGTAATTCTTGATACATTTGTGAATATTCTTGTAATTCATAAGCACCTTGACCAAGAACGGATAATTCTTCCGCTGTTAGGTTTTCTTTTAACCAGCGCCAACAAGCAACTTCTAAAGCCGCACCGACGGCTAATAATTCAACCGTCGTTACTTGCATCCGCGTTGAACCAGCAACGGCCATATTACCGACGAACAAACTGATTTTAATGATGTTTTCGCGTTCAAAAACGACGCGAACACGGTCAAGATGTTTCACTAAGATTTCTTTAGGATTGCAATAAATATAATAAGTCGTACACCCGCGTTCATCCGCTTCCAAAACGGAACCATTAATGCTGGCAGAAAGCCCGCATTCGGCTAAACCGACGACCACATCACCAGGACCAACCTTGGCTTCCTTAACTTGTTCGCGGCCGAAAGTCATATAATCTTCATAATTTTCGGCTGTTTTAACTAAAGCGCGGTCCCCTCCTGTCATAAAACTATTGCATCGTTCGATGTTTTCTAAAAACATTTGCCGTTTGGCAGGAATTTTTGTTATCATTGATGTCCAGAATAAACGCCACATGCCATCAAGTTGCAAAGCCATCCGTCCCGAGGCCCCCACACTGGAAAACAACAAAGTTTTTTTCTCATCAATAACGCGTTTAATATCATCGACTAATTGAGCAAATTCTTTCGTTGCGAAAGCTTTGGCTGTAGCACTGGGAATATTAACATCCGCCCCCAAAATCATTTTGATTCCGGCAGCCGTGTCCTTCGCAATCGTCGGGCTCAAATTACGAGTAATCGGATTGGATTGTTCGGTCGGGATTACTCCTAAATGGAATTGTTTCTCATTTTCTAGAAAATCTTTGGCAGCTTGTTTGTAGTCCACAATCTTAACCTCCTTAATTGTTTACTATAAATAACGCTTTATATTATACCATTAAAGCGTTTTTTATGCAATTATTTCCCAAGCAAAATAAAAGTATTAATAAACAGTTTTTTGTGTCTACTAATACTTGTTTTTCACATTCATCCTTAAACTAATAAAATAATGTTTTATGAGTTTTTTGGTAAACGCCTAACCGCCTCATTTTTGCTTTAACGAAGATTCCCCATCAGCAGGGTGAAGATGAAAGATGGGTTTTTGTTCTTTTTGTTCGTAAAGCAATTTATCAAGATGAGCAAAAAATTCATGGATTGAAAACGGACTTTTCGCATCAAAGCAATCAATGCCCATACTAATGGAAACAATAAAGGGCAATTTGTTGGTTTTGTTTAGTTCGCTAACATTGGCTAACAAGCGGTTTTGAAAAACCCTGATATCTTCTTTATGGGATATTTCAAAAAACGCTACAAATTCATCGCCACCAATGCGGGCTAAAAAGTCAGTACGACGAAAACTTTGACGCAGGATATTACCGATTTCTCGAAGAATAAAGTCGCCCATTAAATGGCCAAACTGGTCATTGATTTGTTTAAAGTTATCTAAATCAAAGAATATTCCCCCTAATTTCCGGAAACGGTAGCGACTCTTATTAATAGTGGATAAGTATTTTTCAAACTCACGTTTATTATATAAACCGGTTAAGTAATCGGTAACGACATTTTCCGATTGTACAAAGACAAAGACCAGTAAAATGGATAAAGCAATCGTTTGCCAAGTTAACAGTAAACCGTAATAAAGCGATTGTAAGACAGCTCCAATCAAAGGAGGAATGAGGAACAAATGTAAGGGGATAAAATTGGATTTGCGGATGCTCTTCCTTTTCACAATCATTACAACAAAACTGATGATGAAATAAAAAGCCGCCACTAAAATATAAACAAAGAACAAGTGACCACGATGATAGACATTATCCTCATCAATGTAAAAAAGGGAGTTGCCAAATAAACTATATACGGCTAAGAACGCATTAATAAAGAAGGGAAGCAAAAACCAAAGATGTTTTTTTTGAATGGGAATCGGTTGTTTTTGAATTAAAACATTAATGAAATAGAACCACAAAACCCCAATTGAAGGAGCAATCACAAGACTAATGACTTGAGTAGCATAATAAAAACCAGTAACCCAAGCCCCCGGTCGTCCTTCAATCAAGCAACTGAAAATATCCAAGGCCATCAAAATGATATCCACGATAATGATGGTCTTGAAAATATTATTTCCCAAATTAAGCGATTCCTTATACTGTCTAAGACTTATTAAGATAATCACTAAAATGATGATACTATAAATATTGGTTTGAAGTAGATAAGGTAGCCAATAATTCCCCATCATATCACCTGGCTTTCATCTAAGAATTACCATCATTATATCACATTTTTTAAAAGTGAAGTAATAATTACAACAATAAATCTGCTAAAACCCACAAAAATTTAGCCGTTGTGTGTCCCCACACCTCTTTGTAAACCGCATTATTGACAAGCGGCCAATACGGAACATCGGCGGAACCCTTCGTTTTAATGCCAACCGGTAGGGCTCCCAAGAGTTGCTGCGAAAAAGCGACATATAAAGGATGGTAGTTATAACCTTCGCCATACATCGTTGAAGTCGCAAAGGGATTTTTTCCTAAAATCCACTCCACTTGGTTAATTGCCACTTGTCGCATCCTTGCACTATTCAAACTTTGGCTAATGGCACTGACTGCCTTCGTCTTACTCAATAAGGTGGCATGAAAACCTCGTCTTTGAATGGCAATCGGAAATCTTCTTAAGAAGACTTCATCATCCAAGGCAATTCCGGTTTCAATTTGCTCATGTAACTGTCTAAGATAAGAATCAAGAAGATCGCGATTAGGCAGCGTAAAACGGTCAAGATTGATTTTATCTTTTTCATAAATGTGGGCGGGCAACAAACCATAGGGTAAAATAAAGTCTTTCGTCTTTTCAATATATTCTTGGTATAAAGTCACCGTTTGCTTCCACTTACTAAATTGGGGATGATGAGGAGCTACCGCCATCAATTTAATAATTCCTGTAATCGGTGATTGTTCATGACCGCGATGCTCATAGCTTAAATAATGTTTATGATCACTATCTTCATAAAAGAAACCACGTAAGGGCTTTTGCCAATTTGGTAAATTGACCTCCTGACAATCCATAACTTCTTGAGCGGACAAAACCGCTACATCCAAATATTTTTCATCTTTAGTTAATTCATATAATTGGCTGGCCGCCAAAACTAAGGCTCCACTGACTTGGGCAAGGGGTCCCCGCCCCCAACGACGGGTAAACAAGCCTTTTTTTAGGCCCTCAACGCCAAAAGCAAAATCGGCCTTCGCAATTCTTAAACAATAATGAGCAAAAATATCATCCCGCTTTTGAAACATTTTCGCACAAGCGGATAAAGCCGCTGATGCTAAAAAGTTTTCAAAGGGTCCGTTTTCCGCAACATTTTTTATCGTGGTCGGCGTTTCCATTTTCAATAAATCTGCCGATTTAATCTGATTGCTAGTCCAAATGGAATAAAGAACCGCAAGTGAGCGATAACCATCGCCGAAGTGCGTCTTCAAAAGCCAATTGGCCCCGTGGCGAGCTTCATCAAGTAGCATTTCGCTTAATTCTTCATCGTGTTGGCCCAGTTTTTCGGCACAATCAAGCAAGGCATGAACAATTTCTGCAGTGCAAATGGCAAATTGCGAAACATCACCGGCATCATGCCAGCCACCCCAATCACCAATTAAGCGACCATCAAGAGGATGAATGGTGTGATGCGTTAAATGACAGGCACTATGAACACCCTTAATTTCACAACCACAGCGTAAACTCTTTAAAAAGTGAACACTTTTCCAAAGTGCTTCCCGATAAGGAAACGAAGAGATGGGAAACAAGGCTGTTTCTTTGTTGCCGGTTTGGATTTTGTATAAACCCGGTTTTTGGACCGTTGAAAAATCAAATTCCCAAAACTGACCATATTCATTATCAATTAAGCGCCCAGGTTGGGAGAAGACAATCTCATTTTGCTCATTCAATAGTTTAAAGCTTGATGCTTGGGAAGCGGCGACCAAAGCCTTCTTTTCCGCATCCAAAAAATAACCGCTATGGCAATAAGCAATTCGCTCTTCTAAATCCCAACCAAAGTCATAATCAGGACTTACTTGTTCTAAAACAATGTTGCTGAAATAAAAAGCCACTTCCGGATTGGCTTCCGGCGGGCAGCCCATCAATAAGGGGCCCATGCTAATTCCGATAATATCTTCCCGCACAAAATCAGGGAATTCAAAGAAGACATGATTCCACTGATTGGGAATCAAGCTGGGAGCATGGACGATATTTTGGTTTTCCTTATTGGTAATGGCCGCATGAAAATAAAAGTTAATAAAACCTTGGGATTTAGGATAAACCCAAACCGATAAGCGATTAAAGCTCTGCCAATTTTCATGATTAATGGCCAAAGAAAAACGGCAAGCTGGACGCGGACGAACATCTTGAATATCGGTATTGGCTTTAAGCATTAAGCTGGTCGAACCAAAGCCTTCTTTCACTACTTCTTGTGAGTAAAGCATTTCCCCTTGACCGTTGAAAACGGCACTTCTGTCAATACTGCAATCATAAACAGTGCGCGCATGGAAAACGGTTTTATTTTCCCAACGCCAACTGGCACTATTTCTTTCAATAATATTGTCCATGGTTTTTTCCTTTCTTGTCCTGCCCTTATTATACTGAATTTTCTTCTTTTAATAAACGCTTTTTACTAAAAAACCTTTATAAAAACCAAAAACGAATCATAACGATTCGTTTAGTTCAGTTTAATAATTTTGGCGGTTTTTTTAGGAACATTGACTTTTTTCGAAACAGCGAGCTCATCAATTAAATCAAAGCCTTCTCCCAAATGATAGCTAATGTCATAATGATTATTATTAACGATGGTTAAGATTTTTTCGTGGTCTTTTTTCCGGGAAAAAGCAAAAACATTATTGCTCGTTGATTCTTCGTAATATTGACCATCAACAAAGACTGATAAATGACGAATCTTCCCTAACTTTTGGTACCAATTAAAGAGATCTTGATTGATATGATCCCAATCAATGGTTCTTCGGCAGAAAGGATCACGGAATCCTTCCATGCCCGTTTCATCACCATAAAAAATAGAAGGTACCCCGGGCAAAGTAAATTGGATGGCCGTTGCCATTTTCAATCTCCTAACCGCTTCATGATATTCCGCTTCACTCATGTGATAATAAGCTTGTTCTTCTTTACGAAGCTGATCAGGACTGACGGGGGCAAAATTAGTCAATAAACGGACAGTGTCATGCGTTCCTAAATGGTTCATCAAACTATCAATGACATGTTTCGGATAATTATTGATTAAATGGCGGATTTGGATGACCAAACCGGTTAAATTGTCATGCTTGATAAAATCAATGATGGCCTTTTTAAGGGGATAATTCATAACACTGTCGACTTGCTTCCCCCACAAATAACGACGACGCTGATTATAAGCATGCTTTGTGGAGGCATCTTCCCACACTTCACCGATGACGATGTTTTCCGGGTCATTGGCTTTGACAGCGGCATAGATTTTATCTAAAAAAGTATTATCCAGTTCATCAATAACATCCAGCCGCACGCCTTTGGCCCCTTGAGTTAACCACTTATCAAGAACCCCATGCTTCCCCGTAATAAACTGTTGATAATAGGGATCTTGTTGGTTGACGGCGGGCAGGGTTTTAAATCCCCACCAACAAGCATATTGATTAGGCCAGTTAATGAACTTGTACCAACGGTAATACTTGGAGGCTCGGGATTGATAAGCACCCAGTTCAGGATAACGCTGGTATTTATTAAAATAAATACTGTCATCGCCGGTGTGGTTATAAACACCGTCAAAGATAATTGCGATGCCTTTTTCCTTGGCTTTGGCACATAACAATTGGAAATCAGCTTCCGTTCCCAACATGGAATCAATTTTTCGATAATCACCGGTGTCATATTTATGATTGGAAAAAGCTTCAAAAATGGGGTTTAAATAAATCACACCGACATTCAAGGACTGTAAGTAATCGAGTTTCGCAATCACTCCTTGTAAATTCCCCCCAAAAAAGTCATTGTTCAAAACAACTCCATTAGTGGCTTGAAAATGCGGAACATCACACCAATCATCATGCATGATAGCATGGGGTTTTGGAATGGTTTGCCCAACTTTAAAAAAGCGATCAACCATAATTTGGTACATGACTTTCCCTTTAAACCAATTTAATTCACCAATAAAGGCTTGATGAACCAACAATTGCCAAGAAGTCGGATAATAATCCGTCAAAACACCGTCCAAATCCCGGTTGGAACCAATAAAGTGGGTGCCATAAACATCACAGCATTCAAAATAATACCAATATAAGCCCTTTTCTGCCAAAGAAAAAGTTACTTGATAAACCTGGTAATTGTTCTCATGGCCCTTTTTTTCTAAACTCAATCTTTTTATCTCTTGATTGCCATCGTCTTTCACAAGCAAATCTAAATAATAGAATTGATATGTTTCGATGACTAAAACAGTGATTTTAACTTGATCACTGTTTTTTATTGCACCTTGGGGAAATTTGTATTTTTCATAAAAAGGATTGAATAAGATGTTTTTCATTTCTTAAATGACCTTAAATGCCAGATGTTTTTCACATATTCATCAATACTGCGATCAGCGGAAAAAATCCCCGCCTTGGCAATATTAATTAAAGCCATTTGCTGCCATAAACGACGATTTTTGTAGACTTGATCTAAATGATAGTATACTTGCATATAAGAATCAAAATCCGCTAAACACATATAAGGATCGGAAACCGGATAACTGCTTAATAAATAACGGGTGATGTTATCGAAACTGCGACCATTAAAACCGCGGTTTAAACGATCAACGACTTTCCTGATTAAAGGATTGTTATCAAAATAAGCATGAGGATGATAACCTCTTTTCCATAATGCGACCACTTCTTCCGCTCTCATGCCAAATAAGAAAATATTATCCGTTCCAACCGCTTCGGTTATTTCCACATTGGCGCCATCAAAGGTGCCAAATGTTAAAGCGCCGTTAATCATAAACTTCATATTGCCGGTGCCACTGGCTTCTTTCCCCGCTAAGGAAATCTGCTCACTAACGTCACTAGCCGGAATAATCCGTTCCGCCATCGTAACATTATAGTTTTCTACAAACACCACATTCAGTTTTTCCCGAATCAATTGATTCTTAGAAATATCGGTGGCAATAGCGCAAATCAACTCAATGATTTCTTTCGCAACAAAATAGCCCGGAGCCGCTTTCGCACCAAAAATATAGGTTTGCGGCGTGACATCGGCACTGGGGTTTTCCTCCAGTTCCACTAACAAAGCGACAATTTTAAGAACATTCAACAATTGGCGTTTATACTCATGCAGACGCTTGATTTGCACATCAAAGCGGCTTTTCGGGTTCACAACAATCCCGGTTTTCTTAAACAAATATTTCGAAAATTCGACTTTATTATAATGTTTAATCAGTTCCAGTTGTTTTAAGACTTCATCATCATCTTGATAGGCTAAGAGTTTCTCTAATTCCTCAGCATTTTGCATGTAAGCGGTGCCAATTTTATCATTCAAAAGTTCCACCAAACGCGGATTGGCTTGATTGAGCCAGCGACGGTAGGCAATGCCATTGGTGACATTGGTGAATTTTTCCGGCCAAATTTGTGCAAAGCCTTTAAAGAGATCATTTTTAATAATATCACTATGGAGTTTCGAGACCCCATTTACTTTAAAGGAAGCCACAACCGAAAGATTAGCCATCCGAATTTCACCATGATGGATGATTGCTAAATCGGCAATGGCCGCATCCGAAAGGACCAACTCGTGACAGTAGTGAATAAATCTTTCATTGATTTGTTTTAAAATAATATAAATGCGCGGTAAAAGTTTTTGAATTAATTCTTCCGACCATTTTTCCAAAGCTTCGGACATAACGGTATGGTTAGTATAACTAATGGTCTTTTGAACAATTTCCCAGCTTTCCTCATAACTTAAATCATATTCGTCAATTAAAATCCGCATTAATTCAGGGATGCAAAGCGCCGGGTGGGTATCATTAATGTGAATCGCCACATATTTAGGAAGACTATGAATGTCTCCATAATAGCGTAAGTGATCGGCAACGATGTTTTGCATCGACGCACTAACTAAAAAATATTGTTGTTTAACCCGTAAGGCTTTACCCTCATAATGATCATCGGAAGGGTAGAGAACTTTCGAAATTAAATCGGCTTCATTATATTCCTTCATCGCTTGTGCGTAATCGCCCTGCGAAAACAAATTAAGGTTAAAATCCCTAATGTTACGGCTCCGCCATAAGCGCAAAACACTGATGGCTTCGCTGTTGGCGCCGGAAACCATCATATCATAAGGCACCGCTTCAATCGCTTTATAATTTTGATAATCATAAATGATTTTATCGCCAACATGTTTTTCAATGACTTCACCGTTAAACCTAATTTGATAAACTTTATCACCCCGTAAGGTTAACCAAACTTCGCCCCCGGGAAGCCAAACATCGGGCAATTCCGTTTGCCAGCCATTAACAATTTTTTGTTTGAACAAACCATATTCATAACGAATCGAAAAGCCCATGGCCGGATAGGCTTGTGAGGCCAAAGCATCTAAAAAGCATGCTCCTAAACGACCTAAACCGCCATTGCCTAAGCCGGCATCCGGTTCATGTTCGTATAAATCATCCAAAGTATAGCCAATGCTTTCGAGAATGCTGCTAAACTCGTCCACTAAGCCTAAATTATAAATATTGTTTTTGAAGGACCGCCCCATGAGAAATTCCATGCACAAATAGTAAACTCGTTTCCCTTGGTTTTCTTTTACAATATTGTTATAAACGCGCCGTTTTTTTCGTAAAATATCATTTACGGAAACCGCGGAAGCTTTATAAAGCTGTTCAATATTGGCATCCGTCAAGGTCACCCCATACATTTTTGATAAATTGTCTTCCACAATTTCCCTTAATTCCATTTTATTCATAATGCCTCCTTGTGGGTAAGTACGATTATCGACGATATACTTTGACCCAATAATTAATTTTTTTGGCTAGTTGTTCATTCATAGCCGCTTTTTGGACACGCCAAATCCAGTTGCCTCCTAAAAAGGAGGGTCGGTTCATCCGGGCTTCACCTTTCAAAGCTAAATAATCCTGCATCGGGATGATGGCAATCTCACAAACGGATTTTAAACATTCCAAAATGGCTGTAAAACCCGCCTTTTTTCGATCATTAAGATGTAAATAATCCATAAAGTATTGGTAATCTTTAGGGTTTAAACTATCAATCCACGCTTCAATCGGAAGATTATCATGCGTGCCGGTGTAAACAACGGCATTCTTCACATAGTTATGCGGAGCATATTCACTGTCACTGCGGGCATCAAAGCCGAATTGAAGAATTTTCATGCCCGGATAACCACAGTCATGGAGAAGTTGATAAACTTCGGCCGTCAAAAAACCCAAGTCCTCAGCAATAATCTGGACTTCGCCCAAGATTTCTTTGACCTTGGAAAATAATTTCATTCCCGGGCCCTTCACCCAATGACCGTTTTCCGCCGTTTTATCCGTGAACGGAACGGAATAATAAGCTTCAAAACCACGAAAATGGTCAATTCGAACGACATCAAACAATTTTAAACTTTCCCTGATTCTTTCAATCCACCATTTAAAACCGTCTTTTTCCATCAAGTCATAATTATAAAGCGGATTGCCCCACAATTGACCGGTGATGGCAAAGTGATCGGGGGGAACCCCGGCCACACTAAGCGGATTCAGTTCTTGGTCCAATTGCCAATACTTAGGATTAGCCCATACATCACTGGAATCATAAGCGACATAAATCGGCATATCACCAATGATTTTAATGCCCTTTTCATTGGCATAGTTCTTTAAAGCATGCCATTGTTCAAAGAACTTATATTGGAGAAACATCCAAAATTGGATATCTCGCGCATTATCCTTTTGAAAGCGCTTAAGCGCCTTGGGGTCTCTTATTTTTAACTCATAATCCCAAAGATGCCAATTTCCTTCTGGCATATGCTCTTTAATGGCCATAAATAAAGCATAATCGGCTAACCACATCTGGTTATCGCTAATAAATTGATTAAATTGATCGTGATTGCTCGCTTTTAAAAAGCGTTCAAAAGCTAATTTAAGAATCACAAAGCGGTGCTGATACTGAAACGAAAAATCAATACTAGCACTGGGATCTGTTTTTAAAATTTGATATTCGCTTTTTTTCAGTAATTTCTCTTTACATAATTGATCAAGGTCAATAAAGTAGGGGTTGCCGGCAAAAGCGGAAAAAGTTTGATAGGGTGAATCACCATAAGAAGTTGGTCCTAAGGGCAAAACTTGCCAATATTTTTGTCCGGCTTTCTTTAAAAAGTCCACAAATTGATAGGCTTCTTTTCCCAAAGTGCCAATTCCATAGGGATTGGGTAATGAAGAAATATGTAATAAAAGGCCACTTCCTCGCATGTTAATCTTCCTCCTCAATTTGGATAAGCATGGCTTCATAAGGCAATAGGGCGGGACTTAACTGTCTTCCCTCATAATTTGCTAATATGATTTTAACTTGTTGATAAGGTATTGACGGTAAAGCCACCGTTTTTTTAGTCATATTAGCAATAACCAAAAGCCGTTGGTGAGCATAGCTCCTCATATAAGCAAAAAGGTCCGGATGTTCCATCCATAGTCCTTCATAAGTCCCATAAACCAAAACATCACGATATTGATCGCTTTTCCGCAACGCAATAATCCTTCGATAGTAAGTAAATATCGATTGGGGATCATTTATTTGCTTCGCCACATTGATTTTATGATAATCACCAATGATGTTCCATGGTTTTACCAAAGAAAATCCCCCATCGGCTTGATCACTCCATTGCATCAAACTGCGGGCATTATCCCGTGAAGTGAGGGCCGCCCTGGCTAGAAAAGCTTGTTCGTCTTGATGATGGCGCTTAACATTGATTTCATATTGGTTAATAATGGAAACATCCCGAAAATCAGCAATTGATTTAAACTCAGGATTGGTCATGCCAATCTCTTCGCCATTATAAATAAAGGGTGTTCCGCCCATAAAGTAAAGGACGGTCGCCAGCATTTTAGCACTTTCTTGGTGATAATGCTCGGGATCACCATATTGGGACATCAATCTCGGTTGATCATGATTGAGCCAATAGATAGCATTCCAGCCTTGTCCATATAAGCCGGTTTGCCATTTGTGGAAAACAGCTTTTAATTGCTGCACATCGGTGGACAATTCTTTCTTGCTTTGGGCTCCCCAAGCATTGTTACACCAATTGTGGTCAAAATTAAAGACCATATTCAGTTCGTGATTCTTAGGATTGGTATAAGCAATCCCCTCGCTAACGGGGGCATTCCCCCCCACTTCACCAATCGTCACAATATTATATTTCGAAAAAACCCGTTTGTTAAGTAATTTTAAATAATCATGAAGGCGAGGAAGATTGGAATATTTGCTCCAATCCGGTTTATATTCATGATCGGGGAATAAGTCTGAATCCACAAATTCAGCCTTCGCTAAGTGGGAAATGGCATCAATACGAAAACCGTCAATGCCTTGCTCGCACCACCAAGTGGCCATTTGCACCATTTCCTCTTGGACTTTGGGGTTTTCCCAATTTAAGTCGGGCATTTTTTTGGAAAAAATTTTCATATAATATTCTTGGGTGCGAACATCAAATTCCCAACAGCTGCCCCCGAAAAAAGAGGCCCAATTGGTTGGTTCAGTTTGTTGGCCGTCAATTATTCGGGGTTTTTTCCAAATATAATAATCACGATAAGGGTTGTTAAGGGACTTACGACTGGCTTTAAACCAGGGATGTTCATCCGAAGTGTGGTTTAAAACCAAGTCAATAATGACTTTCATCTGTAATTGGTGAGCACTTTTGATAAGGGAGCGAAGATCCTTTAAGGTGCCGTATTCCCTTGCAACTCGGTAAAAATTAGCGACATCATAACCATTGTCGTCCATCGGGGAAGTATAAAAAGGACAAATCCAAAGAAGATTAACGCCTAAGTGAGCTAGATAAGGAAGTTTCGCAATAATCCCCGGTAAATCACCGATGCCGTCATTATTGCCATCAAAAAAACTGCGTAAATATATTTGATAGCCAAAGGCTTCTTTCCACCAATTTTTGTCCATAAGTGCTCCTAAAAAGGAAGACATGGTGACACCACCATGTCTTTCCTAATTAACCTTTTGTAGCTCCCGCCGTAATTCCTTGAATGAGGAAGCGTTGGAAAGCCATATATAATAATGTGATTGGCAAGGCAACAATTAAGGCCCCCGCCGCAAAGGTCGTATAATTGGCTTTATCCTGACCGGAAATCATCGAGAATAATCCGATTGCTAAAGTCCAAACTTCTTGAATATCACCGGAATAATCCGGGCTGTTTAATAAATAATTCGGTAACATATAGTCCATCCATGGAGCCATGAATTGGGAAACCGCCACAAACGAGAGAATCGGCACCGATAAGGGCAAAATAATTTTGGAAAAAATTTGCCACTTGTTGGCCCCATCGAGCATCGCACTTTCGTCCAGGTCTTTGGGAATCTGTTGCAAATAACCTTTAATAAGCCATAAATTAAAGGGAATAGCACCACCGACATAGAGGATGGTTAGGGCCCAGGGCTTATTTAAAAGACCAAAGGTATCGAACAAAGTGAACATAGCAATAAGACCCATGAAGGACGGAAAAGCTTGGAGAACCAAAATAGTAATTAAGCCAACTTTCTTGCCCTTAAATTTAAAGCGGGCAAAAACATAGGCCGCACCGGTAATAAACAAGACCCCAAAAACCATGTTTAAAACGGCAATGGTAATCGTGTTTTTATACCAATACCAGAATTTAGTTTCCGTAAATAATTTTTTGTAATTGTCCCAAGTCATCTTCGAGGGCCAAAAGGTCGTCGGTAAACCACTCGTCTTCGCAAAGGATGAGCCGACCAAATAAACAATCGGCACAATGACAATCGCCGCCAGCAAAATTAATTCCCCAAAAGTAAGTAACTTCATGAAGATTTCTTTGACGGAAAAAAATTGTTTCAATCCGCCTTTTTGAACAGCTTTAATGGCCGGAGCCCGAAAACAATGTATTATACCATAAATAGGAATTAAAGACCAGAGGGCACCGCGATATCTTGAATAACCTTTCTTCTCATAAACTTCCGCACCAATGGCGTCTTGAGTAAAATAAACCACAAGCACGAAATAAATTAATAAAATTTTTAAAAATAACGGCATATTAATCCTCCTTAAAGGCTCGAGTGCGGGAATAGTTCCAAGCCGCAATGGAGCCGACAATGAGAAAGATGAGAATCGAGAACACCGAGGCCATGTTGTAATACTTCTCGTTAACAGTTAAAGTATACATCCAAGAAATTAAAATATCCGTATCACCCGCAAAGGCCGTATTATAGCCGTTGTTGGCACCACCTTGGGTAATAAAATAGATAACCCCGAAATTATTGAAATTACCGGAGAAAGTCATAACCAAAAGCGGAGCAGCGGAATACATCACTAAAGGGAAGGTAATTAGTTTGAATTTTTGGGAACGGTTAGCCCCGTCAATATCTGCCGCCTCATAAAGAGTCCGATCAATGCCAACCATAATGCCCGTCATTAAGGCCATGAAGTAGGGGAAACCCAACCAAATATTAACTAAAATCAAGACAATCCGAACAAACCATGGGTTATGCGGATTGGTAAACCATTGAATGTTTTCATTCCCTAAATAAAAGATTTTCGGTAAACTTCCGGTTAAGAATTCATCAATGGTCTGACCGAGCATGCCCCAGTTTTTTAAAATATCATAAACGCCTAGGCGTTGCAAGAAGGCATTGACAACCCCGCTTTCATTAAAGAAGTTGGCAAAAACCATCTGGGAAATAATGGCCGGAACCGCCCACGGCAAAATGAGTAAAGTCCGCCAGAATTTCTTCAAAGGAACCCGTTCTGAATTGATAATAACGGCTTGGAAAAAACCGCCAAAGAAACAAGTTGCCGTCGAAAAGATAGCCCAAATAACTGTCCATAAGAAGACCCGCCAAAAGATTCTTCCAAAGGGAATGCCGACATTGGAGCCGAAATTAAAGATTAAGACAAAATTTTTGAAGCCAACCCAATCGAATAAGCCGACATCGGCGGAATTACCGTTATAGGAAGTAAAGGCAATTAAAAAACCAAATAAAATCGGCATAATGGAAATAAAGGTTAGCACAAAGAGGGCCGGCATTAAGACGATATATTCGAAGGAAGATTCATACATCTTCTTAAAATATTCACGGTCTTTCACAAACACATGATTATTGGCATATTCGTAGCTAGTTTTATAAGCATCATGGATATTCCAAAGATAAATAATCACAAAATATAGTAGTAATAATGTGGAAATTAAACCACGAATCAACAAATAGGATGAAATATGCCCTTGAATCGGCAAATTGGTTAATACCGAATCACCGATATCAGCAACATCAATCGCTTTTGATAATTTATCAATTTGGTAATAATCATTTTTAGGGGCTGTCCCTAAAGTGATGATTGACCAAATGCCTTTAAGAAAGAAACCGGCACGGTCATTAAAGAAATTATCGTAGGTTTTTTCAAAATTCTGTTTAACTTCCGGGTTCATTTCAAAATAAACTCGCAATTTGAATTTTGCAAAATCTTCCGGGGTATTGGTTTTATAGACCTTTTGAAAGTCAACAAAATATTGCGATAAATACTTCGAAAAAACCGTGGAACGATATTTTCCACCCCGACCTTCCGGATTAAAGAAACCGTAAACACTTGTCTCACTATAGAATAAAGCATCGGAAACTTTCGCAATTTTGCTTAAATTAGCCGCTTCCCCGTCGTCTTTCATAATTCGTTCCGTCGTATTAATGATATTATCATAACGAAGGGGGCTTAAAACACCGTTTTTATTAACCAAAACCTCAACATAAAATTTTGTATAATCATTATTACGATAGATATTCCCAGTCCGTTCAAGTTGATCAAAATTAATAATATCATTAGCCGTTAAGATATCATTTTCATCCTTAACATTGATGTAAACAAAACTCGGGTCAGTCGCTGTCCCTTGGTTATATTTATAATATTCATCCCCGGCCGGTGATTGATAGCTTGTGAAAATCGGATTGAAGCCTGTTAATGAACTAATGGCAAGATCATCTTCACCGGGAACTAAATCCGAAGGACGGTCCTTACCCTTATTGGCTTCTAGGGCTTGCAGTTCTTCTGCTAAAACATAGTATTTGTTTTTGCTTCCGGCTTTAATATCCATAGCTAAATATTGAATCAGCTCTTCCGGAGTAAATTCATTATCTTTATGCTCATTATAAAAGCTATCAAAGGAAGCAATTGCCGGCATGCCGTCAAAACAATCGGCTTTATAGGAACTAACGAAACGATTAATAAAGTTTTGGTTAAAATCGACACCGGGAACTTTTTCATAAGGAGAATAGCCGGATAGATAACGACTCGTGCCAACTTCAATGCCCACAAGAATCCCAAAAAAAGCAAAAAAGAATAAAGCTTTCCAGTATTGGCGATTGAAAACTTGGCCTAAACCCCAAATTATTCCCGAAGCAATGGCTTTAAGAATGTGAATTATTTTTCCTTTCACTCTTTACCTCCAAATAAGGAAATAGGTGGCCAATTAAGGCCACCTTATTTCACTTTTGTTCATTAAGATGCCATATCTCGACTGGCTTTATAAGCTTTTTCAGCCGTAAATGCTTCTGTCGCAATTACTCCATCAGCGTTCCAAATGTTTTTCATCATGGACTCCGCCGGACCCCAATAATAAGTTACTTCTGGAATCGTTGGCATCGGTACGGAAGTCGATAATTGATCCAACATGACGGAAATTAATTTATCATCTTTAATACCGGTAATAGTTGCTAAGATTTCATCTTTTAAAGCTGGGCAATCGCCCGAAGTACGATAGAGGATTTCAGCGGCTTGATCGGTTTGTAAGAACTCCACAAACTTCATGGCCGCATCGGCATTTTTAGAATATTTGTAAACGGAAACCATTTGCGCACCAGCAAAGGTTTTTGGATTAACACCGTTGATGGAAGGAAGCGTAATATTTCCTAAATCAATTCCGGCCTTAAGGTATTGCGGAACATTCCATGGTCCAGTCAAAATAAAGGGTAATTTTCCTTCTTCAAACAAAGTTGAACCGTTGATGGAGTTGTGTGTTCCTGTTCCCGTTACTTCCGGTTTTAAATTATTGATCATCCATTCCATAGCACGGAGGGATTTTGGATCTTCAAAGCCCACTTGAGTCGCATCATTGAGATTCGGTCCAAACGGTGTCCAGCCAAACGCTCCATAAAAGCCTTGCAAGAAATAAGCATCCGCCCAGTGTGAGCCGGTAGCAAAATATCGTTGTCCTTCGTGAGCAGCTCGATAAGCAGCCGAATCAGCTAAAAAATCTTCAAAGGTTTTCGGTAAATCAGCTTCTTGAACTAAAGCTTTGTTGTAGTAAATGGTGACTGATTCAATCGAAATTGGGACCGCAAAGAGTCGTTGCTCGGCCCCGGCAGCACATTCAAAGCTACCAGTTTCATCATCGTAACATAATGTCGCAATATTTAAAGCAACCGGGATAATCCGTTTTTCCAAACGCGTCTTCAAAGCATCCGGCAAAACATAAACTAAGTCATCTAAGATGGCTTGAGCCATATGGTCATGCGGGAATTGGAAGACATCGGCACCTTTACCGGATTTACCATAGGTTTTTAATTTTTCGCGAATATCAACCGTTCCCATGTGTTGGAATTCAACCTTAATGCCCGGATTTAATTTTTCAAAAGCCGGGATGATTTCATCCATAAAAACACCTTCACTGTCATCCATCCACACACGAATGACTTGAGCTTTAACTTGGGTTTCATCAAACTTGATTACTTCTCCGGTTGTCGCGGTGGTTTGTTCCGAGCAACCGACAATCATTAACATTAAAACAAATACGGAAATGATGCTTAATAATTTTTTCATTTTCTTTCTCCTTTCCGCTTACGCATATCTTCTTCTTCTAAAGAAGAAAACTAATCCTAATAATCCGAACCCGACCATAGCACTAGCACTGTTGGCTTTGCAGCCTTTTTCCGGTGCAACAACGGTAATCGTAAAATCTAATTGCCCAACATTACCCCATTCATCAACAACTTCCAATCTAATTGGGTAATCGCCGACTTTATTCGTATCTAGGGTTCCATGTCCCTTCGCCACATAAACTTTCGGTGTAAGGTTAGCATCGCGATTGTCCGTAACGCGATAAACCGGGAAGAGGGATTGATCCCATTTAGCGCCCAAAGCAACCGTAATCGCGGCATCCGGATCAACTAAAGCAATCACCGGTTTTTCTTTATCTAAGTCTAAAGCAATCTCAGCTAATAATTGTTTATCGCCCGTTAAACCGTTGTTGAAGTGCAAGGTATAAGCTTTGGTATTGTTTAAGGCATTGGCTTCCGCTAACTGAATAACGAATTCATTAGTTGAATCAGCGGTCGTGTTATAGTCAATTTGCGCAATTGGCACAACTGTTGTTCCTTGTTTTAAAGTAAAGTAGGTTTTCAAATCAATTAATCCCATAACATCACGAACATATGCCACATCACCATAAACATCGGTGAAAATTACTTCGCCACCAAAAGCAACGGGTGCAAAGTCAATTCGGGATTGGAAAATCGTTTCCACGGTGACATAGACAAGTTTAACTTGGCCAGCCGTCATGGTTTTGAAACCATCAAGATTACCGGAAGGATGTTTCTTGGTAGCATCATCGCCCGCATAAATTAGTAATCCCGGATCTTTAGTGCCATCAGGTGTGAATTGCAATAAGGCGGCTTTGCCTTGGACATTGTCCGGTGACTTAAAGCCATCCTTAAACACCTTAGCCGGTGTTCCCCAATCGGTTTCCGTAAAGTTTTCCCAGCCATTCCAAGCATGAACGCCGAGGTTTTCTTCATAGGTGCCGGTCTTATCAAAGTATAAAACCAAAACATTGGCTTTAGCCGGATCGGCAACATAGTAGGTTTGGAATCCGCCTTGGAAATAGTAGACATGAATAGTGGTCGCAGTTCCCGCTTTAATGGCGGTAACATCAAAATTGATGTGTTGGCCATCCGGGGTTTCCCGATGATTCCAACGAGCATCACTACCAATTTCGGCACCAATCGGAATAATACCGATGGTATCCGCAGCATCATCGTCAATGTTGATTTCCATAACGGCGCCGAAAGCATCGACTCCCGTCATCGCAACTCCATCTTTAGTGCCGTCAGTCCCGGCATTCCAAGTCCATAGTCCTGTTCCCGTATAGTTTCCATCCCATTTTTGGTAATGGAAAACAACGCGCCCTTTTACATTTGCAGGAAGAGCGGTCGCCTTATAAGCGGGATATTCCGGTAAATCCGTCGGTAATTTCCAGCCGTCTTCACTCGGAACAACTTCAATTTTTTGACCGATTACTTCGTTAACATAATAAGTTTCTTCACCGGTTTTTTCTTTCGTAGTCACCGCAATTGATGTTTTAACGAAAATAACCCGTGGATCTTTCGCATAAGTTCCATCAAGAGTTGCTAAAGCAAAAGGAATAAAGTCAAAGGTAAAGGCGTTATCAACAAATGTTTGACGCTTGTCAACGCCATCATAAACACTGCCGCCCGAAACATAAACGACTTTGACGGCTCCGGCTTTTAAATCTTTGAAACCTTTAATATCACCGGCCGAAGCATGTTTCTTCGTTTGATCACTGCCGGCATAAATTAAAAAGCCTGGATCTTTCGTGCCATCGGGAGTAAATTGCAATAAGGCCGCTTTGCCTTGAACATTACCCGGTGACTTAAAGCCATCCGAAAACACCTTAGCGGGAGTTCCCCAACTTGGTTCCGTAAAGTTTTCCCATCCGTTCCATGCATGAACGCCTAAGTTATCTTCATATGTTCCCGATGGATCATAGTAAAGAACGATAACATTGACTTTAGCAGGATCAGCAAGATAGTAAGTTTGGTATCCGCCTTGGAAATAATAAACATGGAGTTCATTAACGGTTCCATTCTTTAAAGCAGTCACATTAAACTTAATGTGATAGCCATCCGGTGTTTCCCGAGAATCCCAACGCGAATCCAAAGTAATGTCTTTCCGAAGGGGAATTAAGCCAATTTCATCATCAGCGTCGGACATAACATTAATTTCATAAACACCACCAAAAGCATCCGTAACAGTACTTGTTACGGCACTACTGGTTCCTCCCGTTCCGGTTCCCCATGTCCATAAACCGGAGCTTGAATAATCCCCATCCCATAATTGGTAATGGAAGACCACTTTTCCAGCTGCCGTCGGTTCAGCAGCATTAATTTTCGTATCAATTGTGAAAAAGAGCGTTAATAAAGCAAGGATTGATACGAAAAGTACGATCAGATTTTTCTTCATTTTTTCCTCCTTGAAAAAAAGATAAAAGAGAGTCTTACATAAACTTCTCATACATAATTATTTTAACACTTTCTTGTTTTTTTGCAAGCGATTTCATTTATGTAATGGTTTTCATAATCAAGAAGTTTTTCTTTCACTTCTTTTCGTTTAAGAAAACCGTTCTTTTTAATGCAAACGATTTCATTTATGGAAACCATTACACATTTTAGGCAATTGAAAATCTTAACATCTTATAGTAAAATAAACTAAAGCAACAAACAAGTTTTGGGAAAGGATTACTATGAAAAAAAGATTATTAATGATGTTTTTACTGCTGCTTTTGATAATCCCCATCAGCATCGCCGCCGCCGAAACTAATGTTTCCACCCTCAAAATCCATTATTATCGCTATGGAAACGATTATGATAGGGGTTGGAATATCTGGCTTTGGCCCTTTGGAAGCGAAGGTGAGCAGATTGATTTTGATAAAAACGAGGGTGTATTTGTACAAGATGACTGGGGAGTGGTGGCAACCGTTGATTTAAGCGCCACCAAGTATCGCAACATCACCCAAATCGGTATCATTTTTCGCAGGGGTGCTTGGGCGGAAAAAGATATTGATTTCGACCGCTATATTCAAATACCGACGACAGCCGAAAACGGCCTTTTAAATGTTTATTTTGTGGAAGGAGATGAAAGAATGGGGTATTCACCAACAGACCAAAGCGGTCCTGACCGCTCCGATAAAATTAAAGCCGCTTTTTTCACAAACACCGCCGAAATTGCTTATCAGCTAACAGCACCCTTGAAAGCCGCTGATTTATCATTATATGAAGATGATGTTTTGTTAGCAGCAAGCATTTCACCAATGGCCAATACCGGAAAAATTACCTTAACAAAAAACCTTGATTTTTCCAAAAAATATGTGTTAAAAGCCCAATTTCCTTCCGGTCTTAAAAGCTATGATGTCACCTTTGACGGTATTTATGACTCCGAGGCTTTTGAAGCCGCCTTTGCTTATGATGGCAATGACCTTGGTGCCCTTGTTACGGGGAATGTAACTAATTTTCGTTTGTGGGCACCGATTTCCTCAGCTGTAAGCCTTAATTTATATGAAACGGGAACTCCGGCGGCCTTAGGCGGAAGTGATACCAAAATCGCCACTTATCCAATGACCAAAGATGTTAAAGGCACCTGGAAATATGCCGCCAATCAAAACCTGCATGGCAAATATTATACTTATTCGGTGACCAACGGTTCAAGAACTTTTGAAACAATTGACCCCTATGCCAAGAGTGCGGGCGTAAACGGCTTAAGAGGCATGGTAGTCGACTTTCCTAAAACCAACCCCACCGGTTTTAAATACCACGAGCGGCCTAATAATATTGAAAATGCCACCGATGCAATTATTTATGAACTGCATGTGCGCGACTTAACATCCCATTCCAGTTGGAATGGGCCCAAGGAACATGCCGGCAAATTCCTCGGTCTAATTGACGAAGGCACTACTTATCAAGGCATCACCACCGGCTTTGACCATATTAAAGAATTAGGCGTAACCCATGTTCAACTACTACCCTTCTTTGATTTTGGGGTCGTTGATGAAACAAAACTGAATGAGCCGAAATACCAAGCTAAAGGAATTTTTAACTGGGGCTATATGCCGCTTAACTTCAATGTTCCTGAAGGTTCTTATTCTTCCGATCCTTATGACGGCACGAAACGCATCACGGAGTTAAAACAAGTTACTACGGCCTTTACCAAAAATAACATCGGTTTAATCATGGATGTGGTTTATAATCATACCGGTTTAAGCGCCGATTCCAATTTTCACTTAATCCTTCCGGGTTATTTCCACCGCCTAACCCCAACGGGGGTCTTTTCCAATGGGTCAGGAACCGGTAACGAAACCGCTTCGGAACGCTATATGGTGCGCAAATTTATTGTCGATTCCACCGTTTTTTGGGCCACGGAATATAATATTTCCGGATTCCGTTTTGACTTGATGGCTTTACACGATGTGGAAACCATGAAGGCCGTTGTCAGCGCCTTGAAAGCGATTGATCAAAACATCTTAATCTACGGTGAACCGTGGAATGGGGGAGCGACCCCGCTTCCTCCTAGCATGGCAGCGGATAAAGTCAATCTCGCCAAGATGCCCGAGGTCGGAGCTTTCAACGACGAAATCCGCGACGGCATTAGAGGGTCCGTCTTTACCACAGCGGAAGGCGGTTTTGTACAAGGGGGAACTTCACCAAAAATCATGAACCGCACCAAATACGGTGTTGTTGGTGGTGTGGCTTACCCAGGGCTGGATTTAAAAGATCTTTCTTACCAAACTGTTTGGCATACCCAGCCAAGCAAAACCATCAACTATGTCAGCGCCCACGACAATAATACTTTGTACGACAAATTGCGTTTATCCACCACCTATCAACAAAAACAATATCTTGACGAAATGCAAAAACAGGCCAACGCCATTGTCCTAACTTCACAAGGTGTTCCCTTCCTTCATGCGGGAGTTGAATTTCTACGTTCCAAACCGGATGGCAGCGGCGGTTATGATCACAATTCTTATGAGTCGCCGGACAGCGTCAACCAACTCCGTTGGGATTTAAAAGCGGAAGCGTTAAATATGTCAGTCTTTACTTATTACAAAGGATTGATTGCCTTACGAAAGGCCCATCCGGCCTTCCGAATGGCGACGGCCAAAGAAGTAATTGCTAATGTGAAATTTGTTTATGAAGACAAACCGGGAATTTTGGCCTACACCATTGCCAATTATGCCAATAACGATTCTTGGGGGACGATTCTCGTCATTCATAACAACGGCAATTTCATCCAACTAAAACTGCCCGAAGGTGAAGAAACTTGGAATTTAGTCGCCAACGGCAGCCAAGTTGGTGAGGAAACTATTAAATCCTATGCCGGGGGTGCGACCATCAGCGTCCTCGAACATGAAAGCTTAATTTTGTATCAAGGCTACCGTGCCAAACCGACGAAACGCGGTTGCTTTGGGGGAGCGGCGATAATGCCTTTAGCCCTCCTCGGTTTAGGTGTTTTGATACTTAAAAAACGAAAACATTAATGAAAAAGTAATGCCGGCCGGCATTACTTTTTTATTGATTAAGATTAGTTTCTACTCCCTTCGCCCCGCGATAAATGGCTAAGAGGGCAATTAAGGGGGTTAGGAATTGAAACAAAACCACCGTAAAGGAATTAATTTCCATGATTCCCAAAAGGCCGACTAAAAAGCCGATTAAAGCGGGAATCGTCATCGAAGCAATGATAATCTTAAGGTTATCACTAAACTTAGTAAGGGGTTTATAATTAACGCGGATTAACAAAAAAATCGCCGCCAAAATTAAAACTAATAATAAATTCATTCCTAATTGAACAAGGGTATTAATGGCCACCGAATAAAAAACAGCATAGGGACTGAAAGCCCCATCAATCATGGTTAAGAACAAATCAACCGCTTGGCTTTTGTCGAGCGTTTTTAAGTCTGCAAAATCCATCACCGTATTAACATGTTGATAATCACCCAATAAAGAATGCCCCTGCCCATCAAAAAAGCTAATTTGCTCAGTTCCTAAAACAATCGTGTTGACAACATCGCTTGCTGGTGTTTGCGGATTAATGATGATTGTGAAAACACCGGCTTCGGTCGTCGTCATAAAGCGATATTCTTGATTTTGAATGAAATGTAAACCCGCTTGCGAAATGGACATATCACTCGGCAATTGCTCCGGAAGCCATTGCGGGTTAGCCTTCCTTAACTCATAGGTAATCGTATTTAAGCCCCGAAAGCCATCATTTTTAATGATTTGATAATTGAGGGGAAAAGCAATCACCAAAACCAAGAACAAAAAATAAGCAATAAAAGCTTTCAAAGGTTTTTTTCTTTGTTTAAAAAGATTGGATAAAGAAAAACTATGCCAAAAGATTTTAAGCATTATCCGCCTCCGAGACATCAAAAATGATGGTTGATTTGGGAGGTATTTCACAAACATCCGTAAAATCCGTTGTATTTGATAAATAGAGAATCGTCCCTAAGGCTTCAATCGCTTGCGCTTGGCGAGAAAGATTATGAATGACTAAAACTTTTTGGTAATGATTTAAATAACTAAATTCTCGGTAAAAACCTTGGAGCTGATAGTTGTTCTTTTCATAGGGCGAAAGATGATTCCCATAATATAAAGCCGGGTTGGCTTTACGAACGGCGATCATTTGTTGGTAGGTTTTGAATAAAGAAGTCGGTTCAGTGATTTGTAAGGACAGGGGCTTCAGTTTTTGATTTGCTAAAACGCTGGGAAAGTTCGAATCCGTAAACCAAGTAGTTTCATATTCATCACCAAAGGGGAAGGGCAAGCGCCTTGTTTCATCCCAAACGGCGATGCCTTGGGACAATTCGCCATTGGCTTTAACACCATGCATACCGACTTCTTCACCATAATAAAGAATTGGTGAACCCGGAAGCACCAATAGCATTTCGGCCGCTAACTTCATTTTTTCCATATCACCACCAAGTTGGTCAGCCACCCGATCCATATCATGGTTAAACAAAAAGGGGGCACTGATAAAGGCCGGATTTTCTTTCGCATATAATTCATATATCTTAATTAAACTATTAACATAGGTCGTACTTCCGTTGGCTCCGGCAATCGTCGATGTTTTAAGAGCCACCGGAAAATCTAAAGGCGAATCTAAACCGCGGAAATAAGGTGCGACAATTGATTCAGCCGTAATATAAATTTCTCCGGTTAAATAGAATTGAGAATTTAATTTTCGTAAATTATTTCGTAACACTTGTAAGAAGATGATATTTTCATAATCATCATAGCGTTGGTTTTGGTATTCATTAATGCCATAAAAATGAGCGGCGGCATCCAGCCGAAAACCACTAACACCTAAATCAAGCCAAAATTGGCTGATGGCGGCAATCTCCTTATGGACTTCCTTATTAAAAAAATTTAAATCCGGCATCGAAGGCGAAAAATAACCGACATAGTATTGGTCATCTTGGTGATGCCAAATGTTTTGCCCCCAGCTGCCCAATAAACTGCGATTTGTTGTGGGCGTTGCGAAAGTATAATAATCCCGGTATTGGGCATCATTCGCTAAAGCCGCTTTAAACCACGGATGTTGATCGGAACTGTGGTTAAAAACCATGTCCAGCATAATTTTAATGCCCCGTTTTTTTGTTTCTTTTAAAAGCTGTTTAAAATCATCTAAAGTGCCGTAATCGGGATTAACATCATAATAGTCAATGACATCATAACCGTGATAACTGGGACTGGGGTGAATGGGCATTAACCATAAGCCCGTCACTCCCAAGCTTTCCAAATAATCCAGCTTCGCAATAAGGCCTTGAAAATCACCAATGCCATCACCATCGCTATCCGCAAAACTCCGAACAAAGAGTTCGTAATAAATATCATTCCGCGGAAAAGCTTCTCTTAAGGGGTCCTTCTTGGGACCGCAACCACTGATTACTAGGAGCACGAAAACTAATAAAAGTAAAGTAAGTTTGTTTTTAATCATCATATGTTGTTCCTTTAAGACTTTTAGCAGCCGAGGGAGTTGTTGATAAACCGATGCGATCCGAGGTATATTTGGTTAAAGCAATCACCCGGGTTTTAAAAATTAAATCATGGATGGTTCTGCCATCTTCGCGACCGGAAGCAACAAGCCCCGCTATAAAAATATAGACGCCAAATGTTATAAAAGTTAAAAGTGCTTTAACAATTTCACGCAAGATTAATAAATAAAGCGCCGGAACAAACACCTTCTCGGGAATTAGTTCCTGATAGTTTTTCACAACCTTTAATTTTTGAATGCGTTTCCCGAAAGTTTGGCCGGGCGAAAAGAAATGAGGAATAATCATAACCCCAAAATAACACCCCAAAGCAATGGCCATTTTACCTAAAGGCAAGATGCTAGGAAGATTATAAATGACAATCATACCAATAAGCATTAAAGTAAAGGCTAATGATGAATCGATTGAATAAGCCCGCAATCGGCGATCAAAATTCATAAGCTTTCCTCTTTTCTTATCTTCAAGTTTACTAGGAAACAAGCGGTTTGTCAATTGCTTTCCTCGGTAATACTGAAAGCAAAAAAAGATGGAAACCGTTTCTTATAAACCCTATATTTTAAAAAAAGAACTTATGTTATAATTTAAGTGAGGTTAGTTATGAGTAAGTTAGATTATTTCCAAGTAAGCATTGATACTTTAAACCGCAAGCGTACTATCCGAGTTTATTTGCCACCCGGTTATTTTCAGTCCGCAAATAAATACGATGTTTTGTACATGCATGATGGCCATAACTTGTTTCAAGTTGAAACCAGTGCTTACGGAAAAATCTGGGATGTTAAGAACACCCTTGATGCCATCAAGCACAAGGATTATCGCGGTTTAATCGTTGTTGGCATTGATTGTGATCCGCAATTCCGCCTCAATGAATACAGCCCCTGGCTTATGGAAGCGTCGCTTTTTCGCAGAAAACTCGCTTTAGGAAATAATCTTGGAGGCGAAGGTGAACAATATGTGGCATGGTTGGTTAATAAACTCATTCCTCTTATTAAGCAAAAATACCGAACTACGGGCATCAATTATCTGGCCGGTTCCTCAATGGGGGCTTTGATTACCCTTTACGCCGGCCTACGATATCCTTTCATATTTTCTAAAGTCGGTTGTTTTTCCAGTGCCTTTTGGTTTGCTAGAAAACAACTGACGGCATTCATTAAAAAAACACCGCCAACGAATCTACATATTTACTTAGATGTCGGCTCCAAAGAAACCAAGAGCATCTTACAAAATTATTACTATGTCCATGGTAGTCAAGTGATAAACCGCTTATTAAAAAAACAGGGTTTTAAAAACACCCAATTATTAATTGAAAAAGGAGGCAATCATTCGGAAGAAGCCTGGGCCCGCCGGTTTCCGGGTTTTATCGAATGGTTATTACAACGATGAATCTTGCGGCCATTTACCATCTTCCTAAAAGCCATATGGCTTATGCCTACGACCAAGAAACCCTGCATTTATATTTACAAGTAGGAAAAAATGATGCCACCAAAGTTACTTTGATTGCCGGCGATCCCTTTGATTACCGCTTGGAAAACGGTGTCTATCTTTGGAACGGTCGCACCAAGCCAGCCATTAAGATGGAAAAAGTATTATCCAATAAATACCATGATTTTTGGTTTGTGAGCTTAAAAGTGCCCACCAAACGCCAAAAATATGCCTTTTTGATTCATGGCTTAAAGAGCACTTATTTTTATGGTAGCCGCCATTTACAAAAAGTGACTTCCAAAACCCCACCCGACTCCTTATATGTTTTGTTTGACTATTTTAATTATCCTTATATCAATGACCAAGATTTATTTGTTGCGCCGGCATGGACGAAAAATACCATTTGGTATCAAATCTTTCCGGAACGCTTTTCTCGCTCCGAGAAAATTCCCGGAACTTACTTGCCATGGGGAAGCATTGAACAAGGGATTACTAACCAGCAGTTCTTCGGGGGAAATATTCCCGGCATTATCGAAAAACTCGCTTATTTACACGACTTAGGGATTACCGGGATTTACTTAACTCCCCTTTTTAAAGCTTCGTCAAGCCATAAATACGATACCATTGATTATCTGATGATTGATCCCCAATTCGGGACCAATGAGGATTTTAAGGAACTTGTCCAAAAATGCCATGCCCTAGGCATCAAAGTAATGCTGGATGCCGTCTTCAACCATTGCGGGTGGTTCCATCCTTGGTTTCAGGATGTTATCAAAAACAAAAAACAATCACCTTATTGGGATTGCTTTTACATTGACGATGAAGATTTCATCGACTTTCCGCTCGACCAAAACCAACGCCCCATTAGAAATCCGAACCATCGCTATAAGTTTAGGACTTTTGCGACGACGCCGATGATGCCGAAATGGAATGTCAGTCATCCGCTTGTGGAAGCCTATTTATTAAAAGTGGGAACTTACTGGGTGCAAGAATACCAAATTGACGCTTGGCGTTTGGATGTTTCCGATGAAGTCAGCCATGAATTTTGGCGCAAATTCAAAAAAACAATCCAAGCGATTAACCCTGAAGTCTACATTGTCGGCGAAAATTGGGACAATGCCAATCCTTGGCTTCTAGGCGACCAATTTGATGCCGTCATGAACTATCGCTTAGCTTATAGTTTATGGAATTTCTTGGAGACCCCAGCCAAAATTGATGCCTTAGAATTTACTTATGCCATCAATACGCTGTTATTTAAATATCCTAAACATGTCGCTCCACATATGTTTAATTTAGTTGATTCCCATGATACCCCAAGAATTTTAACCCGTTTGCACAATAACCTCGGTCTAATGAAAATTGCTTATTTGTTTATTTTCACATTTACCGGTAGCCCCGCCCTTTTTTATGGTGATGAAATCGGCCTTCAAGGCCACCACGACCCCGACTGTCGTCGCTGCATGATTTGGGATGACAGTAAGCACAACCACGAATTATTAGCCTTTTTTAAATGGCTGATTAATTTACGAAAGAGGGCACTAGATTGGCAAGCAGTCACCATCAAGTGGCTATATGCACAAGCTAAGGCGTTTGCTTATGAAAAAGGAGCCTATGTTTTTGTGATTAATGCCGACCAACACGAGCACCATAGCCCTTTAAAAGGTCCGTTTATCGATTTAGTGAGCCAAAACCTCATCAAGGACGAACTGCCAACCCTTCTTCCTTACAGTTTCCTCGCTTTACAAAAAACCGATTGTTGAAAGTGGTTTTCTAATTTGCTTTCAAAGTAATTGTTTGATATAATTTATTTACTAAAGAGGTCTTTAATATGAAAGTAACGATTAGAGAAATTGCTAAGAAGGCCAATGTCAGCGTGGCTACAGTCAGTCGGGCAATTAACAATAAAGGTTATGTCCATGAAGAAACCAAAAAAGCCATTGATAATGCCGTCAAAGAATTAGGCTATACCCCCAACCAATTAGCGCGATTGTTGCTTAAGCGGCAATCCGGAATTATTGGCGTCATCATTCCCCATACGATCTCTTTCTTTATCGGAGAATTAATTGAAGGCATTGAAAATGAAGCGATGGCCAATGGTTATAAGGTGATGCTTTGTATCACCAATAACCGTTCGGAACGCGAACTTGATTATATCAAAGTCTTTGAACAATATATGATTGATGGTTTGATTGTCTCCTCCAACTTTGAAAACAGTGATAAAATTATGAACCTGAACATCCCGATTGTTTCCATTGATCATATTATTGACCCTTCGATTCCCTCAATAACAACGGATAATATTGCCGGGGGAAAATTAGCGGCCGAGCAACTCATTAGTTGCGGGGCTAAATATTTCGTTGTTTTCCGCGGTCCTTCTTTTTTGATTACTACTTCCGAACGAACACTGGGCTTTAGTGAAGTTCTTAAACAACATGATTTAACTTTCGAATTCTATGATTTTGACTTAGTTGCTCCCGATGCCGATTTCATTTATAATTATTTACTCAATAACCCCCAAATCGACGGTATCTTTACCCTCTCTGATTCTTTAGGAGTTATTACGGCGGGGATTCTTAATAAACTTAACCGCCAACTGGGAAAAGATGTTTTCTTAGTCAGTTTTGATGGTCTTCCTATTTCCCGATGGATTTATCCAACCCTCACCACCATCAATCAACCGATTAATTACATGGGCAAAGAGGCCGTGACCACCTTGATTAAATTAATTCAAGGAAAAGACATTCATGAACAACATAAAATCATCCAAATCACCCTTAAAGAACGAGATTCGACCAAGGGCCATAAATAAAAAGAGCAGCGCTGCTCTTTTTTAGGTAAGTAAAGAGTTTTGTTGAAAATGTGGGCTGTCAAAAAATTTGTTGATTATCAACAGAATTCTTGACAACCACCTTTTTATAATGTCAAAAAACTTCTTTGTTATATAAATGGCTAGATTAAACTCATTAATAATGCACTTATTTAATCTTTTGTTTTAAGACAGCAAATTTATTTTTAATCGGTTTATGTGCAAATGTCAACTTGAAATTGACCACCCTCAGCAATTTGAAAGTCGACCTCAAGACAAATCTATTCCATTATCTTCTAAAAGTCTTAATATTAAACACAGTTAAAAAAATTAATAATCTTTTTTATCCAACAAAAAAGGTCTATGTTTCTCAGATAGTTGAGATTGAACATAGACCTATTTTATCAACATAATTTTTGACAGACCCAATTTTTTGACAGACCATATTTAAAAAGGCTTTTAGTGGGTTGAGCACTTTGTTTACAATTATCTTTTTTGTCTACACTCCTACGCTCTTATATTATTAATTGATTAACAATAAAACACGTATTATTAGTATTAAAACCGAATCTAATCGTTTAAGAGAAACTAAGGATTGATTAAATGTATAAAGGGAATTAAGTGGAATTTCTAATTACATAATTAAGGTTCTACAACAACATGGACAACTACTGTCACCCTACTATTTAAACAATATGCTCCTGTTAATGTAAAACAACCTGGACCATCTACGGTGATTTCTCCCCAATCATCCATACTAGCAATAATTCCGCTGTTGTGACATGTTGTATCAAGTGACCAGTTATAATACTGTAGCCAAGGATATGGACAATTTGTTTTTTCTAGATTAAAATGGAATTTCCCGTTTGTAAGTTCTGAGTATTTTACCTTATAAGTGCTATTTACTACTAAGGGGTCACTACCAGTATCATTAATAATAGTAAATTCTTTTATAAATACTTTTGATGGATCAGATTTTAGTACCGCCATAATCTTTACTGTTCCTAGACCTCTACCAAATACTGTTCCATATGGGGTCACCGTTGCTTTTGTTTCATCATTAGAATACCAATAATAATCTAGTCTTGAAGCAGAAACACCAAAGTTGTAATCTGGGTAGATTAATCGAGTAAAATCCTTAGTAATAAATGTTCCTCTATAGCTTTTATTTGTTTGGTTCATTTCAATTATTCGAATTTGACTTCCACATAATGTATCACAATCTGGATCAGTAACCAATACTTGTTCACCATATTGTGTGACTAGTCTGTTAAATGTTACACTGAAATTGCTTACATCATGTTTGTTGAAATAACCAACATAATAGACACCTTTTTCTAATGTCAAAGTTCCTGTATATGAATCATTATCTGTGTCCATTAATTCTATTATTTTTGTATCCAGTGAATATGTATCGCTTGAACTATTGTATAATTGTCTTGTTAGAACAAATAAAATATCATTTGTTTGATTGCCAGAATAGCTTGCAGACACAGTAAATTTACCAGTTTGTTTTATATCAAGGCATTCAAAATAATCACCTTTTGTAGTTTCATTAAATATACTTATTGATTGACTAGTTGATGCAGATAAACCAAACAAGTCTAATTCTTGTAAATCAACTGAAGTTATATCTAAATATAGAGATGAAAGACTATTTGTTGTCATATTTACATCAATATAGAAAGAACCATTTCTTGGTAGATATACTACCATTCTATTATCATTATATTTTGTAGAAGCTTGATTAGCATAACCAGTTAAACTAAATTTATCCATTGGTGCTAATTTGCTATTCTCATCGTAGACCTTAATTGCACCATTTGGATATGTTATTGAACTTCCATTTAAGCTTGTTCCTGTTAGTTTAAATTCATAGAAGCCAGCACCATTGGAATTAACATAGTATAATTGATTTTGAAATTGATTATTATCAATCTCGTGCAAATGTGGTAACACATTATTTTTGTTTGGAACATTGCTATAATATACTTGATAATCCAATGTCGGCCAAGTGGCTTGATATGTGGTTGTAACATTACCACTTTTGGATGGATAATAAAATTTTAATCTTAAGTAATATGTTCTAAAACTTAAATAACTAGTTATTTCTGCAGTACAATTATTATTACTCATTGTTGGGGTAATATTTAATAAATTCATATCTTCATCATACAAATACATTTCTATTCGATATGAAGAATTAGATATCAATTTATAGGATTTTGCGCATCCAATATTTATTTCATATATAATATCCTTACCCATAAGAATATTTTTATTAACAGTTTGTTCGTTTGTACGACAATTTAACACTAATCTATCAATATCATAAACAATATATTTGATAGAACTATTATATCTAAACCCATTATAATATTCTTCACCTTCATAACTGGTTTCGGTAATCCAATCTAAACTGTTTGAAGGAATATATTTGTATTTTAAAACGGCTGTATTTCCTGGTTTATGATACCAAGCATTGGTAATTGGGTCAAACCTCATTAAATGATAGTCTATAGAACCCGTTCTTACGCAAATGAGTTTTTGATTAGAATTAAGACTTGTAGGGATTGAATCAATAATTGTTACATTTGTTAATCCAATCGCTTCAAGATCTGCCTTTATGATATTTGCTAAATCATTGATTGGCATACCAATACTATAACTACCCGTTCCAGCAAAATCTCCAGGTTGATATTGAGATTGAGTAGTATATTTTTCATTGCTTTCTGATCTATTAATTGAATAAGCATAGCAATTATAATTTGACCACTTCTCAAGCCAATCTCCACCGCTTACTACCCATTCTCCTTCTTTATACACATAATTATATTGAAGTTGATAGCTTGAAGTAGTAGAAAAGTATGAACTATTATCATTTATTGAAACTTCATAATAATTATTAACTAGTTCCTTTACATCCTCGGCAAATTTCTGTATCTTATAAAAATTATAAGCAAAGTTATACTTTGGATTAGACTCAACTATGTCAATTGTTTGTTTTACAAATTCTTTTAATAATACAGTATTGTTTTCTAATCCGGTAGGAATTTCAATATTATTTTGAATAACAAAATCAAGACACTCGTCAGCGGTCATTTGAGACAACAATTCTGGTGTTGGAGCAGTTTGGGTTTGAGCTTTTACTTGTGTATTATGTAGAAAAAAAGATAAAATTATTAATAAATTAATAAATGCAAAACAAACTTTTATAAAATGTTTTTTCATAATATTTCCCTTCTTATTTTATTTTTTTACTTCATAAATAAGTAAGTTGATTTGTTCTTCGCTTATCTTTTGATTTTCTCCATTGATTTTAGGAAACACACAT
>MVZM01000004.1 GCA_002068415.1 Tenericutes bacterium ADurb.BinA124
GAATTCTTTAGAAATGTATGCTTCAAGATTAAATACAGAGTCATTCAATAGTTCGTTAGAAACTTTAATAAGAGTCCCAAGCTTGTATGCACCGATTGAAACTTGAGTGAATGCATCATCACTATCATTAATAGTTCCTTCTTCATCTACCCAGGAAGCACTACCTTTAGAAGCTACAACAGGGATTTTTCTATCACCTGAAGATGTATTGATTACATGTGCAATCTTACGGAAGATGTTTTCTTCCTCTAACGCCTCAACAAGTGTATTTTCATATTCATCAGGAACTAAATATCCACCTTCTGAGTCAGTACCAATTTGAAGAGCATCAGCAACTTCAGGTCTAATAGCCTTACTTCTCATTGCATTCCAGAAACTCTTTTTATAGTTTTTAGATGCACGACCTTGCTTTTCATCTTCATCGGCTACCATTGGTTTATTAACGATTGGAGTATTTTGAGGCTTATTTAATTCAGCTTCGATTGCTTCCATTCTTTCCATACGTTTGATTTCATTAGTTAATGAATCAAATCTAGTTTCCATTTCTTTGTATTTAGCATCATCCTCAGGGCTTAATACATCATCTTTCTTTTGAGCTTCAAGAAAAGCGTTCATTCCTTTCCAAAGATTAGCTCTCTTTTCAATTAATTCTTGCTTAGTCATTTTTATATCCTCCTTAAATTAATTTTTTGATTGTGACTAATTTGTCTTTTAATTCGTTGACGTTACGACCCTTTTTAAGAGTAGGGACTCTTTTTGTGATTTTATTAACCAATGACATTTCAAACTCTTTTGAGCCAAACATGTAAGCTTCAGCTGGAGCCTGTTTCTTTTCATCGGTCAATATTTCATCAGCAAAACCTAGCTCAACTGCCTTTTTGGCATTCATCCAAGTTTCACTGTCCATTAAATGAGAAAGAACTGTTCTTGATTGCCCTGTCTTAATTTCATAGGCATTAATGATTGATTCTTTTACCTCATTTAAGATATCAATCGCCTTTTCCATGTCCTTACGTTCACCAAAGGCAGACATTGATGGATTATGAATCATAATCATTGCAGTAGGTGCTAACATGACCTTCGTTCCGGCCATTGCAATAACTGATGCTGCACTTGCTGCTATACCATCAACTTTGACTGTGACAGTATCTTTATAATCCATAAGCATTGAGTAAATTTGTGAAGCTGCGATACAGTCACCACCAGGACTATTAATCCAAATGGTAATAGGACCACTATCACTTAACAGTTCTTCTTTGAACATCCTTGGTGTGATTTCATCTTCAAACCATGAATCTTCAGCGATTGTGCCATTAAGTTCTAGTACTCTTTCTTCCTGACCTGTTTCGTTCTTCACCTTTTTGAAGTTCCAAAACTTCTTCATCAGTTGAATCCTCCTTGTTATTTTTATTTGCATAAGCTCCTGCATCTTTAAGTGGGAGCATATTGCCATTAACTAAATAAAGATCTCCACCATCTTCAGCGGAAATCTTGTCTAAATTTTCAAGTTCTCTTATATCGTTTGCACTCATCCATCCGTTTTGTCTTGCTATGGCATAACCATTCATTCTTGATTGGTAATCACCTCTAAGCAAACCTTCTACATTGAATTTGAAGAAATATGTCTTCTTTTCATCAACATTAAGTAATGCCCTATTTAGTGATTGTTCCCAACGTATAATCCACGGATCTAGCGTATACTTAACAAACTCTAATGATTGCTGTTCGATATTTGAAAAACTTGATTTTTCTAGGTCACCAACCATATGAGGTGGGACTCTAAATATTCTTGCTATTTCATTAATTTGGAATTTTCTAGTTTCAAGGAACTGTGCTTGTTCTGGTGAAATAGATATAGGTGTGTATTTCATTCCCTCTTCAAGAACAGCTACCTTACCGCTATTAGATGAACCTCCAAATGTTGAATTCCAATTTTCTCTTAATCTTGCAGGGTCTTTTATCGTTCCTGGATGCTCCAAAACTCCGCTAGGTGCTGCACCATTAGCAAAGAACTTTGCTCCATACTCTTCTGTAGCAATTGCTAGTCCTATAGCGTTTTTGGCCATAGCAATTGGTGAATACCCAACCAAGCCATCAAAACCAAGCCCTGGAATGTGTAAAACATCTCTAGTTGATAAAGTTACTGTGCCTGCTTCTTTTCCTTCATCTTGACTTCTTTGATATGTATAGTAGAGTTTCCCATTTTCATCTCTGTCAACACTCATCTTATTTGGCATCAAAGGATATAAAGCAATTACCTCACCTTTTCCATTTCTAATGATTTGAGCATACGCATTACCCCATAAAAGCAAATGAGTCATAAGCGTTTCTCTAAATACAAAAGATGACATCTCAGGATTAGGTTCATCATGAAGTAAATGATAGAGATTAGAATCTATCGCCTTTTCTTTTGAACCGTCATCTTTGTATCTATAAAAATGTAGTGGCAACCCTGCTACAGCTTCAGCCAAAATACGAACACATGAATAAACTGCAGTCATTTGCATTGCACTTCTTTCAGTTACTGCTTTTCCTGCTACAGTTCCACCCATATAAAACGTGTATTGACTACCTGCAGTTTTATCTTGAGGCTTATCTCTAGCCTTAGCTTTTCTTTTAAATAACGCCATTTGTTATCCCTCCTAAATAAAAAGAAGCCCACGCTTGTCATACACGGACTCCCCATCATTTTTATTGTTTCTAATTGCCCTGTCTAGAGCCATTACAAGTGCTACTGCACCATCGATTTTCTCAGTTGATTTTGACTTATCCATTTTTATGTTTCCGGCTGGATCAGTTCTTACACACACATTATCCATCATCCAATGGAGTACTGGATTACCATTGTGTTTTATGTTTTTACCTAAGACCAGGTTCATTAGTTCTTTTGTAGGTGGTGACATCGAAGAAAAGCCCTGACCAAAAGGAATAACAGTAAACCCCATATTATCTAAGTCTTGAGTCATTTGAACTGCACCCCATCTATCAAATGCTATTTCTTTAATGTTATAAACCTTACCGAGTTCCTCTATGAATCTTTCGATAAAACCATAGTGAATAACATTTCCTTCAGTTGTTTCAATATAGCCTTTCCTTTGCCATACATCATATGGAACATGATCTTTATTAACCCTTGCTTCCATATTCTCTTCGGGTATCCAAAAGTAAGGTAAGATGTAGTAATTATCATCTTCTTCAGTTGGTGGAAACACCAAAACAAAGGCAGTAATATCAGTTGTACTAGACAGGTCTAATCCACCATAGCATACACGCCCTTTTAAATCTTCAGGTTTAAAGTTGGATTTACAAGCTTCCCATTTTTCCATGGGCATCCATCTAACTGCTTGTTTTACCCATTGATTAAGTCTTAACTGCCTAAAGGTGTTCTCTTCTGCAGGATTTTGTTTTGCAGATTCACATGCAACTTTAACCTTATCAATTCCAACTGTTATTCCAAGTGATGGATTTGCTTTCTTCCAAACCTTAGGATCCGTCCAATCATCATCTACATCTGCTCCATAAATAACTGGATAAAATGTAGGATCAATCTTTCTTCCTTCAAGTAAGTCCTTAGCCTTTTGGTGTGTTTCATAGCAGATAGATTTAGTATCAGTTCCAGCTGTTGTAATGTAAAAGTATAAAGGTTGCATTCTTGCATCACCTGAACCTTTAGTCATAACATCAAAAAGTTTTCTATTAGGTTGAGTGTGAAGCTCATCAAAAACAACTCCATGAATATTAAATCCATGTTTTGAATAAGCTTCAGCCGATAGAACCTGATAAAAACTATTAGTTGGAAGAAATACAATTCTTTTTGTAGCAGCTAGTATCTTGCACCTTTTATTAAGTGCAGGACACATCCTAATCATGTCGGCAGCCACTTCAAAGACAATCGATGCTTGTTGCCTATCAGCAGCACATCCATATATTTCTGCTCTTTCTTCACCATCGCCACAAAGTAAATATAAAGCAATTGCAGCTGCTAGTTCGGATTTACCTTGTTTCTTAGGTATTTCAACATAAGCATAATTAAACTGCCTATAACCATTTGGTTTAATGATTCCAAACAAATCTCTTATTATTTGTTCTTGCCAATCTATAAGTTCAAAAGGCTCTCCTGCCCATGTACCCTTTGTATGACATAGACATTCAATAAAGCTAACAGCATAATCTGCTTTTGTTTTATCGTATTTGGAGTCTTTAGCCTTGAACTTAGTTGGCACATATTTTTTAAGTTTTCTCAATTCCATTACCTCCATTTACCAAAGAAAAAGGACTCCGAATTTGGAATCCTCAAACTATATTTTAGTCTTCAATTTTCATTTATCTTCAACATTTGGAATTTGTGCGATTATTTTATCAATCTCGGACTGTTCTAGCCCTAGCCCTTCTAAAGCCTCACGTGTGCCACACAAAGGGCAAATTGGCGTTATATTATCCTCCCTTGAAATCGCAGGGTGACCCCTATATTCCTTACCACACTTTGGACACTTCTTTACTACAACATTCTCGTTATTTGCCATCTACTTGACCTCCTTAAAACTAATCTTTAGTGCATCTTCTAAATGCTTTATATCAAAACCAAAATTCCTATATCCTTCAAGACATGTCTGAACATAGGCTTTACTTGGAATTCCTATTGTTCTTTCTTCATGCATAATGTAAATGAATGCTTTTGAATGAACCTTTAATCCTCTAAATGAGGTGAATTCAATTTCTAACTCTTTCTTATAGTAAAAACTAGGATATCCTTCATATCTATCAAGCGATAATTCATCGCTATCATCAACCTTCCAGACACCAATTGGCACAACCTTTCCTTTATGCTTTTCGACTGTTAAATAAGAACCGCTTTTACTTCCCTTAAATAAAAGTTCGTAATCTTTAAGTTCAAATCTTCCAACTGGTATCGCCTTAGGACATCTATATTTCATTTGCTCTACATTGAGGTTAGAACCATATGCTAGATAATATTTCATTATGCTGCACCTCCAACTTGTGGTCTAACTCCACTTCTAAATGATGCATCACCACTTAGTCGTTTTGTTAAGAACTCTCTTGCAGTTGCAAATTCCTCACCAATGAACCCAAGTCTAAGTAGCCATGTTCTCATTGCGTATTTAGGGTTTTCGTGTTGTTGAGGTTTGCTAGATGCTCCTCTAACTTCTTTTGCCATCTCGCTTAAGGCTAAGCATAATTGAATGTAGCTTTTAAGTTGTCCAGCATGAAGTCCATTTTGCTTTCCATCTTTTGGTGCATCGAATTGGAATAATCTAAATTCAATTGTTCCTTTTGTAAAAGTCGCATGGAAGTTAAGCATATGGTATCTTGAGTCGTTGTAATGTTGGCTCCTTCCATAATCGCAATGTTGACTCTTGTACCAAACGTCTGCGAATGCACTCATTGTTTGAGGCTTTCTTTTATTTACTTGGCTTAAGAAGTTAGGGTCAACTGTTTTACAATAACGGTTCAATCTACCTCTATCAAGTTCTAAGGCTTCTGCAAGCAAGTTTTCGTGGCTTGCCATAATGTTTGCTAGGTTTCTCATCGTTCTTGGTGTGTGTCCGTTTGCTCCAATGTGAATGTGAACTCCACAACCTCTTGTTGCATCTGACTTAGCACCATTCTTTCTTAAGATTCTAATAATCTCTTGTAAAGTTTCAATATCATCGTATTTTAGGATTGGTGTTACAAGTTCACATTTTTCATCTTCTGGTCCAGCAATTGAGCAGTCCCTTTGGAATTTCCAAACCCTACCTTGTGGGTCTTTACAAGCCCAGGTCATGTAACCATATTCGCTTGCTGCATTCCAAGCTTGTGTTCCAAAGAATGATGCTATAAGGCTTGCAGCTTTCTTTCTTGTGATGTTGTTCATCTCAACCTCAACACCTATTGTTTGTTCCTTCATGTTTTGAATTTGTTTTTCAGTGTTTTTCATGTTCTAATCCTCGACTTTCTTTTCTTTTGTCGTGTATATATATCACTCTAAAACACTTATATATCAAGTCATTTAGTGTATATTTTTAAATATATTTTATATATTTAAAGTGGCTAATATTCAGTATCCAAACAATAGGTTTTACCAGCATTTATTTGATGTATGATATTCTCATATCTTTCTCTTTCTGCACCTTCACTTGAACTTGCAGCTTCAAAATAGAAATCCAAGGCTTCACGCTTTGAATCAAAGAGTTTTTCTTGCCCATAACAAATTGTTTTTATGACATCAATCTTCTTAACTTTATCAACACCATCAACAACATTTAATGAACTACCGTTATCCCAGGAAACAAGTATTGAACCAATATCATCAACACCTACTACTGTTCCCTTTGTTCCAATAGGTGGTGCTTGAACATCATCCATTTTAAGAAGCTTGACTCTAGATCCAATTGGATACTTCTTTAAAAGTTCATCCTTTCTCATAATTCCTTACCATCCTTACCTAAAAATTTAATTTTTCTAATTGTTCCTTTATGGAATAAGCTAATAGCATAATTAACCGCTTTTTCTTCTGACCAGCCAAGTGACTTAATGTAATAATCTACTAGCTTTTCCATACCTTCTTTTGAAGTCTCAGTTTCTTCACAAATCTTATAAAGTTTTTCTCTTAATTCACTCATTTTGCACCTCCAAAATTCACATATATACATCACTCTAAAAGCAAAATATATCAAGTGATTTGGCCACATTTATTCGAGGTTTTTAACCAAATCTTTATAAGGTATTTGTTCACCATTCCTAATGCAATAAACACCATCTTCGTCATGAGTGTTATCTACATATCTACGCAATATTACTGACGCATATTTTTCATCAAGTTCCATCGTGTAGCAGATTCTATTTGTTAACTCGCAAGCCATCAAAGTTGAACCACTACCACCAAATGTATCGATTACTATTGCGTTTTCTTGAGAACTGTTTTGAAGAGGATATGAAAGTAAATCTAATGGTTTAGATGTTGGATGGTTTTCATTTCTCTTTGGCTTTTTAAAGTTCCATATAGTGGTTTGCTTTCTATCTGAATACCAACTGTGCTTACCATTTTTTAAGAAACCATATAAAACAGGCTCATGTTGCCATTGATAATCGCTTCTTCCAAGAACTAAAGAATCCTTAACCCAAATGCAACATCCTGCAAGATGGAATCCTGCATCAATGAATGCGGTTCTAAAATTAAGTCCTTCAGTATCAGCGTGGAAACAATAAGCTGACGCACCAGGTTCAGCATGTGCAACCATATTCTTAAATGCAGCAAGTAAGAACTGATAAAATTCTTCATTTTTAATGGAGTCATTTTGAATTGTAAGACCGCTAGACGACTTAAAAGATACACCATAAGGTGGATCAGTTAGGATCAAGTTTGCTCTCTTACCATCCATCAATCTATTAACATCATCAGGATTAGTAGCATCACCACAAACAAGACGGTGTCTACCAACAACCCATATATCGCCTTTTTCAACGAACGATGCTTTTTCTAAAGCAGCTGTTAAATCATAATCATCATCTTCTACTTCAGTTTTTTCGCCTTTAAACAAATCCGTTAATTCATCTTCGTCAAATCCAGTCAATGAAAGGTCGAATGCCTCAGCTTCCAAAGCTTCTAATTCAACTTTTAAAAGTTCTTCATTCCATCCTGCATCAAGAGCCATCCTATTATCAGCAATAATGTAAGCTTTCTTTTGTGCCTCAGTTAGATGTTCAACAAAAACACAAGGCACTTCGGTTAAGTGTTCAGCTTTTGCAGCTTCAACTCTTCCATGCCCTGCAATAATATTAAAATCTTTATCAACGATTACTGGATTTACAAAACCAAATTCACGTAGGCTTGCTCTTAACTTATTTATTTGTTCAGGCGAGTGTGTACGTGCATTATTGATATAAGGGATTAATTTATTGATATCAACTAATTCAAATTTAGACGTTGTCTTCATTAAAATAACCCCCATTCAGCAAATTTCTCGAAACCACCTAAGTCGTGAATGAACTCACGTGCAATTTCTACTATTTCTTCATAAGGTCTATTGTCTATGTATTCATCTCCAATAGCACATGAAAGCTCGACAACTTGATTAGTAGCTTGTGCTTTTAAGAAACAATAAATATTGACAGACACGTCTGCCTTAGATAGATCCTTGCCATGCAATCCACCACCAGTTACTGAATCAGCCATATCAGAACCAAGCTTTCTATTGGTAGCACCTGTATCTACATCAGTTCCTCCTGTCCATTCACCTAAAGGATTAATAATTGCTTTAGGAAATAATCTATGTAGTTCATAGTTTTTGGCATTGCTTTGGCAAATTACCAATTTTTCATTATCAAGAATGTATTTTCCATCACTATGGAATCTGCTATAAAGATTTCTTGCAATTGTCGATAAACTTTTTTGTTCCTTAGTAAGTGGCACTCCTTTAAAGATGCCATTGTCCCCACATCTTATTTTTTCTTCTTGGTTATCAGCTAGGTGCTTATCTTGAGGGACTTCAGTGTAATCTACATAAACTTTACCCGCGATTCTTCTTACAATATGGATCACATCTTTTTTATCTAGATACACACTAGTTTCTGCAATCACATGACATTTGCCGTGTCCGATTAGAACTTCCACTGCAATTCTTGGATTTTTTTGATTTTTATATGCTAAATCTACAATAGCACCTGCTATTCTATCTGCAATTTTATCTGGATGTTTTGGATTTACTTTTTCAAACATTTTCTATAATCTCCTTTAAATTTTTAAATATTTCAGTTAGGCAATTAACAACGATGGAATTGCCTGCCATTTTATATAGTTGTGTATCCGATACGCCTGTCTTAAAGGCTCTATTGATATCTTCATCACACCATCCCATCAAGCGAAAACACTCACGTGGAGTGAGGCGTCTTATGGAAATCAAATTATTTATATCTTTAGTAACAACTGCTACATCGTTAGGACTAGTCTTAAGAGTTGGAATCTTATCTTTTTGAACCACACCACGTTTGTATTGAACTCGGTTGGTATAAATTCCATCTCCTTCTTTGGCAAGAGCATAACCTTTCTTTGTAGCTTCAGGGACAATGATTAAATTATCCTTTTGAACTGTAGTGATTGTGTTTGTATTTCCATCATCTTTTAGTTCTAGATGTTGCTTAATCTTTCCATCACTTTCATATCTTCCTCTTAGTGCAGCAGGGATTGGTTCAATAATGTAATTATCAGTAGGTCTACTTCCTGCATGAGTTGTAATTGTCCAGGCATAATCTTCGTCTTTGCCTTTAGGCCTAAACCTAAGCCCACGAATTAGACCGTTACGATTTTTCATGTCAGTAAAACAATCAATGAGCTTATTGGATAAAAAGTATTTTTCATCAACTTCATCTTCAAGTAAGTCACGAAGTTTAACCTTCAATTCTTGCTTTTCAGGAAACTTGAAATCGCCCTCATAATTAAGGATTGAAATCATAAAGCAACGTTCCCTGTTTTGAGGAACACCATAATCTTTAGCGTTGAGCACTTGATAAAAGTTCTTATATCCAAGCTCGGTTAAGAAATCCAACCATTCTTGAAATTTTGGCATGAATTTTTTTGATATGATGTTCTTCACATTTTCCATTAAAAGGAATCTTGGTAGTTCGTTATTATCACGTGCAACTTCAAGCAATCTTTGAACTTCCCATAATAGAGATGATCCGGTATTTGAACCTTTATCAAAGCCTTTCATTCTTCCGCTGATTGAAATATCAGTGCATGGGAATGAATAGGTAATCAAATCAGCATTAGGTAATCTTTGAATTGTTTTTATATCACCAAGATTTATCTTTTCACCATGCAATGCTTCATAAACTTTATTTGCGTAAGAATCAATATCACTTGTAGCAACGATTCTATGCTTTATTTCTGCCTCCTTTAATGCTTGTTCCTGAGCACCAATACCAGAAAATAGTTCTATGACTCTTAACATGTGCATTCCTCCTTCCATCAAAAAAGGCCACCCAATTGAGTGACCTATGTGTATTTTTATAAATGTATGATCTTTATGTTTTTCTTGCTTTAAGCAAACGCTCCATTAAATCGTCCTGTGGATTAGCACCACCATAACCTACCGATGAGTTTTCTTTTACTACTTGGAATATCTGAAACCACACTTGATTTACTTGTTTCATAAAAGATTGGCTCATAGAAACATATGGACTCGCTATTGCGTTACCAGTTGTAGGATGTTTTGCAAGAAAACCGAATTCAGATATTGCTTCTTCGCACTGAATCCAACGAGAGACTGACATTGCATACTGTTCAAGCAATTGTGGACTTACTAATTTTTCACAGCCTTTATCCCTCAACCACTGCCATGTTTCTTTATAAACTTCTTCAGCGACTAAGTCTTTGCCGTTTTTTTGTTTTGCTTTTAAGTATTCCTTTACTGGTGGCATATCATCACCTATAAACTCAGCTGGTTCAGGAAGTAAAGTATCAAATTTTGCCTTTGATTTTGTTTTGCCTTCATTGATTTTTTCAATTAAAGGTTTTGATTTTCTACCACTTCCAGGACGATATCCACCTCGATTTGTACCATCTTTAGCCATAGGCTAATACCTCCTTGTTTGATTTTTTGGTTAATACCCCGTTTGAAAAAAGATTTTTACACACGAGACCCAGGGCCGATTTTCAAGATAAAAAGTCCTGGAGATAGAGAGGGCCCACCCCTATATCTTTTTTCCATGTTTCGTATCTTAATATATCGCTAACATGTCTTTGCGTTATTGAGAACATTGTGGCTATTTCTTTTTGTGAGCATCCATCATCTCTAAGCCAACGAATAGTATTTATGGATTTATTATTTAATTTTGACTTTATATGATTTTCGCCATGTCGTAAAGCTGCTAAGGTTCCATGTCTAATTTGATCTTGCATATTTTCTTGGTGAGTACCCCACTTTAGGTTTTCCAAACGATTATCGTGACAATTTCCATTTAGATGTCTACATTCCATTCCTTCAGGTTTTGGACCAACAAAAGCTAACAAAACACAAGTGTGAACGTTTAATTGTTTATCTTTTGCAGGCACACTATCATCACGAAGGTTAACTCTTAAATATCCCTTAGTATCTAATCTTTGTGGTTTCAATCTTAACTCTCCACTTCTATCTGAATATATTAGCCCATCTTCTGTCGCATATTGTCCAGGAAATCCAGGTATTTCTTTTAACATGTTTTCACCTACCATTCGTGTGGATGTCTATCACCAAGTTCGATATGAATTTTATTGTGGCAACTCTTACAAACGCTCATAAGGTTTGAATCTTCATTCCCACCACCACGATTAACTGGTAAGATGTGATGAACTTCATCCATTGGAGTAATTCTTCCTTCTTTTAAGCAACGTTCACACAAAGGATGTTCTTTAGCATATCTATCACGGATTCTTTTCCAAGCACGACCATACTTTTTATTATGATCAGACGAACGAGAATATCGATTGTATTCTTTTGCAACAAGTCCCTTATGCTCTTCGCAGTAACTACCTTCAGTAAGATTAGGACATCCTGGATATTTACATGGTTTTAATGGTTTATGTGGCATATCCATTTCCTCCTTTTACTGCAATAAAAAAAGCCCATAGGATTGCTCCAAATGGACTATTATTCTCTATGGCTTTCGCCCAATTATATCATATCACACTATTGACAAAGACACCATTGGACACGCTTGGTCACACCTGGTCAATTTTTATTAGCTCTATAGCTTGGTCGTGTTTCCTTCTAACTGTCTTATCCGAATAATAAACTTTAGCGGCTATTTCGCTCCAAGTAAGCCAATCTATGTAACGATAAGTTAGAATCATTTGTAAGTCTTCATCCTTAACTGTGTTGATTGCTTTTTCAATCTCCATTCTTACAAGACCAGCTTTCTTTTCTAATTCTTCCAACTCTTCTTCGGCTTCAATGCCTTTATAGATCCACCTTACAAATGGAGCTTCATAACTTGGACTAGGATTATTGATTCTTTCACCATAACAAGGACCGGGAATGGATGAGGCTCTTTCATTACAAAAGTCGATGTATTGCTTTTTCTTTTCTATCTTTTCCAAGATATTATGATATCTACATAAATAAGTCTTCTTATCCATATCCTACACCTCCGCTTTTACTGCTTTTAATAATGCATTTTGTCGTGTTGCCTTTCCGTGAATTACATCAAGTACATCTTCATCGATAGTTCCTTTTGAAATAATGTGAATCACTATTACACTTTCTGCCTTTTGACCTTGCCTGTATAATCTCGCATTGGTTTGCTCATAGAGTTCCAAACTCCAAGTTAAGCCAAACCATACGATTACATTTCCACCACTTTGAAGATTAAGACCATGCCCAGCTGATGCAGGATGAATTAAACCAACATTAAGTTTTCCTTCATTCCATTTTCTAATTGCATCATCTTTATCAAGGCATCCATAATTGACTCCAAGTGAATCTAATCTTTCTTTGATTCTTTCCAAATCATGTTTGAACCAATATGCCACTAACATTGGTTTTCCGTTCGATGCTTCAATCAAATCTTCTAAAGCATCTAGTTTTGCATCGTGGATCTTAAATGTTGATCCATTATCTATGTATAAAGCACCATTAGAAACTTGGAGTAATTTATTAGTTAGTACAGCTGCATTTGCTACTGTTATCTCTTCATCTTTATCCTTTAGTTCTTGAATGAAATCATCTTGAAGATTCCTATAAACCTCTATTGCATTATCAGGCATTTCAACTTCATGATTTCGATAGATTAACTTTGGCATCTTAAGATAATCTTCTGCTTTCATTGACATCGTGATATCAGAAATCTTGTGATAGATAACCTTGTCAGCACCTGGAATTAGCTTATACGAATACACAATTTCGCCATTCCTCTTATCAGGGATAAAGTACTTATTACGATAATGAGTTATAAATCTTTCAAGCCTTACACCATAATCAAGCAATTTGAATTCGGCCCATAAATCCATTAGACCATTTCCTGAAGGTGTACCAGTTAGACCTACTATTCTTTTGGCTAAAGGTCTTACTTTAAGTAAACTTTTAAATCTTACTGATTTTCCATTCTTGAAACTTGATAATTCATCAATAACAATCATGTCATAATCGAACTTATAACCACTTTTATCGATTAGCCACTGAACATTCTCACGGTTGATAATGTAGATGTCGGCTTTTTCATCAAGTGCCTTTTTCCTTTGTACTTCAGTTCCAACTACAACCGAGTATTTAAGAAAATTCAAATGTTCCCATTTTTCAATTTCGCTAGGCCATGTAAACTTTGCAACTCTTAGTGGAGCAATAACCAAAACCTTATGAACATCAAATGAATCAAAGAGTAAATCAAATAATGCAGATAAAGTTATAACTGTTTTACCTAAACCCATTGAAAGAAAGACTGCACTTGCTTGTTTTTCTTCAATAAAATTAGTTGCATATTTTTGATAATCATAAGGTTCGTATTTCATCAATTATTCCTCCTATTTGTTCCTCATCGTCAAGGACATAAACCCTAAACCCCATCTTCCTTAACATCTCATGTCTTTTGACTTGTAGTTTTCTTGGTTTCTTACCTTTAGCTTTGACTTCGACAAACGCCATATGACCGATTGCTATAAGAATCAATCTATCAGGCATCCCATCAAAGCCAGGACTTACAAACTTCAAGGCAATACCACCATTCTTTTTAACTTCTTTACAAAGTTTCTGCTCAATCTTTTTCTCTTCCATAACAACCTCCTATGACATGGTCTACTTAGTCGATATACAACTTTTTCTATATAGGTTTTTTTGGCCATTTTTTGCTATATGCAATAGTTTGTATTTAGACTATGTAGACTATGTCGTTTTGGCTTTTTTCCTTACTACGTAAGGAACTCCTCAAAGTCAGTCACAGTCGAATCAATAAGCTTAAGTCCTTTGATGTACTTGATTCTTTTTTTGACTTCCTTCTTAAATCCATTTTTTTCTAAGGCTGTATAAAAGTCACTTGTGCTTCTTGGATACTCACCAATACTAGAACAGTAAGCTCGATATGAAGAATAAAGTTGACTTGATGAAACTTCATAACCTTTACCTACTTCACAGCAATCTTCAATGAAATGGTTAAACCAGTTAGATTGTTCCTTATACTCTTTGATGGCATCAGTTACTACCTTTGGTTCTGCTATTCTAAACTTTGAATCGATGACCTTCTTTGCACCTTCAATAAGCCATGAAAGGATATACTCTCCTGCATTCTCATAAAGGTAATCAGCATAGTTTTTGATGTCATCTTTGCCTGTTAGTTTTCTTGTATATGGAATAACAATTAAACGTCTCCAAATACCATCATCGCTTCCTGATATTCTTGGAAGGTGGTTAGTATAAAGGACTAGCATATGGGTAGGCGTGAAATAGAAAGGGTCTTTGTACTTCTTTTCTGCCATCACCTCATCAGTTGAACATAGTTGTTTTATCATCGACTCATTTAGCCTTGCTCCTTCTTGAGATTCACTAGCAATAAGCAATCTTCTTCCTGCCATTTCTGCCATTTCTGGCTTTACATTTCGCCTTACGCTCGTAGTTAGGGCATCAGCCGACAATTTACCTGAGTAGTTTCCTAAAACGCGGAATATGGCGTTCCAAAATGTCGACTTGCCGTTTCCACCATCGCCATAAGCAATTATCATGGCTTCGATAAAGACTTTACCTATTACTGCAAGCCCACATATTTTTTGAACATAGTCAATAAGCTCAGCATCGCCATAAATCTTATCCAAGCAATCAAGCCATAAATCCTTACCTTTATTACCTGGTGATACTGTTGTAATCTTAGTAATAAAATCTTCAGCTTTATGCTCACTAAAACCACCTAGCCCTTTTCTTAAGTCGAAAGTGCCACTAGGCGTATTTAAAAGATATGGATTCTTATTAAGTTCGCTTGGCATAATTTCAACAATAGGTCTAACTTCCTTTAATGTTGCCGAGATATACTTGCTATCCCTACGCTTATAAACGAACTTTAAATATTGCTTATTAGTTTCTAGTTCTTGAACATCGTTAAATAGATCCTTGCTGATCTTATCTTGAAGGTTCTCACCCTTTTGAAGAGTGGAAATTACATCAAAAACGCCACCATTCTCAAGTTTTTTATTTAAATTTGCAATTTTAGTTAATGCTTCTTTCAATTGCTTATCAGTTAACTTTTGAACTAATCTTTGTGCCTTTTCTTCTGACTCTTGCCAATAGCCGTTTGTGTAGACTAAGAACTTAGTTGATGGTGAATAACGAAGACATGATTCATATGTGTTTTTAAGAACAGTAGCTTGTCCTAAGTCAGTAAAATCATCAGGACGATACGACTTATCATCGTTGTACTTTTCCGGTGTTACATAATTAGGATTTTTAAGAACAGTATTTCTATAGAAATTTAAGGCACTGCCCCAAATCATCTTTAATTCATTATCTTCAACAGGTGGATTACATCTTTCATCATTTGCTTTAACAAAAGAATTATAAGTTTCATCGCATTCACCAAAACGAACCAATAGTCTAGCTGCAAGATGCGATAGATATGTATTTCTTCCACCCTCCTCAATAACTATTTCACTATTAAGTTTGGCAAACTTATTTTCATCTAGAAATTCGAGGATATTCATATCACCATCTACCCACTCTACTTGTGGTTCGCTAGTGCCATAAAAGAACCTTGCTGCGTCTTTAGCACCAAAGTCGAAGAAAGGATAGATTGATAATATCTTCTCTTTTAATTTCCTATAGTCTTCATAATTTTTGATTGGTTCAATTGGAAAGAAAATATGGAATTTAGGGCGAGCCTTCTTTCCTTGCTTTTCTTTCATGTTGTTTCTTGAATAATGCACTGCAAAAGAAACGCCTGGTAGCATCTCTTTAATTGCTTTAATATCAACCCACTTGCTTTCATCTTCAGTATGCGTGTTATCACAATCAAGTGCTAAAGTATCAGCTATAACAAAATCAGCATTAGATCTATGAAAGTTCTTGTATTTAGCACAAACATAATCTTTGCTGACTGCTTTCTTAAGTGAATCAATATCTACTACTTTTATCTCATGTGGATAATAAGAGTTAGTTTCTTTTTGAAGTACATCAGATATATAAAAATGCATATATTAAATCCTCCGTATTAATCTTTTTTGTAGAAGCTGCATTCATAGCCCTCGGCATTAAGAATTAAGCCATTAGCCCATGAAGGAACCTCACTCATTTTCTTAGACACGTCTTCGACCTTTAAATCGAGTGGTGCATCTATTACCACTTCATCATGAATATGCATAACTATCGGTAGATCTAGATTCTTCATCGCATACACAAGTAAATCTCTAGCTGTTGCTTGAACGATGTTTTCAACAAACTTTGGACCGTAAGATTCTAATCGTTCCCATTTCTTTGCTTGAGACAAACCCATATAAGTGATTTGCCCATCAACAACTTTAGGCATTGAATAAGCAAGCCTTCTTCCACTTGGAAGAGTGATGAAAAGAGTCCCACCAAGATATGCGAATTCTAAATTCTTAAACTTAACTGTTGTTTTATTTTCAATAGCCTTGATGACTGCTTTATCAACATCCCACCAAAACTTAGTAATATTTGGGTTTGCTACTCTCCATGATTCAACAAGCGGCTTTAATTCATCTTCTTTAAGCCCCATCTCAATTGCACCCATAGCTTTAAGTGCTCCTACTGATCCACCATAGCCAAGTGCAAGTTCTGCAATCTTTCCTTTAGGTCGTAGTTCACCATTGACTCCGTGTTTTACTACAGGTACATGGAACATTTGTGATGCAGATGCACAATATATGTCTTCACCATTTTTGAAAGCATTTAATCGCCACGTCTCTCCTGCATACCAAGCAATAACACGTGCTTCAATAGCAGAGAAATCAGATACAATAAACTTATGTCCTTTTGAAGGGATAAAGGCAGTACGAATTAACTGCGATAATGTATCAGGCACATCTTCATATAGGATTTCAACAGCATCAAGGTTTCCACCTCTCACAAGAGCCCTTGCTTCAGCTAAATCTTTGAGATGGTTTTGTGGTAAGTTTTGTAGCTGCACTATCTTTGAAGAGAACCTTCCTGTACGATTAGCTCCATAAAACATAAACATTCCATGAACCTTGCCATCACTACATCTAGCACTTTTCATTGCAAGATATTTTTTGATTGAAGATTTGGATACTTGTTGGCGTAGCAATAATACTTGTTGCACCACTTTGTCATCAGCATAGCCTATAAGGTTAGCTACCTCTTTTTTACCTAAAGTTTCAACTTCTACATCATTTTCAAAGAGCCAACTTTTAAGCTGTGCCACAGAGTTTGGATTATCTAATTTAGTTAGGTTTTGAAGGGTTTTTATATTGAAATCCCTAGTTTTTTCATCAAAGTCGATAGCATTATCAACTAGAGTTTCATCTACTAAAACACCTCTATCATTTATAGTTTCTGATAGGTGATATTCATCCCAAACAAAATCAGGAACAGGGTACTTACTAATACGTTCTTGAATAGCCATTTCAGTTTCAACATCACGGATATTGTATTTCTTAAACAACTCCCACTTTTCTTTATCGTGGTAGTAATAGTTACGAGTCCTATATCCATTCTTGCTTGTTGGTCTACATGGAACACAAAAGTACTTAATTAGATCCTTACCTTCATTTAGTTTTTGCTTATCAAGTCTTAATATTTCACCTACTTGTTTTAATGAAAAAGCGAGTCCTAAATAAGCACTCCAAGTCATGGTGCATCTCCAAGAATCAGGCGATAGATATTTTCCTTTTTCTATTCCAAGATGCCTTGATAAACACACTCTTTCAAATGTTGAATTATATGCGTACTTTATTACATCATCACTTTTAATGGCATCAACCAGGAATCCTGGAAGTGGCTCACCTTGTGCTAGGTCAACCACCTCCACTTTTCCGTTGTTTATTGCATACGATAATAGTAATATTTCAAAATCGTTGGATTCGGCATATTTGTATACGCCACACTTGTTTAAGTCTGTGCTTGAGTAGGTTTCAATATCAAGATGTAATGACTTAATCAAGGAATCCATCATCATCGCCACCAAAATCACTCTCAGGTGTAGACTTAGTTCCTAAAGGTTCGCCATCAGCTATCTTTTGAAGATTGTTAAGTCCTACTGCGATACCACGTGCTCCATTGTTGTTATAAGCATAGAAAGTGATTGAGGCACGACCATAAACACCACTATAGACTTCGCTATGATCTAAGATTGGATTGCAATCTACATCAACGATTCCAGGTGCAGTTGCAGAGTTGGCATTGACGAAATATGCATTTTTATATGCTTCATCATCAGGACGTTCTACATCACCATCACGAAGAGGTGTGTGGATAGCTGCAAGTGCAGGAACGCTTTTTGCATTTCCTTTAAGCTTAGATTCGCCTTCTTGGTAAGCTGCGTTGATAGCATTCTTAATTTTTTCGATTGTTTGAACATCATCTTTAGGGATGATTAAGCTAACTGAATATTTAGGTGTAGCACCTTCGTTAGCTGCCTTTGGAGTCCATACATTTGCATAGCTCCATCTAGTTTTTTTACCTGTAATTACCTTTGTTGGATTTATAATTTTACTCATTGTTATTGTCTCCTTTTTCATTTAAATCTTTGAAATCTAATTCAGCCGTTGTGACTTCAGGTCTTTTATCTTCGTCACGTTTAGCTAGGGTTAGTCTTCCCTTTGGTTTGAAGATGTAAGAATTTAATAATTCTTCAAACTTCTTTTTTCCGATTAACGACTGCATGGATGTAACGCTTAATACTTTCTCTTCATAAGGATTAAATCCTGCGTCTTTTACTACTTTTGCAACTTCATCTTCATCAGTCCACTTACGATTGCTTCTACCTTCGACAAGTTTATAGCGTTCGTACTTATGACCTTTGATAGCTTCTGATAAAGCAAAATCTTTTACTGTGTTTAACCACTCGGTTATATCTTCTGCTTGATCCAAAATCTCTTCTATTTCCTCATCATTTAATAGAAACGGTGGTTGAAAATCTTTCTTTGCAACATCAAGATTTTTATCTCTTAATGCCTTACAAATTGGCTTTGCTTTGCAAAATTTACAATGTTTTCCTGGATGGAATTCTTCACTACCTTCCTTAATTTTTCTAATAGCATCTTTAAGGATTGTATCGGACCACTTATATAGGTCATCTTTAGAAATGCTCCATTCGGATACGTTAGATAATCTAGGTTGATAGATACACAATTTGATGTTGTTGATGTCATATAGATGGCCGAACGTTTCGATAAGGCAAAGAGCATAAATTTTTAGTTGAACATTATCGGTAGCATCAATTTTTACGCCCATGCCATACTTCAAATCAACTATCGTTAAGTCACCATCAGCTAAGACTGCAAAGTCACAAGTGCCAAATAGTCCTTCACCGTATCTATCAGTAGATACTTGTTGTTCCACCATTGTTACGACATCCTTTGTCTTCTCTTTGGCTTCAGCTACTTTTTCATTGCAATAAGATACATAACCTGCGATATGATCTTCCATTTCTTTGTTGTACCAAGTTAAGTCGCCAGTGTTTATTTCAGCTTTTTCACCAAGACTGTTTAATAGTCTTACTGAAGCTAGTTCATGTGCATCAGTTCCTTCACTTGAGAATAAAGAAATTTTTTCAGGGATACCTTTACTTGCTTTAGCACTTCCAGGACAAGCGATGAGTCTTGCCCCAGAAGATGGGCTAAACAAATCCGAATGACTAGTTGGACTCGCCATCACCAATCACCTCGGCTTGAAGATATAAATCTTCATAGTCTTCTTCTTTAACTTCAGATAATTTATTAGCACCAAAGCTCTTAAGTAACGCTTTAACCTCAGCTGTATAGCCATCACGACTCTTAGCTGCAAGCAATGTTCTAACTTCTTCTAAAGTTAATTTTTTCTTTTCTTCTTTAGGACTTTCATCCTCCGTTGGTTTAGAAGAAAATAAAGAATGTAAGTCATCTACTAAAGAAATAATCTTTGTAGCAGATTCTCTTAACTCTTTTAGAGTTAAATCAAGTTCACTCATCTTGCCCATGATTTACCTCTCTTGTTTTGATTTTTAAGTGAATCAATCATCACTTTCTTGGCTAACGATCTCGCTACAACGGAAATCGAGATAAGAGTTGCGACTAGCTCATCCTCTAGTCTTGGCTCTCTTTTGCGATAACCATGTTTGTAATTGTGTTGCTTTTTCATGGCTCTTACCTCCTGAATTTATTTGAAGGATTTTTTGCAACTCTTCTTCCTTCAGGAGTTAAGGGACAGTTTTTTAGTTGGTTTTAAGCATTTTGCTAAAATTAGTTACTTTTTTTCTTTTTTTCGTATATTCTTCTAATTTTTTCTAATCGTTGACATACAGCTGAAATTGAAATGCCTAGTCGTTTTGCTATCTTTGTTTCACTTTTCAGTTCAAACAATAGATTAATTGTTTCCATATAAATCGATTTTTCATTTCTAAACATTTCTTTTACTTTTGATTCCAATGTTTCTGATGAATTTTCTTCATCCATATCTTCTTCATAGCTAAATTGATAATAATTATCTTTTGTAATAAGATGCCCATGCTCATCAAGTTCAAGTTCATATAAATCATGGAGTTCATCAAGTGATACTGTTATTTGTCTATGACGTTGCTCTTCTTTTTTATCACGCCAATATGGACGCATATATCTAAGGAATAATTCTCTATCTAAGTAGATATAGGTATTATTTTCTAAATCGTATGCGTATACACGATTCTTGCTTGGATGATACCAATCAATTTGGAAATCCATGATGTATTGGAACTTCTCTAGCTTTTCTTCATAGTTTGGATCGTTCTTATCCACATCAAATACAAACTTATCAACTACGTCTTCTACCCATGTCTCAGGGTGTGCTTTAGCCTCTTTAGTAAGGTAGGCCATCCTTTTTTCATTTTTGTTAAAATTTGTCATTACTTTGTCTCCTTTTTGACTTAATTTCTTTGTCAGAAAAGGTTTCAAAGCATGACCACCTAATGTAGATGAGCGAAACAAAAAGAGATACAGCTTTTAAGCCTTATCTGACTCTTTGCAATCGCTCCTTCGCAATAGGTTTGACTGCTAATTATTTAGTTATTGATTCGCATCCGATTGCGACCCCTACAAAGGTAGCTAATCTTCATAGGGTCGGATGCCTTGGAAGTAGCAAATTCCCAAGAAAAGATGCTTAAAATTCATCTTCTGGATATATGGTATCATCAAAGAAAAATAATTGATATTTCCACAAAATTCGATTATTTTATTTTGAAAAATATATGTTAAACTAATTACTTTTTTAAATATTTGTGATATAATCTAATTATCAATTATTTTATTGATTATTTTTTATTTAAAAACCTGCAAACATGCCTAAAATCAATCTATTTAGGAGGTTCTAAAAGATGGCTAAACACGAAAAAAATAATAAAAAAAATTATAAAAAAGATGAAAATTTCTATTATGGGAGCACTTTTGCTTTACAAAATCTTCCTTGCGATTTCGTAATTGATACAATTCACCATTTACCAAGAGGTGAAAAAACAAATATTTATAAAATTGGTGCTACTGAAGGAACTATAAAATTTGCTTATGAAACTCAAAAAGGATTAGTTCGTCTTTCCAATTCTACTGGTATGATTGAGGAAGAAAACATTATGGGAAGATTCTTAAAATTAAAGCCAAAAGACTATCCTAAGTTTTTTGAAAAAAATGGTTTTATTTTTGCAATAAAAAAAGACGAGTATCAATCATTGAATGAAGAGTCCATTCAACAACTAATAGCTCGTCTAAAGTTATGTGTAGAATTAATGGGTGAAATTACCAACAATAATAAATCATACAAAAATATTTTATCTAACGCTCTGGCATTATTTAGTGCGGATCCGATTGATGTAAAGCTCGAAGGTGAAAAGATTTATTCTTCTGCTACACATCCGCTTTACGATGCAATTTATAATAATACTAGAATGACTAATGATGATTATAAAAGAAGATTGCAAAACTCAAATTATGATTACGAAATAAAAGATAGTATTTTTGGAACTTATATTTTTGATAGCGAGGAATGCTCTAATTATATTGAAGATTGTAATGATGCCTGGTTGAAACGCCTTGTCATAACTTATGTGAATAAAAATAATGAGTACTCAAAGGATGAAAAATACATTATAGACACATTATTCCACTATTATTATGATTTCTTGCCAAAAGCATCAGCTGATACTGAACTTGATGACAAATTAAAAGATGGTATTCTTGCTTTTGCTAAACTTATGGTAAAAGAGGAAATAGATCATAATATTAAAGGAGTGCACGCATCATATGATACAGATAAAATGCAACCAAAATGGAATGTTGATGATTTATTTACTGCTATGTATATGTCTTTGTTCTATTTAAGAGCGAATAATTATATCTATAAGCAATGCCCACACTGTGGAACTTATTTTATTGTTTCTAGAACTACATCTAAGAAAATATACTGTACTGATAGATGCCGAAGAAACGCTAATGCTAAAGCATTTAGAAGAAAACATCAAATAGCATAAAAAAAAGAGGAACCAGATTATTAGTCTGATTCCTTTTCTTCTTCTAGGTATTTTTCAATTTGTCTAACTAGTTCTTCTTTATCTTTTTGATGCTTAGATTCATAGTTATACATTAGATGCCTTACATCAAGTACAATGCCCTGAATTCTTTCATAATTATCTAATTCAGCTTTAGTTTCCTTACGCCAGTCAGGAATAGCCTCTGCTACATTTGCAAGTTTCTCACTTGTCCCGAATTCATTATTAGCCTTATTATAAGGCATGATAAATGCATTAAACAAATGGTAGTTATCTAGATGCTCTTTGTTTTTAACAAAGTCGCCATACGTAATTTGCTTGTTAATATCCGATGAATTTGGAAGATGATCCATATTATTCGTAACACCATAACGATAATATTTAGCATCCAATACATAGAACTTATTATTCAAAATCATAATTGAATCAGGTTCCAATGGATGCTTTTCTTTTGTCTTACCAGTTCTAGCAATCCATGTAGTTCTAGGAAAGTAATCCTCTTTATTAGGTTCACCAAAGACTTTATCAATTAGTTTTTCCCATACATGCTCAAAATGATCAGTTCCAAAGTAGAATAGTCTATCCGTTGTTTTTTCATCAAGATATTTAATCATTGCTTTCATAGCTAAGAATAATCGCTTATCTTCAAGTATGTTAGTATGAAGAATTTTATAATCAAGCATTGAAAGATATTGATTCTTAACTATTTTTAAAGCCTCTAAATCGATATTATATCTAGGGTCATTTGGCACAAAACTTACAAACAACCAGCCTAATTTTTGCATTGCTTCTTGAACACAATACTTATTAATTTCAGTAATAAGCATATTCGCATTAGGAGATATCGCTCTTACTGTTTGCTTTAAATAAATTATTGATTGTCCATCAATATCGATATAAGGCATTTGATTTTTGATTGTTCTTGGCCAGTCGGTCTTACCACCAATATCAGTTTTATAAACAACCTCAGTTTCCATATAATATCCATTATGATCTAGATAATAGTTGATTACATCTAGATAGGCTTGGATTGGAAATGTGACAGTTTGTGGTGCTTCAAAACTTTTAAGAGCAAGCAACTTATCTTCTTTGTTTGTAAACTCAGCTAAAACTCTAAACAAATGTCTTATTTCAAGCCTTATATCATAATCATTATCAGGCAATTGATAACCTATTGGAAAGTAAACAACTGCACCTTGATCATCAGCTTTAACACCTACAAAGTTCTCACCATCTTCACCACTATTGACGTGGCAGCATTTCTTTATATCAACCTTAGGGTCATACATTTTAGTTTGTTTCGCTTGTTCCATCGGCATCACCTGTAGCTTCATCCTTTGGTTTTGACTCATCAATCATTGTTCTTTTGATGTTATCAAGGAATATGTCAAATCTAGCATCACCCTTAGCTCCTAAGAATGATTTAATTATTGCTTCAAGTGAGTTATTTGTTCCATTATCACGAACATTGAATAGAGATTCACGATTAAACTTAAATGCATCATCCCATAAATACTTGATTACTTTTTCAGCAAATCTTCTATTCTCAAGTCTTGCATCTATTTGTTCTTGACCTGAACCAGTATCAGCTTTGTCATTGTACATCAAATCTTCTTCTACGACAAAATGAGTTCCAAGTCTCTTATCTTCAGCTGATGTTAATCTTACATTAGTATTAAGGATAATCTCATTAATAGTTTCTTGGAAAGCTCTCCATGTAACATTAGAATCAAGAATCTTGATATCAGCAAGCTCATCATTTTCTTTAAATGTATTCTCGATTAATCTCATATTCCATCTTCTTTGGAAAGCAGTATCTAGAGTAAATACATTTTGGTCGGATGTATTCATAGTACAAAGGATAGACATATTTGAAGGGATTCTAACCTTATGGTTTACATCCTCATAAACAACTTTAGCAATATCAGCATTAGTAATTCCATACATACTAGTTCCATCAGGTGTTCTATCTAGTAATTGGAATATATCACCAAAAATTGCAGGAGCATTACCACGGTTGATTTCTTCAATAATTAAATAATATCTATTTTCAGGGTCTCTATATGCCTTTTTTAATAAAGTAGTGAAAGGTCCAGCTTCAAACTTATATTGAATAGTCTTGCTTTCACCGCTTTCGTCAATTGATGGTAGGATTTGACCCACGAAGTCACTATATGTATAGTCAGGATGGAACACTAAACGTTCCATTTTGTCTTCGTCTTTGCAATATTCAGTTTCGATTGTATAAGACTTACCAGCACCTGGAACGCCATAAAGAATAATGTTGCGTCCACCAGTAACTCTATCTAATGAATCATAATCAATTACTTCACCTTTATCATAAAACTCTATTACTCTAACATAATCATCATATAATTCTTTTAATGTTTCGTTTGATTCTACTCCATCATATAATGATAATTTAGATAAATCATATTCTTTCTCTAAAATTTTTGATATCTCATTTGATGGCTCCTTATCGCCTTCATAAACATCAATAAATAAGTATTTTATTTCTTTGGTATCATTATCAAATTTTGGCCTTACATTTATACCTGTCTCTGTTTTATTGATATAATTAACTTTTGAAAATGTGCTTTGATATCCAGCAATTATATTACAATCTAAAGTAAAAGCACCATAGTCTCTCCAATCTTTATATAATTCTCTAATTGCAGATCCAGGTTTATATCCTTGTCCTGAAGTTTTAGTTCCTTCTTCTAGTCCATTATTAATGTTCAACTGCTTAACAAACCATCCAACTAAATTTTTGAATTTTTGATAATTTTCATCAGCTTTTGAATCTTTATTTCCTTCATTAAAAGGATTTGACTCCCACAAAACTAAAGATGATATTGCCATACCATTTGCAACTGCATTAATAACATCTTCTTTATTATAAGATGAAGATTCTACGATATCCCTATATGTGAATTTGTGAGAGTTTGCATCCAATAATGGAGCATATTTTATGCCAAAAACCTGAGCGGCTTCCACTTCAGTTTTTCCTGCACTAATATTCGCATTCATTTCTGTATTGAATATATTTTTCACAGACTCTAAATCTACTTTTTTACCGTTTTCTTCCATTATTACATCCCTCCAATTATCGATGATATTGATGCTAATTGTGTATCTTTCATCACTTTTAGTAATTTTAATATTTGTTATGGCACCTATAAACGTATGTCTAAAATCATCACCGTTTTTTAATGTGGTTGCACCATAAATTGGCTCATTAATTCTATAATCACTTTTGTTATTAAGAATTCTTATATATCTATCATCTTGAACATAGTCAAGAACTAATTTTGCATCTTCTAGATTCATTGAAGCAAAACGAGAATAGATAGAATCAATTTTATCAAGAGGACCATGATACATTGATGTGTACTTTTGAATTATCAGTTTTACCATATTCAAATAATCCAAAAAAGATTTAACATCAATATAACAAATATGTTTCCCAAGAATAAAGTTTCTAATACTATCCTTTTCTTCCTGTTTATCTCCAATATAAAGACTAGCTTGACTTGAGCCACTTAGCCATTTAACTACAAATTCTCGTTCGCAATCACTTAATTTTAATACACCCTCAAGAATTGTTTTATCATTATTAAGTTTTAACATTATTCGCCCTCCTCTTCAAAAACACCAGTATCTATTATATTTCTTAATATTGCTATTAGGACATCAACAACTATTGAATTTCCAGCTTGTTTATATGCTTGAGCTCTTGAAACAACTATTTTATAGTCATCTGTAAATCCCATTAATCTATGTGCTTCTCTTTCGGTAAGCATTCTAACTGATCCCAAGTTTTCTGTTCCATCAAATGATAAATAATTATCAACTCCAGCACGATGACGATTTCCCATAGTTTTTAACAATGTTCTTGCAATATCCTTATTAATTTCAACCTTTTGCACGAAAGTCTTTGTTCCAGTTTTCATAACATAATTATACAACTTTTGGCTTAAAGTATACTTTGCATCAGGAATTCCTGGTACGTTATCAAGTTGGATCTCACCTGCATTATTTGAAGTCATATGTCCCTCTGCGCAATAATTGATTGAAAAATCCTTCATTGTAAAATGTAATTGTCTTTGAATTGGTGGAAATTCAAATTCATCATTTAAATTTAAATCTCTTCTAAAACCTACAACAAACAATCTTCTTCTTGTTTGAGGAATTCCATAATCAGCTGCATTCAAAACATCAAATTTATAATCATAGCCTAGTTCATCAAAGACTTGCTTAATAACTCTCCAAGTATTACCCTTGTCATGATTTAAAAGATTTCTAACATTTTCATATATAAATACTTTAGGATTGATTTCTTGCACCAATCTAGCAAACTCATAGAATAACGTTCCTCTAGTATCCTCTAGTCCAGCCTGAAAGCCAACGGAAGAGAAACTTTGGCATGGGCTTCCTCCAACGAATAAATCTACTTGATTTCTAAAATCCCTACCATCTAATAGTACTACATCTTGAAAATATCTATTTTTAGAACACTGTGGGTAATTAGCTAAATAACTTTGTTCCACATAATTCTTTGAGCTTGTAATTGATGAATATAAATTGTCTACGTATTTTCTTTTTTCATCAATGCTATTTAGGTTTCTTACAATTTCACGTTCTTTTTCAATATCATAAGTCACATCTCGTTCGCCGTTATCACAAGCAAATACTATTTCATGATCTAATTTCAATCGTTTTATAGCAAATTCAATCGCACCAATACCACTAAAAACTGTAGCTAATTTAATCTTCATAAATGTTCACCGCCTCAAAAATCTTTTTGTAAATTGCTTCAAGAACATTTACAACAATTGAATTTCCTGCTTGTCGATATGCAGGCACATTTGGAACAACAACATTAAAATCATCGCTAAACCCCATCAATCTTAAACATTCTCTATAAGTCAACTGTCTAATGACTCCACGTCTTCCATTCCATTCTGAAACATATGCTCTTTCAAGTATTTTTTCATTATTTGCAATTTCTTCATATGGAACAAAAACAAAATCTCCATTCCAATTAAACTGCTGATTTGCTTTTTGCGTTTGGATGATTTCAGGATTAATTCTTGCTCTATTTCTATACTTAGGATTAGTTACGAATTCAAACCCTTTTTTTCCTAAATAATGTTTGACTTCGACATCGTTATTAGCCTCAAGATAGTCAAAGAATTTTGTCGTTAAATTAATAGGTTGAGGAAATTCAAAATTGACATTCTTATCTTTAAACCCAACAACGAATAGTCTTTGTCTATCCTGTGGAATTCCAAAATCCTTGGCATTCAATAATGATTTATAAACTTTATATCCTAGAGAATCAAAAACCGAATTAATAACTTTCCATGTATTTCCTTTGTCATGAGTAAGCATTCCAGGAACATTCTCGTAGATGAACACTTTAGGTTTGATTTCTTTTATTAGTCTTGCGTAATCATAAAAAAGAGTTCCTCTTGTATCTTCGAGACCAGCTCTTTTTCCAATAATAGAGAAACTTTGGCATGGACTTCCACCAACTAAAATATCAACCTTTCCTTTATATGGCTTACCATCAAGAAATCTAATATCCTCATACCAGTTTTTCTCATTAATATCATAGTTAGCGAAATAACTATCCTTCATATAATTGTGTTTTCCACTTTTTGAGTAAATACTTTTTATATATTCATTAGCTTCATCGTTATTTAATGATGCGATTTCAGCTTTTATTTCATCAACATCTTTTTTGATTTCAACTTCTCCATTATCACAAGCAAATACTATATTATGTTTTACTCCCATTTTATGTAAAGCTTGTTCTGGAGCACCTATGCCACTAAAAACAGTAGCAATATTAATAAAATCTTTCATACTACACCTTCTTGATAAATTCTACAACGTCACCTATATTTACATCTAATGCCTCGCATATCTTCATTAGCACTTCTAATGTAACAGGCTCGTTTTTACCAAGCTTAGCTAAAGAAGACGAACTAATGCCGGCAATATCTTTTAATTCTATTTTCTTCATATTTTTATCAATTAGAACTTTCCAAAGTTTGTTATAAGAAATTTCCATATCAATACCTCACTTAGTAATTCAAATATTATTATATATAATAATTTCCGTTCTGTCAATCGTTTTGTCCATTCTCACAAAGAAAAAATTCGTTCTCACAAACTTATTTGTAATCTTACACGATAGCCTGAACCTTTCGTGGTGCTTTCGTGTACCTTTCGTGGGCAACAATGAGCTTTCGTGGTTTTTCAAGACCTTTCGTGGTAATGCATAATTGATGCAAATTATGATCCAATAAAAAACTAGGCAATTTTACTAATAACGGGACTTGAACCCTACCAAAAACGCCTAAAAATAAAGAAAAAGTGCTGACTTGAGATGAAATCTCGTATCAACACAGTTGTTTCAATATGGTGGAATAGAGGGGAGTCGAACCCCTGTCCAAACTACAATCCATATTTATTTCTACATGCTTATTTTATTGTCTTATTTTCACTGCTTATCTAACAATAAACAAATAGACAATCAGCTAACCTTATAATCTCGAATCAAAGAGCCAAGGTAAACTCAAAGACTCATCCCTTAATTCTGAGCCCGTTTATAAAACTTAAGGGGGATTCTACAACAGGCATGCTACTTATTTAATTAGGCAGCAAAAGATAAATTTTGATTTGCGGTTAATTTAACCTCGGCGTTTTTACATGCGCAACCATGGCATGCTACAAATACTTCAAATAGCCTGTCGAAACCATGACTATCCCATAATGAAGAAACAATGTTTCTTCTAAAAAAAGATTAATCCAATTAAAAGGTAAACAGTTTTAAACAAAACGACGGCCATAGCCAAATAAGCCATCCATAAACCGACATTCCTTGTCGGTTCCAGTTTAACTTTGGTTGGTTTTTTCGCAAACCACATCGTCATGATAATGAAAACAACAACCAAAACAAAATACAAAACCACGAAACCGGGATGAAACAAAAACAAAATCATCAACAATAAAGAAGCTAGTCCAAATAAAAACGTCAAAATCGGAAAATCAATGAGTAAATTTTTGTCTTTTTCGCTAACTTCCGGATCGGCTTTTTGATTAAACAAAGCGGCGTATTTTTCATCTTCTTCAAAATCAAAGCCACATTCACAAACTTTGGTCTCATCACTCACTTCTTTGCCACAGCGTTTACATTTCATATCCGTCCACGAACCTTATTGATTTTCTTGATTTCCGTCTTGATGGCTTCCTGACGCAAGTCTTCACGCTTGTCATAGTTCTTCTTTCCCTTACAAAGAGCTACTTCCACTTTCGCCAGTCCTTCACGTAAATAGACCGACAAAGGAATCAATGTTAAACCGTCCTGAGTTAATTTAGCCGCCAATTTGCGAATTTCGCTTTTGTGGGCCAAGAGTTTCCTCGTTCTTGTTTCCTGATGGTTAAAGATATTGCCCTTGTCATACGGAGCAATATGCATATTGATAATAATTAATTCCTGTTTTTCAATACGGCAATAAGCATCCGCAATGGCAACTTTGCCGGCCCGAATGGATTTTATTTCCGTGCCGGTAAGCACAATCCCGCATTCATACTTATCCAGGATAAAGTAATCATGGGCGGCCTTTTTGTTGCGCGCGACGATTCGACTTTTTTCCACTTGGCATCACCTTATGTTCATTATACACTATTTTGAAATCAATTTCACGCTTTATTTTGCTGGCACCGATGACCTCAACCACAACTTCATCGCCTAAACGCAAGCGATGACCGCTGCTGCCAATTAAACTGACTGTTTCCGGATCATAGACATAGCGTCCCCGCAGATTCTTCATATGAACTAATCCTTCAATCGTATTGGGCAAACTGACAAAAACACCGAATTTGGTAACGGAAGAAATAATGCCGTTATAACGCTCACCAAGATAGTCTTCCATATATTCAGCTTTTTTCATATCGTTGACTTCATATTCACAATCAATAGCATCGCGTTCTCGTTTAGAAGATTGTTTGGCGATTTCCGCAATCTGTGAACTTAAAGCAAACAATTCAGCGGCTTTAACATCTTGGTCAAATAAATATTTTCTTAATAAGCGATGTACCAATAAGTCGGGATAGCGCCTAATCGGGGCTGTAAAGTGCGTATAACAAGGACTTGCCAAGCCAAAGTGGCCGCTATTTTGTTCGGAATAAACGGCTTTGGCCATCGACCTTAATAAATAAGTTCGTAAAAACTGATCCTGCTCAGGCAAATTTTGTAAAAAAAGCTGGAGTTGTTTCGCATTGATTTGTTTTTTGAAAGCTTGATAACCAAGACTTCGGGACAGTTTTTTAAAAGCTTCAAGCTTTTGCACATTAGGTTTCTCATGAACCCGGTAAATAAAGGGTAAGTCGAGATGATAAATCGTTGATGCCACCGTTTCATTGGCAATGAGCATGAATTCTTCGATGATGCGTTCACTTTGACCGCGACTTTCCAATTCTACTCTTAGGGGTTTTCCTTGGTCATCAACAATGATTTTTCCTTCTTCAATATTAAAATCCAGCGCCCCTCGTTTAACGCGCATTTTATTTAAAACCGTCGCCAGTTCCTTCATTACCATAATATCAGCGGCAATATCCTGATAATTGCTTAATGTCTCTTTGTCATAATCAAGCATTAAATTGACATTGGTATAAGTCATCCGATGAACTGTTTTAATAACTGATGGAAACAAAGTTTGATTAACAACTTGACCTTGGTCGTTAATTTCCATTTCACAGGCTAAAACCAACTTCGACTGACCGGGGTTGAGGGAACAAAGATTGTTGCTTAAGAGGGGTGGTAACATCGGAATAACCCGATTGACTAAATAAACACTGGTGCCTCTAAATAAAGCCTCTTCATCCAAAGGAGAATCCTTGGCAACAAAATAACTGACATCAGCGATATAAACGCCCAAAAGGAAATTCCCGTTGGCTAATTTCTTCACCGCTACGGCATCATCCAAATCTTTGGCATCTTCACCGTCAATCGTAATAATGCGTTCCAAACTAGGTAACGGCCGCTTAGCAATTTCCTTAGAAAAATCTTGGTTGATAGTCGTTAAATAAGCTTCTGTCGCTTTGGTAAATTCAAGAGAAAAATTAAAGTTGCTGGCAATTTGGATAATATCAATGCCGATATCATTTTTAAACCCGAGCCTTTCCACAATCCTTGCTTGTTTGGGGCTGCTTAGATAATCCGTAATGTGAACACGAACAATATCGCCTACTTGACAGAGGCTTAAAATCTCATTATCAACAATATTTAATCTTGCGATTTGCGGATGATTGACATAGATAAAAAACTGTTCCTTTTTCCATTTCAATTCACCGACGACATCGGTTAAATGGCGTTTGATAATCTTTAAAACCTTGGCTTCTTGGCGAAAATCTTGATGGGGAAATTTCCCATAATCTTTGATTTGAAACAAGACTTCATCACGATCAATGGCGTTTCCAAAATTGAAATGAGAGACATAAACATCATCAAGTCCTTCACTAATGATAAAACCAAAGTCTTCGTGTTTGATGCTGATGGTCCCTTTAAAAATCCCCACTTGCTGCGGTATTAAAAAACGATCCTTTTTCTTTGATAAAAACAAATCGTGATTTTCCACCATCTGCGCTAAAGTTAAATGCAGTTCTTCCCAATCATCAGGGCTTAATTTTAATTCTTCAAAAATTTCGCCCACCGTTAAGGGCTGATAATTTTCCTTGGTAAATAATTTTTCTAATAATTCTTTCATTCTTCCCTCATAAAATTGGCATTTAAAAAGACCTGTAACCAGGCCTATTTAATAATTACGATAATCGATCTACAAAGAATGCCGAGATAATCGCTAAGACAAAAAAAGCAATCGACAGTCCGGCGGTAATATAGTTAATCCATAACTCAATTCCGCGGGCTTTTTTGTTAGCAAATAATTCGGATTTTTCGCCGGAAAACGCTTGGCTAGCATCTTCTTTTGAATCTTGTAAAACAATAATGGTAATTAATAAGCATGATACAATTAATAACAATATATCAACAGCGCTCATAAGTCCTCCAATAACGATAAAGTATCCATCTTGATACCGTCTTAATTTTCACCAGTGGAATGATTATAACATAATTTAACTTAAATTGCAAACCATTTTACCTAAAATATACCAAAAAGCAAAGAGCAGCTATAAAGCTGCCCTTTAATCAAATAAAGCAATTTTCACTACATCATCGATGGTTTCTACCGGGATGATTTCTAAGGACTGACGCACGCCTTCAGGAATATCGTCCAAGTCACGAACATTTTCTTTCGGAATGATGATTTTCGCAAGCCCGCTGCGGTGGGCAGCAATCGCTTTTTCGCGAATCCCGCCAATTGGCAAAATGCGACCCCGCAAAGTAATCTCCCCCGTCATGCCGACTTCATTATGAACATAGCGGTGGGCTAATGCGGAAATAATGCCGGTAGCAATGGTTACACCTGCCGACGGACCGTCTTTAGGAACGGCGCCTTCCGGAACATGGATATGAATATCATTTTTATCAAATAAGCTCGGGTCAATGGCAAATTTTTGGTAGTTGCTCTTGACATAACTTAAAGCGGCTTGGGCTGATTCCTTCATGACCTCACCCAGTTTACCGGTTAACATCAAGCGACCTTCCCCTTTATAATAGGTAACTTCCACAGGGAGGGTATCACCGCCAAATTGAGTATAAGCTAAACCGGTCACAATCCCAATCTGGTTGGCTTGGTCAATTTTATTGTAATCATATTTGGGTTTACCAAGCCAGGTGCTTAAATTATCTTTAGTGATGGTTACCTTATCAACTTTTTCAATTAAAATGGTTTTAATGGCCCGCCTAATTAAAGTGCCGATATTTCGTTCCAGTTCTCGAACGCCGGCTTCTTTTGTGTATAAACGGATAACATCCCAAAGGGCTTCATCCTGCAGTTCAAAATCAATCCGGCTTAAACCGTGATTGAGTAATTGTTTTTCCAATAAATGGCGTTTCGCAATCTCAAACTTTTCAAATTCGGTATAACTGCTTAAGGTCACAATTTCTAAACGATCCCTTAAAGCTGCCGGAATATTATCTAAATAATTGGCAGTAGCAATAAAGAAGACGCGCGATAAATCATAGGGTTCTTCTAAATAATGGTCACTGAAATATTTGTTTTGTTCGCTGTCCAAAACTTCCAACAAGGCGGAAGCAGGGTCACCCCGATAATCACTCGAAAGTTTATCGATTTCATCGAGCAAGAAAACGGGATTGATGACTCCGGCACGTTTCATTCCTTGTAAGATTCGTCCCGGGAGAGCGCCTAAATAAGTCCGGCGATGACCGCGGATTTCCGATTCATCCTTGATGCCGCCCAAAGATTGCTTCACAAAGTGTTTATTTAAGCTGGTGGCAATGGAGCGGGCTAAGGATGTTTTACCAACACCCGGAGGTCCCACTAAGCAAAGAATCGCTTGCGGGTTCTTTTGCGTCATAATGCGGACCGCCAAATATTCTAAAATCCGTTCCTTCACCACATCTAAACCGTAATGATCGCTATCCAATTGCTCCTTAGCTTTTTTGATATCGTTGGTATCTTTGCTTTCTTTGCTCCAAGGAAGAGCAATCAAAAAGTCTAAATAGGTGCGGACAATTCCGCTTTCACCGGAAGTATTATTCAAGCTGCTGTAACGCTGTAATTCTTTTAAGGCTTTTTCTTCAACGCTCGGTGGCATTTTAGCATCCAAGATTTTTTGTTTTAATTCATCGACATCCGTTTCTTTGCGGACTTTATCACCCAGTTCATCCTGAATGACTTTCATTTTTTCGCGTAAATAATATTCTTTTTGGCTTTCGCTGATGGATTTTTTAACTTGATTTTCAATATCCAATTCGAGGTTACGGATGTACTTTTCCCGTTTGATGTCTTCTAACATAAAACGTAAACGTTCGCCGACATGCGGGGTATTTAAATATTTCAATTTAGTGTTGATATCAAAGGGCAAATTGTAAGCTAAAACATCGGTCAATTTGTCCGCCGTTACGCCCTTCGCAACGATATTGGCCAATTCGGAATTGCCATCAAAAATTTTGGCGGCATCAGCCTGCAATTCTTCAATCAACAAACGGACATAAGCCAATTCTTTATCCAAGTCATCATTGATGGCCGGAACCGTAATTAAGTTGGCCGTCCAATAAGGATCAGTTTCCGTAATGTCCACGATTTGACAGCGGACAATCCCCAGCATTTTAACTTTATGGACATTTTGGCTATCCATATCATAAATGATTTTCGCAATAATCCCGGTTTTATGAAGATTTTTAATATTGGGAACTTCCTGACTATGGTCAATCTGCACAAACAAAGCAATAAATTTTTTGCTTTCAGCCGCCGCTTTTAAAGCTAAAATGCTCTCTTTACGAGCCACATCAAGGCGGATTTCGTTGTTGGGAAGCGGCACTTTGCCTCTAATGGCCATCACGGGAAGGTTTGCGGAAACAACAGTTTGGTTGGAAAACATCGGGTTCACCTCCTTTACTTCGGTAATTCGACAATTCCTTTATCAAGACAATATTGAAAAACCTTAGCTTCCAATAAATGTCTTTCTAAATATTCTGGATAATCTTCAAAGCTTTTAGACCCAAAAAAGAGGGTTTTATCAAACTCGTATTCTTCTTGAATTTTTTTAATTAACTTTTGAACATCGACACGATAATTTAAATCCATCAAGGAAAGTAAATATTCTTTAATAACATATTTATTTAATCCTTGAAGAAAAACCTCCCGTTCTTTGGGCTTGGTCGGTATTTTACTACTATCATAAAAATGATTAATCACAAATTCATCGGGAACAAACACTTGGGTTTGCCAAATAAATTCCACCAAATAATCGACCACCACCATTACGATAGTGGAATAACGGTAGATTTCCGTGACTTTATCCGTTAATTCCGCAACCGTTTTGGTATTCAAAAAACGGCATTGAGCAACTAATTTATCGCTTAAGGGGGGATATCTTTTTTCAGTAATCCCCGTTATTTTGGCTTTCACAAGCACCCCGTCATCGTTATCCAAAACCACTTCCTCACCAATCGCTTTGTTTAGGAATAAGCGGAATTGTTTTTGGTTAACAGTTGTGAAACTGATGCTGCGGTTTTCTAAATGGTTGATTAAGAAATCATCCTGCATATAGCGTAAATCATAGCTTACTAAACTACGGTCAGTGACTTTTTTCTGGGGTTCATCATAATCAAAATGGTTAGCGGTCAACAATTGCTTGACAAAATCTTCAAAAATCATTTGGTCAAGTTCAACATGTAGTAACTCAGTGGGAATTTTGGGTGGAAAATGGATTTCAGTCCCCGGCGGTAAAACACAGAACTGACAAATGACAACCAGCCCTTGATCAGGTGAAGTCTCGCAAAGATAGCGGAATTGTTTCCAACTGACGGCGATAACATCAAGGTTAGCAATTTCTTCATCCATCAGCCCTTCCAAGTGTTCCACCACCATTTCATCCAATTGCTTTTGGGCCTTTTTACTTTTCGGTTTCTCAAGCGAATACATATCCCGCACCAACCGATAAGCATTTTGCATCTCGGCGGGCGAAAAGGTAAAGTAAACTTGATGATAGGCGGGGCTAATAATATCGTGTTTTATTTTCATTAATCTCTCTCTATGCTAACTTGGATTGCTTTTTGACGAATTTCGCATCGCCACCGGAAACAATAAATTCTTTGGTAATAATACAATGAGTTAAATCTTTTTCCTCAGGAATTTTATACATAATATCCAACATGATGTTTTCAATGATGGCTCTTAGTCCTCTGGCTCCGGTTTTTTGTTTGTGGGCACGGCGGGCGATTTCCCACAGTGCTCCGTCTTCAAATTCGAGGCTAACACCGTCCATCTTTAACATCTTTTGATATTGTTTAATGATGGCATTCTTCGGTTCTTTTAAAATCTTGATTAAATCTTCAACTTCTAAAATATCCAAATAAGCAATAATCGGTAAGCGACCAACTAATTCCGGAATAATCCCATATTTTTGGATGTCTTCGGAAGTAACATCGCGATACATATCTTTATCAACTTTCGGAGTGACGGAAGCCGAATTAAAGCCGATGGCTTTTTTCCCAAGCCGGGATTTTACAATCTCGGTAATACCTTCAAACGAGCCTCCGCAAATAAACAAGACATTGGTGGTATCAAAGGGGATGAATTCTTGGTGCGGATGTTTGCGACCACCTCCGGGTGGAACATTGGCAACCGTACCTTCTAAAATCTTTAATAAGGCCTGTTGAACCCCTTCACCGGAAACATCCCGGGTGATGGAGGGGCTATCGGATTTACGACCGATTTTATCGAGTTCATCGATATAAATGATCCCACGTTGGGCTAAATCTAAATCATAGTCCGCCGCTTGCAACAAACGCAAAAGTACATTCTCAACATCTTCACCGACATAACCGGCTTGAGTTAGGGTTGTAGCGTCGGCAATCGCAAAGGGAACATTTAAAATTTTGGCTAAAGTTCTAGCAAAGAGCGTTTTCCCGCTTCCGGTTGCTCCCAGCAATAAGATATTACTCTTATCAATGTCAATTTCGCTTTTTTCAAACAAATTATTTTGTACTCGTTTATAGTGATTGTAAACGGCCACGGACAGCACTTTTTTCGCATATTGTTGACCGATAACATATTCGCTTAAGCGTTCATAAATTTCCCGAGGAGTCAAATTTAAAGCAAAATCGGTGGTTTTGGGGGCCGATTTTTCTTCTTCATCAAGGCTCAAATTAAACATTTGATGGCATACACCAACACAAACATCGCAAATAAAAGCATTGTCACCTTCAATTAAGTGCCGTTCCGGACTCTCCGGCAACCCGCAGAATGAACAAAGACGGGCTTTTTTGGTTTCTTGGGCCATGCTTACACCTCAATTCATTTATTTAATGATGGCTGTTTTCTTCATTTCTTCAATCGTTTTTAACATTAAGAAATGGTAAGCAACCTGATTCTTCGGATATTGTTTTTTAACGGCTTCCACATCCTGATTGGACATTTTCGCAAATTCTTGATAATGATATTCGTAATCCTCATCACTTAGGCTCAACTGTTCTTGTTCAATAATCTTATTAATAACTAATTCTTTGAGGACATCAAAACGCGCCGGAGCTTTAATCATTTCCTGATATTGTTCTTTGGTCATACCTTGGTATTTCAGCAGTTGTTCAAAGGTAAGCCCATAAGCTTTGGCTCGGTCTTCTTCTTGTTTCAGCATGCTGTCAACCCGACGATTTACTAACACATCCGGCACATTGACTTTAGCATCATCGCAGACTTTTTTCAACAAATCATGTTCAAACTTGTTATCGGAAGCTTCAGTTTTTTCCGTTTTGATTTTGTCGCTTTGATAAGTGCGATAATCATTAACGGTTTTGGGCTCAATGTTTAAGGAAACAACAAATTCATCGGTCAACTCCGGTAAAACGCGTTTTTTAATTTCGTGCAGTTTAACTTTAAAAACGGCTTCCTTGCCCTTTAAGTTTTCCGCTTGATAATCATCCGGGAATTTAACCTTTAAATCGCGTTCTTCTTCTTGTTTCATGCCCACCATTTGCTCTTCAAAACCGGGAATGAATTGGCCGGAACCAATTTCCAAAGAATAATTTTTGGCCGTTCCGCCCTCAAACAAAACGCCGTCAACACGACCTTCAAAATCGAAAACCGCCGTATGACCAAGTTCTAAACTACCTTCTTCCACCAGTTCCAAATCCGATTTACTCCTTAAATCGCGATTGATGGCGGCTTCAACTTCACTTTCCTCGACCTCAGTACTGTCTTTTTTTACTTCCACTCCAAAGTATTTCCCTAAGACCACTTCCGGATAAACGAGGACTTCAGCTTTGTATTTCAAGGTTTTCTTTTTATCGAATAATTCAAAGTCGATATCGATTTTCGGTTCGTCGATGACCTGTACTTTGTTGTCTTCAACCGCTTGATAATAAGAAGCTGTTAAGGCACTGTCCAAAGCATTTTGGTAAACTTGGGCTTCACCAAAGCGTTTTAAATAAATTTCGCGGGGAACTTTTCCTTTTCGAAAACCTTTAAGTTCAGCTTTGGCCATTAATTTTTTTAATTCTTCTTCATAGTAAAAGGCGAATTCTTTTTTAGTCAATTCAACCGTTAAGAGGACTTTATCCTCGGGGCTTCTTTCAATATTAACATTCATTATTTATTTCTCCTCTATTTTTCTTCAAATGGAAAGACGATGGATGCCACCTTTTGCAGTTCATCCATCATTTCTTTTGGATATCCCAGCTCATAAAGCGTATTCAACAAATCAAACCACCGCACAAGCAAGAGAGCTTCATCTTGACAATTATCGTAACTAAACTCCCGCCCTAAACTTTCCCAGTAAAGCATTACTAAAATGGCTAAGCGCTCATAAAGATCAGCATCGGGTAAGTTTAACAATTGAGCGTAGTTGGCATTTTCCGGATTGTGAAAAGCGGAATATTCTTTTTGTTGCAACAAACGGCTTTTTTTAATCAAAGCTAAAGCACCATAAAGGTCCTTTTGACCTAAATAAGACAAAAGCAGATAATAAAGTATCGCCATGCTTTCATAATTTTGGGCCAACAATTGTTGACCAAAAAACAAGTTATGGGAAAACTCCTTTAAAACAAAACCGGCCATCAAAATTGCTTCCATAAGTTTATGGTCCAAGCCGGCCGCTAAGGCTTCATGGCGTAAGTTAAACAAAGCCGAAAATTGCTTAGTATTCTTTAAAAAGGTGATTCTTGCTGCTAGTTGATTCATATTATTGTAATTTCGTTTGATCGAAATTATCTAAAAACTTCTGTAATTCCTTCGCAATCATGGCAACGGTACCATCCACAAACGGATTCTTTAAACCGGCCGCCTCAATTAAACCCAAGAAAGATTTACTTCCGCCCAAAGTGCATAAATGATAGTATTGTTTCCAAGCTTGCTCATGATCCTTTTGGTTTAAAATCCAAAACTGCTGAGCACAGACTTGGGCTAAGGTATAATCGATATAATAGAAAGCCGTACTGAAAATATGTCCTTGGCGGAACCAATAAGTCCCTTTTTCTAAGAAGGGATTCTCATAGACTTTATACGGCAAATATTTCTTTTCAATCCGTCGCCAAACGGCTTTTCTTTCATCCGGGGTTAATTCCGGATGTTCGTAGATCTCATGCTGGTATTCATCAACGGCCACACCATAAGGAATAAAGGTAATAGTCCCGGCTAAATGTTCATATTTATATTTATCGCTATCTTTTCCAAAGAATAAATCAATCCACGGCCAAGCGAAAAACTCCATACTCATGGAATGGATTTCCGCCGATTCCATGGTCGGCCAATAATATTCCGGAACGGCAAAATGACGGCTGGAAAAAACCTGAAAAGCATGGCCGGCTTCATGGGTCAAAACATCGACATCTCCGGCCGTCCCGTTAAAGTTTGAGAAAATAAACGGTGATTGGTAATCCGGAAAATATGTACAAAAGCCGCCCCCGGCTTTGCCTTGCTTAGCCTCTAAGTCCAATAACTCATGCTCAATCATGAAATCGATGAATTCACCGGTTTCTTGACTCATGGCATGATACATCTTTTGGGCTTGGCTAACTAAGAAATCACGGTCACCTTGCGGTTTGGGATTCCCTGAAGCAAAGTTAATCCCTAAGTCATAACTCTTTAAATCTTTAATGCCCAAGCGTTTCGCCTTTTCCTTAAAAAGGGAAACCGCTACCGGCACCAAGTCTTTTTCCACTTGCTTGCGGTAATTGGCCACCATCTTGCTGTCGTAATCGGTGCGGCCTAAACGGGCGTATCCGACCTCCACAAAATTCTCATAGCCCAGTTTTTTCGCAATCCTCGTTCTAACTTTTACTAGTTTATCATAGATGTCATCGTACTTCGCTTCATTGGCTTCAAAAAACTTCATGACCGCCGTTTCGGCTTGTTTTCGCGTTTCCCGATTAGGAGCAATCGCATATGGGGCCATCTGCGATAAATTGTTGATTTTGCCATCAAATTCAATTTTAGCGCTGGCTGTTAATTTAGTATATTCCGTCACCAACTTATTTTCTTCCTGCAAATCTTCAATGATTTCCGGTTTAAAGGTTTTTAAGTTGGTTTCGATTAGGGCAAATAGTTGCTTCCCATACTTTTTAATTAGTTCCTGTTTAAAGGGGCTGGTATGCAAAGCGAGGGCCAATTGATGTTCAAACCCCGCAATAAACGGGGAATTTTCATCAAAGAAATTTTGTTCGTCTTCATAAAACTTATCCGTTGTATCAATGGCATTGCGTGCCCCCACTAAGGCTTGCATCGTTTGTAAAGTATTACGCACTTTATTAATACTATCAATAGCTGCCACGACTTCATGAAGGACGGAGGCACTCGTTAGGGCTTTAAGTGCTTGTTCATAAGCTTGTTTGACTTCCTCTAAATTAGGTCTTTTATATGGATAATCTTTAAATTTCATATTGGAAAATCCTTTCTTACTTTAAAATATTATAGCATAATAATTGCGATTACGCAAATTAAAGCACTCATTATTTCACCGGCCCTTTGGTAATTTTCTCATCACTATTTAAGGGTTTTTGTTTTTAATAAAATCATCATTACAATGTTAAATTATGGTATAATAAACATAATAAATTATATTATTATAACATAATAAGAAAAGGAGGACCTTATGGATTTTAATGAGCTCATTAATAAACGGTATAGTTGTAGAAATTTTGCTAAGCGCCCGCTTGAACAAGAAAAATTGTTGACGATTATCGATCAAGCCCGCTTAGCGCCATCCGCCGTCAACGGTCAACCTTGGTTTGTTCATGCTGTTTCCCAAGCTGAGACGATGAAAAAAGTCATCACCGCCTGTACCGGCCTGGGGATGAACCGCTTTATTCACCAAGCTCAAGCCTTTTTCGTAGTTACGGAAACTCGGGACAAGCTCATTTCCACAACCATCAGTAAAATTAAAAAACTAGATTTTCAAACGATTGATATCGGCATTTTCATTGCCTACTTAAGTTTAGCGGCGACTTCTCAAGGTTTAGGAAGCTGCATTTTAGGTTGGTTTAATGAAAAACAGCTACAAGAAGCTCTAAATCTTCCGAAAAGCGAAAAAGTCAGGATTGTCATTGCTCTTGGTTATCCGGAAAGCGACGAAGTGAAACCGAAAAAACGCAAAAGCCTCAACCAAATCAGCAAGTTTCATTAATCAATGAATAGTTTAAAATAAGCTTTGCTTGAAAAATAAGCAAAGGTTTTTTAGCACATGGTCAACAAGCAAAAAACAAATTCTATGTATCACTTATTAACCATTAGTCAAGGCCAAATAAAAAGCGGTTTCCAACAAGAAACGCACTTAGTTAAGACCGATGGCGTCCCAAAAGGGAGTTGAACCCTTGACCTATTGCTTAGGAGGCAATCGCTCTATCCACTGAGCTATCGGGACAAGACAAGTATAATTATACCATTTTATTGTGCTTTTTTCCATTTTTTATTGGATAAGTCTTCTTTGAATTATGTTAAGGCATATGATTGGAGGATGAAACTATTGATAAGAAAACAAAGAAACATGGTTAAGGCTTTTGGTGTTTTTGTTTCCTTTATTATTGGAGATATTTTTCTTGAATAAGGATTTCTAAAACTCTAGCTTCACGCTCAATCATGATAGGGTTTTTTGTACCATGGTCATGGTGACGGTTGGTAACAATGCCCTGCATCGCTTCAATCCATTCGAAAGTAAACTGCTCGGCTGATTCGTAATCATCTAACTTAGGAAAACCCCATTCATCCCTTACTTCACAAAGATAATAATAGTTATCTTGAATGAAAATAGCCTCGTCGGCAGTTTTTCCTTTTTGAATACTATGCACCAAACCAAATTCTTTAATGGAACCAAGAATAACCTCTAAACCGGTTTCTTCTTTAACTTCGCGAATAAGGGTATTAATTTGATTTTCACCGGGTTCAATTCCACCACCTGGGAAGGTATAATAATCATATTTGCGACTATGAATCATTCCCACCTTGTTGCCACGAATAATGATGCCTCGAGTAGAAGGTCTTCGATAAACTTTTCCATTAAGATCATAATCTTTGGTATCAATCACAAATAAAGTGCGCATTTTTCCACCTTTTAAAAAAACATTGAGAATATTATAACAAATTATACGCTTAAATTAAACCATAATCTTAACATCTTGCCCTAATGATTTATTAAAGAAGAGATCTAAAGCCATCCTCCCATGAGAATAATAACCGCATTCAAAACCAAATGCGGTTATTTGTTAGCAATGGTGTCCTGAAAGGGACTCGAACCCATGGCCTATTGCTTCGGAAGCAATCACTCTATCCAACTGAGCTATCAGGACAAAACATAAATATATTATACTCCTAAACGAATAATTTTTCCACCTTTTTTTCCAATCATCACCGAAGATGTCGATTAGCTTTATAATGTCAGCAAATAACACCACCAAAAAAGACCGTCAGAATTCTGACGGTCTTTAGTGTTAATTGCGATGACAAAGGGCACGGTAAAAGGCATCGCCAATTTGTTCGTAACCATCCGTGTTAGGATGCATTCCCATACTTGTGCCAATCGGTTCCGTAATCGATGATTCGGTATTAACGGGTTTCGGACTTGTCGGCATATTGTACTCTGAATCAAATTGACCTTTCACATCAACATAACGCATGAAACTTGAATAACCGGCCATATTACAAAAATCTTCTAAAAACTGATTATATTTCATGGCCGTAACCAATTGCCCATAATTGTCAGCGTAAGATTTATCCAAAGTGTAATAAGCGGATAAACCACCATTGACAGACGGGAGCGGAATTCCCATCAAAGTAATCTTGGCATGCGGGTAATCGGCATGCAGTTTGTCAATGAATATTTTAGCACTTGCAAACGGTTCGGAAGCAAACGAGAATTCGCGGAAAGAGCCGCCGATGCCGTTCCAAGTCATGAGGATATAAGCTTCATCGATAGTAGCATAACCATGAGTAGAGCAATAGTACTTAAAATCGAGTTGATTGTTGGCATTCCAGAAAGGACTTGGAGTCACGGGTGTTGTTGCATAACCGTTAAGATACGATGACCATTGCCAACCGCCATGACCTTCATGTTTAATCGTCACCCCATTGAATGTTGAAGTAATGGTTCCTAGAGTAACAATATTTGTGGCTCCTGCATTATTGTATTTTTTAATCCCTTGTGCGACCCAATAGCCGTTAGCTGTTAAGCTATCCCCGATGCAAAGAATGTTTTTTGTGGTGGAGGGATTAAGGGCCGTAGAGACAATCAATTTGGTGGTTTTCTCGCTGATAACATTGCCGTTATTATCACAAATGGACATTTTAAGGTTAAAAGTTTTTCCATAATCAGCCGCCGCCGGAGTCCATTCATAATATCTTGGATAGGCATAGCCCTTCGTTCCCGTTAGTTTGATATAGTACTGATACGGATCAACAGCTTGAACAACGCTGCGGTAGAACAATTGGAAAGTATCACCGACCGCTAAATAATATTCTTTTGGTAAAAAGATGTTAACATTTTGGACCAGTTTATTATTGATGTTTGTTAACTGGGTTTGCAAAGAAGTGATTAAGGAGGCTTGTTCTTGACTAGTATATTTCAAATCCAATAATTCTTGTTCTAAAGTGGCAATCTCCGCCTCCAAAACCGCCACCTGAGCCAGTTCTGTTTGGGTGTTAGTAAGGGTAGCATCGAGGGCATTGATTTTAGCATTGAGCGCTATTTTTTCCGTTTGTAAGTTAGTAAGGGCAGAATTAAGAGTTTCAATTTTAGTATCAAGAGCATCTTTTTCCGTTTGTAAACTAGTAAGTTGAGTATTAAGAGCATCTTTTTCCGTTTCTAAAGCAAAGACCGCTTCTTTTACATCATCTAAGTCTTTTGCTAGTGATGAATACTGTTCTTCAGAATTACAACCCGCAAAAGCCAAAGCCAAAATTAGGGTAACCACAACTGTCATTAATTTTTTCATTTTATTCCTCTTTCTTCTTTTTTTATAGATTGACAAATGACTCTACATTTGGATTATATAACATTGTATAAAAGGAGGCAATAACTTTTAAATAATTGCATTGAAAAACACCCTCATCTTAACTAGGGTGTTTGTGATTTCGTTATCGCATTTTAAAGACCATTGCTTAGAAAGAATGCAAGATTGCTTGTTCTCAATATTATGCAAAGAAATTTTATTTATATATTTTTTTACTGGCACCATAGGCTTGCGGTCGGAATTTTATTTTGTGAATAGGATGATGACGACGCGGATATTTGGGATTATAGCCAAATAAATTGCGATAATTTAAGCCATCATCACATTGATTCATCATCGTTTGGAAAAGGACGAGGGTCGCTCTAGCATCATCAAGGGCACGGTGGGAATTTTTTACTTCCTCTTTTAATCCATAAAAGTTAATGGCATCCTGTAATTTATGGGGGTAGGGGGCACGGTCTTTATACATCGTTAAGCAATCATAATAATCAATGTGGGAAAGGTTTAGGATGTGTTCCATCTTCATTTTCTTAAAGAAAGCGAACAAAAACTGTAAATCAAAACTGGCATTATAGGCGAGGAGGGCCAGTTCTTCTTGACCAACCATAAAGGAACTGACTTGCTTGAAAACTTTAAGAGGATTGCTTCCTTTTTGTATAAGCAAATCATTCGTGATTTTAGTTAATTGAACAATTTCATCAGGGATGGTTTTTCCCGGTGCTAGTTGAATAAGCTCATCTAATTCTTCTTTTTTTATAACATTACCGACATCATCCAAAGTTAGGACAATCATAGCAATTTCAAGTAGTTCATCAATAATAGGATTAAATCCCGTTGTTTCCACATCAAAGATGATTATTTTTTTGTATTTAGGGCCTAAACCACCAAGATAAAAAGTTTCCATGGTGTTTTCTCCTTCATAGCTTTTATAGTTTCTTTGGTTTTCTCTTCATGGATAATTAAAGCCAATAAAGAGTTTCCTTTTTGTTATAAATTTTGCTAAAAACACATAGAAAGGAAACTCTTCATTTCATGATAACACAAAACATCTAAAATTGGCATTAATATTTTAAATATCATCACCTTTTTATTATTAATCCCAAAGAACAAGAGTTTTTTCCTTCATCGTCTTATTTAAATCAATAATTCTTTGATTTTCTGAACCACGAAATCGTAAAAGCAAATTTTTCCTACTGATATCATACTTTCCATCAATTAAAAGATCGGTTTGGGAAAGCAATTCTTCCCATCCGGGATTCTTTCTTGCTATGATTTCTTCATAAGTATATCCTGTGTAGGTAACAATACTAAGTTTTAATGCTTTGGCCATCTTTGCTAATTCCGCAAACATCTTGGCTTGTTCAAAGGGTTCACCACCGCTAAAGCTTAAACCGTCCAATAAGGGATTGCTTTTAACCATTTCCATGATGGAAGCTATTGAAACTAGTTTTCCTCCTGTAAAGGAATGCGTTTCTGGATTATGACAACCCGGGCAATGATGTTTACAGCCCTGAGCAAAAACCACCAAGCGGATTCCGGGACCGTCCACAATTGATTCTTTAATGATTCCGGCAATTCTTAAATCCATATTCAATTAATCACTCCTAAATGATGATTTTTTAAGTTCTATTTATTAAAGGAAATATGCTTCACGCGATCACGAACTTCCGCTTTTTTGGAATTATTGAAGCGGTCCAAGGTACCTACCAAATAGCCCGTAATCCGTCTAATCCTTTCAAAAGGAATATCGCCTTCTTCCCGACCACAGTAAGGACAGGTATTACCGATAATGCCGGTAAAGCCACAGACGGGGTCTCGATCAACCGGATGATTAATTGAGCCATAGCCGACATCGGCTTCTTTCATAGCGCGGATAATCTTTTCAAAAGCCTCCAGGTTTTGGCTTAAATCCCCGTCAACTTCCACATAGGTAATATGTCCGGCATTGGTTAGTTCATGGTATGGAGCCTCAATTCTAATCTTATCAAAAGCCCTTATTTCATAGTAAACCGGAACATGAAAACTATTGGTATAATATTCCCGATCGGTAATGCCGGCAATCGTACCAAAATTGCTTTTATCTAGGTTTACAAACCGCCCCGCCAAACCTTCCGCCGGCGTCGCAAGTAATGTGAAATTCAATTTATATTTACGACTCGCTTCATCCATCCGTTTTCGCATATGCGAAACAATCTCTAAACCAAGTTTTTGCGCTTCTTCTGATTCACCGTGGTGGTAACCGATTAAAGCTTTTAAGCATTCGGCTAAGCCGATGAATCCGCTTGCTAAAGTTCCGTGTTTAATTACCTCTCTAACCTCATCTTCCGGTTTCAGTTGGTCGGAATCAAGCCATATTCCTTGCCCCATTAAGAAGGGATAATTTTTCACCTTCTTCCTAGCTTGAATTTCAAATCTTTCTAACAGTTGATCAATTACTAAAGCTATTTTTTTATCTAAGTCTTGAAAGAATACATCAATGTTTTTGTTACTGTTTAAGGCAATTCTTGGTAAGTTAATGGTTGTAAAACTTAAATTCCCCCTGCCATGACTTATTTCTTTCGTCGGGTCAAAAACATTGCCAATCACTCGTGTTCGACACCCCATATAAGTGATTTCGGTTTCCGGATGTCCCGGTTTGTAGTACTTAAGATTGTATGGAGAATCTAAAAAAGAGAAATTGGGAAAGAGGCGTTTAGCACTCACCTTACAGGCCAGTTTAAATAAATCATAATTGGGATCTTCGGCATTATAATTAATTCCTTCTTTGACTTTAAAAATTTGGATGGGAAAAATCGGCGTTTCCCCATGACCAAGGCCGGCTTCAGTAGCTAATAAAATGTTCTTAATGAGCATTCTTCCTTCCGCTGAGGTATCCGTACCGTAATTGATGGAACTGAATGGCACTTGAGCACCGGCTCTACTATGCATAGTATTTAAGTTATGAATTAAAGCTTCCATAGCTTGATATGTTTTACTATCCGTTTCTTCTAAAGCTTTTTGACAAGCAAAGAGCTGTGCTTTATCAATAATTTCGGAATCTGAAACATCTTCTTGAAGAAGGCTTTTTTCAAGCTTAAGATATTCCTCATTAGCACTTAAAGTCGGATAAAGATGATTTTCATCTCTTATCTTTTTACTTATCTTATTAACAACAGTCACCACATCTTTCATTCCTACTAATAATTCTAAAGCTTTGATGAGATTTTGTTTATATGTTTTTTGGTATGTTTTAGCAACCCCCAAAGCCAAACCATAATCAAAATTAGGGATGCTTTGACCCCCGTGTTGGTCGTTTTGATTGGCTTGGATGGCAATACATGTTAGAGCCGAATAAGTTTGGATATCATTGGGTTCTCTAATATTACCATGGCCCGTACTAAAACCATTTTTAAAGAGTTTAATAATATCAATTTGACAACAAGTCGTGGTAAGAGTATAAAAATCGAAATCATGGATATGGATATCACCCTTCCTATGAGCAGCGGCATGTTCCGGTTTTAAGACAAAGATTTCATTAAATTGCTTGGCACCTTCCGAACCGTATTTCAACATAATGCCCATCGGGGTATCACAGTCAATGTTGGCATTTTCTCGTTTCAAATCATTGTCTTTGGCATCTTTAAAAGTGAGTTCTTCATAGGTTTTCATTAGTCTTGTCTTCATCTCTCTTATCCGGGTGCGTTCAGCCCGATAAAGGATATACTGTTTGGCACTTTTTACATACCCTTCTTCAATTAATACTCTTTCCACAATATCCTGAATTTCTTCAACCGTGGGAATCGTGTTATGAGGAGCCTTTTGTAAGTTAGCTGTGACTTTTTTAGCTAGATGCTTGGCATTTACAAATTCACCTTCACCGCTAGCTTTCAAGGCTTTCAATAGGGCATTTTCTATTTTCCCAATATCAAAAGCAACCTCTCTTCCATCTCTTTTTCTAATTTTACTCATCATAAAAATCAACTCCCTTTCTCAATGATGAAAAATAAAAAACTCTCGACAACAAATGTCAAGAGGTGATGAAAAAATACTACTCAAAAAAGAGTATTTAAATTATCTGCTCACCTCTCTATCACTCGTAGAGGATATTGAACATCATTACAGGCAGGTATTCTGACTCTGGTTCATCGAAACTTCATTCCTTCCCAGAATTAATCCAGTGGATTTAATTGAAGTTCCTCCCCATTACAGCGGCGGGACCGTGCCGGAATTTCACCGGCTTCCCTTTTAAACTGTTCATAACAGTTACCTGTAAATCTATTTTATATAATTATCGATGTGCTTCTATTATACCCCTTTATCAAAACTATGTAAAGTAAATTATATTTTTAAAGCGGTGAAATTTAAGATATGGGGCGGTCAATTTCCGTTTACTATAAACAGTAGAGCATAAGTTAATTTTTAAAATATTAACATCATTAGTCAAAGATAACTTGTAATTGCTTGTAAATTATTTTAAAATCATTTATTTTAAGAAACCCAATTTAAATATCGCTCCCAAAAGCTTAGCATTTATTTTGCTGCTTATAAAGAAAAGTTCCAGTTAATTTAGATAAATTTACTAGAACTTTATCATTAGACTTTTATACAAAACTAAAATTGGTAAATGTCATTTAAGAATACTTTGTTTTATTATCTCGATAACTATTTTTGTTTTTACATTCTTTCCCGTACGGACAGCCAATACATTTTACGCCTTTTCTCTTAGCTTTAATAATATAAAACAAGGCTCCGCCTATTATTAAGGCCATTATTAAAATCGCTATTAAATCTGATAAATTAAGTGCTAAAAACATAATAACACCTTAAGCACTGGTTGATAAAGCATATTCTGCTTTTAATTGCTTTTGTTTTCTAATAATTAAGAACATTAAGAAGCCAACGATTCCGATTGTTACGGTCCAGCCAACAATGGGCATCCAAATTGCACCAAAATCTTGATTGGTAAACAAAGTGCCAAAGAAAAACACTAAAAAGGCAAGCACATAACCAACGGCAAATTGTAAACCAATTCCCCCCCAGAACCATTTTTTATCTTTAATTTCCGAATTCATTGCTCCCATCGCAGCAAAACAAGGCGGAGTAAAGAGATTAAACATTAAGTATGCCAAGGCTGCTACTTTCGTAATAGCAAAGACGGCCGCTACTTCTGCTCCAGCACCTTCCATTAAGGCCAATTCTTCAACATCAATTAAATTTTCTAATCCCACGAAACAAACGGCAAGCGTAGCAATGACATTTTCTTTCGCAATAAATCCGGTTACGGCCGCGGCTGCCAATTGCCAGGCAACCATACCGACAATCGGAGCTAAAATAAAGGCAAAGGGCGTAGCCAAATCATGTAAGATTGATTCACCGGCCGCTACCACTTGGAAGCGCCAGTTAAATGTCTGCATGACATGAACGGCAAAGTTACATATTAAGATAATCGTACTGGCTTTCACAATATATGACCAACCACGTTCACACATGGAAACGAATGCCCGTTTGGCACTGGGGGCTTTATATTCAGGCATTTCAATAATAAAGAATGATTTTTTATTTTTATGTCCGGTAAGTAAGTTAATTAGTAAAGCGCCAAGGAAAATAATTATGATGCCAACAAAATACATTAATGGACCGACCCACCAGCTATCACTAAAAAACACCCCGGCAAATAAGGAAATAACCGGAAGTTTAGCGCCACATGGCATAAAGGGAGTTAACATCGCGGTTGCTCTTTTCTCTCTTTCATTCCGAATGGTCCGACAAGCCATAATTCCGGGAATGGCACAGCCGGTCCCGATAACAAAGGGGATAACGGATTTCCCCGATAAACCGACTTTTTTAAAGATGGGATCTAAGACAACACTGACACGAGCCATATAGCCGCAATCTTCAAATAAGGCAATCAAGAAATACATAACCATTACCAAGGGCAGGAAACCGACAACTGCTATTACGCCCCCGATAATACCATCTACTAAAATTGAAGTCCAAATGCTTTCGGCATCTAAAAGTCCGGCCACCCATTCTTGGAACATTTCAAGTAATGTTACTAATCCCGGAATGGTAAAACCATTACTAAATTCATAACCTTCAGCTAACCAAATGCCGGGACCGACTTGGGAAATCCAAAAGATTAAAAACATTACGCCAGCAAATATCGGAATTCCGAACCATTTATTGGTTAGGACTGCATCTATTTTATCCTGAAAATTCTTGTCTTTTGTTAGAACTTGTCTTTTTTCTACTTTCTTAACAATCTCATTAACAAACGCAAATCTTTTTCGGTCTTCTTCTTCAACAACTTTCTTATCGGTTAAATCAATATCACCTTGATGATAATAAACTTTTTGGGTCGTTCCGATAACGCCAATCGCCGCTTGAACGACTTCTTTTAAGCCTTTTCCTTCCGTAGAAACCGTTTCAATTACAGGACAAGCTAATTGTTTTGATAATTCCGCAACATTAATTACAGTCTTCTTCTTTTCATTAATATCGGCTTTGTTCAAGGCGACTACTATTGGAATACCTAATTCTAATAACTGCGTTGTAAAAAACAAACTGCGACTTAAATTTGTCGCATCGACAATATTAATAATCACATCAGGGTTTTGATTTTTCACATAAGAACTGGTGATTGATTCTTCAGATGTAAACGGACTCATTGAGTAAGCACCCGGAAGGTCGACAGCAATTAATTCTTTTCCCGAAGAATAATTCTTTTTAATGCTGTATTCTTTTTTTTCGACAGTAACGCCGCCCCAATTACCGACTTTTTCATTACGACCAGTGAGGGCATTATACATCGTCGTCTTGCCACTGTTGGGATTTCCTGTTAACGCAATTTTCATTATTTTCCTCCTTTTATATAGTTAGTTGGGACTAACTCAAATTGTAAAAAAAATTAAATTATAATCGCTTCTGCTAATTGGCGATCTATTGTATATCTCGCATCTTTAATGGCCACAACAAAAGCACCTCTAAGTTTAGAAACTATCGTAATCGGTTCCCCACTGTAACAACCTAGAGTCAATAAAAATTGATCTAATTCCACATCATTAGTATTAATGGTTTTAATTATATATTCTTGATTTAATTTTGCATTCGCTAAAGTCATCATAAAAACCTCTAGTTAGTTATAACTAACTAGTATTCTATAACATTTTCTTTTTTTTGTCAATGCAAAAAAGGTTTTTTTGCAATATTAATTATTTTATGATAAAATAAATTAAACAGGGAAAGGAAATAATGATATGACTTTATTTGAATCTGGCGAAAATTATTTAGAAACCATCTATAAATTGTCACTTAACAAAAACGGCGTTCATGCCATTGATGTTGCTAAAGAATTAAACTATTCAAAACCCTCGATTTCTGTTGCTTTAAAGAAACTAAGCAGACAGGGGTACTTATTAATTGATAGTGATAGTCATATTATTTTAACTGAAAAAGGTATTAATGTTGCTAAAAAAATTTATGAACGTCATAAAATCTTAACTTCATTATTAATAAAACTTGGCGTTGATGAAAAAACAGCTGAAAATGATGCCTGCATAATTGAACACCATTTATCAAACAAATCATTTGAAGCATTCAAAAAACTAAATGATTCCCTTTAAGAAGACCCTTGCAATGGTCTTTTTTCTTTATAAAGCAAACAAAAACACCCTTTTTAAAAACTAGGGTGTTCTTTATTTCAATATGGCGTCCTGAAGAGGATTCGAACCTCCGACCGACGGCTTAGAAGGCCGTTGCTCTATCCGACTGAGCTATCAGGACACGGACAGGAGTGTATATTATAAAAACTCATAAGAGGAAAGAATAATATAAGTAAACTCAATATGAGTAAACTCAACATGAGTAAACTCATATTATTCTTGTTGGGCTTTTAAATATTGATAAATCGTTATTTCATTAGTGGTATAGTGATAGTTTTTCAAAATTCTTATTTCTCCAAACCCATCTTTCCAAGTTTTGGGTTCATAGCTCTTTCTTCGGTAATGGCATATAATATAAGCTCCATCATTCAGCATGGCATTGTTTATCAAAAGAACTATAACCTCATCTATGATTGCTAATCGGTAAGGAGGATCTAAAAAGATTAAATCATAGGATTGTTTTTTTTGACTTAAAAAGAATAAAGCATGCTGATGATCCATTAAATGCAAGTTCACTAAGTTTTGAGCTTTTAGTTTATCAACATTGCTTTCAATAACCTTCATCGCTTCTTTAGAAATCTCCACAATGTCGGCATGAAGACAGCCGCGGCTGAGGGCTTCTAAACTTAAAGCTCCGCTGCCCCCAAACAAATCCAAGACTTTTTGACCGTCAAAATAGGGTCCTAGAATGTTAAAAACCGACTCTTTCATCCTATCCAACATCGGTCTGGTATTTAGGCCTTCAAGGGTGTTTAGTTTTCTTCCTTTAAATTTACCGGCAATAATTCGCATTTTAAATTAAACTTTCCTCATCGTCATCATCGCTATCCATCACTCTTTCCACATAATAATAATCGTCCTTGCGATTATATTCGATATGATATTGACGATTGTTAGCGGAAAAATCGGGGAATTGTTCCCCTTTTTCTTCAGCCGTCCGATGATGCATGATGATGATATTACCATCATTATTCTTGCCGCCTTGATTTAAAGGATGAAGATAGGAAACAAGCCACCCCACTTGATTGCTTTCTAAATAATCGCTTTGTTTGATTTTCCGGCCGGCAAAATCATGAGTATATTCTTTATTACCGATTTCTTTTTGCCAGATTGTTAGAGCTTGAGCTTTGTCCATATTCTTCATCAAGTATCACATCTTTCCTTTTTAAATTTAGTATTTAAATAATTTTGATTTCGGCTTTTTGTTTGCTTTTTTCGGGACATAAATTTCTAAGTAATTATGGAGGTTTTCAATCATCACCGTCCCCGTGACGCCGGCTTCACCGTCCACACACCAAGTCGGATTGTTGGCTACTTCAATGGTAAACTTAGAAGATTTAAAATGGTAGGTAACATGGCTTCTTCGTAATCGCAACAATCCTAAAATAAACAATTTCAAGATATTAAGAATACCGCTATGAACCCCTTTTTTCACAACCAAAACATCAAAGCGACCATCATTTAAGTGGCCGTTTTTATTAAACGGCATCCCGCCAACGGATGTTGAATTAAGAACTAAGACCAAGGGGGTATCAATTTCCACATCTTCGGTTTCCGTTTTAATGCGGATTTGCGAAAGAGTCGGGTTGGAAATCTCTTTTAAACCGTCAAAAGCATAGGCCAAGCGCCCTAAAAGCCGTTTCGCATCATGGGTGGTGCGATAACTGACCCCTGTAAATGTGCCTAAAGCTGCAACATAAATGAAAAAACGGTCATTAATTTTACCGACATCGTGAAAAACGGTCTCTCCATCTAAAATAACTTGGAGGGCTTTTTTTAAATTGCGGGGGATTTTTAAGTTCCTCGCAATATCGTTAACCGTCCCCGAGGGAATATATCCTAAAACCGGACGAACGGACTGCGTCGCCACCCCGCAAGCAACATCATTAAAAGTACCGTCGCCCCCGGAAAAAAGAATGGCATCGAATTCATGGCAAGCGGTTTTCGCGCGTTCAATCGTATCTTCCGCACTGGCGGTTTGGTACATCACGACTTCGTCGAACTTCGTTTGTAATTGTTGTTTAATATAATCGAGCTTGGTACTTAACGCTCCCTTACCACTCATGGGATTATATAAAAAGATACATTTCACAAGCATCAACTCCGTTTATCTATTATAAAGCAAAAAGCTTTATTTTTCAAGGCAAGAAACCGTTTTTTTATATAAGGGCATTTTAAAAGGCTAAAATCCCGCTAATTTACTTGTTTAATCCATTTTTACGCTTTCATCATGAAATTTAATCGCCCCTTAAAAAAGAACCAAGCCACAGCAACTAAGCAAAAGAAAAAGTCCGAAGAAGGACTAATTAACTTCTTTGGACCTTTCAATCGCTTCATTAATAAATTGGTTTTTATAGAGATGGTAATATGCTCCGTGTAAGTTAAGCAATTCCTGATGACTGCCTTGTTCAATGATTTTTCCTTGGGAAATTACCAAAATCACATCCGCTTTCACAATCGTTGATAAGCGGTGCGCCACAATAAAACTGGTGCGCCCTTTTAACATTTTGTTAATGACTTCCTGAATGATTTGTTCCGTCTTGGTATCAATCGACGATGTGGCTTCATCGAGAACAAGAATCCGCGGATTGGCAATTAAAGCCCGAGCAAATGATACTAATTGACGTTGCCCGAGTGATAATTTCGAACCGTTTTCACCGACATTGGTTTGATAGCCATCAGGAAAATCCAAAGCAAATTGATCAACACCGACAGCGACCGCCGCCGCAATCACTTCTTCATCCGTGGCTGTCAGGCGCCCGTAGCGGATATTATCCATAATCGTCCCATTAAACAAATGCGGGGTTTGGAGCACATATCCTAAATTGGAATGCAGCCATCCTAAAGAACGCTCTTTGTAATTACGGCCGTCAATTAGGATTTCCCCCTTAATCGGTTCATAAAAACGACAAATTAAATTAACAATCGTACTTTTTCCGGAACCGGTTTCCCCGACTAAAGCCACTGATGTGCCCTTCGGTACATGGAGGGAAAAATCTTCCAAGACGGCTTCTTGTTCCTTATAATGGAAAAAGACATTTTTAAAAGTAACTTCACCCGCTAATTCTTCCCAGTTTTCTCTTTTCGGATTTTCCATTGTCCCGTATTTTTCGATTACTTCCGGTGTATCAAAAATCTCCGGTTTCATTTCGATTAAGGACAAGATCCGTTCCGCCGAAGCTTGGGCTTGTTGCAATTCCGCTAAAATTCTGGCAATCTGCACCACCGGGTCAAAGAACTGCGTTGTATAACTAATGAATAAATAAAGGGTGGCAACCGTAAACGGTAGGGCGGGGTTTAGTATCATTCCGCCACCGATTCTTAAAATGAGGACTACCGCAACATAACTCAAAACAATGATAATCGGAAAGAAAATGGCGGAATTAATGATGGCTCTAATCGACTGTTTGCGCATATTGACGCATAAATCATCAAATTCCTGGAGTTTAAAATCTTCTAGCACCAAGGTTTTGGTCGTTTTGTTGCCCATGATGCCTTCGTTGTAAGAAGCAGTAATCTTCGAATTCGTTTTTCGCACATTGCGGTAAGCGGCGAGGATTTTCTTCCGAAAATAGATACTGACAACCAGCAATACCGGCAGTAAAGCTAAAAGAATGAAAGCCAGTTTCCAGTTAACAATGAAGAGCACAATGAGAATGCCAATCATCGACAGCCCGCCCCAAATCATATCAACGAGCCCCCAAGAAAGAATCATCGCCAGTCGGCGGGAGTCCGAGGTTAAGCGCGCCATAATCCATCCCGATGGGGTTTTATCATAATAAGAGAACGGTAACTGCTGTAAGCGGTAAAAAGCTTCATCGCGAAGTTCGTAACCGACTTCCACTTCCACTTCCCCCGCAGCTTTGATGTAAAAAAAGACGGTCATCGCAAAGCCCATGGCAATAAGAGCATAAGCGGCTAAAAAGAAATACTTGTTGGAAAAATCAGGATTAGCGGTTTTAAAATAATGATCGATAGCATAGGCATTAAGAAGGGGATAAGCTAAATCAAGTAGACTCAGTCCAAGAACGGACAAGACCATAATGATTAAACTCTTCTTCTTTTTTAAGACCACTTTAAAAATCTTTTTCCAAATGCGGAGGCTGAACTTTTCATCACTGTAGTCTTTTTCCTCAAAATTAGGATTCATGTTCTTCCCCCCCTTCCACAATCTTCACAAATTCGCTTTCCAATGCGCCTTGAATTGACCATAGTTTTTGATATAGGCCTTCTTGGTGAACGAGTTCTTCATGCTTGCCAATGGCGGTCACAATACCATTTTCCAAAACAATAATCTTGTCCGCTTCTTTGGCGGTGGTAATTCGGTGGGTAATGATAAGAGAAGTTAATTTTTGGTTTCGTTCTTTCAGTGAGTTTCTAATCATTAAATCAGTGGTCGTATCAACGGCACTTAAGGAATCATCAAAAATCATCACCGGTTTATCCAAAACAAGCATCCGCGCAATGGCAACACGTTGTTTTTGGCCGCCGGATAATGTGACGCCTTTTTCACCGACTAAAGTATCATAACCTTTTTCAAATTGCTTGATATCTTTATCAATCGCTGCTGTTTGGGCAGCACTGTAGATTTTTTCCGGGTTGATATCTTTGATGCCGATTTTGATATTTTCATAAATAGTCGTTGCATACAAAAACGGATCTTGTAAGATAATGCCGATTTGTTGGCGAATCCATTGTTTTTTAATCGTTTTTAGTTCAACACCGTTAATCCGAATACTGCCCGATTCATAATCCAGCATTCGCACTAATAAATTAGCAATCGTCGATTTTCCACTTCCCGTCCGACCAATAATGGCGACGGTTTCACCGGGATTGATGGTGAAATTAACCCCGTTCAATAAATGTTTATCGGTATCGGGGAATTTAAAGCCAACATTCTCAAAAACAATATCACCAGTGACTTGTGGTGTTTCGCTACCGTCCACAGCAAATTCGGAAGGAATGCGCAAAATTTCATCAACGCGGTTGGCGGCAACAGTCGCTTTCCCAAAATCACCGATAATGCGTCCTAAACCACGAATCGGCCAAACGAGCATCCCGATATACATCAGGGCTGCAATAATATCACCTGGAGATACTTGACCTTTTTGGGCCAAATAAATGGCGACCGCCATTGTCACGGCATATTGCATCGTTGTAATAAAGTCGCTGGCACTCCAATAACGAGCCACCGCCATATTTAATTTCTGGGTTTCGTGCATATAGCCATGACTTTGTTTTCGGAATTTTTCAATTTCAAAAATTTCGTTGGCGAAAGCTTTCACCACCCGCACCCCATTAACATTTTCTTGGAGGACGGTCGTCATTTTAGCTTCCACTTCTTCGATTTCTTCAAATTTCTTTTTCACATAGCGATAATAAATAATGGAAGCGGTTGCGCTAATTGGCACCACCCCGAGCGTAACCAACATCAAAGGCAGACTGATTCGTCCCATCTGCCAAGCTCCCGCCAAGAAATTACCGACAATAAATAAAATCTGCGGCAACTGCGAACTTAAGAAACTCTTGATGGTATCGATGTCCGAAGTACATCGCTGAATTAAATCCCCGGTATCGACATTGTTGTGATAAGAAAGTGGTAATTGCTGGATGTGGGAATACATTTGTTTACGCATATCGTAGGCAATATTTTCCGCTAAGCGACCTTTATTGTATCCGTCAAAAAACATAATTGAACCGCGCCCAATTTGAAACAAGAGCAAACTCATTCCGACCACTAAGACCGCTGTTAACTGATTATTAAAGGACCCGAAAAAATCTAATAAAAAAGAAGGAAGCGTGATGCTTCCCTCAGTTGTACCTCCAAAAATAACATCAACAACATACTTAATGAATTGCGGCACATAGGAATACAACAAAGGATTTAAAACAGTCGTTAAGATGATGAAAACAACCAGCCAAGCATAAGGTTTGGCCCACTTCACCAAATTAGTAAATCCTTTGGGTTTCATTATATTAAATTCTCCTATTATTTATAACAATCATTAAAATATTCGCTTAATAAAATTGACCAATTTGATTGATAACTTCCGGAAAAATCTTTCAAACTACTGATGTTAAAAGCTGTGCTCGTGGCACCGTCATTTTCCCAATAAATCAAAGTAGGAAAACTAATGGCCATGCTGGATTCAATTTTGATTTTTGTAATTTGATCTTCAGTAAGTTTATCAGATCGTAAATAATAAATCGTCGCAACATTTAGGCTTTTGGCCAACTTGTTGGTTTCATAAACAAATTGCTCCGCTGTTGGTAAAGCGGCAGAACCGATGTAAACTTGGAAGGTTTCACCAGCAGCAATTTTTTCCATCACACTATCAAAAGAAATCGTTGTGAACACATGATCGCGCCCATTAAGGCTGTCATACTCCTTATCAATAGCCGCTTTATCTCCACCCCAGGGGATGGAAAGCAAAATAACGAGCAGGATTGCGAAAGCGGCAACGCTTAAAACAATGTAAGTTAATTTTTTTTCATTCATTTGGATCCTCCGCTTTCATGATTGATAAGCCTCAATTATTATAACATAAGCCCTAATCGTTTGCAATGCTCGAAAAAAGGAAAAAGCATAAAAAATGGCGCCCCCAATAGGACTTGAACCTATGACCCCATGATTAACAGTCATGTGCTCTAACCAACTGAGCTACGGAGGCACCGTGTCGACAGCATCGAACTTATGGATATTTTACCATAACTAAAATAAAATAGCAATTTATTTCTTGGATTTTAGATAAAAAAGGAGCCATATGTTATGGCTCCTAGAGGACTTCCATCATCCGTAGAAAACAACATCATCGATGCGAATATTCGAGGTCGCAGTCGGATTAGTTTCCGGTAATGTAATCTCAAATTTAATGTAGGCTGTTTGGGCGGATGGTAAATTATAAACATATGTATCCGTTAAGGTGTCTAAAGCAAAAGTTTTTTGGCCGAGGAAGTTTGTTCCGTCAGTAGAATAAGAAACCGTCACCTGTAAACCATTGGTCGAAGCCGCTTTAAAGACAACTCTGGATAAATTAGCTACGGTAAACTTCGTTACGGAATAACCTAAATTATCCTTCGCACTGGTATACCAGCGATTTTGCAAGGAATTGCTTCCGGAAAGCGCACTGGTTGTAGCTACAGTTCCGTAGTATATACTCCACTGATAGTTTTCCGGTCCGTCATCCTTCGGTGTCTTATTGTTATAAGTATTGCTTGGGGTAAAACCGGTTTCAAAGTTTTGGGCATATAACTCACTAAGCGAGCTAGCCACGACATTGTAGGTATAAACTTTACTATGTGTCGAACTGAAGGTAGCCGTAACGGTAATCGTAACTGGGGTATCAGCCGCCGGTTTGGTAAATTTGCCGTCATTAGCAATCACATCTATGCTGTTCGAAACAAATGCAACCACAACACCGGGGAAAGTGTTTTGATATTGGGAAGCGGTGAAGAATGGTAAATCACCCATTACTTCTTGTCCTTCTGTAATAATCGCTTCAATTTCCTCTTTCATTAATTCTTCTTTTTCCCCATCATTTAAAGTTATATCTAAATCGCCTAAATAAACAAAACTCCATTTATCTAAACCATCATAGTTATATAAGGTTCCATATAAGGTTACTTGCCTACCGATTAAGAATTTTAATTCCTCTTGATTGCGAGATTGATAATAAACATAAAGCCCCGGCGCACCTGCATCTAAACTGGTGGTTAAGTAAACATTGCTGAAAGGACCTTGAACGGTTAAATAACCGGTAATGCTGAGGTATTTACCTGGGAGAGCATGAGCTTTTACCGCATTGATTTCATCGGTCGTTAATACTTCCGTGGTCCCTAAGGCCGGTAAATCGGTAATTTGGGCCGTCGTTACAGCCAAAGGATTGGCGTGGGTAGCATCATCGAGTTTAACTACGCTTGTTACGGAAGAAATTTGCCGCGTATATTGTTTATTGCTTTCCAAATAAACGGTCGCAGTTCCATCGACGCGCACATAATCACCAACTTGGAAAGTTCCAACCTTGAAGCGAACATAAACAATTCCCGTATTATCAGCTACGAAGAAATAATCATCCAAAGTAATACCAACGATAACACCTTCAATAGCAACCAACTGATTGGGATTAGTATCAATCATGCTTAATACTTGAGAAATCGGGTTAGGAGCCGGATACCATTTCGCATAGTAAGTTTTGGCACCGCTTGATTCCTTCGGAACAGCCGTAACTGGTGAATCCGAGAAATCGGACTTGCCATACCAACCGGCAAAAGAATATCCTTCTTTAACCGGTTTAACTAAAGCTTGTGGCAATTTGTTTACATCATAGGTTTGCGGATATTCACCGCTGAAAGCACCGCCATCAAGCACATAGATGATTTGATAGATACCCTTCAATTCCAAGATTTTCACAATCGCCGCTTCTAATGTCGCCACATTGCTAACCAAGGATTGATGTTCTGCGCTTAAGCTGTCATATTTAGTTTTTAAATTATTAATCGCCGTTTCGTTATCTAGGGTGATTTCCCCAAGCGCCGGAAGAGCTTCAATATCAACTACTAACTGGGCAGCCGTCTTTAAGTCGGCCATTTCCGCTTCCGCCGCTTCTAAAACCGCATAATTGGTAACCAAAGCTTTTTCTTCACTTGTTAAGGCATCATAGGCGGTGCGGATGGCTACAACCACCGCTTCATCGGCTAAGCTAATTTTAGTCGGTAAGTCATTAATGGCCGCAAGCACTTTTTTGGCGGGGTCCGGAAGCTTATACTGAGTAACTTCAATAATTATTCCTTCATCTAAAACGCCATTGTTCATCTGGCATAAGCGCGTTCCAAAACCAATATTGCTGTAGTCAACTTCCCAGCTATGCGGTGTCCATAAGAAATCACCGGGGTTTAAAGTAGCGATTAGGACACCGGTTGAACCGGTTGAGTTACCGCCACCTGGACCACCATGATCGGCTAAATATTTCGCGACCGTATAAGTTCCATCTTCGTTCTTGGTAAACATGATTTTTCCAAAACCTAAATTAGGAACATTGCAACGGCCATAAGTGTCACTGGCATCAAAGGTTACCGGCACGGTTCCGGTATTATGATATAGAGCCGCAGCTCCTCGATAAGTCTTAACGATACCGTTTTCCAAACCCGTATTGTTATAATCGGTTTGCGCTGATATTCCGTAAGGACGAAGAGTAGTACGGGAGATAAGCTCGTTTTCGGTCGTTCCGCTAATTGGAATATAGGCATTTTTGGAAATGAAATAAACATTATTACCAACAACAATTTTGTAACCGCCAAAGCCGGCGACGGCTGATTGCGTGTCATAAGTCCCAAAACCTTCCCAAGTGTTGCCAGCATCGGGTTTGGCAGTAGTAGCACCGGTATAGAAAATCGCCTTTTGACCTTCTTCGAGTAAACCGAAGTTCACCACCACTTCTTCAGTCGTGGTATTGTATTTAGCTAATAAAGTAACCGGTTGATAGGCATAGGTGGTCTTTAACAATTCCCCGCTTTCCAAATCAAAGAAACTTTGATCTTCACCGGCTTTATAGGACCACAGGACTCCACCGGTCGTCGGTAAGGCAAAATCAACGATGATTTGTTTCGGTACTTCTTTAATGACCGGAAGTAAAACTGCTAAGTCGGGATTCTTGACAATAGCCAGGTCTTCTTCTTTTTGGACAAGTCGATCATAATTGGTTACCATCTTCTTTTGGGTGGCATTTAAAGCCTCATAAGCGGTGCGAGCATCGCTAATCTTGCTTTCATCGGCCACAGTTAAAGTATCAGGAATGACCACAATCAAATCAACAACAATCTTAGCTTTTTCTAAGTTGGCAATCCGTTCTTCTTTCATTGTTAGAAGAATTAAAGTCGTCACTAAGTTCTTTTGCGCTTCGCTTAAAGCATCATAAGCAGTTCTTGCTTCCACAACCTTAACTTTATCGCTCAATTCAACCGTTGACGGTAAAGTGACGATTAAAGTATCAACAGCGGCTGCCGCTTCTTGATCGGCGATATCCGCCTTCATTTTTGTAATTGTTGCTTCGGCAGCTGTAAGGGTCGCATAATTTAAAACTTTGCCTTTTTGGTCAGTTGTTAAGGCATCGTAAGCTGTGCGAGCGGCATTAACTTGTTCTTCATCGCTTAATGCGATGGTTTCCGGTAAAGCATCAATTAATGTTTCCACTGCCGCAACTGCTTTAAGCGACACTAATGTCGCTTCCGCCGCTTCCAATGTCGCTAAGTTCGTAACTAGGGCTTTTTGCGCAGTCGTTAATTTGTTGTAGGATGTGCGGGCAAAAACAACCGCAGTTTCCGAGGTTAAAACGATGACTTTGGGTAAATCATTGATGCGATTAATTACCAAAGTAGCAGCATTCATATCCGCCTTTAAAGGCGCTAAAGCCGCTTCTTTCGCAACTAAATCAGCTAATTTAGTAACTAAGTTCTTTTGCGCCGCCGTTAAGGCATCATAAGCGGTTCTCGCCGCAACAATATCTTTTTCATCACTAAGCTTCACCACGGCTGGGAGAGCCGCAATTAAATTATCGACGGCCAAAGCACTGGCGACATCTTGTTTTAGAGAAGCTAGGGTATTTTCCTTGGTGGTAAGGGCTGTTAAATTTTTAACTAAAGCTTTTTGGGCTTCGGTTAAGGCATTATAAGCGCTTCTTGCGGCGACAATACTATTTTCATCAGCAAGCTTCACCACCGCCGGGAGAGCGGTAATTAAATTATCAACCGCCAAGGCACTGGCCGCATCTTTCAAGGCCCTTAAGTCCGCCTCCTTGGTGGTGAGAGTCGTTAAGTTTTTGACTAGAGCTTTTTGCGCTTCAGTTAAAGCATCATAAGCGCTTCTTGCCGCTTCAATGGCATCTTCATCAGTCATTGCTACCGTTTCCGGTAATGCTAAAATCGTTTCATCGACCGCTTTAGCGGCTTTGGCATCAGCCGATTCAAGGCAGCCTACTAAGCCAAAGCTTAGCACCAACACCAGAAAAATGAGTAGTAATTTTGAAAACCTGTTTGATTTGGTCATATAATCTCCTTTCACATAAATAAGTTCAATTAATTATAGCATGCACCCGCATTTTTCGCAACCTACCTCATAGCTAAAAATCCTTAAAGAGAAATTATCAAAAACTTGCCAATTTTATTAACCAATTTTTTCCGATTAATTTTTAGTTTTTTTCCTTTAGAGCACCCTTTAAAACCCCTGCCCCAGTAAAAACAATATCAGTGGCCGCTTGGCCACTAATTATTTTATGATGCGAATATTTTTAGGATCATCTTGAATGATGTCTTTAGTCTTCCGAATATAATCAATCATGATTTCCGCAACATCTTGATTGATTTCCTTCACAACCGGTAAATTTTTATACATCAAAAACTCGCCTCCGCCGGTGGAGCGATAATTGTTCATCACAATGTGAAAACAATCATCATCTTTAATCACTCGATTCTGATAACAAAGATTTAAAATTTTGGCTCCTTCGGGATTGGATACTTTGATAGTATATTCAATTCCATCAAACATATCATAGTTATAGTGTTCCGCTTTCGGGTAAATAAATTTAGGATTAACGGTGATGGCATCGTTAACAATGACAAAGTATTGAGCATTTTTTTCTAAAGCGGCTTTGAGTGTTTTGCCGTCAATCCTCTTCACAACCAGTGTATTCGGATAAACATAAGTGTTTAAAATATCGCGGATGGTAATCCTTTGTTTAAAGCCACTGACATGATTGGCGAGCGCCGTTAAACTGATTTGCGCTTTGCTTACCTCCAGTTGCACGCGGTTGATAAAGGAAACAATTTTATGTTTGTACAAACGGGCTAAAAAGCCATCCTTGACCTCTAAATCATTATGGGGAACATAACCAATCGGTTCATCCAAAAATAGTTGGGTCGCTTTTTCCACATCAGCAATGATTTGATTAACTAAGGGATCGGGCGCAACATTGGTTGTATTTAACATCTTAGCCTGATATTCCTTAACTTGCCACTTCCCCGAAAACTCCATGGTCACTTCCACTTTCCCTAAATATTGAGCGGATCCGCCCGGTTGCGTAACCAAGGTTTTATTTTTCTTCTTGCAAATAATCCGATGCTGATGGCCGGTTAAAACAATATCCAAATCAGGCACACTTTCAATAATGCGATGGCCTAAATTTTCCCCTGTATCTTCCACCAATAAAGCATCGGTATCTAAATCTCGTTCCAAACCACCATGATAACCGAGAATGATTAAATCCGGTTGATGTTTTTCTTTGATTTCTTCCACAAGTTCTTTCGTCTTGGTAACGGCATGAACAAATTGGAAATCACGAATGTTTTCCGGTTTTTCCCATTTGGGAATATACTGAGTGGTAATTCCTAAAATGGCTACTTTCGGGCCGTTTTCATATTGTTTAAGATCGTAGGCATGAGAAAAAAGCGGTTCCTGTTGATCGTTTAAGATGTTTGCACAAAGGGTTTTTGCGCTTAATCCCTGAACAAATGTTTTTAAATAATCAATGCCATAATTAAAGTCATGATTGCCGGGCACATAATAATCATAGCCCAAATAATTAAACACCGTTGCCACCGGATTGGAAAAACGCTTGTGGTTAATTTGATGAAAATATAATAAGGGGCTTCCTTGAATGGCATCACCAGTATCAATCAAAAGGGTATTCGTTGTTCGATGTTGCTTGATTAAAGAAGACAATAAATTCATGCCGGAATTAATCGTCCCCTTGTGCGAATAATCATGGTTGAGAAGACAACCGTGAGTATCACTCGTATGGAGAATCGTTAGTTTAAATATTTTTTTCATGGTCTCTTAACACCTACTCTAATAATACCACGAGCCCCCTGAAAAAGACAAATTGTTTTTTAAATATTTCTTGATATCACTCCTTGGCAATGCTATAATAAGGTATCTTTTGAAAGATGGAGGAAAAGATTTGAAAAAGATTGTTTTAATGCTTTTAGCCTTTGTTTCATTGTTCGTCCTCTTCGGCTGTAAGGAAGAAGAGTATGTTAACCCGAAAGTATTAGCTGTACAATTAATCCCTTCTAAAGATACAGCTGTGTTAAATGCTCAACGCGGTCCGCTCGAAGCTTTGTTGGAAGCCGAATTAGACATGCCGGTGCAAGTTACCGTTGCTACTGATTACAATGCCCTAATTGAAGCCATGGGCTCCGAATTAGTCCATGTTGGTTTACTCGCAACCACTGCCTATGTCTTGGCTGCCGATGAAGGCTATGCGAAAGTCATTCTGAAATCACTTCGTTATGATGTCGCCGATGACGGCACCCAATTAACCGATAAACCCTTAGTTGCCGGTTATAAATCACAATTGGTTGTTCATAAAGATAGCGGCATTACTTCGGTTGCCGGCTTAAAAGGCAAACGCATTGCGATTGCATCATTTACTTCCACTTCCGGTTTCGTTTGGCCAGCCAACTTATTAGCTGATAATAACCTTGATCCGGAAAAGGATGTTACTTGGGTTAATGCCGGCGGTCATGATAAAGCCATCCAAGCTGTTTTAAACGGCCAAGCCGATGCTGCTTTTACCTTTAAAGATGCTCGGGCATTATTAGTTAAAACGGTTCCTGATGTTCGCGAACAAGTCATCTTTATTAGAGATACGGAAAGCATTCCTAATGACACCATTTCGGTAATCACGAGATTAGATCCGGCTTTAGTGGAAAAAATCAAACAAGCATTCTTAAATATTGCTGCTTCCGAAGAAGGTAAAGCCATTATCAATGCCGTTTACGAACATAAAGGTTATGCCGTTGCCACTGATGAAGAATATAACATTGTAAGAACCTATCTTAATAGACAAAAAGAATGGGATTTTGGAGCCAAAAAATAATTAATATTTAAAAATGTCTTAATTAATAGCCACCAATCTTTGGTGGCTATTCTCATAAAGGAGAAGGAAATTGATTAAATTTGTGAATGTGTCAAAGACATATGCTAATGGCACGCAAGCCTTAAAAAATGTTAATTTAGAAATATTTGAAGGTGAATTTGTGGCGATTCTCGGTCTCTCCGGTGCCGGAAAGTCAACCTTGTTACGAACAGTCAATCAAATTATCGATGTTACTGAAGGTCATATCTATATTGATAATATTGATGTCAATACTTTTGATATCTATGGTGACAACCCCGACCAAATGATTGAAAAACTAACTAATAAAGGTTTATCCATTGAGCGGGACAAACTGGATTTGCAAACCATTGATGTCACTACTTTAAAAGGCAAACAATTACGAAAACTCCGTAAAAATATCGGCATGATTTTCCAAAGTTTTAATATTATTAAACGCATGTCGGTCTTACAAAATGTCCTAACCGGCCGTGTGGCTTATAATCCCACTTGGCGTAACATTTTAGGAATTTATAAAGAAGCGGATAAGCAGATTGCTTACCGGGCTTTAAAGAAAGTGGATATCTTAGAGAAAACTTTCGGGCGGGCCAGTGAATTATCCGGCGGTCAAATGCAAAGAGTGGCGATTGCCAGATCCCTTGCTCAGGAAGCCAAAATCTTGTTGGCAGATGAACCGGTTGCTTCCTTGGATCCGGTTACCACTTTTGAAGTCATGGAGTTTTTAAAGAAAATAAATCAAGAAGACGGTGTCACGATGATTGCTAATTTGCATCATGTCGACCTTGCCTTAAAATACGCTACCCGAATTGTCGGTATTAAAGGCGGTGAAGTTGTTTACGACATCCCCCGCCACGGTAAATCTGATAAACAAATTATTAAAGATTTAGAACTTGTGTACGGACGGGCAATTGGGGCCAAAGATTTTGTTGGTGAACATTAATGAACCTTAAGCAACCAGAAGCCATTGTTCTTAAGCGTCCCAGTCAGCTAAAAAAGTATGTCACGATTGCCCTCGTTATTATCATTCTTTGGGGCAGTGCCCGCTTTGCGAACTTTAGCTTGATTGATATCATTGAGAACTTTCATCAAGCCGGGCGTCTTCTTAAACAAATGTTTGGTAAGCCGGCTTGGAATTATGCCCCGAAAGTCATTCCACCTCTTTTGGAAACGATTCAAATGGCTATTGTCAGTTCCCTGCTCGGAGCCATTGTCGCTTTTCCGTTAGCCTTGCTGGCTTCTTCCAACTTTACCGAAAATAAAGTCATTAATCAAATTACTCGTTTTATTTTAAATATCTTTCGCACCATTCCTTCGATGGTTTTAGCCTCCTTGTTTGTAGCTATCTTTGGGTCCGGCAATTTTGCCGGGGTTGCCGCTTTGTTCATCTTCTCCTTTGGCTTAATCTCCAAATTATTATATGAATCCATTGAAGCCATTGATCAAGGACAAGTGGAAGCAATTGTTTCACTGGGAGGCAATAAACTGACGGTTTTACGTTACGGGATTGTTCCTCAAATTCTTCCGCAATTCATCTCATATACTTTGTACACCTTTGAAGTCAATGTGCGCGCTGCCGCCGTTTTAGGTTATGTTGGAGCCGGAGGGATTGGTCAATTCTATGAACGCGCCTATGCTTTTAGATATTTTGACCGCGTCGGCATTATTGTGATTATTACTTTTGTGACCGTTTTAATCATTGACTTTATCAGTAGTCAGATTCGAAAGGGCTTGGTATGATGAATCAAGAAATGATTGTTCTTCCCAAAAAACCGCGTTCGAATTCGCTTAAGAAAACTTTGTTTTACATTATCACGATTTCATTGTTTGTGTGGTCCCTTGATTCGGTGAATTATATCGGGGTGATGGGAACGGCCGCAGCAACTTTTAAAGCCATGATGAAGGGTTTAATTACTCCCGACTGGGCTTATTTAAAAGACTTATCCGTGGACGGTTTACCCTATGCGGTTGTGGAAACGGTGACCATTGCCATTAGCGGCACCTTTGTTTCCGCCATTCTTGCTATTCCAATTGCTTTAATCGCTTCACAAAACATCGTTGGTGCCAAATTTTCGAAAATCGGAAAATATATCATCACAATGATTCGCACTTTCCCGGAAATCATTTTAGCCCTGATTTTCATTGGCATTGTCGGACCGGGGGCGCCGGCGGGTATTCTGGCTTTAGGAGTGCACTCCATCGGGATGCTGGGGAAACTATTCAGTGAATCAATTGAATCGATGGATGCCGGCGTTAAAGAGGCGGTAGAATCTTGCGGTGGCAATAAAATGGAAGTTTTATTCCGGGCCATCATTCCCCAAGTTTCCGCCGAATTTATCAGTTACACCCTCTTCCGCTTTGAAACAAACATGCGGGCTGCTTCCACCCTAGGGGTGGTTGGAGCAGGAGGCTTTGGAGCACCATTAATCTTTGCAATTATCGCTTTACAATGGTCCAGAACCTTTACCATCGTGATTGTCTTAATTGTGACCGTTACTTTAATTGATCTCTTATCCGGTAGTATTAGAAAGAAATTAGTATAATCAAAAAGCAGGTTAGAAGCCTGCTTTTGTTTTGGATATTTTTATATTGACATTTATAATTGTCCCGTTTTCCAGGACAAATTGGTTCATTATATAATCACCAATTCTTTTTTTAATCTCCTAAATGTTACGACATTTTTGGAGATTATCTAGCTTGTGCAAAGTCATTTTTAAATATAAAAGTAAATAATTTATTTCCCGCACTTATCAGAATGCGAATGCTTATGACAGATGGAACCTGTGGTTTTGAGTTCACCCTTCAGATATTTTTCAACAGCCGTTTGAGCGGAACCAGAAGCTCCGACAACAACCTCAACATTCCTCTCATTAAAAATATCAATCGCACCTCCGCCCATGCCACCGCTGATGATGACATTTACACCGCGATCAGCCAAAAAGTTGGGCAAAAATCCCGGTCGATGGCCCGGATTAACAAGGGTTTCGCTCTTGATAATTTTGTTATCTTCAGTATCAAAAATCATAAACCCTTCGCAATGTCCAAAGTGTTCCGTCACCATGCCGTTATCACTTGCTACGGCAATTTTTAACATTTTCCTTTTCCTCCATTTTCTAAGTTTTCACAATCAGCCTAAGCCGATTGCCAGCAAAAAGTTCTATCATCGCTTTATCACATTATTTTAGATTATTTAAGACTTAACTAGAACTTTTTAATGATGTATTTTGCATTTTTTCTTTTAAAGTTTTAATCAGTCCGTTTTAAACAATAGCTTTTTCAAGAAGCAAATTCATGGTCTTATGAAAAACTTCTTTAACCGCCAAGCCTGATTGGCAATCAATATCGACAATCGTTTGGCCGCGATTAACAGCTTTGACAGCCATCATGTCAAAAGGGATTCGCCCCACAAATGTAAGCTTTTGTTGCTTGCAAAAACTTTCGATCCTTTCTGTAATTTCCCTATTGGTATCGAATTTATTGATACATACCGCCATCTTGATTCTAAAATGCTGGGCCGTATTTATGATGCGCTTTAAATCGCTGATTCCGGAGATGGAAGGCTCCGCTACCATCAAAACCATATCCACACCGCTAAGAGAGGCAATCACCGGACAGCCGATGCCGGGCGAGCCATCAATAATGGCCAGTTCGGCAGCAACTGCTGCTGACTTCAATTGTTTTTTAACCTCTGTAACAAGCAATCCCGAATTACCACTGCCCATTTTAAGTTGGGCTGTCGAAAAAACTTTCTCTGTATCAGTATAAAGAGTTAATTCACCGTCTACTGAGGGAATCATCGTAATGGCATTGGCAGGGCAAAGATACTCGCAAACACCGCAGCCTTCACACGAAAAGGGATCAACTTGATATTTATCGGTGCTTGATATCGCATCAAAGCGGCAGTTTTGTTGACATAAACCACATTGAAGACATAATTCAGGATTTATTTTGGCTTTTGATAATCCATAATAGTCGGTTTTCTTCGGTTCAATCTTCCATTCGGTTGCCAGATGCAAATTAGGGGCATCAACATCACAGTCCGCATATGCCTTCGCGCTGGCCAGCTTGATAAAGGCACTTGCGATCGTTGTTTTCCCGGTGCCGCCTTTACCGCTAAGGATTAGTAATTGCTTCATGCTGCACCTCCTTTGTTACTTCATCAAGCAAGGAAGAAAACAATTGACGGTATTTTTTACTTTTTCTAACAGCAATCTCAGCATGGGAATTCAAAGTCCCCAGTTCATTATCAAAAGGAATACGGGCTAAAATCTTAAGGTTTTTTTCAATGCAAAACTTTTCAGCCGGGTTTTCTTCTCCCAACAAACACTTGTTAAGGACAACTCCAAAGGGCTTATTAAACAAGGTAACTAACTCATATACCATATTAAGATTATGCACACCGAACAATGTCGGTTCAGCCACTAAAAGACAGTAGTCCGCATCTTTAATGCTTTCCATAACAATGCAAGAGCTTCCCGGAGGACAGTCAATAATAATCGGGTAATCTGATTTTAAATTTTTTTCAGCTAAAAGCCTTTTAATAATCGGGACTCCCGAAGCTTCGCCGACATTTAATATTCCCGTATATATTGACACCGGGCCGGAACTTCCTTTTTCAATTTTCCCGATAACTTTTTCTTTCTCGCTTAGCGCTTTTTTAGGACAAACCAATAAACAGCCACCGCAGGAATGACAGATCTCCGTAAATATAATCAACCTGTTTACAATATAGGCGAGGGCGTTGAATTTGCAGAAATCAAGGCATTTGCGACAACCATTACATAATTTGTTATCCACTTGGGGAATTAGGACCGCTACTTTTTCCTCTTCTACTCCTTCGGGCTTAAAAAACAGATATCCGTTCGGTTCTTCAACATCACAATCTATATATGTTGCTTTTTCCGCTGATGCTGCTAAATTCACTGATACCAGTGTTTTTCCGGTGCCACCCTTGCCGCTTAGGACCGCTATTTTCATCTTAATGGCGTCCGTGTTCATGAAAGCCGGCATGGATTTCATCCAACAAAGAAAGTTTGTTGGCAATAAAGGCCTCAATATTAGCTTTAGCCGAACCGTTTATCGTTTTATAAATTTTAATATTCGCAGCTTTAATGACATCAGCAGCGTTTTGGCCGCAACGGGGCGTCAATAAAGCATCAACTTTATAGTCGACAATCACTTGGGCAGCTTTGATTCCCGCACCACCCTTACTGGATGAGGCAAGGTTATCAATAAAAATACTTTCCTTGGTTTTTACATCATAAATAAGAAAATAAGGCGCACGGCCAAAAGATACACAGACACTTGCTTCCAAGTTCCTCTCATCTACTGGAATTGCTATTTTCATAAAATCCCTCCATTCTAGTTTTTTTATAATTAACTGTTGCGATGCACATCATCCATAAAGCGCCTTCCTCGCCTTTGGCGATGGCAACCACGACCACAGCCATTCTCTAATCCTTCGCAAAGCCGATATTCGCCCCCTTCAATCAACAATACTTTTCCCTTTACTAAGGATTCCGCCAATTTTTTTCTTGCTCCCAGATAAATGCCTTGAACAGTGCTACGAGCAATATTCATTTGCTTGGCGCATTCTTCTTGGGTAAAGCCTTCTTGATCGATAAGTCTTATCGTTTCATACTCATCGACAGTCATATTGATGCGGTTTTTATCATCGGTAGAAGCATCAAGAGGCCCAAAACTATTACATTCGGGCAAACAACAAACTCTTCGCCATTTCATTGGTCTAGCTATAGGACATCACCTCCATTATAAACAGACCATTACAGTTTTTCTAATTGCTTGTTAATAATTTCTAGTTGGTCTTGCAACATCGTTTTTTGTTCTTCTAAGCGCTCTTTTGGTGATTTTGAGGAAAACCGGTTCACTCCAAAACCACGACCACAACCGCGGCGGCAAGCAAGTCCCATTCTCCTCGGGGTAAAGTTGCTATCATCTTTTACCGCATCAACGCTTAAACAAACTCCCAACCCTCTTCCACTCATTGAGCCAAGTCCCATCGGTCCAGTTCCGTCTCTTCTGGGCATGTGTTATTCACCTCCTTAAAGTTTATGGCATATGCCATTTATTTCATTATACACTATTTATGGCATATGTCAATAACTTTTAGTCATTTCCAGGATTTTGGCATCTTCCAAGCAAAATTAAAGAGCTTGATTCAATTAAAACACCAGAATCAAGCTCATATTGGTTTTTACTGTCACTTGATAGACATCAGTTTAGTTTAAACATCAACCTATTTTATCAACTAAAATCTTCACTGACTTTCATTTTTCAGATAATCGGAAAAAGTTAAAAAGCCCAGTTTCCTCCGTTTCTTGAGCATCCCCTGCCATAGTTGGTTTCCAAAAACTTCAGTAATGAGTCCCGCTTCCAACGCTTCCTTCAAGATTGTTCCCGTTGTTTTATGCTGAAGACTAAACTCATGGACATATACTAAAATATCTTTCAAATTGTTGCTTACTAATATTCCATTATACACTTTTGCAAGAGCAATTGCTGCTGCTTCACCATCTCCTATTATTACATGACCGGAATCTGAAGCAGTTACTAACTTTCTATAAAGGTGGTATTCTTTTGTTTCCGTCTGGATACTTGCTTTCCGAGCAATTCCATTTTTAAGCATTAAATCAACTTTGGCTTTTAAGTGGGGAATAGTCGGTATTGATAACTCCTTATATACTTCTGCTGGTATAACAATTCTTCCGCAATAAAGCTGTTCTAACAAATTCTCTTGATTGACCCACAAAAAGGCCGACAAACAATCTGTATCGAAAAATAGCAAAGACTCAGTCAATCACATCACCATCTTCTTCTTCACCATAAACCAAATCAGTGCGGAAAGCATCTAATAGCAGTTGTTCATATTTGCCAGTTGATATCAAACCTTTGGAAAATAGTTGTTCCGCTTGTTTAATATAATGCCCATAAGTCATATATTGCTTTTCGATTGGTAAAGCCTTGTATAGATCCGAACTGTATCCCAAAAATTCGGCTCTACTTCTCACAAATACATTGAAAAACAAATCGGCTTTACTTTGTTCAAGGTAAGGTGTAAAACGAAGACGATAAACGATTGCCTGATGGCTTACACCGAAATATTGTTCAATATGAATTAGATCCTCCAACGTTAGTTGTTGTTTTTGGGAATTCTTGATTAATGTTTTGGCCATTATCAATAAAGCCGCTTCCGGCATTAAAAAATAAGAGGCGAATAAATCAGCTGATTTTTCAACATCTTTTCCGGAGTAAAGATTCTTTTCACAAACAGCTACCATATTTTCATCAAAATAAAGATGGTAAAACTCGTGCGCCAAGGTAAAACGTTGACGTCCTTGCGTCATTGTGGAGTTGATGGCGACGACATTGTTTTCGCCTTGCCCCTTGATACACATTCCGCTTAAGTTTTCTCCTAACGGATAATAGACAAGGGAAAGTCCCTCAATTCTTTGCGCTAATGCAAAAACATCAATAGGGGAATCGCTGTCCTCACCTAATTTCTTTCTAAGCATAGCGGCTTTAGTCATTAGTCCGGCATAATCTATCATTCTTTACTCTCCTCTAAGATGGTGCGCATAAATTCGGAGTTAAGAGCAATCTTATTGATGGCAGCAATTGCTTCCATCTCCGCAACTGTAAATTTGCTTCCTCTGAAAGCAAAAGAGAGTTTGGAAATGGTAACGGACGGTTTTTCCATTTGTTCTACCGTTACACCAAATAAGGACGCTAATTTTTCAAGCATATCGGTCGATAGACTGCGTTCACCTTTTTCAATTCTGGTAATCAAGCTCTGGTCAACACCTAAAAATAGGGCTAGATTGGTTTGCGTAAAGCCGGCATTTTCTCGTAATGTACGGATGTTTTCGCCAATTATTATGTTAGTCATAGATTTCCTCCCACCTTACTTGATATTATATTATAGTTTTGTCATATTTTCAATAGATATTTTTTATTTTTTTATGACAAAACATTAATGATAATGTCTTAAAGTTTCAAAAAGTGCATATGTAACTTTTCCGAGTAATTCTCACAATTATAGTAATCCCCGTATTAAAGGCTAAGGGGAACAAACAGTAAAGCAAAACTTTTGAATATTGTAAAACGAAAAAGAAAAAAGATTTAAAAAACAAAGAGCGCAAGGAGACCGCCATTGGCGAAATTAACTTTTGTCTTTTTTGGTGAATTTAACGTCGACTTTAATATTAGATTATGAATGTTGCTTAACAAAAAAGGTGATCACTTTCAAATCGCTGTTTTCCTTAAAATCTGGTCAATTTCAGTTTACTATAAACAAATGAATTGGTCTCCTTTAGTAAGTTCATATAATTAACATTTCTACTCATCCAAATATTCATAATTTAATAGAAAATCTTCTAATCCAATATATAAAACACCATTTTCATCATTCCATGGAGTATAACATTCTTTTAACACCACGATCTTCTTGAATGAATCATCAATTTTTAAGAATCCTCTTATTTCTTGAATTCTCTTTTCAGTATCAGGAATTGCATAAGCTGATTGAATATAATATCTTTTATTTCCTTTATTGCAAACAAAGTCTATTTCTAATGACAATCTTTCGGTTTTACCATTTAAATTCTTGAAATAGTGTTCTATAACACCACAGTCAACATTAAAACCTCTTAGTATTAATTCATTATAAATAACGCTCTCCATAATATGGGTAATGTCTCTTTCTTTAAAACCAAGTCTTGCATTTCTTAATCCAATATCTTCAAAATAATACTTTGAAGGTGAATCAATATATGCTTTCCCTTTAATATCATATCTTACAGCTTTACTAATCAAAAAAGAATCTTCAAAAAATGTCATATAACTTAATACTGTATTTAATGAAACAGTTTCATTGGTAATTGATTTATAGGTTTTTGTAAGTTTTGTTGGACTAGTTAATGAGCCTGTAGATGAGGCTATAATATCTAATAATTCGCCAACAAATAATGAGTCTTTTTTTAGATTATTACGCTCTAGTATATCACTAATATATACAGTATCTAATAATTTTTTTAAGTAATTCATTTTTTCTTCATCTTTATCAATTGTCGCTAAAAATGGCATTCCACCATACAATGAATATTCATCCCATGCTTTAGTCTTATCACCATTATAAGAGTCATAAAACTCTTTGAAAGATAATGGGTGAATTCTAATTTCATCACCTCTACCTCTAAATTCAGTAACAATATCACTCGAAAGCATTTTTGAATTAGAACCAGTAACATATACATCAACATTTGGTAATTTCATCAAGCCGAGAAGAACATCAATAAAACCAACTTTAGTACCTTCTAAATATGGATTATCTACTTCTTTTACAAATTGTATTTCATCAATAAAAACATAATTAGTTTTTCCATCATTAATAATGCAATCTTTTATATATTTATCTAATTCATTTGGATTTCTATATCTCTGATTGCTTATTTCATCTAAAGCTAATGCCGTAATATGATTGGGTTTAACACCGCTATCTAATAAATAATCACGATATAGTGTAAATAACAAATATGATTTACCGCATCTTCTTATACCCGTTATTATTTTTACCATTCCATTATTTTGCTTTGATATTATTTTATTTAAATAATAATCCCTCTTAATCATATGTCCTCCAACCGAATGTTTTTGTGTAAATACACACTTTTGTTCAACAATAGTATACACGAATGCAATTAAAATTTCAAGTGTTCTGATGAACAATTTTGTGTAAATACACACTTTTGTTCATTTCAACTTGAAAATACTTTATAAATATAAAAATGAAAGATATCCTTTTCAGCATTATAATAACCACACACCCCGGTGTGACCATTGTATTGCTGATGGCCTTTTTTGAATCATTTTTAAATGTTGGAAAAACTCAACACTACATTAGATTTAAAACAATTTTTAAAATTACTTTAATCACAAGATATAATTGCAAACAAAAACGCCTGCTGAAATCATAATCGGCAGGCATTTTCTTTTATTGCTACTATCACTTGCTTATAGTTTAATCTGTCCTAGGACTTCTCCTACCTTTTCACGGATGACAAGATCTGCGCTATTATCTTTTGGGGTAGGATCTCTATTTATTAGCACTAAATACTTTCCTCTAAAATAGTTTACAAGCCCGGCAGCTGGATAAACAGTTAATGAAGTTCCCGCTATTATAAGCATATCGGCTCTTGCAATAGCCCTAATAGAATTATCGATGGTTACAGAATCTAACCCTTCTTCATAGAGGACTACATCAGGCTTTACTATTCCACCACAAACTTGGCAATATGGGATTCCCGTAGACTCCTGTATGTATTCCATATCATAAAACTTTGAGCAGTTCACACAATAATTTCTAGCGATGGAACCATGTAGTTCATACACCGTTTTCGACCCAGCCGCCTGATGTAAACCATCAATATTTTGTGTGACTATAGCTTTTAATTTCCCTTTTTCTTCCATCTCCGCAAGCTTTAAATGGGCTTTGTTGGGAAGTATGCCTTTAAATAAAATCTTTTGTCTATAGAAATCAAAAAAGTCAGTTGTATTCCTTTTAAAGCATGTATGACTTAACATATACTCCGGAGAATATTTAAATTTTTGACTATATAATCCATCTGCACTTCTAAAGTCAGGAACTCCACTTTCGGTAGATACTCCCGCCCCACCAAAAAAGACAATATTATTCGATTCATCTATCATCTTTTGTAATCTAGTAATATCATTATCCATCTGTTTCCTCCTGTAACTGTACTATATATATTCTATCATATAATCTCGGAATTAGTAATAGTTAGTCTTGGATATTGTTTAAGACATACTTAAGTTAACCAAAAAAGGTCAAAAAATCCCAGCGAATTTCATGTCGTTGGGACTTAAGTGGATATTTACATATAATTGGTAAGTTAAGGAAGTTAATGATAAGGACACTTGTCAAGAATTCTAGTGACGGTCATTATAATTCTTGACAACCATTTTTTAAAAAATGTTCTTTGTTATTATCAAACCATCAGATTCAACTCATTAAGATCAAACTTATTAAATCTTTTATCTCAAAAATCCAATTTGATTTTAATCGGGTTAAATATCGCTCCCAAGACCTTACAATTAATTTTGATACTCATTTATAATATAAGAGTCATTCTTAACTCATCTAATTGATAATCGTTCAAAACTGGAATTGATTTCGTTTTTCCGTCTTTTTTAAATCCATATTTTTCATACCACAAAATTGCTTGTGTGTTATTATGCAAAACCCATACGCTCACATATTTATATGAAGCCAATCTTTTGATGCATTCATTCATTAAAACTTTTCCAATGCCTAGTTTTTGATAATCCTTTAAAACATATAAAGCATAGACTTCCCCTCTATCATCTTCAAAATCACTTGATTTGTTATATGCTGCAAATCCGACGATTTCATCTTTATATTCCGCAACTAATGTGTTTTCAGGATATTTTTTAGCAATATCGATACATCGTTCAAAGGAGTGCTTTTTTAAATATCTTGGGTCCATAAGGTCTTTATATGTTTCAAGCCAACTTTTATAATGAATATATCCTTTTCTTTCATAATCCTTTTCAAGCATATCTCTTACTATAATCATAAGACACTCCTATAACTATGGTTTTTTTGTTTTCTTTAGTATATCTTTAACATAGGGAACCGCTATTATGATATCCATAGTACTAAAAGCACATATCTTTACGATAGATGCATTATTGTATTATTTTACTTTCCATTAAACCAATTTCTAGCAATTTATAGATTCTCTCATTTTTATATTCTTTCTCGTAAAATATAGTATTAAATGAGAGCAATTATAATTTAACTACATAATATGTTGTTTTGCCAGAACCTTGTTTTTCCAATTTCCCTTCTTCAACCATTTTTGCTATCGCTTTTTCAATAGCACTAATCGATAAACTTGGACATAATTCTGCAACATCTGATTTTGTAATTTTACCAAGTTTTTGTTTAATTGCCTTATCAACTAGTTCATATGCCGACATTTTTTTAGATATTAATTTTACTCTATTCTCAAAGTCTTCATAAGCCATTTCAATAATACTTAATAAATATTTAACAAAAGGTGTTGGATCATCATTTCCTTCATGCCATCCCTTTTGCGAATCAAATAAAGCATCATAATATAAATCTTCTATTTTGGATATTTTAGCTTCTAAAGATATGTATTTACCTACATAATATCCAAATCTATATAAAAGTAAAGTCGTAAGTAATCTAGACATTCTACCATTACCATCATTAAATGGATGGATACATAAAAAGTCGTGAATAAAAATAGGAATTAAAACAAGAGGCTCAACATCTCTTCTTTCCATTGCCTTATTATATTCATCACATAAGTTTTGCATTGCCATAGGAGTTTCAAATGGTGAAAGCGGAGTGAATAATGTAAAACTATTTCCATTTTCATCAGTGGTACTTATATAATTTTGAACATTCTTATATTTACCACCATAATTAACTTCATCATTATAAAAACATAAAATTGAATGTAATTGCAAAATATAATTAGGAGTTAGGGGAATATATTCAAAACTATCATTAATAATTGATAAAGCATCCCTATATCCGGCTATCTCTTTTTCATTTCTATTTCTTGGTGTTGTTTTTTCACTTACAAGCTGTTTTAATCTAGAATCAGTAGTTCTAATACCTTCTATCGCATTACTTGCTTCAGTGCTTTGTATTTTAGCAATTTCTACTAATCTATTTAATTCTTCAGGTTTTTGAGCCAAATAAAATTCTTGTCTTCCTTTAGCTTCATGAATATTGGCAACTTTAATAAGAATCTCACTATTCCATGTTTTATCTTTTAATTTACTATAATCAAATTCTCTCATATTTAAATCCTTTCTCGTAAAATATACCACAAAATGAGAGAAAAATCAATAAATACGAGAGAAAAATTTAAGCAAAACAAGTTTGATCCAACTTGACTTTAAGCCTCTTTAGAGTGATAGATAGACACAGCTTTAAGGAGGTTTTTATTATGAGCATAAACAAATTGAAGGTGAAATAAAATATAGATTTGCTTTTCTTCTTCTAGAGCAGATGCTTGAAGATAAAATCATACAAAAAAGTCCTCTGTTTCGCTTAAATGAGATTGAACACAAATCTATTTTATCACTTTTTTCATCTTATTAGCTTATGAGAGTCGTTTAACACAAGGGATGGTCAATTTCAAATCGCTGTTTTCCTTAAAATCTGGTCAATTTCACTTTACTATAAACAATGATTTATCGTAATTTTTGTTATACTAGTTTTCATTTGTGATTATAATCTTTCTAAAATTTCTTCGTACAAATCACAAACTAAGCGATCATTGTTTACAAAGAAAATTTTTAATGTTCTGTATTCTTCACTTTTTAGTAAAGTTAAAACTTTACTCGCCACTTTCTCATGCTTAAAACCATATACACCGGTTCCTAATGATGGAAGTATTATTGATTTATATCCCTTTTCAAGGGAAGCGTTTAAAAGATTTTTATATGTATTCAGCAAATCTAATTCTGCTAAGTTATACTCTTTATAGTCATAAACTCTTGGACCTTGAGCAAAAATAATGTCACAAGGTAAATTAAAACCTGGAGTTATTCTTATTTCGCCTACAACCATATCATGTTCATAAGTTCGTTTGCAATAATTTTCTAACTCCTTCACTCCCGCTTTTTTAAAAATAGCACCGCAAACACCCGAACCATAAATCATATATGGATTAGTTGCGTTTACAACCGCATCAGCTTCTTTCAAAAGATTATCATCAACTATTGAAGTACAAACTATTTTCACATTGTTTGATGAAGATGACTGTCTTTCTTTCAAGACAAATGTTTTGAAAAGCAAAAGCAAACTTCCTGATGCAAGCGAATCTCTAATTATCCTTCCTTCACAAATACGAGCGGTACGAAACTTATAACTTATGATTCCTAGTATTTCATCATACGATAAAGAAATAATGTATTTTTCATTAAGAGAATCTATTTGATGTTGGTCTAAGCTATTTATAATCAACTCATCATTTTCCACAACCATTCCCGTTTTATAAGCTTCTTCAAGTAGTGTTTTTATTGTTTGTTCAACTTCTTTATTATTGGGATTCGAATGAGAATCGCTATAATTGCTACACCACTCTTTTAACTTGAAGTCTTTTTGTATCTTTTCAAGAAATGGAATATATTTATTACAAAAAGACTTTCTAGCTTCATACAATTCGTTTTCCTTATATTTACAACAATCTGGAACTTTTGCTTCTATCAAATTTGTTTCCCTCCTTTTTATAAACGATACTAATTTTTTTTAATAATTTCAAAGGCGCAAAATTTCAATCAGTTACTTATATAATCCATACAAACCTTAGGCTTAGTTGTTTGTACGCAAATATTATTTGTAAGCCTATTTCATATGATTTATTTGATTACCTTCCAATAACCGTTTTTATTAGCTCCAATTCTTTCAATATATCCCATCTCTTTTAATTTCAATATATTCCTATCTACGGTTGTTTGACCTAAATCACATACAATTGCCAGTTAGGATATTGTTATATTGGGGTTATTTCGTATTTCTGCTAATACTTTTATTTGAGATTTACTTAAAGATTTATCACCCCATTTATCACCAACTTTATCACTCACCTCATTTATTCTTGAAAATGGAATTGTAACACAAATAGTATTTTCTTTAATGGATATAGCTTTTTTAGAATACTTATCGATAGTAGGCTTCTCTTTCAGGATGTTTCTTGAGGTTTTCTTTGCTTGAACTAATCCGAATATAACGAACATCTTTAAATGCTGTTGGAACTATCTTCGTAGCCGATATCGTGAGTAACACTACTCTTTTATTGTTAATGAGCGCTTCCGAAAAATAGAAGCCTAGGCTTGGATTAAGATTTCTCGTTAAGTAATGCTGTAGTGGTTCATTATTAACATTTTGATTATAATTAAAGTTGGTTCCCACAATTTCACGAGTCAAATCAGAGGCGCCCCAAATCATATATGCTTCTTTTTCTCTAAGATTGCAGCACTATTTGAAAGAGCAGAAATATATTCGCCTAATTGATTCTTCTCAAACCAATTTTTTTAATTTCAAACCATTCTCTCTCTTCTTCATATTTCAGACAATCATTGATAACAGCAATTGTAATCTTCATTTTATAACCACCTTATTTCTCTATAATTTTATCATAAAGTGGGTGATAAATAAATGTGAAAACCATAATTCTAAAATCGTGATTTTACATTTACAACAATCTAATCTATTACGAATTTTAGTGTATTGCCACCTTTTTAATGTATGTCTTATATTCTTCTTTACCTAACTTTAAAGCCAAAGTAGATTTTCCTACACATCTAGTTCCCTTTAAAATAAAGTATAATTAGGAGCATATTCATTTTTCCATCTAATCATTTTATCATAAACTTTTCTCTTAAAATTCATTTTTCGATTCCTTTCTTCACAATTGCGGGATAGTTATAAATGCATTATTTCACAATTGCGAACATTAACAGTTTCAAACCCCATCATACACTTAAAGTGTATAATAAAAAACACATCAAAATTTACTCATTTTGATGTGTTTTGCTTATTTTTCTCTATAAATCGTAAAATCACAAAAGACTTATAGACTTATATCACTGTGTGTATTATACAAAATGTTTCACAATTTATAATGCAAAAAAACCAGGTTCTATCAATTCTATTGGGGTTTTGAAAAAAACTATCGATTAAAAGAAACCAAGGAGTGGTTAAACCGCTAGGTGGTCAATTTCAAATTGCTGAGGGTGGTCAATTTTAAGTTGACATTGGCAATTTACTCATTACACTCTTTAAAAGTTTTTATAATTGCATTATGTTATAGTGTAATTTCTGTTGATTAATCCTCCTCTTTTGGATAACACTCCTCATATGTCCAAAGAACACAATTATCATGCCAATAACCATATCCTCTTCCGCGTGGGTCAGCGGGGTTTCCTTCGTATTTATAAAAGATCATCTTATTGGAGTAAGGCACATACTGTGGAACAGAAAAATCCCTACCCGGCGTCTTTCCCGTTGTATTATAGTCCTGGAAAATACCAAAGTACCTAGCTGGACCACCATGGTCTAATTCCGAGTTGCTCAAATAAAATGCGCCCATGTCAATTCTTGTCACGCTACTTGGAATAAATACTGATACAACATAGAAATCGCTATAATAATATCCGCCACCCTCTCCAGTTGAGTATTTAATGCCTATACAGCCCCAGAAAGCATTTTCTCTTATTTCCGTAATATTGTTAGGTATCACAAGCGTCTGCCCAGCATTAAAGGTTTTACATTCGTAAAATGCCTCAGGTCCAATAATTGTAATGTCCTTTGTTGGTATTGCTCCAGAACCATTACAACCTGCAACAAGCATTCCTTTTTTCTTATCTATTATCATATCGCTTGTTGACTTGTATGTATCATTATCAGCACTCATCTTTAAGGTTGTAAGTTTATCGCATCCCGCCACAAATCCCCTACCAAGTTCTGTAACACTACTAGGTATACTCAAAATCCTTAAGTCTTTACAATTCCGGAATGCGTGTATGTCGATAGTTGTTAACTGCGAAGGATTTTCAAAAAAGTCGACACTATGCAAATTAATACAATCATAAAAAGCACCTTTGCCTATACTCTTAAGTGAAGCGGGGAAATTTGCGCTTGTTAGTGCTTCGCATTTATAAAAGGCATAATCCCCTATATGCTCCACATTGCTACTACCTAAGTAATTAATGTTTTTCAGCTTTATATCCCCGTTAAAGCAAGATGGACCGATTCCTATTAAACCCTCTCCAAGATTAACCGTATGTAAACTGGTACAACCGTCAAATCCACCCACATATGTGAGGCTATTTGGTAATGTAATCGTTGTTAATTTTTCACATTCGCTAAAAGCAAGAGCCTCAATCCTTTTTAATCCTTCTGAAAAGGTTACGGTTAACAAATTATTACAACCACAAAAAGCGCCCCAGTCGATTACCTCAATCTGTTCTGGTATAGTAACATTACGTAAGGAAGTGCAGTTTTCAAACATCCAATATCCTAAATATTTCATATTCTTTCCAAAGTGGATATTTTGTAAATTTGTACACCCTCTGAATATATTGTGGTTGAATTCATCCAAATTATCTCCGAGATACAAATTCACTATCTTTTTGTTATCCTCAAATGCTCCCCTAACGCCTCCTGGGTAGCTATCATCATCGATCATATCAATCCCCGTTACCATCTCACCATTAAGCCATGTTGGAATATGGAAGTCAGCGTAAAAGTCACCTGTGTAATCATTGATTCTACAAGTAGGAAGAGCAGCATTTGCACCGTAATAACGTTCAAACTTACGAGGATCATATCGGTCATCTTTGGAAATACAATCGTAAGTAGCTATGTATTCCCGCTCCGCCATTTCTCTTCTATTATCATTCCACCAAGGGCTCTCAAGACGGAACCACCCCTTGAATTTGTATGTATACCCTGCATCATCCGGTATTGTCGGGGCAAGATCTTCATATTCGGGGTCATATTCATCGCTCCAATCATTGGGCTTTTTTAATCTTATCGTTTTAATTAGTTCCTCGTCGTTATACCAGTTATACCATGAAACATCATACGCCTCTACATATCTAGTACTAAACGTCATATCCTTTACAAGCCTGCTTGGAGCAGGACTCCAGCCCTCAAACAAATATTTTTCATATTCAGTATCTTGTTTAACAAGTTCACTACCTTTATATACTGGTGTTGTCCCTGCATCTACTTGTTCTTCGTATATAACGGTTCGATATGACCCTGTAGCTGGATTATAAACAGCTGTATCGACCCAAGTAACTTTATATTTCCTTACTGTCGCTGCAAATGTTGCTGTATATGTTGCGTTACTAGTTACCGGTGTTACAGCAGGAGACCAGCCCATGAAAGTATAGTCATATATTTCGTTGCTCTCTTTTGTCGGTGTAGGTCCTGTAAGCGTTTCACCATAGGGGATATTTTCATCCACACGTAAAACTGTGCCATTTTCATCTTTCCAAGTAACATTATAATATTCATCCATTTTTTGGTATATAGCCTTATATACTGTGCTCTTTGTTGCCTCAACAACTTCCGGTTCCCAACCCCTAAATACATATGTAAAACCGTCATCGCTGCCTCTTTTAGGCGTTTCACCTTTGTATTCCGGTAGCGTCCCAGGTTCTACATCTCTATCAATCTGTAACACCTCGTCATCATAATTAACCCATGTTATATTGATGCTTGCATCATCTTCATCTCTACAAGCCACGAGTATTGGACCGATGACTGCTACAATAATCAAAACCAATATTATTTTTTTCATTTCACTTGCTCCTTATGTGTTCTTAGAATTTCTCGTTTCTTTTTACTGTTTATAGTAAACAACTTGCAAACAATAATATATTTAAGCTTGCTCTTTCCACAATATCTATCAACTTTGGTTTGCCAAAGATTATTTTATTCCCAAACTGTTGGCACACCATCAACATAGTGCCAGTGTGATCCATCTTTATTTTCCGTATCGCTGTACCAATAAACAGGCTTATCATTATTCCAATATTTAGGAAAACCTTGAGGCTCGCTTGTCGCTTCACAATAGTACTTTTCTGGAACTGTAGCGTCCCAAGATATCCTACCAAATAGATGTTTTACGCTAGCTGGAATAATAATGGATGTTGCATTGCATTTATCAAAAACTTGACTACCAATAGACTCAATACTATTTGATAATTTAATATCTTCTAAAGCAGTGCAGCCATAAAAGGCACAATCATCTATCAGCACCATCCCTTCTGGCAAGACAATCGATGTAAGCAAAACACAACTGCTAAATGCGTCCTCTCCAATGTATGTTGTGGAACCTGTCATTGTAACTGAGGTTAGTCCACTACAACTATCAAAACTCCCATATGCAATCCCTTTAAGACCACTTCCAATTGTTACAGTTGCAAGTGCCTTACAACTACGAAATACCTCTTTCCCTAACTTTGTGACACTATTGGGAATTACTATACTTGTCAATTTTGAAGCACCATAAAATGCTCTATCCTCTATTGTTGTAACTGTATCCGGGATTGTGACATTTTCAAGTTCGACATATTTAAAAGCCTCTCGACCGATTATCCTAACTCCCTCCGGTATAGTCGAAGTTTTTATTCCGGCTATAAGTTTATTTGCTTTTGTTTCAATAATAGCATTACAATCATTTCTTGAATCATACACGGTATTTTCTTCACCAATTACAACTTTTGTTAAATTAAAACAATCAGTTAAAACACCATCGCCAATATGAGTAATGCTGTTTGGGAAAGTGACACTTTGTAAACTCTTTCTGCATTGATAAAATGCATTATCACAAATAATCTTGCAACCTTCTTTTACAACAATTGATGATGAACTAGAATATGGTTCGACAAACACTAAATATGGATTACTGTCATTACCTAAGTATCTATGATTTTCATCCTCATTATATGTTAAGTATCTACATCCGCCAAATGCCTCTTCTCCCATATGTGTAATGCTATTTGGTAAACTTATCGTAGTAAGACTTACACAATTATGAAAGGCCCCTCCATCAATACTTGTGACCCCATCTGGAATATTAATGGTATCAAGAATGGCACAACTATTAAATGCATATCTCCGGATTTCCGTTACTCCACTGCCGAGCACTACGGTTTTTAAAGCACTGCAGCCTTCAAAGGCATTCGCACCAATATATTTGGCACTATTGGGCACATTTATTGCCGTTAAACTTGTGCACCCCGAAAAAGCTTTATCACTAATATTGTTTAGGTTATTTCCTAAGGTTATTGTTGTGAAATTTGCATAGTTCTCAAAGGCTGAATTTGCTAGCACTTTGCAATTATCATGCACGGTGAAACTAGTTCCTTCTGTGTCTAAAACTTCTATTAATGCTACATATGAATTGTCGGCATTTCCTAAATACTTGCCATTTTCGTATAAAGTATATGTTAGTGACGTGCAATCTGCAAATGCATCAAGATCTATTGTTTCAATACTATCTGGTATAGTTATATTTTCTAAACTACTACAGTTTCCAAACGCTTTTTCGCCAATCGTCTTGACATTATTTGGAAGACTTATCTCTACAAGACTGGTGCAGTTACTAAAGGCCCACATACAAATTGTTTCAAGACCATTTCCAAAAGTAACAGATTCTAATGTTTCACACTCCGCAAATGCTGCATCTCCAATTTCTTTTAAGCTGTTCGGCAAAACTATTGATGTTAAAGCAGGGCAAGCCATAAATGCACACATATCTATTTTTTCAACACCCTCTTCTATTGTAACTGATTTTAATGCTATACATGTACAAAAAACATCTACACCTATGGTTTTTATACTTCCTGGAATGAATACTGACTCTAAATTCGCATTGAGAAAAAATGCCCATTTTTCTAAAGCTTTTACAGGCTTTCCATTATATGTTGAAGGAATGACAACATCTTTATCTGTCCCGATGTATGCTTTAATAAAATATCCATCGCCATCATCTATAAAAACAAAGTCAACGTTAGGTGATGCTTCAGGATTTGTACCGCCGCCTGTATCTTCACCGCCAGTACCACCGCCTGTATCTTCACCACCAGTACCGCCACCAGTATCTTCGCCACCAGTACCGCCACCAGTATCTTCGCCACCAGTACCACCGCCTGTATCTTCATCGCCAGTACCACCGCCTGTATCTTCACCGCCAGTGTTTCTTGCAGTACTCTTAAAGGTGGCTCTATATGTTTGGTCACCCTCAATTGGCCTTAATTCTGGGGCCCATGTATCAAACTCATAATCATAATCAGCGTCTGAAGGTTTTGTTGGAACATCACCTTTGTATTCTGGTGTTGTACCTTTAACAACATTTTCATCAACTTTCAAAACTGTCCCATTATAGTTTTCCCATGTAACTTTAAAAACCTCAGTTTTATCTTTACAACCAAAAAGACAAATTGATGCAATTAATATCATTGCTACAAACATAATTGTTTTTTTCATGACACACTCCTTTTTATGCAAAAACGCAAACATTAAGCTTTTAGCTCAATATTTGTTTCTACCTTTTTTTCTATTATATACATTATTACCTACTTCTTATGTTTAATCAATACCTCTATACCTATTCGGTTAAAATTTGGTATATTCGGTATTTACCTCTAATTTTTTGCTATAAAAAACTCTGATTCCCACATGTATCATATACCCTATGCAAAGTGTAAAATAAATTGACTTATCCTTATGTTGTTTCTAGCAATTGTCCTTAAGGTAGAAGGAATTGTCCTTTTAGTAGAACCGATAAAAAAAAGTAAAGGGCATGAAATCGTATCACGCCCAATGTTCTAGTATGGTGCGGTTGATGGGATTCGAACCCACACGTCAAGGACACTACCGCCTGAAGATAGCGCGTCTACCAATTCCGCCACAACCGCATTAATATTTCTTAAGTTGGCAATTATCAACTTTTGCTTAATTTTTTAACACCATAATTATATACTTTAAACCTAAATAAGTGAAGAAAAACCTTTGTTTTATTCACTTTTTTATTTATTATTCTTCTCTTTCTAAATAAAAAAGTAACTTTCCAAAGAAAATTACCAACAATCTAAATGGTGACCTGTACGGGATTCGAACCCGTGAATGTATGCGTGAAAGGCATATGAGTTAACCATTTCTCCAACAGGCCATCGTACCATATTAATTAAAATGGCGCCCCCAATAGGACTTGAACCTATGACCCCATGATTAACAGTCATGTGCTCTAACCAACTGAGCTACGGAGGCACACAATTTAATAATATAACTATTTAATAGAAAGCGGCTTGGCAACGACCTACTTTTGCGGGGTAGAAACCCAACTATCATCGGCGCAAAAATGCTTAACTTCTGTGTTCGGGATGGGAACAGGTGTGACCATTATGCCATCATCACCAAACCGTCTTTCAAAATTGAATAGTAAAAGTCAACTCACTTTGTTCGTTGACTATGGGAATTTGCAAGCAAATTCCTTCAAGTCAAAAAACAAGTTTGTCATTTGCAAAGTAACAAGCAAGGTTAAGTCCTCGATCTATTAGTATCAGTCAGCTCAATATGTCACCATACTTACACATCTGACCTATCAACCTCATCATCTATAAGGGATCTTACTTCTTGCGAATGGGAAATCTCATCTTGAGGGGGGCTTCACGCTTAGATGCTTTCAGCGTTTATCCTTGCCGCACTTAGGTACCCAGCAGTGGCTCCGGTAAGCCAACTGGTTCGCCAGCGGTGCGTCCACTCCGGTCCTCTCGTACTAGGAGCAGCTCCTCGCAAATTTCCATCGCCCACGACAGATAGGGACCGAACTGTCTCGCGACGTTCTGAACCCAGCTCACGTGCCGCTTTAATGGGCGAACAGCCCAACCCTTGGGACCTACTCCAGCCCCAGGATGCGACGAGCCGACATCGAGGTGCCAAACCTCCCCGTCGATGTGAACTCTTGGGGGAGATCA